>CAXUHM010000033.1:0-11112 GCA_964250935.1 uncultured Terriglobus sp.
GCACCTGGCGCGACAACCCCATCCCCACCGTCATCGGCGGCGACTTCAACGTCATCCCGGAAGACATCGACTGCGACAAGCCCGCCAACTGGACGCGCGACGCCCTGTTCCAGCCGGAAACCCGCGACCGCTACCGCGCCATGCTCGGGATGGGCTACGTCGACGCCCTGGGCACCCTGAACCCCACCACCGCCGAGCTCTACACCTTTTGGGACTACTTCCGCCAGAACTTCCAGCGCAACAAGGGCATCCGCATCGACCAATTCCTGATCAGCACTGCCCTCGCTCCGCGCCTCCAGGCCTGCGAAGTCGACAAATCCCCCCGCGCCCAGGAGAAACCCAGCGACCACACCGTCGTCCTTCTCACCCTCGCCTGATCCATATCAGTCCCGACGACCCGCAGTAACCCGCATCTGGCCGCCTTATTTTGTAGAAACCGCCACCGCGAGGGGAAACCGGTCGAGCAGGTCATTGCGGATCAGCAGGCCTTGTGTCCCAGGATTTCCAAGCTCTCGTGCCGAGCGGTATGTGTAATGCGCTTGCATGTACGGACTCAGTTGCAGCACTGCCTGGCCGGCTTGGTCCCGCCGCCGGTCGACCACGTCTCGCGCGACCTCATCCGGTATGGGATCGAAGGGCACAACGCTGACGTGCCGGTCCCGCAGGGTGTGCTCGATGTCCCACTTGTTGTGGCCCACCGGACCCCATTTCACCGGTTCATGTGCGATGACTGGATCAGCCTTGCCCAGGAAGTCGGCAACCGTATACTCCGGCAGGTAGAACGCCAGCGCTCCCAGGTAGAACAGGCCGATCTGCCCATCCGTGGGGTGAATCCTGTCCCGCAGAAAGGTCGTCAGGACAACCTGGTTCGCCACCGTGTCTGGTGTCGCTGTGACACCGTCCCGTCTGTAGACCAGTGGACTTCCTTCTACCGTCAACAGGTACTGGCGAAAGCCTGCCGTAAACACTCCCAGCAGGCATACCGAGGCGAGTACAACCCGCGCTGTTGGGGTCTCTGACCCGGACCAGAACTTCTCCCAGAACAGCATGATGGTAATCGGTGCCATCAGGATGAAGAATCGGCCGTAAAGAAACACATCGCCTCCCACAAGCACAATGTATGCACTCTGCAAGACAAGGCCCGCCAGCACCGTGCGCTCATCCGTCGTAAAGTGTTCGCGGTCCACGCTGTAAAACCCGACCAGGCCCACCACAAACAGGGTGATGCCACTGTCCAGCGCACTGACCGCCCAGTACCTTGCCCCGGCAAGCAATGCATGTGCACCCAGGTGCACCTTCAGGTAATACGTGTTTGGAACAAAGGTGTCGTACAGGTGGTGCTGAACTCCGAAGTAGATTGCCACCATCGCGGCGGCGAAGGCTAAGGCGGCATAGTTCTTCCACCTTGCCTCCGCTCCATGCTCGACCACCATTGCCACCGCTAACGGCAGCATCAGCGGCAGGGTATCGGGACGCACCCAGAACGCCACCGCTAAAATCGCGAGGGCAATGCCCTGCCGCGAACGCTCCGCCCATTTCACACGGCCCAGCAATACTGCAAAGGCCATTGTCACCAGCAGCATCTGCGGAAGATGTTCCCAAGCACTATTGCCATACGCCGGGAACATGGGGAGTGCATAGAGCGTTAGCGCCGCGGTGGCCGCTGCCAGCAGCGACTTCGTCCAGAACACCGTCAGTCCAACTGCAACGGCGCACACCAGGCAGGAAAGGATGGAAAGCGCCAGAACGCATCGCCCCCGATCTGCCAGGACTCGGAACACGGGGGCCATCGCATACGGCCACATGCAGGACGTGTTCGCCGCGGTTCGTTCGTTCTCGTTGAAGTATGGGCCTTTGTGCGCCGCAATATTCGCGGCCACCCGGAACGTGATCATCGAGTCGTCTGCCACGACAAATTGTTGGTGCTGTCCCTCCACCACAAACGGTGCGGGCAGGCCGCAACGCTGAAACAGCACAATTCCGAAAAAGACGGCCAGCAGAAGTCGAAGAGGGGTTTGCCAGAACCTGGTCAAAATGGTTGAGCTCCAATGCAGGGTGATCGCAGTGTAGCCGATGGCCGGCACAGGTCCCATCTTAGTCAAGCTCTCACGGATGGGTGTGCCCATCGGTACAGGTCACTGCACGTCGCCACTCACCTCGTCCGTCGGCGCATCCATCTCTGCCTCAAACCCGGCACGAATCTCTTCCAGAAAATCCTCCGCGCTTACGCCGTCGTCCTGCTGCGCGTGCGCCTGCGCAATATGCTGTGCCAGGTCGGCCAGCAGCAAACCCCACGCGGCCGGGTCTTCCCACATGCCGAACGCCAGGGCCACGTGCTGCTGCCCATGTGCGATCCAAACCCGCAGCACCTCCAGCGAGCGCGGGTCCTTCATCGCGGCAGACGGAATCGAGAGGGCATCTTTCTGAGACATGGGTTGCTGCTTTCTTGTCCACACTTCCACAGGCGGCCTTGTGGGAGTGCTTCGGATAAGGGTGCGGATTGCTCCACCTTCAAGGCACATTTTATGCCTCTTCGCCGGTCGCTGTTCCCGCTATGCTGAAGGTGCCGCCACAGCCCCGTGGCCTTTGCCTGAAAGTCCCCCATGGCTACGTTTCTCCAAATCGTCGAGCGCGACGGCCTCCCGGCCTCTGTCCATACCGAGCGCGTCATCCTCGGTGCCATGATGAGTGATCCGGTCGCCGTCACCGATGCCAGCGCCAAGCTGCTGGCCGACGACTTCTCGCTCGATTCCCACCGGCGTATCTACTCCGCAATGCTCCAGCTGTCCGAGGTCGGTCATGCCATCGACCTCACCACCGTGCGCAACGTGCTCGAGCAGCGCAAGGAGCTCGAAGCCATCGGCAACCAGAGCTATCTTGCGTCGCTCTACGAAAACCTGCCGCGGCATCTCGCGATCGAAAATTACGTCCAGATCGTCAAGGACAAGTCCATTCTGCGTCAGCTTATGCAGGTCTGCGAGCTTGGCCTTAACCGCGCTGCCGACCAGTCGGAATCTTCGCTCGACGTTCTTGGTGCCGTCGAGGCCCGCCTGCTCGAGATCAGCGAAAACGCCATCAAGCGTGGCTTCTCCGACATCGGCCAGATCGTCTCGGAGTCCTTCGGCTCCATCGATCAGCTTTACGAGCAGGGCCGCGAGATTACCGGCCTTGAAACCCACTACACGGAGTTCGACCGCATGACCAGCGGCCTGCAAAAGGCCGACCTCATGATCATCGCGGCGCGGCCGTCCATGGGCAAAACCGCCTGGGCGATCAACATCGCGCAAAACTGCGCCGTGCGCGATCAAAAAGTCGTCGCCGTCTTCTCCCTTGAAATGAGCAAGGAATCGCTCCTGCGCCGCATGCTCGCGTCGGAAGCGCTGGTCAACAGCCGCAAAATCCAGACGGGCTTTCTGCCCCGCGAAGACAAGCAGAAGCTCATCAACGCCCTCGACCGGCTGATGGGCTCCAAGATGTTCATCGACGACACGCCCGGCATCACGCTGACAGAAATGCGCGCCAAGGTGCGCCGGCTCAAGCAGCAGGAGGGCGGTCTCGACCTCATCCTCATCGACTACCTGCAGCTCATGACCATGGCTGCCGGTCCAGGCGGACGCAAGCCGGAGAACCGCAACCAGGAGGTCTCCGCCATCTCCCGCGGCCTCAAGGCGCTTGCCAAGGAAATGGGCGTCCCGGTCGTGGCCCTTTCGCAGCTCAGCCGCGGTTCCGAGCAGCGCCAGGGCGACAAAAAACCCCTCCTCTCCGACCTCCGCGAATCCGGCTCCATCGAGCAGGACGCCGACGTCGTCTGCTTCATCCACCGCGAGGAGTACTACGACCGCGAGAACGAGGACATCAAAGGCCAGGCCGAAATCATCATCGCCAAGCAGCGCAACGGCCCCACCGGCACCATCAAAATGGCCTACCTCGCCGACTTCACCCGCTTTGAGAATCTGCAGTCCGGCGGCGGCGACTACTGACCGGCACCCGCCGCCTCTACACTGAACCAATGGCCGCTGAACAAGACATCGACCGCATCGTGCCTCTTGGCGCAGCACCAGCCACCCATCACCCACGTCGAAGGCTGGGAGCTCACGGTCCTACGCGGCTTCGACCTCAAGCGCTTTCAGCCAAGGGTTCTCATCGTCGAAAACCTCTTCAACTCAAAGAGCTACCGCCGCACGCTGCGCCGGCTGGGCTACACCCGTTGGCGACGCCTGAAACCCAATGAGATCTACATCCGCCGCCGCTCCGTCTGGGCCACGCTACGGGGCATGCTGGGCCGCCGTTCCTGACGCTGCGCACAACTCTGTCCCGGCTTCCCGTGTCTGAACGGGACGTATGAAGATTGCTGCCGCGCTTGCGTTCCTCTGCCTTGCCCTAAGCTGCCCTGCTGCCCTTATCTGCCCTGCCGCTCAGGCCCAGACGTCCCTCAAGACCCGCCCTGCCCAGGCGGTTCCCGGCCTTCCGCCCCCGGCGGCGGCGACCGTCCGCATGTGCGATCCCGGCGATCTCTCGCTCGCCACCGATCCTGAAAACGGCACGTTCAACGGCACGAGCCACTCCGGCATCCTCGTGGTTCTGCGCAATCTCAGCTCCACGGCCTGCCGTGTTCCCGCCATCCCGCAACTCGCCTTTGCCAACAGCTCCGGCCCGCTCAAGGCCACGCTGCAAAGTCTAGGATTCGGCCGCCAACCCAACGGCATCGCTCTCGGCAACGGTCCGGTGGTTCTGCCCGTGGTCGTCGCCGCGGGTGCGGAGCTTACCAGCAAGCTGCGTTGGGTTTCCAGCGAGGTCTACCCCAAAAACGTCTGCATCGACCCCACGGTTCTGTCAGTCTTCATCGGCGGCAAGCCGCAGACGACCGCAATGCACGCTCATCTCTGCGGCGACGCGGCAAACGGCGGTGTCCTGTACGAGGCCACCCACTTCGCACCCGATCCAATCTACGCGCCGAACCGTCCTGTCTACGCACAGTAGCGAGGTTCGACGTGTTACTGCAACCTACTTCGCGCCCTTGGTAAAGATCTCTTCGGCCAGGTAATTCTCAACCTTCGCCTGGTCCCGCACCATCTCCAGGTACGCGCTTTTCAGTAACTGCGACCGCGAATTTCTAAGTTGGTCCCGAATATTCTGCTGCACTACCGGGTTCGTCAGGTCTCTCTGCCCCGCACCCTCGCGCGAGAGTAACTTCAGGATCGCGTACCCAATCACCTGCTTCGATCCCGCACCCGCGTACATTGGCAGAATGTCGGTCGTCTCGCCCGCCTTTAACTTACCGATGGCTGCAAACGTCGCCGGGTCCTGCCGCAGCTGCGATTCCGACGGAAATCCCATATCTCCGCCATTCGACGCCGTTTGCGGGTTTTCCGAGTAGTTTGCCGCAAGCGCGCTAAAGTCCGCACCCGTGTCGATCTGGTTTTTCAAACTCTGGATTTTCTTTTTCGCATCGGCATCCGTCGTTGCCTTGCTGCCCTGCAGGTTGCCGCCCTGTGCCGTCGGGTCCGTGGGCAGCGACGTGACCACAATCTGCGCCAGGTGATACCGGTTCTCAATCAGGTTAAAGTCAGCCTTGTGCGTGTTGAAGTAACTTGAAACTTCACCATCCGTCACATTGATCTTGGAATTAATTTCCTTATTCAGCAACTTATCCAAAGTAATGGACCGGCGTAAGTCGCGACGTACTTCCTCCAGCGTCTGCCCGCTCGCCTTCAGCCGCTGCTGGAACTGGTCTTCGGTAAACGGCGCCTTCATCTCGTTCAGCTTGCCGTCCACCTCGTCGTTGGTCGCGGTCAGCCCCATCTTGGCGGCGCGCTGCTCGATAATTTCCTGGTCAATCAGCCCGCGCAGAATCGTCAACCGGTCGCTGTCCGCCTGCTCCGGTGTCTCCGGCGTCGGGTCCTGCTTGTTCTTTTGCTGCGCGTCGTAGTAGTGGTCCAGGTCGGCACGTGGAATGGCATGGCCGTTTACGCTCGCCACCACATCCGCGCTGTGCTGCTTTTTGCAGCCGCTCACCAGCACCATGCCCGCGATCAGGCCGCAGGCCGCCCAACGCGCCATGCTCCGGTGCATTCCAAACCTTTCAGCAGTCAATTGTGTCGCTCCACGGCATCGTGCGTCCAGTTGTGTCCCACCCGTTATCCTAACGCGCTCGTTGCGGCCATTTACGATCTGGCCCACACCGGGTGCACCCCCACGCGCGGCAATCGCATCCGGCTACTGCGCTGGTGTCTGCAGTGCCGGCAGGGGAATCGCCGCCGGCGGCGTGATTCCCTCTGCCAGCAGCGCCTCGTCGATTGCGCGGTACACAAACTCCACGGGTGCCGCCCCGTTAATCTGCTCGCCGTTGATAAAGATCGCCGGCACACCGTTCACCTGCAGGGACTCGCCCTCCCGCAGCCCCGCGTTCACCGGTGCCTCATCCTGTTTCTCCACGCACGCCTTCAGCTTCGGCGCATCCACCTTTGCCGCTGTCCCAATGTCGCTCGCCATCTTGTCCAGCTCGATCTTGGCTGCCGTCAGGCTCTTTTCCTGCCCGCCAATCTCGCCGGCCCGCGCGTGCACGGCATCCACATAGCTCCAGTAAGCCGGCCCGTTTTGCGCTGCCAGGCAGTTCGCGTCCACCTCGCTGTGCACGGCCCACGGGTGCTGGCTCAGCGGAAAATCCTTGTACGCAATCCGCACTTTCTCGCCATACCGCTGCAGCAGGGCAGGGAACAGCGCCGCATGCTCGCGCGCGCAGAACGGGCACTCCAGGTCGTCGAACACCACGATCTTCACCGGTGCGCTCTCTCCACCGCCGCGCGCCGGCCTTCCCGCATCCGTCACAATCTGCTTCGGATCCCTGGTCAGGTCGAACGTCGTCAACTGCGCCAGCGTCTTGTCGTCCTTGCTGATCAGAAACGTCACCGGCTTGCCAGGTCTGTTTGCCTCGCCGATGGACGCCGTCACCTCGTCGTAGTTCGGCAGGGTCGCGCTCGCCCGCCGGTCCATCACCCGCACGTCATAGGTAAACGGCAGCTGCGCCCGCGACCGGATCAGCAATTCGATCCTCCGCTGCAGCGCCGGGGATAACCCCTCCGCTTTCGCCGTCTTTGACCCACCGGCAACCTGCGCACGACAACCCAGCGACGCAACCAGGCTCACGGCCAGACACGCCGAAACCACCACACGAGAACACATCCAGGGCAAACTCACAATACTTGGATCATCGCATGGCCAAAACGGTAGCCGCCCGCCGCCAAACGACTCGTTCTCGGAACAAATTGCGCGGGTCGCACGCCCATTCTTCCGCTCAGTTCGTATGATCGACGACAATCTTCCAGCCCGCGTCGGTTTTCTCGAACACCAGCGAAAACAGCCCCTGTGCATTGCCGCCAAACTTTTTGCCCCGCTCCAGGCTGTACTTGCCCGTCAACACGCCGAATCGGTCGTCCAGCAGGTGCGGCTCCAGCTCGCTGAAGCTCAGCGTTCCCATGCTGTCCCGGTTGGGGTAGTTCGACCGGTAGTGCGTCGCCATCTCCTCCCACCCGTGCTGCACCGACGCCCCCACAAAGGTGGTGTCCTTTGACTTCTTGTAGCCTTCCAGAAAGGCGTTCAGGTTGCCTGCATTCCAGTCCCGCTCCTGCGCCGTCAGCACCTTCACCAGCTCCAGCGCATCGTGCGACATCACGGTCAGCTCGGCGCCGTTCTGCGCCCACAGCACCGAGACCGCGCCCGTGGCAAGGCCACCCGTCCCCAGACAGCCCGCAACCACCACTCCACGCACCCATCGCAGCATCGGCAACGCTCCTCACCCGGGCCGGTTCCACGTGTCTCAGAGCTTCTGAAACCGTGTACCAGTAGCTAGAATCATGCCATGCCCTCCTTCGCGCACGGCAGCCCGTCGGTGCAGTTCGTTGCGCGGCACGAACACGCGTTCCCCTCCGCAACGCCGGGCGCGGACCCCGGCAGCCCCGCCAGCGCGGCGCCGGCCCCCGGCAGCGCAGCACCGCAGGCCGCAAAGGCCGGGCACTCAGCAACCGTAACGCCGCAGCCAGCCAGCGCTACGCGCCAGCACTACACCACCTGCTCGCTCGACTGCCCGGACTCCTGCCGCGTCATTGCCACGGAAGACCTCTCCACCGGCAGGCTCGTCCGCCTCGCCGGCGACCCTGCCCACCCCGTCACCCGGGGCTTTCTCTGCGGCAAGGTCGCCCGCTATCTTGACCGTGTCTACGCGCCCGACCGCCTGCTCTACCCCATGCGCCGCCGCCCCGGCGTGCCCAAGGCGCAACTGCCTCCCGGCCGCGAGCACGAAGCTTTCGAGCGCATCTCCTGGGATGCCGCTCTCTCTGAGGTCGCCGTCCGGCTCCAGCAGGTCTCCGCCGCCCATGGCCCGGAGAGCATCCTGCCGTACAGCTACGCCGGCACCATCGGCCAGCTTGGCTACGGCAGCATGGACCGCCGCTTCTTCCACCGCCTCGGCGCATCGCAGCTTGATCGCACCATCTGCGCCGCCGCCGGTGCCGCTGCCCTTACCGACGTCTACGGCACGCGTCTCGGCATGGAGCCACAGGCTTTTGCCAGGGCAAAACTCATCCTCGCCTGGGGCGCCAACGTCCATGGCAACAACATCCACCTGTGGCCCTTTATCGAGCAGGCACGCCGCAACGGCGCTCGCCTGGTTGTGCTCGATCCCTACCAAACCCGCACCGCCCGCCTCGCGGACCTGCACCTGCGCCCGCGCCCCGGCACCGACGTTCTGCTCGCCATGGGCCTCATGCATGTCATTCTGCGCGATGGCCTGCAGAACGACGCTTACATCCAGGGCAACACGCACGGCTTCGAGGAACTCCGCGAGCGCGTCCTCACCAGCATTTATGCGCCCGAAACCGTGGCCCGCATCACCGGCCTTGCCCAGGGCAGCATCGAGCAGCTTGCCCACGAGTACGCCACCACCATTCCTGCCGCCATCCGCGTCAATTACGGCGTCCAGCGCAGTGAACAGGGTGGCAGCGCCGTCCGCGCCATCAGCATGCTGCCCCTGCTCACCGGCGCCTGGCAGCACGCCGGTGGCGGTCTCCTGCTCTCCACCTCTGCCGCTTTTCCCTTCAACGGCGCCCGGCTCCACATGCCGGAGCTCATGCACGCTTCGCCACTGGGCCGCGACAGCAGGACCGTCAACATGAGCCAGCTCGGCCATGCCCTCACCCAGCAGCGCGACCCACCGGTCCAGGCCCTCTTCGTCTATAACAGCAATCCTGCCGCGGTCGCGCCCAACCAGGCTGCCGTCCTTGCCGGCATGCGCCGCGCCGATCTCTTCACTGTCGTCCACGACGTCACCTTCACTGACACTGCGGACTACGCCGACATCCTTCTTCCCGCGCCCACCTTTCTCGAACAGACCGACATCCAGGGCGCCTACGGCCATTACCATCTCCAGCTCTCGCCCGCCGCCATCGCGCCCCTTGGCGAAGCCCGTCCCAACGTCGCCGTCTTTGCCGAGCTGGCCCGGCGCATGGGCTTCCCTGAGCCCTGCTTCCACGACTCCGAGAGCGACCTCATCGACCAGGCCCTTGACACCGCGCACCCCTGGTTCCACAACCCTGCCACCGGCAGCACCGTCATCCAGGCAGACCTCCGCCGCAGTCTGGCCGACCCCGCCGCCCCGTACCACGGCTTTGTTCCACTGCAGGTACCCCGCAACGTGCGTGGGGAGTACCTCCCCTTCAGCACCCCTGACTGGTTCCGCACACCCACCGGTCGTGGCGAGTTCTCCTCCAGCACCCGCGCCGACCAGGGTCTCGACCCGCTGCCCGCCTACATCCCCGGGCAAGAAGGCACCGAAGCCGCAACGCCCAGCCTGCCCCTGCAGCTGCTGCCGCGCAAGGCCGACCACTGGATGAACTCCACCTTCGCCAACCTGCCCGCTCACCAGCGCATGCAGCGCGACCACACCGGCTTCCTGGAGCTCCACGCGGTGGACGCCGCCCCCCGCAACATCGTGGACGGCGACGCCGTTTCCATCACCAGCGCGCGCGGCTCGCTCACCCTCACTGCCCGCATCTCTACGGCCACTGCGCCCGGCGTCGTCGCCGCCACCCTTGGCTGGAACAAGCTCGCCGTCGACGGCCGCGGCATCAACATGCTCACTGCCGAGCGCCTCACCGACATCGCCGGGGGTGCCACCTTCTACAGCACCCTCGTGCAGGTCACGCGCCTTGCCCCGGCATCCGCAACCGCCGCGGCGGACCCGCTCGCGGCGGGCACTCTGCAGCGGTAGCTGTCCGCCCATGGGCGCCAACGCCCACTGTTGCTCTCCCATGCATTCGCCTTGCCCCTGCAAGGAATCCTGCGCCGCAGGCAAGCCATTCCCGCCAACCTGCATCCAACTTCGTGTGCGGTGCCGAACGGCGCGCAGAAAATTTCGAAAGGGAATACCCACACCATGGCAGACAAGGCAGAAAAGGCACCAAAGAGTAAAATGTACAAAAACCGCGTCGCGCTTTCTGACGACGTGAAGCAGAAGGTCGTCGACCTGATGGAAGTTCCGCTTGCAGCCTCGCTCGATATGTATGCACAGGCCAAGTTCGCCCACTGGAACGTCAAGGGCATGAACTTCTACCAGCTCCACCTCGTCTTCGACGCGACCGCAAAGGTCATCTTCAAGCAGATCGATCCCATCGCCGAGCGCATCACCCAGATTGGTGGCGTTGCCAACGGCACCGTGCGCCAGTCCGCCAAGTACTCGCAGATTCCGCCCTACAATGTCGAGGCAGTCTCCGGTCCGGAGCACCTCAAGGCGCTGTCCACGTCGCTCGGCGAGTACTGCAAGATCCTTCGGGAGACCTCCGATGCCGTCGATGATGCCGGCGACGGTCCCTCCTCCGACTTCTTCAACCAGCTCATCGTCGATGCCGAAGAGGAGCTCTACTTCCTCGAGTCGCATCTCGAAGCAGGCAACGTTCAGTAACTCGCACCACGGATATTCACGGGGCGCGGCTTAGGCCGCGCCCCTTTGTTTGTGCTGATTCCGCCGTTTGCCCTCGCCCGCTTGCGTCTTCCGCCGCAACAGCGTAGAACTTCCGTACTCACAAAGTCATACGTTCCTCCACCTAAAGCGAGCTGCAG
>CAXUHM010000033.1:11122-34340 GCA_964250935.1 uncultured Terriglobus sp.
CAGGCTTTGTTCAACAGGCTGGCTTTTTAGTTATCACCCAAAACAAACGCGGTCAGCCCCACGCCTCGCCGCTTTTCCATGCCCTGTTGGTCTCACGCAGCGCAGAGCGCCCGCCCTGGCCGCTCGCTCCACCACTCTTGATATTCTTTCCAGATGGTCCCCAAGTGGTATGCCGACTGGATGATCCGCTGGGAAACCGCGCTCACCACCCGAGACACCAACCGCATCGTTCGCCCGCTGGAGTGGGGGTTTGACTGGCTCGGCAGCTTCAGCGCCACCGCCGCGCAGTGGGCAGCTTCTGAGCACCTGGACACCCCTGCCGCACTTGCCGCCATGGTCGCGGTCAACGAGGAGATCGTTGCTCGCGGCGCGGAATTCTACGGCTACCAAACGCCCACGGATTTCCGCCTCGAACACCGCCATCCCGCACTTTTTCCTACCAATGTCCGCCCGGAAACCCTGGCCCAGGCCGCCCAGCTTCAGGCCGACGCCCAGTCCGGCAAGCTGCCCAAGGCACAGTACCTCCGGTTTACCAGTCCAACCCGGAGCAAGTACCCGGAAAACGACCAGGTCAACGCCCGCTGGTACCCCGAACCCGCGCACCGGGACCCCCGGCGCAAAAAGCAGGCCATCATTGTTCTGCCGCAGTGGAACGCCGACGCCTTCAGCCACAACGCCCTTTGCAGCATCTTCAACCGGTTCGGCATCGCCGGCCTGCGCCTCAGCAAGCCCTACCACGACATCCGCCGCCCGGCCGAGTTGGAGCGCAGCGACTACGCCGTCTCCAGCAATGTTGGCCGCACCATTCTCGCCGCGCAGCAGGCCGTGGTCGACATCCGCAGCTGCATTGACTGGCTCCAGCAGCAGGGCTACGAGCAGTTCGGCGTTCTCGGCACCTCGCTCGGTTCCTGCTACAGCTTTCTCGCAGCTGCCTTTGATCCCCGCATCCAGGTCTGTGCCTTCAACCACGCCAGCACCCAATTTGGCGATGTCGTCTGGACCGGCCAGTCCACCCGCCATGTCCGCGCCGCTTTTGAGGCAAACGGCCTCACCCAGCAGGACGTGCGTGCCATCTTCGCCGGCATCAGCCCCATCACGGTTATGGACCGCTACGCCGCCCAGACCAGCCGTCAGTCCCTCGTCATCCATGCAATCTGGGACCTGACGTTCCTGCGAGAGTTTTCGCTCGACGTGCTCAAAAACTTTCGCGATCGCCGCGTCGACTTCACCAGCCGCGTTCTGCCCTGCGGCCACTACACCACTGGCGAAACCCCGTACAAGTACATCGACGGCTGGTACATGGGCTCCTTTGTGCACAAGGCATTTCGCCGCCTCCGCGACCAGCCGGCATAACGACCAGCCGGTAGAACGACCAGCCGGCACAACAGTAAGCCGGCGTAGCACCCAGCCAGCGCAAGTGACTGAGGCATAAGCCCCACACAAATTGTTGATCCGCCCATCCGGCACGTGATCCGGCGTCTCCATGGCGTGAATGAACATGGAAGCAGGGCATCTTAGCTGGAATGGCCTTACTGGTTATCCTTCTTGCAATCTTCGCCGGTGCGCTTGCCCCCCTGCAGGGCACGAATGCCGAACTGTTCAAGTTCTGGCAGGCTCCCCTCTGGACAACCATCTGGGTCTACGCCAGCGCCCTCGCCGGCACCCTGCTCATCCAGGCATTTGCCCGTCAGGTTCTGCCCACCGCGCAGGCCGTGCACGCCACACCGTGGTGGGCCTACACCGGCGGCGTCCTTTCCATCGTCACCACATTGATCGCCCTCATGTTCGCGCAAAAGCTCGGTTCCGGCATGTTTACCGGCATTAGTTTGACCGCATCCATCCTCGTCAGCATCGGGCTCGACCAGATGGGTTGGATCGGCTTTAAACATCACGCTGCGTCGCCCCTTCGCATTGCGGGCGGTGTACTCATGGTGGGTGGCGTATGGTTAGTCTCTAAATTCTAAACACCGCAAAAGGGTAGACCCGCTTGAGCACAGCCACCACAACCAGTCCGGTACAGGTCACCACCGACATTCCGCCGCGCCTGGATCGGTTGCCCTGGTCGCGCTGGCACCTGCGCATGGCCGTTGCGCTTGGCATCACGTTTTTGCTCGACGGGCTGGAAGGCGGCGTCGGCGGCTCCCTTGCCGGCGCGCTTAAATCGCCGCAGGCCCTGCACTTCACCGACACCCAGCTTGGCCTTGCGTCCACCGGCTACCTTTTCGGCACGGTTCTTGGCGCGCTCACCTTTGGCTACCTTGCAGACCGCTACGGCCGCAAGTCCCTCTTTACCTGGACGCTTGTCTTTTACGTCTGCGCCACGGCCCTCACCTCGCTCAGCTGGAATTTGCCCACCTTCCTCTTCTGCCGCATGATGACCGGTGCCGGCATCGGCGGGGAGTACACCGCCATCAACTCCGCCATCGACGAGCTCATCCCCGCGCGCGTCCGTGGCCGTGTCAATCTCTTTATCGGCTCCAGCTTCTGGGTTGGTGTCATCCTTGGGTCCCTTGTCGCCGTCGGCTTCCTGTCCGACACCGCGTTCGGCCTTCGCCTTGGCTGGCGCTTCGCCTTTCTCTCCGGCCTTCCCATCGCCGGCGTCGTGCTGTACCTGCGCCGCCACATTCCAGAAAGTCCGCGCTGGCTCCTTGTCCACTCGCGCGACGCCGAGGCTGTCGGGGTCATCAACAGCATCGAGCAGGAGGTGGAGCGCCAGTTCGGCCACCTGCCGCTGGAATCGAAAACGGTTTCCATCCAGCGCCGCTCCAAGGACCCCATCCGCAGTCTTGGCATGCTCTTTCATCCACGCTACCGTGGCCGTGCCCTGCTCTGCATGGTCATGATCATGGCGCAATCCTTCTTTTACAACTCGGTTTTCTTCTCCGCCTCCCTCATCCTTCTCCGCTTCTACGGCATGTCCGCGTCCAATGCGGGTCTGCTTTTTCTGCCCCTTGCCGTTACCAACTTCATCGGCCCGCTGCTCCTTGGCCGGCTGGTTGACACCGTTGGTCGCCGCACCATGATCTCGCTCAATTTCGCCCTCGCCGGCGTTGCCCTCATCGTCTCCAACCTGCTCTTTCTGCGCGCCGATCTCAGCCTCTGGGGCCAGGTCGCCTGGTGGTCCATCGCCTTTTTCTTCGCCGCAAACGCCGCCGGCTCGGCCTACCTCACCACCAGCGAACTCTTCCCGCAGCAGATCCGCGCCTCCGCCATTGCCGTGTTCTACGGCTTCGGCACCCTCTTCGCCGGCGTCGCCGGTCCCGCCATCTATGGCGAACTACTCAACCGCGGCAACCGCCAGCCCATCTTCTGGGGATTCATGGCCTCCGCCGCCGCCATGCTCATCGCCGGTGCGGCCCAGGCAATCTGGGGCATCGCCGCCGAGCAGAAATCCCTCGAAGAGATTGGCTGACCACAACAGCTTCCTGCAATGGTTCCGGACCACGTCCCAGCCCAGCGAATTTGACCTGCTCACCCCCACACACGGGTGAAATAATAGAAAGCATGTCTACTGCCTTCGACAGCGCTCTCCTCGCCAGCGACCCTGAAATTGCCTCTCAAATCGAGCACGAAGTGGTTCGCCAGCACGATGGCCTGGAGATGATTGCATCGGAGAACTTTGTTTCCCGTGCCGTGCTTGAGGCCACAGCTTCCGTCTTCACCAACAAGTACGCCGAAGGCTACCCCGGCAAGCGTTACTACGGCGGCTGTGAGTTCGCCGACGTCGTGGAAAATCTGGCTCGCGACCGCGCCAAGCAGCTCTTCGGTGCAGAGCACGTCAACGTCCAGCCGCACTCCGGCTCGCAGGCCAACGCCGCCGCCTACATGGCCCTCATCCAGCCCGGCGACACCCTGCTCGGTCTTGACCTTGCCCATGGCGGACACCTGACTCACGGCCACAAGCTCAACTTCAGCGGCAAGCTCTACCGCATCGTCGGCTACCAGGTACGCCCTGACACCGAAGTCATCGACTATGACGAACTCGAAGCGCTCGCCGTCCGTGAGCAGCCAAAGGTCATCGTCGGCGGTGGCAGCGCCTACCCCCGTCACTGGGACTTTGCCCGGATGCGCCAGATCGCAGACAGGGTCGGTGCCTTCCTGCTCGTCGACATGGCCCACTTTGCCGGTCTTGTGGCAGGTGGCGTGCACCCGTCGCCCGTGCCCCACGCGCACATGGTCACCACCACCACGCACAAAACCCTGCGTGGCCCGCGGTCAGGCCTCATTCTCTGCCAGGGGCAGTTCGCCGCCGCCGTCGACCGTTCCGTCTTTCCGGGCCAGCAGGGTGGCCCGCTCATGCACGTCGTCGCCGCCAAGGCCGTCGCCTTCCGCGAAGCCCTGCAACCTGACTTCAAGCAGTACGCCCGGCAGGTTGTTGCCAATGCAAAGGCCCTTGCCGCCGGCCTTCAGCAGCAGGGCTTCCGCATCGTCTCCGGCGGCACGGACACCCACGTCCTGCTCGCCGATGTCTTTGCCCGGGGCATGCTCGGCTCCGAGGCCGAACTCGCACTCGGCAAAGCCGGCATCACGGTCAACAAAAACGCCATCCCCTACGACACCAATCCGCCGCTCAAGCCCAGCGGCATCCGCTTCGGCACGCCTGCCCTCACCACCCGTGGCATGCGCGAACAGGACATGCACCAGATCGCCGCATGGATCGCCGAGGCCCTGGAGCATCGCAACGACGATGCCCACCTCGCCTCCATCCACCACCGCGTCACAGAGCTCGCCGACACCTTCCCGCTCTACAACTGGCTCCGCAACCGCGTCCCTGCCGAACTCAGCCAGCCGGAGCCCGTCTCGGTCTAACGTCACATCGCGATATCTCGCAAAGAAACGGCCACGCCATGGCACTGGAACGCGAACACCAGACGTATCTCCGTCACCTGCTTGAACTGCAGCAAAACCACATGGGCGAGTGGGTGCTGATCTTCGGTGACGACATCCTTGCGACGTTTAAGGAGTACGGCGAGGCGCGCGAGGAGGGTTACCGCCTCTTCGGTCTTGAGCCATTCATGGTGAACGAGATCTACGATGTTGCGGAACGCTTGCGTTCCGAGCGTCCGATGAATCTCATTCCCTCCGGCGCACGCGCCGCTTAATGGCGCATCGCACCTTTCCACTTCGTTCCCAGGGTCCTTTCATCGACGTTGTGGTCGGGATGTCTCACCGCGACGCTCGCCGTCGCGAAACAGCCGGTCGAAACCAACCTGCTCCCATTCACCTCACAGCCATGATCGACACGGGTGCGAGCCGCACCTTTATCGACCGAAGCGTTGTGCAGGCTCTTGGGTTGATCGCCGCAAGTACCGCGTTTATGAGCACTCCAGCTTCCGGCTCAAGCGCAACCGAAATCTATGACATTAGTCTTGTGCTTCCAGGGCCAAACGGCGCAGAAGATGGTCTCGTCCTGCCGGACCTGCGGATTGCGACCTGCGAGCTGTACGAAGCCCAGGCCTTTCACGCCCTCATCGGTCGGGACGTGCTTGCCCACTGCATCCTGATCTATAACGGCTCTGCGGGTACGGTAACCCTGGCGTTTTAACAGTCCTTACCTACAAATACCAGGGAATATTCACCACCACGATGCGCTGGTTTCCCCGCACCAGCAGCAACAGTTTCAACAACTGCACCCGCTGATTGTGCAGCGCATTTTCCCACCAGTGCTGGACGACCAGCTCCGGCAGAATCACGGCCACCTTCCGCCCCGGGTGATCCTTTTCCAGGGTCAGCACATAGTCCATCAGCGGCGAAATAATAAAGCGGAAGCTGGACGGAATCGTAACTAGCTGCGGTTCCGGCAGGCCTTTTGCACGGATCGGCGCCATGATCTTCGCCTCCCAGTCCGAACCAATGTCGTGCTCATCATCCTCTGAGTGCACGTGCACCACGTTTACTTCCTTGGACAGCACCATCCCGAACCGCATCGCCTTTTCCGAGACGCGATTCCATCGCGCCATCGGGATCACCACCAGCGGTTGTTTCAGGTCTTCCACGTCCATCGGGTTCGACTCTTCCATCTCCGCGTGCACCCGGGTGTAGTGCGACTTCACCCCGCGCATCAGCAGAATGAGCAGCGGCACCAACAGCGCCGTCACCCACGCACCGGACATGAACTTCGACGCCAGCACCACGATCGTCGTCAGACCGGTCGCCACCGCGCCCACGCCGTTCACAAACATGTGCCACGAGCGGCCCTTGTGGTCGCCCTCCTGCTTGTACCAGTGCACCACCATGCCGGCCTGCGACAGCGTAAACGCAAGAAACGCACCAATGGCGTACAGCGGAATCAGCCGGTCCGTCACGCCCTTGAACGCAATCAGGATCACCGCCGTCAGCCCGGTCAGCGCATAAATGCCGTGCGAAAACAGCAGGCGCCGGCCCCGCAGGATGAAGACGTGCGGCAGGGAATCGTGCAGGGCAATCGCCCGCGTCAATCGCGGAAAATCCGCAAACGCCGTGTTCGCGCTCAGCGCCAGCGCCAGCAGCACACTGCCCATGGTCACAAAGTAAAACCAGCCGCGCCCGAACACCGCCGTTACCAGCAGGCTCAACAGGCTCTGGTAGCCCGGCAGGTCCGGGTTCATTGCCATAATCTCGTAGTGCTTCGTCAGCCATGCCGTCCCGTACAGCAGCACGATCAGGATCGAGATAATGATCGTCAGGGCTATCTGCGCGTTCTTGGCCCGCGGCTCCCGAAACGCCATCACGCCGTTCGAGACCGCTTCCACGCCCGTCATCGCCGCGCATCCGCTGCTGAACGCCTTTAACAGCATCCAGAGCCCCAGAAACTTCACCGTCTGTGGCAGCGCCGGCGGAATGGCCTGCACCGGTATTGGGTGCCCACCGGCCGCAAACGTCTTCCACACGCCCACGGCAATCAGCGCCAGCAACGTCCCGATAAACAGGAACGTCGGCACAATAAACGCCGTGCCCGTGTCCTTGACCCCGCGCAGGTTCACCACCGCCAGAATCGCCAGGATCAGCAGGCAAAGCCCCAGCGTGTACGGCTGAAATCGCGGCAGTGCCGACGTCATCGCGGTAACGCCCGCACTAATGCCTACCGCCGCCGTCAGGATGTAATCGATCATGAGCGCGGCCGCAGCCAGCAACCCCGCGCCTTCGCCCAGGTTTTCCGTCGCCACCGTGTAGCTGCCGCCACCGGTCGGGTACGCCGCAATCGTCTGGCGATAGCTGAAGAACACGATCACCAGCAACGCCAGGATGGCCGTGATGATGGGCAAAAGGTACTGCGTCCCCATCATGCCCAGGGGAATCAGCAGTGCCAGCGCCGCCTCCGGCCCGTACGCCGCGCTGGTCAATGCATCCAGGCCAAAGATCGGAATTCCGGAGGCAACCCCGATTTGTTCCGCACGTTCCTCGCTGGTCGCCAGCGGCTTTCCAAAAATCCTGTCCCGTATTGCCATAAGTCTTGAGTATCGCGCACCTGGCCGGAAAATGTTGCGGGGACACGTGGCAGGTATCCTTTACCTCGAGGGCTTTCCAATGTCGCAACAACAGTTCGACGCGATCGTGATCGGTTCCGGCCAGAGCGGCAATCCGCTTGCCAAAGCCATGAGTCAGCACGGCTGGACCGTCGCCGTCATCGAGCGCCGCTTTCCCGGCGGCACCTGCGTCAACGATGGCTGCACCCCGTCCAAGACCATTGACGCCTCCGCCCGCAACGCCTACCTCGCCAGGCGCGGTAAAGACTTCGGCGTCCTTACCGGTCCCGTCTCCATCGGCATGCGCACCGTCTGGCAGCGCAAGCAGAAGATCGTGCTCCAGTCCCGCGAGAACAATACAGCAGGCGTCCTGAAGTTCTCGACCCTGTTCCTCGGCGAGGCCAGCTTTGCCGAGCAGCAGCCCGGCAACGGCCAGTACCGGATCGACGTCCTCATGCAGGATGGCTCGGCGCCGCAGACCCTTACCGCCCCGCGCATCTTCCTTAACACCGGCGAGCGCCCCGACGCGCCCGACCTCCCCGGCCTCGACGAAACTCCCTACCTCGACAGCACCCGCATCATGGAGCTGCAGACCGTCCCCGAACACCTCATCGTTCTCGGCGCCGGCTATATTGCGCTCGAGTTCGCCCAGATGTTTCTCCGCTTCGGCAGCAGGGTCACGGTGCTCGAACGCGGCGAACGGATCGCTGCCCGCGAAGACTCCGACATCGCCGACTGCCTCCGTCAGATCCTGCTTCAGGACGGCATGAACATCCTGACCTGCACCTCCGCCGACAAGGTCAGCGGCGACGAAACGGGCATCACCCTCGACGTCACCACCGACGACGGCAGCCAGACCCTCACCGGCTCCCACCTTCTCGTCGCCACCGGCCGCACCCCCAACGTGGAGGCGCTCCACCTCGACCGCGTCGGCATCCACCAGAACGAGAAAGGCTACATCCAGGTCAACGATAAGCTCGAAACCACCGCCCCCGGCATCTGGGCGCTCGGCGACGTTAAGGGCGGCCCCGCCTTCACCCACATCTCCTACGACGACTTCCGCATTCTCCGTGCCAACCTGCTTGAAAACGGCAGCCGCGCCACCACGGACCGCCTCGTCCCCTACGTCATGTTCACCGACCCCGAGCTTGGCAGCTTCGGCCTCAACGAGACCTCGGCCAAAAAGCAGAACCGGCCCTACCGCCTCGCCACCATGCCCATGTCTTCCATGGCCCGTGCCGACGAGATGGATGAAACCCGCGGCATGATCAAGGCGCTTGTCGACCCGGAAACCCGGCAGATTCTCGGCGCCACCGTCCTCGGTGTTCACGGCGGCGAAGTCGCGGCCCAGCTCCAGATTGCCTGCATCGGCCACCTGCCCTACACCGCCCTCCGTGACGCCATCTTCTCCCACCCCACCCAGGCCGAGGCTCTCAACAACCTCTTCACCAGCTTCACCGATGGCAAACCGTAGCTTGACAGCGCTGCTATCGTAAAAGCCAGCGAAGGAGGAGCCGCCCTGAACAACATCCAGTTCTACAGTCTGATCTCGGTCACCGGCGCTTCCATCGTCACCGTCATCCTCGCCTGGATCCAGTCCAACACCCGGCTGTCGCGCCTGGAAACCACCACGGACGAGCTTCGAGCCAGCACCAATGCCGGCTTCCGCGAAGCAAAAGCGAGCCAGGACACAGCCCTCCGCGAAATGAAGGCCCGCCAGGACCGAGGCCTTCGCGATGTCAAAGCCAGCCAGAACCCCGCCCTCCGCGAAGCCAATGACAGCCAGGACAGCTCCATTCGCGATTTTCAAGCCAGCATCAGCACCAGCCTCCGCGAAGCCAAGGACACCCAGGACACAGCCAATCGCGAGTTCCAAGCCAGCATCAACACCAGCCTACGCGAAGCCAGGGCCAGCCAGGAAGCAGGCTTTCGCGAAGCAAAAGCCAACCAGGACGTCGCCCTCCGCGACCTCAGAGCTAGTCAGGACGTCGCCTTCCGCGAGCTCAAAGGCAACCAGGAGACGCTCACCCATGATCTCCGGGAGTTCTACCGCATGATCGGGAAACTGGAAGGCCGCGTGGAGGAGATCGCCAAACGCTGAGCTCGATCGGGGAAGCGAGAGCGTCCACTCCGATTTGGCCCCGCTGCCGCCCCTCGTCTCGAATCTCCCACCGCCCGGAGACACACCCATGCCCGAACCCTCGCGCAGCGTTACCCGCAGGCACCTCCTCCAGGGTGCCGCTGTCGTCGCTTCCAACCTCACGCTGCCCTTTGCGCATGCCGGTTCGCCTTCCCGCACCGCCCTTCCAGATCCGGGTCAACCCGACCTCCTGTTCGCCTACCTCGGCGATGCGGAGCCGACCCGTCACGCCCTTGTCCGCCGCGGTACCGCCTGGACCGGCAATGCTCCGTCCGCAACCGTGCGCGTCACGCTTCAGCAAACCCCGGCGCAAACGGCCATCCTGCTTGAGTGCCCAGCGGAGCCCATCCAGCGCCTGCACCTGCGCTGGCAGTTTCCGCTGCCGGTCGACACGCTCGCTCTGGGCGACGCCTGGGAGCGCAGCTACGGCGATCTCGCATGGCGCACCCTCGAACCCGAGCGCCCGCTGCCGTGGTACTTTCTGCTCCACGGCAGCACCGGCACGGTGGGCATGGGCGTTAAAACCGGCAGCGCCAGCTTTGCCTTCTGGCAGGCCGACGCCGCCGGCATCTCCCTCTGGCTCGACGTCCGCAATGGCGGCAACGGCGTCTTCCTCGGCAACCGCCCGCTCGCTGCCGCCAGCCTCGTCACCGTCTCCGGCGCCCCTGGCGAAACTGCTTTCGCCGTCACCCGGCGCCTTTGCCAGGCCATGGCCGCCGGCACCGCTCGGCCCACCCACCGCGGCGGCATGCCCGTCGACATTCTCTACGGCAGCAACGACTGGTATTACGCCTACGGCCAGAACACCCCCGCCGGCCTCCTGCGCGACGCCGACCTGGTTGCCTCGCTCGCCCCCGCCGGCGCACCCAAACCCTTCACCGTCATCGACGACGGCTACCAGGACCCTGTTCGCTTCCCCAGCATGCCCCGCCTTGCGCAGGACCTCCGCAGCCGCGGCGTTCACCCCGGCCTCTGGATTCGCCCGCTCCGCGCCACCGCCGCCACACCGCCCCATCTGCTCTTGCCCGCGGCACGCTGGTCCGGCCCCGCACACGAAAGCGCGCCGTCCGCCTACGACCCCACCGCCCCCGCGGCCCTCCAGGCCATCGCCGCCGTCGCCGCGCAGGCCGCCGCCTGGGGCTACGACCTCATCAAGCACGACTTCACCACCTGGGAGCTCTTCGGCCAGTGGGGCAGCCAGATGGGCGCATCGCCTACCCGCGGCAACTGGCGTTTCCACGACCGCACCCGCACCAACGCCGAAATCGTAACCGCCCTCTACCGTGAGCTCCGCACTGCCTGCGGCGAAGACCGCATCATCCTCGGCTGCAACACCGTCGGCCACCTTTCCGTCGGCATCTTCGATACCTCCCGCACCGGCGACGACACCAGCGGCCGCGACTGGGAACGCACCCGCCGCACCGGCGTCAACACCCTCGCCTTCCGTCTGCCGCAACATGGTGCCTTCTTCAGCATCGACGCCGACTGCGTCGCCCTCACACCGGACGTGCCCTGGTCCATGAGCCGGCAATGGCTCGACCTCGTCGCCCGCAGCGGCACCGTCCTGCTTGTCTCGCCCGACCCCCGCTCCATCGGTGCGGCACAACGCCAGGCCCTCCGCGAAGCCTTCGCCACCAGTTCCACCCAGCCCGCCACCCAGCCTCTCGACTGGCTCCAGAGCCGCACGCCCGCCGCCTGGCGCGACCGTAACTACCAGTGGATTCTGGAGAGCGGCGAATCCCCATTTCCCCTCGGCATTCAGCGCGGCCCGGACTAGAGCAGCGCGCCTCCACCAGCTACAGCGCAGAACGGCACGCGCACATGCTGCCTTTAGGCAGCATCCCCATGCTCCTGTCGCTGCAAGTCCACACCATCATGCGGCGGCACCCTGAACCGTGGCCATCCAACGCAGAAGTGTAAGCACATCGCCATCCCGGCGCCTGTGCACGGGTATGCGGAGACGGCATGTACATCCATCAGGGCCTCGAACTTTGGGGTGGTACCGAGAGCACCATCAATCGTGTGGGAGATCGCTACTTCGACCAGAATCTCTGGTCCGGCCATCGCGACCGCGTGGAGGCCGATCTCTCCTGCATCGCCGCGCTCGGCATCCGCACCCTCCGTCTCCCCCTGCTCTGGGAGTTCTTCGACGAGACCGGCACCGCCGCGCCTGGCGACGTCTGCTGGGACAGCTTCGATCGCACCCTCGCCGCCATGCAGCGCCTCTACCTCCAACCCATCGTCGGCCTCGTCCACCACGGCAGCGGCCCCCGCAATACCGACCTGCTTGACTCTGCCTTCCCTGAAAAACTTGCCGCGTACGCCCTTCAGATTGCGAAGCGCTATCCCTGGGTCATGGACTACACGCCCGTCAATGAACCCCATACCACTGCCCGGTTCTCCTGCCTCTACGGCCACTGGTACCCGCATCACCACAGCGTTCCCAGCTACCTGCGTGCCCTCCTGCACGAGGTCAGGGCCACCGTCCTTGCCATGCAGGCAATCCGCACCATCCAGCCGGAAGCCCGCCTCATCTACACCGAAGACGGTGGCAGCATCTTCTCCACGCCCGAGTGCGAGAGCTATCGCCTGCTGCGGGATAGCCGCCGCTGGCTCGGCACCGACCTTCTCTGCGGCATCGTGACCGAGGCCCACCCCCTCTACGAGGACCTCCTCGAACACGGCATTTCGCCCGAGGAGCTCCGCTGGTTCGTCCACCACCCCTGCCCGCCCGCGGTTCTCGGCCTCAACTACTACCTCACCAGCGACCGTTTTCTCGACCACCGCGTCGATCTTTACCCGCAGGGTTTCTGCGGCGGCGAAACCGGTACCGACCCCCTGGTCGACATCGAAGCCCTTCGCGTCCGCCCCGAACCGCTCCCCGGCGTGCAACACATTCTGGACGAGGCGTGGCGGCGTTACGGTCTGCCGGTCGCCATCACAGAGGTTCACCTGTGCGGTTCGCCGGAAGACCAGATCCGCTGGCTGCATGAAATCTGGACGTCCGCCCAGGCCGCCCGCGACAACGGTGTCGATGTGCGTGCCGTCACCGTCTGGGCGCTGTTTGGCTCCTGGAACTGGTCCAACCTCTGCACCCGCGACGCCAATGCCTATGAGCCGGGTGTCTTTGACACATCCGCCGGCATGCCCCAGGCCACGGCGTACACCGGCTTCGTGCAACAACTCGCCACCGGCAAACCCGCCCTTGCCGAAGCTCTTCAGGAACCCGGCTGGTGGACGCGCCCTGACCGCATCACGTTCGCGGCGCCCGTCGACCAGCCCGCCTGAGGCAGCCTCACACACTTCCGGCACAGGCCTCTGTCCCGGCATGGCCGCAGGACCCGCTCGACCATCAGGCCGGGTGAGCCCTCCAACCTGCACCCGCGCGACTTCCGAGCACATCAACCTACCACCTGCATCGCGCGAACTCACGCGCACATCCACCCTCCTGCCTCTCTAGCGCGAGCCCACGAGGTCGTTGGCCCACGCTTTCCGTGACACCCCACCACGCGTCCGTGTCATCCTACTGCCCATGGGATACGTCCTCGTTCTTCTGCTCGGCATGCTTACCGGTTCGCGTACGTTGACGCCGATCGCAGTCATCTGCTGGTTCTCCTATGTCAAAGGCACATTTGCGCCACCGCTGGAGCTGACGGGATGGCGTCACTTCGCGGCCAATCCCATCTCGGTCGGCATCTTCACCCTCATGGCGCTCGGCGAATACGTCGGCGACAAGCTTCCCAATACATCCTCTCGCACCTCGCCGGTCGGCCTCGCCGGCCGCATCCTGTTTGGCGTCTTTGTTGGCGTCCTCATCGCGCCACGCGTTGGTGGGCACCACTACCTCAAGGGACTCACCGGCGGCATCGGTGCGGTGCTTGGCACCTACAGCAGTGCCTGGCTCCGCCGCACCCTCGCCGAGCGCGTCGGCAAGGATTGGCCCATTGCCAACCTGGAAGATAGCTTGACCATTGCCGCCAGCATCCTCCTGCTCAACGTCATCACCCACTCGGATTTATTCCGCTAGCCGCAAAGCACGACGCGTGAGTCATCACCCACTCGGATTTATTTCACGAACCCGCAAAGCACAAGCGTGGTCATTCCCACTCGGGGTTCTTTCACAATCTGCAACCCTGCACGGCTCACCACCGCTCAGAGTTCGCGATCCGCAATCTCATCTGTGGTCATCCCACGCGGACCGTTTGCGCAGACCCGTAGACCTTCCATCCAAGCTCTGTCGCCAGCCCCTGGAACTCCGGCCTGGCCTCCCCGGCATCCAATGCCTCAGGGAACCCCATATGCCTCTTCGTCTCGCCGCACCTTTCCTGCTCACCGGCATCGTCTGCCTCGCCGCCACGGCGCAGAGCCACACCGCGACCGCACCGCGCGTCGCTGACACCGCCAGCAGCCAGGCTTTCGTCCCCGGAGCGCCCTACACGCTCAGCGTCGTCGTTACCGACAGCAAGGGCCAGCCTGTGCTCGACCTGCCCGCCTCCGCCTTCACCCTGCAGGACAACGGCACCGCGCTCCCACTCCAGGCCGTTCATGCCACGGCTCGCTCCGCCGGCAGGGTGCTTCTCGTCATCGACGCGGTCAATACCTCGTTTACAGAAGTTGCCTTCGAGCGCCAGCAGATCGCCAAGTACCTGACCGCCAACGACGGCGTCCTCGCGCAACCCACTGCCGTCGCCATCATCTCCGACACCTCGGTCGAACAATCCATGCAGTTCACCACGGATGGCAATGCGCTCAATGCCGCGCTGGAACAGAAGACCGTCGCCCTCCGCACGCTGCGCCGGAGCGCCGGCTTCTATGGCGCACAGGACCGGCTCGACATCTCGCTCACGGCGCTCAATCGCGTGCTCGACGCCGCTGCCACGCTTCCCGGCCACAAGTCGGTGCTCTGGATCTCCCCTGGCTGGCCGCTGCTCTCCGGCCCCGGCGTTCAACTCTCCGGCCGCGACGAGCAGCAGATCTACCGCGAGGTCGTCTCGTTTACCAACAAGCTCCACAGCGGCAACGTCACCCTCTACAGCCTCAATCCGCTGGGCACGGAAGAAAACATCGGCAGCACCTTTTACTACCGCCAGTTCACCGGCGGCCTGCGCAAGCCGTCGCAGGCACAGCTCGGCAACCTCGGTGTCCAGGTGCTTGCGGAGGGGAGCGGTGGCCTCGTCCTCAATGGCAACAACAGCCTCGTCAAGCTCATTCAGCAAAGCACGGCAGACGCTGCCTCCACCTACACCGTCAGCTTTGTGCCACCACCGTCTGAGCCCGGCAAGGACTTCCAGTCCCTCGCCATCCATCTCGCCGATACGCGGCTCAAGGCCCGCACCACCGAGGGCATCTACACCGCAATCCCATAAAGCATCCGGCTCGCCCAGGCAAAGCAGCAGGCGGGCCTGTAAGCCGGATTCTGTCGAGAACGATCATTCCTCTAGGCCCAGCATTGCTGCTGGGCTCAAGCAACCTACCCGCGAGTCTGGCGCACCGGGCCGATGCGCATCATCCGCTCCCCAAAAGGGCTCGGAATCTTCCCGCCTATTTGGTCTTGCTCCGTGTGGGGTTTACCTTGCCGCCTGCATTGCTGCCGGCGCGGTGCGCTCTTACCGCACCTTTTCACCCTTACCGCACGCTCCTTGCAGAGCCTGCGGCGGTATCGTCTCTGTGGCACTGGCCGTCGATGTGTCTTGAAACACATCTCCCGGGCGTTACCCGGCACACTGCCCCGCGGAGTCCGGACTTTCCTCCCCCAACGCCCACAACCTCGACGTCAGCGGCGATCGTTCAGCCCGCCTGCTCCCCCAAGTATACCCATCGCACTCGGCGTCACTTCGTCGAGTGCGACTGATTCTCTGCGTCCATCGCACGTCTTGGTTTAAGTATGACCCCCGTCACGTCCTGGCCGGCAACATGGACATTCTGCGTCACAGCATCGTAAGCAGGCTTTCGCATCCTCATGCGAATCGTTCCGTGGGCGACATCTGCACTCACGAACTCGGAAGTCGGCGCGAACTCCACCGAAGCGGTGTACTCCCCGTTGGGCACCTGCTCGAACGCATACTCCCGCGCTGCGTTCAACGGTGTGGCTGCGGTCAAGCCGCCCTCGCCGGCAGGGTAAAGCCGCACCACCGTCGACCGCGGCACTTCCCCTCCGCTCAAGTCGAGGGTTCCCGCGACGCGATGCACAGCACCACCCACAACGGCGGAGAAGTTTAACTGGTGCGTCTCCGACCCGTGGACGTGCACCACCGTCGCATGGCTTGGACGTACCGTACCCGGCGCATACACCGGCAAGCCTGAACCTGCGCCCATGCCACCATCGGCCGTACGAACCATCGTCGGGGAAGAAGCAGAGAACACAACGTAATCGCCCGGCGCCAGGCCTTCCAGGCGATAATGCCCGCCAGCATCCGCATGCGCTGCACCACCCACACGTGCGTAGTGGTTCGCCTTCAACTTTCGTTCGGCATTGACCGCCAAGCCAAGCGGCATTCCCGCCATGCCGGTGACGGGCCTTCTCGCGCCGGCAATCTGCCCCTCGATCGCGCCGCCCCGCTGCAGCGCAATCTGCAGCCGCTGCTTCGGTTCTTTCGCGGTCACCTCCACGCGCAAAGCACGACTGCCCGTTTGCGGTCCCACTGTAACGTGTTCCGAATCCGATGTCGGGAAAACGGTGTCGTCCGGAGACAGGTACACCGGGCTGAACGTGTGCACCAGGTACGCTCCAGCAGGTACATCGTGCACCTCAAACGTGCCGTCGGCACCCACCATGGCAAACAAGCGTTCCTGCCCTTCACGCGTGTCTTGCAGCACGTACTCGCCGGTCCTGGGGTCGGGACGAATCCCCGCCTGCGCCGTTGCGGCAGTCAGCCAAAGCCTGATCCCGCTCGCAGGCTTACCCGTATCCGCATACCGCACACTGCCTGAAACCGTGCCGGTAGCCGCCGTGTCCGCGCTCACAGCCAAACGCGGCAACAGCAGAGCCAGCAACAACAGCAGCCTCATCCTGCGCTTGCTTCGTCTCACCGCATCACCGCCCGCGCTGCATGAAAGTGCCCTGATTTTAACGTCACGGGGAAAAGCGAAGCGCGGCAGTACCATAACACGAGACTGAATGTTGAACCAGATCCGTCTTACCTCTCCGCCGGGACCGACCTTCGTATGCTTCAGACCTTAGGCCTTATCGCCGGCAACGGCCAGTTTCCCTTCCTCCTGCTGGATGCCGCCCGCGCCCGCAATCTCCGCGTCGTTGTCGCCGCCATCAAAGAAGAGACCGACCCCGCCATGGACACCCGCGCCGCCGCGGACCCCGGCATCACCGTCCACTGGCTCTCCCTCGGCGACCTCAGCAAACTCATCACCACCTTTCAGCAGGAAGGCGTCACCAACGCCGTCATGGCCGGCCAGGTCCGCCACAAGCAGATCTTCAGCAGCATCCGCCCTGACTGGCGGCTCGCCAAGCTCCTCCTCAACCTGCGCACCCGCTCTACCGACATGCTGCTCGGCGCCGTCGCGGGCGTCCTCCAGGACGAAGGCATCACCCTCATCAGCTCCACCGCCTACCTTGAGCCGCTCCTCGCCCGGCCCGGCACCCTCACCGCCCGCGCACCCACCGACCAGGAGCGCGCCAACATCGTCTACGGTCTTCGCCTTGCCAGGCACCTCGCCGCCGTCGACCTCGGCCAGACCGTCGTCATCGCCGCCTCCGCCTGCGTTGCCATCGAGGCCATGGAGGGCACCGACGCCACCATCCTCCGCGCCGGCCATCTCCTCAACGGCCCCGCCACCCAGCCCAGCCCCCAGGGCAGGGAAGCGCAGACCCTCAGCAGCGCCCTCACCGTCATCAAGGTCGCCAAGCCCAACCAGGACCTCCGCTTCGACGTCCCCGTCATCGGCGTCCCAACGGTTGCGACCATGCAGCAGGCCGGCGCCACCTGCCTCGCCGTCGAAGCCACGCGCACGCTCATCTTCAACCCCGAAGCCGTCATCGCCGCCGCAGACGCCGCCGGCATCACCATCACCGGCGTCTCGTTGCACGCCTCCTCCACCTTCGCCGACACAGCCGACAGCCTGCCGCGCTGACTTGCTGACACGCTGCTTTTTACGCTCTACTGTTCTCGTCCCTCCCAGGAGCCACACATGCCGCAGCGCCTTGCCATTCTTACCCTCCTCGTTCTTGCCTCGTTCGGTGCCATCTTCACCGCGCGCCAGGCAAACGCCGCCGCCGCCGCAGGCCTGCTCACCGACGGCACCACCGCGCCCTCCTTCACCCTTCCGTCGCAGGACAACACGCCCGTCTCGCTCAACAACTACAAGGGCAAGTGGGTCGTCCTCTACTTCTACCCAAAGGACAAGACCAGCGGCTGCACCCTCGAAGCCCACAACTTCCAGCGCGATCAGGTCAAGTTCGACAAGCTCAACGCCGCCATCCTCGGCGTCTCGCTGGACACGGCAGAAAGCCACAAGAGCTTCTGCACCCAGGAGAACCTGACCTTCAAGCTGCTCGCCGACCCCGACCACAAGGTCGTCGACGAGTACGGCGTCCCCGTCAAATCCATGGGCCCCATCAGCTACGCCTCCCGCGTCACCTACCTCATCTCGCCCGCCGGCAAAATCGTCAAGGTCTGGCCCGATGTCAAGGTCGGCAATCACAGCGACGAAGTCCTCGCCGCCATCGAAGCTGCACGCAAGTCCTAGGGTCTACCCACAGACAGGCCATGTGGCTAAAGCCACATGGAGGCTTCTGGCCAAAGCCACAGAAAGCTTTGTGGTTTTAGCCACTGAGGTAAAGAAGAGCCCGCCAAAAAAGCGGCTTCAGCCTCCGAGATAGAAAGAGCCTGCCAGGAAAGCGGCTTCAGCCGCCGAGATAGAAAGAGCCCGCCAGGAAAGCGGCTTGAGCCGCCGAGAGAGAAGCTTGTAACGTGCCTTGTTCCTCGGCCCCTGCGGCCGAAGCCGCTTTTCTCAAGCAAGATCGAGACCTGGACGCCTCTTGAGAACGATATGCGGATACACCCCACTTGCCGGGACCGCCGAAATCCGCGCAAACATGGCGGCTAAAAACACGAGGTCTGTCCCAAACCCATCCTCCAAACGCAAAAAAGCCCAGCCGCGAATCGATTCGCGCCGGGCCCTTTTGCTTGCCTGTTGTTCTCCCCGGCGAACACCGGCGGGCTTCTCCCTGAGCCGTTCTACTTCGTGGTTTTCTTTGCAGCCGTCTTCTTCGCCGGTGCCTTGGTCGCCGTCTTCTTGGCCGCTACCTTGGTTGCCGTCTTCTTTGCCGGCGTCTTGACGGCAGTCTTCGATGCAGCCTTGGTCGCGGTCTTCGTCGCGGTCTTGGCCGGTGTCTTTGTGGCTGCGGTCTTCTTCACCGCAGTCGTCTTCGCAGGTGTCGCGGTCTTCTTCGCGGCAGCCTTTTTCACGGGTTCCTTTGCTGCTGTTTTCTTGGTGGCCAACGTCTTACCTCGTTGTGTGGATTGGGATGCCGTGGGTGCGGCAGCCTTGCCGCCGCGCAACACCGCCGGCTTCGCAGCCGTCGTTGTCTTTGCGGCAGACTTCTTCGCAACCGGCTGGGCTTTCACACCCTTTGCCGCTGCAGATGTCTGAGTGGTCTTGCTTGCAGCCGTACCCTTGACCGCAACCGCCGTGCCCTTGCCCGACGCCTTTGCCGGTACGCTCGCGGCAGACTTCTTTGCAGGCGCCGTCTTCGCAGCAGCACCCTTCGCAACAGCACCCTTCGCAGCAACACCCTTAGTCGCAGCAGCCTTGCTCGCAGCACCCTTGCTCGCGGTACCTTTAGTCGCGGCAGCCTTGCTCACTGTGCCCTTCGTTGCCGTGGACTTCGTTGCCGCAGCCTTTGCAACTGTGCCTTTCGTTGCCGGTGCTTTCGCTGCTGTCGCCTTGCTCGCTGTGCCCTTCGTATCTGCCGCTTTCGTTGCAGCCGCTTTCGTCGTAGCCGCAGCCTTCGTTACCGTCGCCTTACTCGCCGCAGGTTTGGCCGCTGCAGACTTGGTCGTCGCAGACTTCGTCGCCACCGGTGCGTTCACGGCAGCCTTCTTCGCAGAACCTTTCAGCGGCGCGCTCTTCGTCGGCGCTGCCTTTACCGAAGCCCGCGACGGAAGCACATCGTCCTCATCCTCGTCGTCTTCGTCCTCGTCGAGGTCTTCGTCCTCGTCCTCATCGTCGTCGGCCGCGAACGCTTCAACCGCATCATCCTCGTCGTCCTCATCCTCAAGGTCGTCGTCATCAGCATCGTCGTCGTCCTCCGCATCGTCGTCGTCATCCTCGACATCAACAGCGTCGTCTTCCTCACCCGACCGCCGACCACCGACCCTCTTGCCCTCGTCTTCCAGAACCTCATCCCCAACATTCGCCAGGCCCGCTGCCGGCGCATCGTCTTCCTCGTCATCGCCCGCCTCGGCAAACGCCGGCACATCCGTCAACTCGGCTTCGGTCGGGTTCTCTTCCGGCTCCTTGCTCATCCGGTCCGGCGGCGTGTACGGGTCGACCTGCGACGAAGGCGACGCGTACAGCGTCGCCTGCTCCGAATGAGGTTCCGACTGCAGCATCGCGTCATTGCCCAGGGCATTCAGCTTCACGTCGTCGTCATCCTCCTCGTCCTCGTCGTCCAGGTCATCGTCTTCATCATCCAGCGTGTCATCATCATCGTCGTCATCATCGTCCGCCGCCGGCGTTGACGTCACTTCTTCTTCATCATCCTCATCGTCATCGTCATCGTCGAAGTCGTCTTCGTCCTCATCGTCGACATCGTCTGCGTCCTCGTCGTCGTCCTCGTACTCTGCGTCATCCTTCGCGGCGGCGTAGAGCTTCAGGTCCTCATCTTCATACGGCATGGTGCAATCCTCCTCGTGCGATGCCCCATAGGATGCAAACAAATCACGCGACGCAATACAGCAATATGGTGCACCGCGAACAGTGCATTGGCAAGCGGAAGTTTTCACTTGCTTCGTATTCTTCTCGTTGGCTTGCCCGTTGTAGCACAGCGGCAAACAGCACCCATGTTTCAGGGTGCGCTGCACCTCCGTGCAAGACCCTTGCACGGCATCGCAGCAATCCCACGCGCGGGCCACACATTCACGCCTTCACCCTGCACAGGCCCATGTATCCCGGCGGATCTTCGCTAGCGGCGCGTCCTTCTTCCGCTTGCATGTGCCTTGCTTGCAGCGCCCGTGCGCGCCAACCCTGCACCATGTGCGCGCACGCCTCCACTGCGTGCGCTTCCACTGCGTGCAGTCCCGCTGCGTGCGCTTCCCCCGCGCACACTTCCGCCGCGTGCGCTCGCGGTGCGAACGCCCGCACGCCCACGCACGCCACGGCCGCTGTACCCATTGCTGCTGCCCCGCCGGCCACGCGCCACCATTGCGCGCCCCCTGCGGCTCGCACGCACATGGCCACGGCCCGCGGGTGGCAGCCGCACCGGCTCGCTCACATACACGGTGTCACCCGACCCGATCTCGCCCGTGTCCAGGTGGTTCCATTCGCGCAGCTCGCCCACACTCACGTTAAAGCGGTCCGCTACCGTCACCAGCGTGTCGCCCCCATGCGCCGTGTACTGCAGCGGTCGCGTGCTCGGCTGTCCCACGCTGTACACCGGCACCACCAGCTCGTCGCCCGCGCCCACCGGATCGTCATCACTCAAATCATTCGCCACCCGAACGTCATGCCCGCTCACATGAAACAGCTGCGCCACCTGCTCCAGCGACTCGCCCGTTCGCATCTCGTGGAATCGCCAGCTTGCCCGCTTCTCCACCGGGATCGCCGCAATCCGTTCCTCGAACTGCGCCTTTGTCCCCTGCGGCAGGTGCAGGTCATAGTGAATGCCCGCCGGTGTACTCAACCGCAGCAGCGCCGGATTGATCGCCACCATATTTGCCAGCGTCGTCCCCGTCACGTCCGCCGCCAGGCGCAGGTCCATCGCGTAGTCCACGGCCACGGTATCGTTCACCACCGGCGCATCGGCCATCACGCCCTCCAGCCCATACCGCGCCGGGTTTTTTGCCATAATGGCCGCCGCCAGAATCTGCGGCACATAGTTCTTCGTCTCGCGCGGCATCGCGTTGCGCCGGTACAGCTCCCAAAAGTCCGCATACCCCGTCCGCATCACGGCCTTCTGCACATTGCCCGGACCCCAGTCATACGCAGCCATCGCCAGGTTCCAGTCGCCAAACTGCTTGTACAGGCTCTTGATGTAGCGCGCGTATGCCCGTGTGCTTTTCTCCGGGTCAAACCGCTCGTCGAAGTATCCGTTCCGCGCAAGCCCGTACGCGCCCGTCGGCATAAACTGCCACATGCCGCCCGCTCCGCTGCGCGCGTTCACCACCTGCAGCTGAAAGCCCGATTCCGCAACCGCCAGGTAAATCAAATCCTGCGGCACACCCTCTTCCTTCAGCACCTGCTGAATAAACGGCCGAAACCGTCCCGCACGTTCCAGGCTCCGCCGCATGTGCGCCTTGAACGACGATGAATTCGCGAACGAGTTGATGTATCCCGCAACCTCGTCGTTAATCACCAGCGGCAGGTCCGACGTCACATTCAACTCTGTCCGCAGCTTCGCCGTCAGCGCCGCATCCGCGGGAAAGGTCAGGTCACCCACCGCTTCCACCGGCGTCTCTTCCGGCTTCGGTGAAAATCCGTTGCCCTGCTTCAGCGCATCCATCTCCAGCGCATTCACCGCATCCACGATTCGCTCAAACTCATCGTTCAACGCCCCATCGGCCTTGATGTCCACACCGCTGGTCAGCATCAGGTCCACGGCAAAGTCAAAGTCCAGCCGCGCCGCGTCCAGCCTGCCCGTCCGATAGTTCTGCACACCACTGCCGTAGCTCGCTTCCACCTGCTGCGTCAGCGCCTGCACGCGCCGCGCCTGCTGCTGCGCTGCCAGCACCTGCTGCGCATTCAGCGGGGTTGCGCCACCGGCCTGCCCTGCGCTTCCAGCCTGCGCCGCTGCTCCAGCCTGTCCCGTACCGCCGGCCCGCGCCGCACCCATACTCGTCGCACCCACACTCGCCGCAGCCTCGCTCGACGTTGCATCCTTCTTCTTCGCAAATGCACTCGCCGGCGCACAGCACGCCAGCAGCACGGGCACGCACCACGCCGCTGCGGCTAGCGCCCGGCGCACTGCCCAAGCTTGATCGACATACGACGGCAGAACGGCACTAAAGGCTCGCAGGCAAGGGTTTCGTTGCACATCGACCATTGTAGCCACTCCCCCATCCCGCAACTCCCACGACCCGCGCTCCCACCATCGGGTCACCTCCGCCTTGCCACGGGTCAGCCGCACTCCCACCCGCGCCCGCAACGCTCCCCCAACCGCCCGCGAACGCTGGTCCAAACGCCCGGCCGACCCACGCCAACGGGCAATATTCGCCCCCTTCTTTCCGCGCGATATTGGACATGGGAGCAGCAAGCACCGGCCACTCCCCGGCTCGCCGCAACGAAAGGACCCAACGCCATGACCGACCTCCTCACCGCCGTCATCTTCGTCGTCATCGTTCTCGCTCCCAGCTACTTCGCCACCGCCCGCACGAGCCGTCCCGCCGCCGCGTAAGCCACGCCACCAGTCCGCCCGCCGCCACACCCCATCGGCAGCACACGCGCCACCACCCTCAACCAC
>CAXUHM010000034.1:0-33963 GCA_964250935.1 uncultured Terriglobus sp.
CATCGGCGGTGGCGTTCGCGGCGACGTCAACGGCCTGCTGCGCGAAGGTGTCGAGTTGGTCGGCGGCGGGGATGTCGGTAAACCAGTGAAGAACCTGGATGACCCTCGCCGAGGGCGGCAGGGCGGAGCGAAGTTGCGCCAGCAGTGACGGCGCGAAGGCGCTGTGGAGTTGGACCCCGGTGAGGCCGGCCTGGCGGGTGGTGGCGAGAATGTCGTGGAAGCTGCCGGTGGTAAATACGCCGATCTTTTCAAGTGTTGCGGGCAGTTGCGGTGTAATGGCGGCTACCTGGGCGGCGGTGACGGTACGCTTGCCGGGAGCGAAAACAAAGCCAACTGCGTCTGCGCCGAGCGTGGCGGCAAGCAAGGCGTCTTCAAGCGTGGTATTGCCGCAGATCTTGATCCACATGGAGGTCAGGCGGGGATGGGCGCGAGGAGAGCCTCAAGGGCGCGGCCAGGGTGGGGTGCGCGCATGAGGGCCTCCCCGATGAGAAAGGCATTGAAGCCGGCAGCGGCCATGCGCGCGATGCCGGCGGGGGTGCTGAGGCCGCTTTCGGCAACACGGATGGAGGTGGCGGGGAGCATGGCGGCCATGCGCTCGGCAGCGTCGGTGTCGACGCTAAAGGTGCGAAGGTCGCGGCTGTTGACGCCGTAGAGTTCACAGTCCAGGTGCAGGACGCGATCGATTTCGGCGGGCGTGTGGACTTCGCAAAGGACATCAAGCTGGAGATCCTTTGCAGCCTGGCGCAAGTGCTTGAGCTCGGCATCGGAGAGGGCGGCGGCGATGAGCAGGACGGCGTCCGCATGGTGGGCACGGGCCTCGAGAAGCTGAAACTCGTCGACGATGAAATCCTTGCGCAGCAGCGGAAGGGCGCAGCTGGCAGCGGCAAGGTCCAGGTTGCGGAGGCTTCCCTGGAAAAAGGGCTCATCCGTGAGAACGGACAGGGTACCGGCGCCGTGCTGCTGCAACTGCCGGGCAAGGTCAGCGGCACTGAAGTCCTGCCGAATGAGGCCTCTGGAGGGTGAAGCCTTTTTCAGTTCGGCGATAACGGCGGGTCGGGTGTGCGCCGCCTGCCGAAGTGCGGCCGCAAAGCCACGGGGCGTGTGCGCTTCAGCCTGCCGCTCAAGCGCTTGCCTGCCACCCCGGGCCTTGCGAGCGGCGAGGTCCTGCCGAGTCTGCGCGAGAATGCGATCAAGGACGGTGGGCAGCGCCATACGGCTCATGATATCGCGGTCGGGTGATCCGGTCAGGAGCGGGCTGCCATGAATCTAGCGTGCGGCTTGAGCAGTCAGGCGGCTGCTTTCCGAGCGGAAATGCAAACGCGATGCCCATGGCATCGCGTTTGCAGAAAACTGTTGGTGCCGAAAAGAGGACTCGAACCTCCACACCCTTGCGAGTACATGGACCTGAACCATGCGCGTCTGCCAATTCCGCCATTTCGGCACGGGGAGCGAGGCTTTGGTCCATCGCTGCAGTCGTTTCAGTGTGGCAAAGGCGGAGCGCGATGTCAAACGCTGCCTGGGCACGGGCATCTTGCGCGGTCGCTGACCCACGATCAAACGCGCCTGTCGCGGGAAGCATCCCATGCGGAACGCCTGCGGTAGAGGAGCTGTTCGACATGCCTAAAGAAATGCCCGGCAACCCGGGAGCCCCGAACGAGGCGATGATTCCAGAGGAGCTTGCGCTCGAGATTCGCAAGCTTGCCCATGACCTGAGCAATGCCCTGGAAATCGTGGTGCAAACGGGGTACCTGTTGAGCACGGCCGATCTAAAGTCGCCGGCAAGCGACTGGCTGCTGATGCTGGATAACGGCACTCAAAAGGCGCTGGAGATCAACATGAACCTGCGCACGTTTATCAAGACCCATACGCCTCGCTAGCGTTGCCCATCGCCACAGGCTCCCTGGGCGGTTAGCCTACAAAAGGCTTTGAGTTCATTGGCAGGCACGACACCGGGGACGCAAGATCGCTTTCCAAAAGGATTCGCGCGGAGCGATCCCGGGCATGCGACCGCGAATTTCTTTTCGCCACGAGTAAAAGCCTGTCGCGAGTCAGCCGGCAGTAATGATTTTTGCCGTGGTTTTGGCAGCTGCTTTGCCGGGAAGCGTTGCGGCTTTCCGGGGTGCAGCCTTGGGCTTGGGCGTGGCCTTGGCGGCAGGTTTCGGATCTTCCACACGGACGGTGGTCTTGACCTTGGGCGGAACAGGTTTTTTCGCGACCGACGCCGCCTTCTCTGCCGTTCGAGCAGGCTTCTCCGCAGACGTTTCAGATTTGGCTGACTGGTTGGAGGTCGCGTCTGCGTTGGCACCATGATGGCGCACATAGAGCGCTTCCAACTGCTGCAGCAGCTGGCGGGTATGCATCGGTTTCACCAGGACCTTGTCGGCGCCCATGCCGGCCACGGCTTCTTCATCAATGGCAAACGCGGAGAGCAGCGCGATGGCGGGATTGTACGGTGCGGCCTTTGCAGCCTGAATGACATCTTCACCGGCGCGCTCGCCTTCCATGCGCATGTCGGTGATGACCATTTCGTACTCGCGATGCTTGATGCGCGACTTACCCTCGCGCGCGCTGGTAGCGGTGTCCACGTCGAAGCCGCTGATTTCCAGCACGGCCTTGAGCGTGAGCAGGACGGCGACTTCATCATCGACAAGAAGAATGCGACGCTTCATTGAAACAGGGGTCTCCCTTGACCGGTTCGACCGTAAGCGCTTCTGCGCACACGACGTACCGAATGCAGCATACTCCCTTCCGCGCCTGCGGTCTTGCATGTGTGACATAGCCGACGAGCGGCAAACACGAAACAGGCAGGATGTATACTTTCTATTGCAGGACCGCAGAATGGGCAAGTAATGGACCCATCGTGTGCGAGTCTCTGCGGAGGCGACCCATTCCACCGTTTACCGACAAGCGCGCGCAGAAGTCCTTTATCCGCATTAATGAAAAGATCCGTGCACGAGAGGTGCGCGTGATTGATGACAACGGTGAACAGCTCGGCATCATGGCACCGTTCGATGCGCTGAAGATTGCCCGTGAGCGTTCGTTGGACCTGGTAGAAATCTCGCCAAACGCCGTCCCGCCCGTGTGCCGCATCCAGGATTACGGCAAGTACCTGTATGAAAAGGACAAGAGCGAGCGTGCCGCGCGCAAGAAGCAGAAAGTCATCGTCATCAAGGAAGTGAAGTTTTCCGTTACGGTGGACGAGCACGATTACCAGACCAAGAAGAACCAGGCCGTCCGATTCCTGGGCGAAGGTGACAAGGTCAAGGCTTCGCTGCGCTTTCGCGGCCGGCAGATGGCACACCGCGACCTGGGTTACAAGATCATCAATCGCCTGATTATGGACATTGGTCAGATCGGCATTGTGGAGTTCATGCCGCGCATGGAAGGAACGACGCTGCACGCCATTGTGGCTCCAAGCAAGAAGGCCGAAGTTGTTGCGGCAAAGAAGGAACCGCCAGCGGCAGTCGCCCAGGCCTGACGGGAAGTCTTGCAGGATCTATAAACGTTCAGCAAAGACCGCCGGAAAATATGGCGGTCTTTTGCTTGCTGAAATCACCCCGCTCGGCCGAAACGACTGACGATGCTCAACTTCTCCGTCGCGAGTACCTTTTTGGCCTGTGCACGGGCGTGGGCAGCCCACGGACCGACCGGGTCCAGCCGGACGTACTGCAACCAGTGGCGCAGGGCGCGGCGACGCTCCCCAAGACGCTCATACGCAAGTGCCAGGTTGTAGTGCACGTCCGCATACTGCGGCACAATCTGGATGGCACGGGTATACGCGGCAACCGCCTCAGGCAGGCGCTGCAGCTCGTCGAGAACGTTGCCCAGGTTGAAGAACGCAAGGGCGTAATCGGGATCGATTTCTGCAGCCGCGCGGTAGCAGCGCTCGGCTTCGGCATAGTGACCGGTGTTGTATTGAATGGTGCCCAGGTTGATGGCTGCGGGCGCGTGATGGGGTGCCAGGCGCAGCACGGCGCGATAGAGCCCAGCCGCCTCATGCGCCGTCCCGGTTCGCTCCTCCAGGCGGACGGCATCGGCAAACAGCTGCTGTGCAAGCTCTGCCCGTCGCGCCGCACTTGCGGGCAGTTGGCCTGCCAGAGTGCCTGCCGTGGTTACGGACGGGTATGCGGCGAGGATGCCGGGCGCGGTGTGTTGGCCGTAGATCGGCTCCGGTGGTGCAGGGGCGGGTAAGTCGAAATCGAAGCCGAACTGCTGGGTCAGCGGGTCGAGCAGCGATCCCGCATGGCGAAACACAAGGCGCGCTCCCTGGGGCAGAGGCATGTGGTCGTTCAGGGGATCGAGGATGCCGTAGTGACGCTGCATTGCTTCAACCGAGCGACGAATCGCCCGATTGCTGAGGTGGGCTTTTCGCAGAAGATCGAGCCGGCGGATGCGCACCAGGCCCGCCATGGTCAGCGTTCCATCCTCCGCCAGGACCGACCGCAGGAGACCGGCGCGTCGCCAGGCCGCGAGCTGCTGAGGCGCAATGCCGGTGATCCGTGCGACCTGCGCAGGGGAGTAGCGGGTGGTGAGTGCCACGGCTGCCGCCATACCTGCCCCTCGTGCTCGCCCGGCGAGCAGCGTTCGAACGCGGGACGCCCATTCGACCCGTCGCGGACCGGAGGGTCCTGTTGCGAGTATGCGATGCAGCGTCGGCACGGGCAAGGCGGTTTGGGGGTCGATTCGGGAATACAGGTGGATAACTCGTCCGTAATTAGAACTTTCTAACGTCAGACTCGCGGAATGAACATGACCATGCTTTTCATGGCGTTTCAGGTCCTGCTACCGATGCACCTGGCCTGCAACGGACTGTCCAGATGTGTCAATCCGGAGACCGCCCGCGCGGGACAGCCTGCGTTTCGTGATCAGAAAGCCTGGTGGGAAGGCGTTGTGGAGCCGACGAACGGACTTGAACCGTTGACCTGCTGATTACGAATCAGCTGCTCTACCAACTGAGCTACGTCGGCCTCTCCGGTTGATTCTATCGGATGTCGGTGCTGGCGCAAAGCGGTGTTGCGGAAACGGAAAAGGCCGCCTGGTAAGGAGGCGGCCCTTTCGTCAGGGAGAATAGTTCGGACGGAGGCAAAGCCATCTGAACTTTCTGGCGCAATCCTACGGTGCAGATGTAGGCAAGTCAAGAGAATTTCATAAGTGCAGTGCTGTGTTGAACTTAGGCATCTCAAGAGAAGCCACGACGGTTTTCATTTTCGCCTTTTCTTTGCTTTCACCGGAGTACGTTTGGGGTGCGGGAACAGCTCGATCAGGCGTATGCATGGCTGCTGGTGCATGGGGCAGGCGTGGCGGTCAAGACTGAATCTTTGGCGCGGGACCGCGAAGATTGAGGCTGATGACTTCCATGTCGCCGAGGGAGGAAGCCGGCTTGCCCTGCAGTTTCCGCACCCACGCACGGCCACCCCCAAAGACCAGACCAAGCACGAGCGCGGCGCAGACGACCGTGATGACCAGGATCATGATCTGCACCAGCACATTACTGGTGTGCTGAATGGTGAACTGGTCCATGTAGCCTTCGGGTTTGTTCCAGGTGAGCTCGGCCTCGTACTTGATGGAGCCTGCGAGCTTTTCTGCCTCCGCCTTGGTGAAGCCGCTGCTGGCAAAGGCCACGATGGGACCGGAGCGACGCACGGCGGAGGTGCCGGCGCGCAATGCTGGGGGAAGCGAACCATCGCTGAGTGCGGCTTCAAGCTTGTGCTGGCCGAAACCGGCAATGGTGGGCGTCGGATAAAAGATGGCGGTAAGCGCACCGGTGCCGCCGCGGCCGGCATAGTGCGTGGTCAGGATTTCCGGACTTTTGGAGAAGTCGATGAGCGACGACGGAAGCAGACCACCCTCTGCGGCATAGGTTGCAGGACCGACAGCGTAGCGCGTGCTCTCTTTCTGCAAACCTGCCGCCGGGATCCGCGTGGGCAGCAACGGCGGTGCGCCTTTGGCGCCGAGGGGCTTGGGCAGACCGGCAACCAGGTCGTTGAACGAACCGGCGGAGATGGCCCGCGTGCCCGACGGGGCAATAGAGACGATGGTATTTCCCTGCCAGAACAGCAGCTTGCCGGCCGAGACGGCACAGTCGACACCAAGGGAATTGCCACCGGCGCAGGCATGCATGTCCGGCGTGCGCAGCAGCGTCCATGCACTGTAGGCACCGGTGGAGTCGACAAGCTGGACGGCGGAAATGGTGGCGCTGGCGCCTTCCGCGGTGTAGGTCTTTGCGTCGGAGCGCTGGACGATCAACTCCCTGGCGACGTCGGGCGCGAGTTGCAGCGCGTTGTTCGCGGCGCCGGAGCTTTGCCATGTGCCGAAGTGATCGGGTAACAGCGGCGTGGGCGGCATGCTGACATGCGCTGTCGCGGCAGGCACGGATGCCGTGGTCTGGGCAGCGACAGGAGCCATGGCCGTAAGGAGCAGGGCGAAAGGGGCGAAAAGGCGCCGCGTGATCTGCATATTCATGAGACTACCTGCACGGGGGATTGGTACCAGCAAACCTGCGCTTCAGGCAGCTTCCTGTGCCGCCAGCGGCGACCCGCAAGGCTGGACGATGACGTGCAAGGCTAATTGTGATCCGCAAGGCTGGCTTACTGGCTGGGCGCGGTTGCGCTCACTGGCTTGGCAGCAGCGGCAATGCGCATGCCACCGAGACCCTGAGCGTAGCGGGCTACGCCGCGGTAGATGGATTCAGCGACACGCTGGCGGTACTCGCCGGTGCGCAGCTCGGCAGCATCCTGCGGGTTGGTGACGAAGCTGATTTCCGTAAGGATGGACGGCATGTTGGCGCCGATGAGAACAACGAACGGAGCTTTCTTGACGCCGCGATTCTTTAGCCCGGGATTGCCGCCGTGCAGGCCGTCATAGAGGGTCTGCTCAACATCCTGGGCGAACTCGCGAGATTCCTCGATCTTGTCCTTGAGCGTGATTTTCTTGACCATGCTGGCAAGCTCGTGCACGCTCTGGTCACTCACCGCATTTTCGCGGGCGGCGACGTCAAGAGCATCGGGCTGCGCGGTGAAGTTCAGGTAGTACGTTTCCACGCCGCGGGCAGTCTCGTCCTGCGAGCTGTTGGCATGGACAGAAAGGAACAGGTCGGCCTGGGCCTGATTGGCAATCGCCGTGCGCGTTTCGAGCGGAATAAACGTGTCGTCGCTGCGCGTGTAGACAATCTCCGCGCCGAGATGATCGTGCAGGAGTTTGCCGAGCCGGAGAGCGACGTCAAGGACGACGTCCTTTTCCATGATGCCGCCGGCACCGAGCGTGCCAGAGTCGTGGCCGCCATGGCCGGGGTCGATCACAATGCGGCCGATTTTGAGGCCAAGCGCACGCATAAGGCTGCGCTCCCCTTCCGCCGTGGGCGCGGCGGTACGCCGGGCAGAGACGTCGGCGGTGGGGTCGCGCGTCGCGGCAACGTCATGATTGGTGGTCTCGCGATTGGCACGCTTGATGCGCCTGGCGGTGGCAGACTTCTCCTGGTCGGCATCGGGTGACTTGTCGGCAACGACGGCGATGGGCTGGTTTGTGGGTTCAGCGGTGGCGTCGACTTTGCCGGGCTGCTGGCTGAGCGCGGTAACATCGCGGGTGCCGGCGAGACTGGTGCGCACGGGAACGGTGCTTGGAACGGCAGTATCGGAACGGCTGGGGAGGCCGGCTTCCCTGCCCTGCGCCGGGGTGAGTTCCGCCCCTGTCGGCTTGGCTGCGCCGTGAATATCGATGATGAGGCGGTAGGGGTTGGGCAAAAGGAACGCCGAGTATTCGGTGACGTCGTTCACGTCGAGCACCACACGGGTACTGTCATTGCTGTACTGTGCAATGCGGATGCGACGAAGAAAACCGTCGTCGACCACGTCGAAGCTTTTGCCGGCAAGGTTCTGTGCGAGGCGGGTCCCGTGCAGGTCGAAGAAGATGCGATCGGGGTGCGGCACGCGGGCAGCCTGGTATCGCACTTCGTCCCCCAGGTCGATGGCGACGCGGGTATAGGTGGGCGTGGACCAGTGACGGATGCCGGTGACGATCGCCAGGCCGGTGTGGGTATGGGCGGGCGCGTGAGTGACGGCGTCGATGATGGCGGGGCCGGCGACCGCCTGCGGTGCCCGAGGCAGGTCCGACGCCTGCGGTGCCATGGCCTGTTGCGTGAAAGCCTGTTGCGTCGAGGCTTGCTGCTGGGCGGCGGCAGTGTCGGCAGGCGTCGCCCTGCGCTCGGACGCGAGCAAGCTGGCTTCCGCACGCTCGCCAGGGGCCACCGTGCTGCCGGGAACGCCACTGGATGCCGCAGCCAGGCCGGTGGTGTTGCGGTGCGCAATGGCGATACTGGTTTGTGCGGAATCAACGGCATCCGGCGGTCGAGGGTCACTCCTCAGTGGGAGCGCCGGGGCCGGCGAGGGCGCTGTCGTGTTCGCGGCGAGTGGGCCTTCGGGAACCCTGGGCAGAGCGCCGGTGTGCAGAACCACAAGCGCGTTGTGCGCCTCGTCAATATGAGCAGAGTGAGGAAACTGGTCGGCGAAGGCGGCGTATTTTTCACGGGCCAGCTTCGGATCATGCAGGCCGGCGGCGGCGATGCGCGCTTCCTCGAGAAGTGCGGCGATCCGCAGACTGCTGGTGGGGTACTGCTTGCGCAGAAACTCAAACTGGCCGAGCGACGCCTGCATGGCGCGTGGGTCGTGCAGGACGACGCCCTCATCCTCAAGCAGCGAACCGACGTTGAAGATGGACTCCGGCGCATGCGCATCGCGCGGCGAGCCATGGTAGATGAGCCGGTACGCATCCATGACGGTGCGGTAGTCGGCAACGGTCCGCTCCGCCGGCGGAATCGATGTGAGTTGCACGCGTGCGGCTTCTGCAATCTGCCATCGGCTGTCGGGCGCGGGGTGATGCGGAGCGCCGTAGACGGCACCCCCAAAAGAAAGAGCCGCGACGGCGCACAGGGCACGCGATGTGGACAAGCGGGTCAAAGCGCTTTCAGTGTATCGACGCTGCAGCACTTGTTTCCCTGCCGGGGTATATGCGGCGATACCTTGTGCGCCGAAACGCTCCCGGAGCGGTCGGCATCCCTGGACCACGAGATTGAAGGCGTGACAAACGGGTGCGGAACCCTGCCTGCTGCTGTGCCTGCTTCCATCGAGCGAGGCGAGGCGGGTCCGCATGCCTTCGAGTTCTTCCGCGCGGGGGAGAACGGCGGGACTCCGCGACAGGGACTCCGCGACAGGGCTCAGCGACAGGGGCGCGATTGAAGGCTGCGCCTGGGACCAGCGACGTTTGATCCGATCTTGATCTGTGTTCCGGCTACGGCGGCTGGCGTTTAAAACGCGCTCGCCACCTTAACTGTCAGAGGTGATGCTTACCGTGTCGGGCATCTCAAAGTTGCTGCACTGGTCGTCTGCAAGGTGCAGGTGCTTGTCGAGCAGGGCGATGCCGAAATCGATCTCGTCCTTGGTAATGATGAGCGGCGGAGCGATGATCAGGTGCGACACCCATGCCTGCAGGGTCATGCCGTCGGCGACACATCTGGCGGCGATCTGGTCGACGAGCAACGGCTTGCCGCTGACCTTGTCGGCGTAGGTCGCGAAAGGCTCCTTTGTCTTGCGATCCTTGACGAGATCAATCGCCCAGAAGAGGCCTTTCCCGCGCACGTCGCCCACAGACGCATGGTTGCGTTTCAGCTCGCGCAGCTTTTCGGCCACGTAGGGAGCAAGTTCCGCGGCACGCTCCACCAGGCCCATCCGCTGCATCTCGCGAATCGTGGCGACGGCCGGCGTCAGTGTAAGGGGGTGCGCCTCGTAGGTGTGTCCGTGCGAAAAGAAATGGTCGTCAAAGTAGGCGGCGATCTTCTCCGACGTGGCACACAGACCGAGCGGGATATAGGCGCCCGTGATGCCCTTGGCTGTGACGAGGATATCGGGCGTGACGCCCCAGTGCTCCAGGGCAAACCACTTCCCGGTGCGGCCCCAGCCGGTCATGACTTCGTCGGCAATTAAAAGGACGTTGTGCCGGGTGCAGAGCTCGCGTAACCGGGGCATGTACTCGTCCGGTGGAACGATGACGCCGTTGGTGCCAACGATCGGCTCGATGATGACGGCGGCCACATCGCTCTCATTCACGATCATGTGCTCGATATAGTTTGCGCAGGCGATGCCGCACGCCGGATGGGTTTGACCCAGGGGGCAGCGATAGCAGAAGGCCTCCGGGGCGAAGATCACACCGGGCAGCTTGCCCCCGGGTTCCATCGCCCAGCGGCGTGGATCGCCCGTGGCCGCGATCGAACCTGAGGTTGAGCCATGGTAGCTGCGGTACCGTGCGATGATTTTGTTCTTGCCGGTCACCATACGTGCGATCTTGAAGGCAGCCTCATTTGCCTCCGTGCCGCTGGTGGTGAAAAAGAACTTTGTCAGGCCGGCGGGCAGCACCTCCAGCAGGACCTGCGACAATGTGGCGCGCGCTTCTGTCGCATAACCAGGCATGGCATAGCTCAATTGCTGTGCCTGTCGCGAGATCGCGTCGATGACGGCCTGATTTTTATGCCCCAGGTTTGAGCACATGAGCTGCGACGAAAAATCGAGATACTTCTTCCCGTTGCCATCGGTCAGGGTACAGCCCTCGGCATCGGCGATGTGCATCGGCATCCAGCCTTTTTGAAAACGCCATGTGCCGTAGTTGTGCGTGCGGGTCAGATCGACGATCTGTTGCGAACTGAGCTTTTCCTGGCTGAGTGATTCCACGGTGTGATCCTGTCGTTTGATGGTTGGGTTTCGGTGGTTGAAGCTGCAGGTTTGAGGCGCATCAACGTGAGGTAGAGTGCGCCACTCAGAACGAAGCCGACAAACCATGCATCGTCATACAGAAAGCGCAGAGCCGGGACAAACAGGCCAACCAGCGCTGCCGCAACGCCTGCGACCAGGGCGAGGATCGCGCGCGGATTGATGCCGTTGTTGTACTCATAGATTCCAGTGCGATGGTAGAGTGCGGCTGTATCGAGATGGGTGCGACGCAGCAGAAAATAGTCGGCCACCATGATGCCCGCCACGGGTCCAAGCAGGCCGGAGTAGCCGATCAGCCAACCAAAGATGTACGTGCCGAACGTTGACATCAGCTTCCACGGCATCATGGCCAGGCCGAGCAGGCCGGTAATCATGCCACCCGTGCGAAAACTGATGAGGCGTGGCGCAAGATTTGAGAAGTCGTTCGATGGCGATACCACGTTTGCGCCGATGTTGACATTCAGCGTCGCAACCAGAATGCACACCAGCGCGATGGCCGCAATCATCGGCTGGTGAAAGCGGCCGAGCAGATCGATTGGGCTCCACACCGGCTTGCCAAAGATCACGGTCGATGCCGAGGTGACGGCAATGCCGATGAAGGAGTACAGCACCATCGACACAGGGAGGCCGATTGCCTGGCCGACGATCTGCGACTCCTGATTTTTGGAGTAGCGCGTAAAGTCCGGGATATTAAGCGACAGCGTCGCCCAGTAACCGACCATGGCCGTGAGGGACGGAAAAAAGAAGTGGAGAAAGTCACGGCGACCTGTAAAGCGGCTGGGCGCCGCCAGCATGGGGCCGAAGCCCCCCGCCTTGTGCAGCATCCAGACCAGAAGGATGAGCGACATGACCAGTATAAAGGGAGCAGACAAGCTTTGCAGAAAGCGGATGCTCTCTACCCCGCGCCACACGACCAGCATGTTGAGGAGCCAGAAGCCGAGAAAGCAGACCCACAGCGACACCGGCTTTGCCGCGATTGCTGGTGTAAGCACACCCAGCATGGCGTGGATGGACTGGCCCCCGATCCAGCTTTGAATGCCAAACCAGCCGCACGCAACAAACGCGCGCAACATGGCGGGCAGGTTGGCACCGCGCAGGCCAAAGCTGGCACGCACAAACACGGGAAAGGGAATGCCGTATTTTGCGCCGGCATGTGCATTCAGGATCATGGGAATGCACACGATTATGTTGCCGAGCAGGATGGTGAGGATCGCCTCTTTCCAGTTCATGCCGCCTGCGATCAGCGACGAGGCAAGCATGTACGTCGTCACCTCCATCGACATGCTGAACCAGAGCGCGATGAAGTTGTAGGTCGTCCACGTGCGCTGGAACGGCTGCGTGGGCGCAAGGTCGTCGTTGATCAGACCGCTATCCGGCGCGATCATGCGAAGCCGCCTGCGTTTGCGACACGCTGGATGAAGCGGCCACGACCAGGCTGGCCGACCCACTTGCCACGGTCGACCACAAGCTCGCCGCGAGAGAAGACCTTGCTCGTGTTGCCGCGCACGACCCAGCCCTCAAACATGTTGTAGTCCGTTGCCATGCATTGCGTTGCTGCCTGAATGGTGTACTCCGCCCGAGGATCCCACAGCAGAATGTCCGCGTCCTTGCCGGGCTTCAACTCGCCTTTGCAGGTCATGCCGAACACGCGCGCAGGAGCGGTTGCCACCAGCTCGACAAATCGTTCCGGGGTGATGCGGCCGCTGTTGACGCCGAAGTGCCAAAGGATCTGCAGCCGGTTCTCGATGCCGGGACCGCCGTTGGGAATCCTGGAAAAGTCCCCCCGCCCCAGCGCCTTCTGCTCGGTGGTGAACGGGCAGTGATCGGTGCTGACGACGGTGAGCGTGCCATCGCGCAACGCTTCCCACAGGGGAGCCTGGTTCTTCTTTTCGCGCAGCGGTGGCGTAAACACAAACTTCGATTCGTCCCAGCTCTTACCCGGCATTTGATCTTCCAACGAAAGCACGAGGTACTGGGTGCAGGTCTCGGCAAGCGCCCGTGCGTAATGCTGCTGGGCGTGCTTCAGTTCGCGCAAAGCTTCTTCGTTGGACAGGTGCACGATATAGACGGCGCAGCCGGTCATCTCTGCGAGTGCGATGGCGCGGTGCGTGGCCTCTGCCTCGGCCTTTGCGGAGCGCGCGTGGGCATGGAAGTGCGGTGCGGTCTTGCCCTCCGCAAGGTACTGCGCCACAACGACGTCAATGGCCGATCCGTTCTCCGCGTGGATGCAGCAGAGCGCGTTCAACGAAGCAGCACGTTGCATGACCTGGAACATCAAGCCGTCGTCGATCATCAGCACATTCGGATAGGCCATGAAAAGCTTGAAGCTGGTGATACCCGCATCGACCATGTCTGCCATTTCACCGAGCGCACGATGATCCGGCCCAAGGTCGGTGATGGCCATGTGCAGCGAGTAGTCAATGCAGGCCTTGCTCTTCGACTTGGCAAGCCACGTCTCAAGCGCCTCGTGCAGGGTGTGACCGCGGCTTTGCAAGGCGAAATCGATGACGGAGGTGGTGCCGCCCACGGCAGCGGCGATGGTGCCGGTGCGGTAGTCGTCGGCGGAAACGGTGCCGCCGAACGGCATGTCAAGATGCGTGTGCACGTCGATGCCGCCCGGCATGACGAGCAGGCCAGTGGCATCGACAGTCGTGTGTCCATCTGCCTGGATGGAGGGTGCGACCAGGGCGATGTGCTCCCCTTCGATAAGCACGTCCGCGCGCGACTGCCCCTCAGCGGTGACGACCGTTCCGTTCTGGATAAGTGTTCCCATCGTGTCTCCCTACCCGTTGACCGGGACTTCGCACGACACCGACGACGGCGTCATGCCATCGGCGGTGCGCTCTTCCCAGCTGTACTGCGGCAGGCCGTTGTCCACGCGCTCCATCGTGATGCAATCCTCCACGGGGCAGACCAGGGCGCACAGGTTGCAGCCGACGCAATGGTGTTCGTCCACGCGCGGAACACGCTCGAGCGGCGTCACGGCTGAAGGGACGCCGACACCGTTGCTGTCGAGCTTGGGAATCGGTGTGGACGTGACGCTGCGCATGGTCTCTGCAAGGTACATCGCCGGCGTGCGCGTGGTGTCGGGCGCTGCCTGGGTGCGGTCCAGGTGGATGCACTGGTGAGCGCCGTCCCAGCAGGCGGTGTAGCAAAGCTGGCAGCCAATGCACTTGTCCACGTGGATTGCCGCGACGACTTTGTAATTCAGGTTGAGCTGTTTCCATTCACGCATGTGCGGCAGGCTTAGCCCACGAAAGTCTTCGATCGTGTCATAGCCTTTCTCCCCCATCCATTGCAGCAGGCCATCGGCCATGTCTTCCACAATGCGGTAGCCGTAGTGCATGGCCGCAGTGCACACCTGCACGTTACCCGCACCCAGAAGGATGAACTCCGCGGCATCGCGCCAGCTGCCAATTCCGCCGATGCCACTGAGCGGCAGTGCGGCCTCCGGGTCGCTCATCACCTGCTGCACCATGTTCAGGGCGATGGGCTTGACGGCCGGCCCGCAGTAACCGCCGTGCGTGCTTTTGCCGTCGACCACGGGCCGCGGCAGCAGCGTGTCAAGGTCCACACCGGTAATGGAATTGATGGTGTTAATCGCGGAAAGTCCGTCTGCACCGCCGCGCCTGGCCGCACGTGCGGGCATGCGGATGTCGCTGATGTTCGGCGTCAGCTTTACGATGACGGGGGTGCGCGCGGCTTCCTTCACCCAGCTCGTGATGCGTTCGGCATACTCAGGAACCTGGCCCACCGCCGAACCCATGCCACGCTCGCTCATGCCGTGCGGGCAGCCAAAATTCAGCTCAAGGCCGTCCGCGCCGGCGTCTTCCACCTTTGCCACAATGTCATGCCACGCCTCGCGCTCGCTCTTCACCATCAGCGATGCAATCACGACGTGCTTGGGGTAGCGCCGCTTCACCTCCGCTATCTCGCGCAGATTGACAGAAGTGGGCCGGTCGCTGATGAGCTCAATATTGTTCAGACCCATCATGCGGCGACCTTCCCAGTCGATGCTGGAGTAGCGCGACGACACGTTCGTGACCGGCTCGCCGATGGTCTTCCACACCGCCCCGCCCCAGCCTGCGTCGAACGCGCGCATGATCTGCTCCCCACAGTTGGTGGGCGGGGCAGACGCGAGCCAGAAGGGGTTGAGGCAATCGATGCCGCAAAAGGTGTTCTTAAGCGTCGGCATGCGATGCCTCCCGCGCAGGCACAAGCAGGGCCGCTGCCATCGCGATGCCGGCACGCTTGCCGTCCGCGACGGCATCCACTACTTCGCGGCCGCCGTTGGTGCAGTCTCCGCCGGCAAAGTACTTTGGATTGCTGGTCTGGCCTGTTGCGCGATCAATCGCGATGTGGCCGCGATTAACCTGCACAGCATCGTGCAGGAATGCCGCGTGCGTGGCCTGACCGATGGCGAGCACGACCGCATCTGTCTGCAGGGTAAAGCCCGAGTCGGCGAGCGGAATCAGGGAACCGTCGCCAGCCTGTTGCATGCGTCCAAGGCGCACCGCTTCCACGGTTTCCGTGCCCAGAATTTCCAGCGGCTGCGCAAACCACTCGAAGTGCACCCCCTCAAGAAGTGCATGCCTGTACTCGGACGGGAATGCCGAAATGCTGTCCGGGCCGCGGCGGTAGACCATCGTCACGCTTTCTGCACCGAGTCGCACCGCGGCAATCGCCGCATCCGTTGCGGTGTTGCCCGCGCCGACGACCACCACACGGCGCGGCGCCTGCGTGATGCGGCCGCTCTTGTAGCCGGCGATCAGTTCCAGCGCATCGGTGACGCCGGCCTTCTGTTCCCCGGGGATGCCGAGGCGGTGAATCTCTCCGAGACCGATGCCAAGAAACACTGCGTCGAACTCCTGCTCAATTTGTTGAAGGCGGACCGCATCCACGACGATGTTGCCAAGGATCTCCACGCCGAGTGCGGCAATGAGCTCCACCTCGTGCAGCGCGACGCCGAAGGGCAGCTTGTATTCCGCGATGCCGTACGTATTCAGACCGCCTGGCAGGGACCTTGCATCGAACAGGGTGGCCGCAATGCCGCGACGTCGAAGCTCCGCGGCGCAGGCAAGCGATGCCGGACCCGCACCGATCAGCGCGACGCGTTTTCCCGTGTATGGCGCGGGGATAAAGGGCAGCGGCAGCTTTGCGTCGTGCAGGCCTTCCATCGCGTAGCGCTGCAACATGCCGATCTGGATGGGCTGCCGGTTGTACCGATGCAGCACGCACGCACCCTCGCAGAGCACCTCCACCGGGCAGGCGCGCGCGCAGCTTGCACCCAGGATGTTCGCGTTCAGGATGGTTCGCGCAGACCCGATGCGATTGCTGTGGGCGATCTTGCGGATGAACGTTGGCACGTCGATGTGCGTGGGACAGGCCTGCATGCAGGGCGCGTCGAAGCAGTACAGGCAACGGTCCGCCTCGGCCAGCGCCGCCTGCCGCGTAAGGGACGGGCGGTCGTCCGCAAAACGTGCGTCGCGCTTGGGCGCCTCGGCGGCATTGTTCATCGCCATTCACCGGAAACACTGCGGCTGCGCCTGTTCAACAAGCTCCTCCTCTTGCAAGAGGGATAGGACTAGCGGGAAGAACGATGATTGCACCCTTTGCCCGGCGGCGCAAGAAGTCAGGGAGCTTCGGTTCTTTGGAGTGCGGCACTTTGGGACGGGGTCCTCGCGGATGCGACACCTTGGGAGGCGATACTCGCGGATGCAACACTCTCGGATGCGATCCAGTCCATCGTCTTGCGCGCAAGCCGGTATAGCGCCTCCACGGCCATGCGCAGGTGTTCCTCTTCCGTGTCTTCCAGCTTGTTATGGCTTAGGCCGTTCAGTGATTGCACAAAGAGCATGGCCGTGGGAATGCCGGCGCGTGCCACCTCCGCCGCGTCATGCAGCGGTCCCGACGGCAGCGAGTGGCACGTTCCAGCAACCTCATGCACCGCTTCCTGCGCCAGGCCGATCAGGTGCGGGTGGAAGGGGATTGGCTCGATGTTCCAGATGCGCGTCCACTCGGCGGTGCAACGCTCTTCAGTGGCAAAACGGCTGCTTGCCGCCTGTGCCTGCTGCAGCATGCCCGCCAACACGCCCGCGTCCAGGTCGCGCATGTCCAGCGTGGTTTCGCAACGGCCGACGACGGCCGTCACAATGCCGGGAAAGGTCTTGAGCGAACCCATGGTTGCGACAGCGTCCGGGTGGCGCATCGCAATGGGACGAATCTCCAGCGCGAGCTTTGCCGCGGCCGCGAGGGCGTCGTGCCGCATGGCCATCGGCGTCGATCCGGAGTGCGCCTCCTGACCGAAAAACGTGACCGCATGGCGCTCCACGCCTTTGGTACCCAGCACCACGCCAAGCGGCAGATGCATGCGCTCCAGCACCGGCCCCTGCTCGATGTGGAGCTCTAGGTATGCGGCCGCGTTTTCCTGTTGGGCCGTGCAGTTGGGCACAGCGTCGACCTCGATGCCGCACCCCACAAGCGCCTGCTCGAGCGTTATACCGTCCTTATCGGTGCGGCCGCGATCGGCCGCAAGCGTGTGACTGCCCGCAAAGGCAGAGGAGCCAAAGAGGCTGCGACCAAAGCGCGCGCCTTCCTCATCGGCCCAGTCCACGAGCCGCAGCGTCACCGGTGGCTCGCCGGCAAACTCTTCGCTCACGGCGCGCAGAACCTCCAGCGCGGCCAGCACGCCAAGGCAGCCATCCAGCCAGCCCCCGTTCGGCACGGAGTCAAGATGGCCGCCCAGCAGCAGCGTGCGCTCGCTTTGTCCTTGCAGCGTCACCCACACGTTGCCGGCCGCGTCTCGTTCGCGCGTTACCGGCAGGCTTTCCACTTTGCCGGCAAACCAGTCGCGCGCAGCCTGCCACGTTGCGGTCCAGGCAAGCCGCTGTGCGCCGTGTTCGTCGGCCGAGATGGAGCGCAGTTCCTTGAGGTTGGAGATGACCTGTTCCGGATTCAGGGTCATGCTGCGATAGTAACGTCCGCACCGTAACATTTCACGCTTCCCGCGGCGCGCCATCCGGGTGCCTGCAGGAAACGGTCCTGCGACCGCGATCGCCGTGATAGGTTTGTTGCACACACGCTACACACAGCTCTCACGGGAAGCCTCTGGAACGCACCGTCGATCCGGCTGACTGCTTCTTTTTCAGTTTCGCCATAGCAGATCTGATGTGTGCCTCAGGAGGAAGTACCGGATGACACGTTTCTGTAAAGCAGCGATCCTTGGCCTGGCTGCCTGCACCGTTGCCGGGCCCATCGCCTCTGCGCAGGTCCAATCGCAGAACGGCAAAATCCAGGGAGACATCACGGACAGTGCGGGTGCCCAGCTTCCCGGCGCCGCGGTAGAGGCCGATGAGGTCGAGACCCAGACCGTGACGCGTGCAACGACCAACGGAAACGGACACTTTGAGTTTCCGTCGCTCAAGCCGGGCCGTTACGTGGTGAAGGTGACGAAGGATGGATTTACCACCGTGGTGCAGCAGAACCTCGCGTTGACGGTCGGCCTGACGACGTCGCTGAAGCTGAGCATGCCGCTTGCGGGAACGAGCGAAGAGGTGTTTGTGTCGTCGGCGCCGCTGATCGACGTGACGTCGGCCTCGTCTGCAACGACGCTGGGCGAGCTGACGGTGGCAACAACACCGGTGCTGGGCCGAAAGTTTGAGGACCTGCTGACGCTGACGCCGGGAGTCAGCATTTCACAGGGGCCGGACGGCGATGAAATCAACATCAACGGGCAGCGCGGCATTTTCAACAACATTTCGCTGGACGGCGGGGATTACAACAACGGCTTTTTCGGCGAACAGAGCGGAGGCCAGCGCGCAGCCGTGGACATTACGCTGGAAGCGGTCAAGGAGTTTCAGGTTGTGGCCAGCGGTGCCAATGCGGAGTTCGGGCGCACGGGCAGCGGCGTCGTCAATGTGATCACGAAGTCCGGCACGAACGCGACGCATGGCAGCCTGTTTTACTACCAGCGGCTGCAGGCGCTGGCGGCAAACACATCTGACGGACAGCCATTGACCAACTTTCACCGCGAGCAGTTTGGCGGCAGCGTGGGCGGCGCGATCGTGAAGGACAAGCTGTTTTACTTTGGTGCGGCAGAGGGCATCGACGAGAACCTGCTGCGGCCGAACCTGAGTACCTATAACGCCCAGGTGCTGGGCAGCGCGGCATGCGGTGTGGCAAACCCCGTCTTTGGCAGCAACATCACCGACGCGCAAATCGGTGCCAACGGCGACTGCCAGCGGCAGGTGCTGCTCAACTTCTACAAGTCAAATTACAAGGAGGACGAGGGCCAGCCGGTCGACCACGTGGTGCACAACGGCGCCTTCTTCGGCCGTGTGGACTACAACATCACACCGCGCGAACTGCTGTACGCGTCGTACAACTTCGACTACTCCAACAACCCGAACCAGACGTTCGATGTGGCAACGTACGGCACATCGGCCAACGGCGTCGAAGGTCCGGCCCACGTGTCGACGCTGAACTTTAACCTGATCTCCACCATCTCTGACCACAAGCTGAACGAGGCCCACGTGACCTATGGGTACGAGACACGGCCACGTTCCCCGATCAGTTCAACGGCGGTCCCGGATACGGGCATCGGGTTTTCGCCATCGTTCCGCTTCGGCCAGCCATTCTTTCTCGGACCAGGATCGAGCGAGACGTTTTACCACCTGGATTTCAAAGACAACTTCACGCTCGTGGTGGGCAAGCACTCCATCAAGACAGGCGCGGAGTTCCTGTACAGCCACAACGTGCAGGTGTTCGACGGATTTGCACTGGGCCGGTACATTTTCGGCAGCACCGTTGGCTTTTTGCACTATGCGACACCGATGAGCCAGGGCGCGGCCTATGGGCCGAACGTGCAGACCTGTGCGGATGGAACGTATTCCACAACGTGCACCGGCGGCAGTCCGCTGCTGCTGTACCTGCAGGACGTGGGTGTGCGACCGGGGGTCACGGTGCAGCAGGCCGGCTACTCCGACATCAGCAACAAGGAGCCTGCTGTGTACGCGCAGGACACCTGGCAAGCGACGCAGCGGCTGACGCTCAACTACGGTCTTCGATGGGAAGCGCAGGTGTTTCCGCAGCCGGTCATCGCACCGTCGCAGACAGCGTACGGCAGCAACCTGACCGATCCGCGATTTCCATCCACCGGTTACCTGCCGAACCAGTACAAGCAGTTTCAGCCGAGATTCGGCTTCGTCTACGACCTAAGGGGGGACGGGCACTCCGTGGTGCGCGGCAGCGCCGGCATCTTCAATGCGCGGCAGAATGGGTTGACGCAGGTGGGTGCGATCACCACCAATGGTGCACAGCAGCAGACGATCACCGAGTTTAGCGGCCTGGGAAATCCGACCTATGCGGGCGTTCTGACGCCGACACCGATCGCGACAGGGTTTCCCTTTCAACCGGGGGTCACGGTGTTCGACAAGAACTACCACAACCCACGCATCGTCGCGTACAACCTGGGATACAGCCAGCAGGTCTCTCCAAACTACGTGTTGTTTGCCGATTTCACGATCAACAAGGGCGTGTACCTGACGCGGTTCACCAACCCGAACGTGGGTCCGACGGCAGTGCTGCCGGTGAATGGGGACACGGCGAGCTACACGGGAACCGTGACGTGCCCGCAGCAGACCGCACCATGCCCCAAGCCGTTCCTGAACCTGGGCGACATTACAGACACCATTTCGAATGCAAAGAGCCTGTACCGTGGCGTGACATTTGGCGTGCGGAGGCGGTTCGCGAGACACTTCCAGTTCGAGGCGCAATATACGTTGTCCGTCGACCGCGATGACGATTCCAATGAGCGCGACCCGTTCACCTTCCGCTACGCGAACCTGTACAACCTGGGCGGGGAGTACTCCTACTCCGACCGAGACCAACGGCACAAGTTCAACGCGTTTGGACTGGGCGATCTGCCATTCGGCTTCAAGGGCAACCTCCGCATCCAGGCGCACACCGCGGAACCGGAAACCGACAACCCAAATCCCAGCAGCGGGCCGAGTGGCGCACCGTGCAGCATCAACAACTCCGCAACGCGCTTTGTCAACGGCGTCGACTGCGGGCGTAACCACCTGCGCAAGGACAACGCCTTCTTTACGACGGACATTGGGCTGGCACGGCCGATCCACCTTTCGGACCGCTTCTCGCTGGAGCCGCGGGCAGAGGTCTTCAACCTGTTCAACAACACCAACAACCTGAATCCGTTGAGTTCGCCGGCACTGTTCGACTTTAGCGGGTTTCTGCGCGTGGGCGTCGGTGACCCGCTGCAGGCACAACTGGCGCTTCGGCTGTTGTTCTAAGGGAGTTGCGGCCATGGCTGGCGGGAGCCGTGGCTGCACCCTCGAGTCTGTCTGGTCGACATAACCGAAGGCGCGGTATGCTGCCGCGCTTACCCTGAAGCACCTAAGGCGAGCCAGGCCGTCGCCGCTCTCTGACGAAGATCGCAAAAGGCAGCTGCGGCAACCCGGTGCATGTCGTGCTCCCATGGCTACCCGCCCACAAGCCCTGGGTCATTCCGATTTCTGGTACCCACGAAGCCCGACCGGCCTGGAGAGCATCCATCAACGTGGGAGGCAACATGAAAACGAGAACCCTGGGCAGCGGTTTAGAGGTTTCGGCACTCGGATTCGGCTGCATGGGATTGAGCTTCGGCTACGGTCCTGCAACTGAAAAGCAGGCGGCGATCAAGATCATTCGCGCTGCCTACGACGGTGGCGTGACCTTCTTTGATACCGCCGAGGCGTACGGGCCCAAGCTGAACGAAGAGGTCGTCGGCGAGGCTCTTGAACCTGTGCGCGACAAGGTCGTGCTCGCGACCAAGTTCGGCTTCAAGAACGGTGTGCCTTCCCAGCGTCTCGACAGCCGGCCGGAACGCATCCGGCGGGTAGCCGAAGACTCCCTTCGGCTGCTGCGCAGTGAAGCGATCGACCTGTTCTACCAGCATCGCGTCGATCCAAACGTTCCCATCGAGGATGTCGCCGGGACGGTCAAGCAGCTGATCCAGGAAGGCAAGGTCAAGCACTTCGGGATGTCGGAGGCGGGTGCCGACAGCATCCGGAGGGCGCATGCCGTTCAGCCCGTTACCGCCTTACAAAGCGAGTATTCGCTGTGGTGGCGTGAACCGGAACACGAGATCCTGCCCACCCTGGAGGAGCTTGGCATCGGCTTTGTTCCTTTCAGTCCTTTGGGCAAAGGCTTTCTTACCGGTGCCATTTCTTCCACGACCGAGTTCGACAAGACCGACTTTCGCAATACCGTCCCACGATTCAGCGAGGCAGCACGCGATGCAAATCAGGCGTTGGTCGATGCTGTGGGCAGCATTGCGGATCAGAAAGGCGTGACGAAAGCCCAGGTCGCCCTGGCGTGGCTGCTGGCGCAGAAACCGTGGATTGTTCCAATTCCAGGGACGACCAAGCTGCACCGCCTGGAAGAAAACCTTGGGGGCGCAGCCACCGACCTGACGACGAAGGACCTTGCCGACATCCAGGACGTGCTCTCGAAGATCGAGGTTCAGGGGGCACGCTATCCCGCACAGATGCAGAGCTTAATCAATCGGTAATCTCCACCTCTACGACGACTGATCGTCCTGCTTCCGCGTAGCCATTTACACAAGGCGGAGTTGCCAATCGCCAGCACCGACCGGCTCAGCTTCCCGGCGACCTCCCTGTTCCAGAAGGCCGCTCTCCGGAAGCTGGGTCTATGCTGGTTGCATGCAAACCGCGGAGCCAACCCGGTCAGCAGGAGCTGAGGCTTTGCAGCGAGGCGTTCCTTGTCGCATCCACGCGGAAGGAACCATGGCGCAGCTTGTCCGCGAGAAGAATTGGGCAGCCACCCCGCTCGGCCCGATCGATCGCTGGTCGGAGACGCTGGTTGCCGTCGTAAACATCATGCTCAACTACCCCTTTCCTTCTCGCTTTATTGGGGGCCGGAAAAGATCATGCTGTACAACGATGTGTACTGCAGCTTCCTGTACGACAAGCATGCCTGGGCGCTCGGCTCGCCTGCCCGAGAGGTCTGGGGCGAAGCCTGGCATCAGGTCGGCCCCGAGATCGAAAGCGCTTTTGGCGGGACCAGGGCGGTTCACGCGGAAGCTCGCATTCCCATCTACGTCAACGGCAAGCTTCAGGACTGCTGGTTTACCTATGGGCTTTACCCCATCTACGACGGGGACCGGATCATGGGTGTTGCCAATCCGGGGCGCGAGGACACCGCAACGATCCAGGCGCGCGCAGCTTTGCAGGACAGTGAGGCCCGCCTGGCTCAGGTCTTACGCGCGACGCAGGATGCAGTCACCATGGTGAACCGTGATTGGGTCTTCATCTACGCCAACCCCAAAGCAGAGCAGCTCTACGGCAAAGACCTGATTGGCAAAAATGCATGGGAGGCGTTCCCGGAAGCCGTGTACGACGGATCGCCCTTTGTGAAATTCGCCTATCAGGCCATGGACGAGGCATTGCCGGGACACTATGAGCAGCATTACCCGGGCCCGCTGGAAATGATCCTGGAGGTCGATGTTTTTCCAAGTATGGATGGCATCATCGTGTTCTCGCGTGATGTCACGGAACGGAACCGCGCAGCCGCAGCCCTGATGCAGCATGAAAAGCTGGCGGCGGTCGGACGTCTCGCATCGTCCGTTGCGCACGAGATCAACAATCCGCTGGCGTCCGTCACGAACCTGCTCTACCTTGCTAAGGCCAGCAACGATTTTGCGGAGAGTCGCCAATTCGTGGAGCTGGCGGAACGCGAGTTGCGCCGTGTCAGCGCCATTACAAGCAGGACGCTGAGCTTCCACAAGCAGACCACGAAGCCGACAGAGGTGAGTTGCACGGACCTCTTTCGAGAGGCGCTGAACCTCTACCAGGGCCGCTTCGTCAACTCAGGCATTGCCATCGAGAAACGAAAGCGAGCCGTGCACCTGGTGGAGTGTTTTGAAAGCGAGATCCGGCAGGTGCTCAGCAACCTGATCAGCAACGCCATCGACGCCATGCCCAGGGGCGGCCGCCTGTTTCTTCGCAGCCGGGACACGACGGACGAAGAGACTGGGCAGCGCGGCCTGGCGTTGACCGTGGCAGACACGGGAAGTGGCATGTCCGAGCAGACACGCAAACGGATCTTCGAAGCCTTTTACACCACAAAAGGGATCGGCGGAACCGGCCTGGGCTTGTGGATCAGCAAGGAGATCCTTGACCGGCATCATGGCAGGATCCTCATCCGCAGTTGCCAGGCACCGGGGCATTCGGGAACGGTCTGCACCGTCTTCCTTCCGCTCAAGACCTGAACGCCATCGACAGCAGCGGTCCCCGTCCTCAGCTGTTTGTCAGCGTTTTTCAAGGATTCCCGTTCCTATGGCAGCCGACGTGAACACGTCTGCTAAAGCCGCTTCAGAAACTCTCGCACGGCGTCGTTAACCGCGGCAGGCGCTTCAACCGTCACGATGTGAGAGGCATTCGGGACAACCCTGATCTTCGCATGCCTGATGGCGTTCAGAAGCTCATAGGCCATGCCTGGTGGTGTGCTTGGATCGTGCTCGCCAACAAGGATCAGGGTCGGACAGGCAATCTCACCGATCCTGCTACGGGTATCAAGATGCGAGATCAGATCCCAGATCGCAGCATGCGTCGCCGGATCGTCGCCGAGCAATGTCTTCGTGATGCGGTCAATGATGTCGGGACGATCTTTTCTGAACGTCTGCGTGAACCAGCGTTCCAGGCTGGACTGCAGCACGGTCCCCATGCCATCCGCGCGCACCGCTGCGGCACGGGCTCTCATTCCGTCCCGCACAGCATCGGGAAAATGCGATGCCGTGCCGATCAGGGTAAGACTGCGAATGAGGTCGGGCCGTGCGAGTGTGGTGACCTGTGCGACCATCCCGCCAAAAGAGATTCCCACAAGGTGAACAGGCGTTGCGCTGGTCTCCTCTATCAGCGTTGCAACCAGTGCGGCGGCATCGTCGAAAGTCCAACCCTGCTGCAGACTGGTGGAGCGCCCATGACCGGGCAGGTCGAAGGCGACCACGTTATAGTCGTCCTGCAGAGCTTCGATCTGCCGATCCCAATAGGTGAGGTCGTAGCCAACAGCATGGATAAGGACGACGGTTTCTGGCTTTTCCGTGCCTGTTCGTACCCAGTTCAGTGGCGATCCCGAAGATGCCTGCAGGTGCATGTCGCTCATACCGGATTCGATGGTGCTGAAGACCGAAGCGATGGGAAAGTAACGACGGTCTGCGGCAACGGTCTGCAGCAACGGACTGCGACAGCGGACCGCATCGACGGATAGCCAAGTGGTTCGGGTTTGGCCAACGTCGGCCGCCGCTGTGCCCGTTACGATCAGGCGATCTCCCTGCAGCAACTCAGGGCTTCGCCCCGCTGGACTCGGACGCCGCGGGGAAATTGGCACTGACCTGCTGAATGCGGACGACCGGCCCCTCCGCATAGAGCTGGCCTTCTGATCGCAGAAAGACCGGGGCCGGGCCGTCGGCAATCCAGAGGTGGTAGTCCTTCGGCTCCTTGCCAAGGATGGGTGCGATCAAGCCTTTGATGCCGCTGATGTCGATTTTCGCGGCGTAACGCTCTGCTTGATGCTTCGCGCCAGCCGCCGTAAAGGTCTCTTTGCCGTCCGGATGAATAACCAGCTGCACCATGGTCGGTTTACCGTCCACCAGCAGCAGCGGCACCTTGGTTTCGACGTCGTCCTGTGTCAGGTTCAGCACGATGGTCAGCGGCAGGCCGTTGCCCAGGTCAGGCGGCAGGTCCATGTGGCCGTCTTCGCGCTTCTCTTTGCCGTCTTTGTCCGTACTCAGGGAAGACACCTGGCCGGTGGCGTTCACGGTAAAGTCGAGCTGGTGCGGGAAGAACGGGCCCTTCTGGATGTGGTGGTCACTCACCATGTGCAGAACGCGATTCTGGGTGAACACAGTGGTCTCCTCGTCGACCGAGCCATCGCGAAAATGGAAGGTGAGCCGGGACATGACGCGACCGCCGCTCACCGTTTGTACAAGGTCGCCGGTGGCCAGCGGCTTTCCTTCAAGCGTTTCCATCGCGAGAAAACCGTGCAGGGTACCAGCGGCGTGACGAACCTTCACCGGATCGGCCACAGCGGTGCCAAACCACAGAATGAGCAGGGAACACAGCGCAGATTTCATGGGGCGAGTCCTCGAAGTCTTGATGGCAGCTTGTTCTGGGACTCGGAGGTGGCAGGAAAGAAACGAGAATCGCACCGCGAACACCATCGGCCACCCCGCTGGTTCCTGGCCTACAAGTAACGCCTGCCTTTTGGCAAGCTGATGCCTGTCGGGACCGTTCGCGGGCGCTCGCAAGCTCCCGTTCAAATGCCTCCCATCCCCAGTCGATGAAGTCCACGATCTCTGGTGCGCCCCGGCTCAGGCATTGCGGAGGAGGCTGCTCAAGACTTTCAGCAATGGACAGAGGTGTTCGGAAACGCACACCGTACACGGAACGACGCTCTCAAAAAGGGGTGGCGTGCACAGCGTTCTTGTGGCCGCTCAATTGCCTGTCATTGATTGCTGGAGTAAGCCGGAGACACGCGATGATACTTGCCTGGAAAGCCGCAATCAGACAACTGTACCGATCCAGAAGTTTCGCCTTCACCGCCATCCTTATTCTGGGCGTCGGTATCGGCATGACGACAGCGATGTACAGCGTGCTGTACGCAGTTGTGTTGCAGCCGCTGCCGTTTCGGCAGCCAGACCAGCTTGTGGCGCTCTCAGCCAAACCGTGGGAGAACTTTTCCTTCCCTACCCTGCAGGACTGGCAGCGTCGAACCCATGCGTTTGAGTCCCTGGCGGCGTACGGTGGATGGTCCCCGCGCATTGAGTCGTCTGCAGGTGTCGGCCACGCTGACGTCACTGTGGTGTCCAAGAACTTCCTGGGCACCCTGGGCGCCGGCTTCGCCCTGGGTCACGACTTCACGCAAACTGGCAACGAAGCTGACTGCCTGAACCAGGTCATTGTGACCGATGCGTATTGGCGTCGGATGGGTGGCGGAACTTCGCTGACAAACCGGACGGTGCAGCTTGACCATCTAACCTACGCGGTGGTCGGCGTACTTGTGCCGATGGAGAGTGGCGGCAATCTGGATGGCTCCATCGTCCTGACGCCGATCAGTTGCGCTGAATCAAAGTCCATCGTCAGCCGAGGCAATTCTTCTTTCCAGGGCGTGGGAAGGCTGCGGAAGGGCATGTCCCTGTCCCAGGGTGCTGCGGAGCTCACCCTTGCTCAGCAGCAAATCACTCACGATTACCCGAACGACTATCCGAAATCGTATGTCCCCACGCTGATGCCGTTTGCGACGCACGAGATTGGACTCGGGACAAGCTCGGCGCTCTACGCAACACTCGCCGCCTGCGGCACCTTGCTCCTGATTTCTTGCGCAAACCTCACCAATCTTCTGCTTGCCCGCAACACGCGCCGCCGCGCAGAGTTCGCTATTCGGGCCGCTCTGGGTGCGTCGCCAGGTAATCTGCTCTGGCAAATGCTGGCGGAGAACTGCGTTCTTGCCACCGCCGGCGCCGCACTCGGCATCCTGCTTGCCCAGCTCCTGCTGCGCGCGCTTCACGGCATGAAGGTCGTACATCTTCCGCGGCTGGGTCAGGCGAGTCTGAACGTTCCTGCTGCCATGTTTGCGGCTGCAACCGCCTTACTGATTGCGATCCTGCTCACCATGCTTCCTGCAATCAGGAGCCTTCGCCCCTCTGTGGCGACCGATCTCAGCAATGGGTCCGTGCGCGCTTCCGGTTCCGCTCCGCTGCGCAGAAGCGGACGCATCCTGGTGGCTTTCCAGCTAGCCCTTGCGTTGGTTCTGGTTGCGAGCGCCGGCTGGATGGTTTCCTCCGTCTTTCTCCTGTTGCACCAACCTCTCGGCTTTGACCCCAACCACTTGCTATTCGCGAGCACCAATCTGCAGAGCCCTACTGGCGGACCCAGGAGAGCTCCAAGCGAGATCCTGGCTGTCCTGAACCAGGCGATGTCCGATCTGAGAGGCGTCCCGGGCGTGGCCACAGTCGCCGCGGCCAACGACAAACCCCTTGGCGGGCGTGTGAACCGCTACGACTTCTGTAGCGACATTCACCCGGAAATGTGCAAACAGGCGAACTTGCAGGCTCCGGACGTCTTCCAAATTACGCCAGGGTACTTCCGTACGTTGAGTCAGCTGCTGTATCGTGGTCGGGACTTTACCACCGCCGACGATGGCCGTGCCCATGTGGTGATCGTCAACCACGCTCTGGCGCATCAGGAGTGGCCAGGAGAAAACCCGATCGGTCATCGTGTTTTTTCTGGTCAGCTGCAGAGCTGGGCGACGGTGGTCGGTGAAGTCGGCGACGTGCACAGCTACTCTCTTGAGCGTGCTCCTATTCCCAATCTCTACTTACCCGAAGCCGACGGTCCAGATAGCCACATCACACTGATGGTCCGTACCGTGGGGGATCCGGATCGATTGGAAGAAGAGACACGCCACTTGTTGCAACGCAGGACCCAACTTACCGTGAACTATGTTCAGAGCATGCCTGAACTCATGGAACATCAGGTAGCGTTGCGCCGCTTTGCGATGCAGGTGACCCTCATCTTTGGAGCAGTTGCCCTGACGCTTGCAATCTTTGGAACCTACGGTCTGCTCGCCTACGAGGTCTCTCTACGGGAGCGGGAGATGGGCATTCGGCTTGCGCTTGGATCAACACGCGGGGCGATTGTGCAACTCCTCCTGCTGCAGGAACTACGCTGGATCGGCGCGGGCATCTTCGCTGGGGGTTTTGCGGCGATTCTTGTGGGTGTCCTGCTCCGGGCTCAGTTCTTCCACACCGGTGCGATGTCTGTGCCAGTCCTGGTGACCTCTACCCTGCTTCTTGCAGGATCGTCTGTGATCGCGGTCGCCATCCCCGGCCGAAGGGCAAGCTTACTAGAACCTGCGATCACACTACGACGGGAGTAGAGGGTCGCGACCACGACCATGCCCACCAGGCACCAGCGCTGAACCGCGGCATTCTGAAGCAGCAGTCCCTTCGTCCACAGGCGCGTGCCGCTGTCTGCACCGCGCCTGTTCCTGCCCCGGCTACCAGTCCAGTTGCAGCAGCGAGATGGACTGGCGCGGCATGCTCGTGGCCACCCGCACTGCGCCGGCGTCCACGTCGAGCCACTGCGGTGAGTTGAGCAGCTGCAGTCCGGCCTGGGCCTGCAATTGCGCATATTGCTCGGTGGTGGGGTGCTGCGGCGAGCCCATGGCCTTCCATACGGTATAGGCGTTGCTGTGTACGTCATCGATGCGGAAGTGGGTCACAAGCACTCGCCGAACCCCGCCCGGCAAACCATGCACAGTCAGCGTGGTGGGTACAGCCGGGCCCGCGCCATCGACATCGTGGTAGTTCCACACCATGACCGCGGCCTGCCTGTCGCCGCGGGTGGCCAGCGCATCCACGTCTGGCCGGTCGCGGACACCGGTGGACGCCAGAGCCTTCAGTGGGACCTTGCCATCGCTCGTCGTTTGCACACGGCTGCCATTCATCAGGGCTGCCATGCGGAAGAAGTTCAGGATTGGCTTGTCCACGCCGTTTGTGGAAATTGACCGGAACCCCTCAAAGTAGTCTTTGCCCTCAAATTCAAAGGACCAGCTCAGCATCGAGATCAGGTTGACCCCGTGCCTGTCCTGTAACTCGAACAGTGCCTTGTATGCAGCCGCGGTGTATGCCGGGTAGAGCGTGCCATTGCGGTAGTTGTTTGCCGGGTTGACCTTGCTGGAGCACGCGGCGCAGCCTTCCGGGTCTGCCTCACTCAGGATGATGGGCAGATGCCTGAACTTTGGGAACTTTTGAATGATCTCGAAGCCCTTGTCCGCGTCCGTCAACTCATGGGCCACACTCATCGTGACCTTTCCCTCCACGATTTTCGGCGAACCTTTCACATGGAAGGAGATGAAGTCCATGGGCACGGTTCTTCCATCTGCTGCACTCTTGCCAGAATTCACGTGCTCCAGAAACTGCTGCATGAACTGGTAGGCATGGGCATTGCCGGCGCCGGTGTTTGCCGGACCGCCAACCTTTGCGCCCGGAAGCGCAGCACGCACACCCGCCACGGCAAAGTCATACAGCTTCCAGTAGTCCTGCGCGGTTGTGTGCCAGTAGTCGATGTCCGGCTCGTTCCAGACTTCAAAGGGCCACTGCAGCACAGTTTCGCTGCCATACCGCTCCACCAGGTGTGCCGTCACGACGCGTACCAGTTCGCCCCACTTCGCGTAATCCTTTGGCGGATTGTTGGACGCGCCCGAAACGGTACTCTGCGGGTAGTGCACCTGGTAGGGGAGATCCGGCTTGTCCGGCAGCGTCGCCGCCAGGTCCTTGGGCATGAAACCCAGCTCCACCATGGGCCGCACACCCGCGGCCTTGTACTCGTCAAAGATCGTATCCAGGATCTTGAAGTCGTACACCGGCTTGCCGTCCTTATCTTCGTGGTACACATCGGTGGAACTCCACTTGAGCTCCACGTCAGCCTCGCCCTTTCCGCTGGTCAGCAGGTGATGGGCGCGGATGTAAACCGGCACAGGCGTAAGGTCGTGCAACTCGCGCAGCAGCCGCCGGCCGTCGTGCATGGTGGTGTAGTTGCCCTCGTCGTAACCGAACCAGGAGTAGATCGGGGTGTACGCACCGACCGTGTTCGCAAGATCAACGCCAATGGCCACCGGCTTTTCCGGAGAGACTGGAAGGGACGGCGGTTGCACGCCTTGACCGAAGCAGACAGCACCGGCAAGCAGGACGGCCAGGGCAGCGAACTTGACTCCTGTAACCATGCTTCCTACGACCTTTCGCCCCTTAGAAGTTGTACGTCAAAGCCCACTGAATGTCGCGCGACGGCGCAGCAGCGCTGGGGACGAGCCGGCCTAGGTTGCCTTGATCATGGAACGATTGCCGGGAAGCTGGTGGCGTTGGAGACTTTAAACACCACGCGAATAGAGGAAGCCAATGCGGGAACGGTAGGGCTCGTCATCACAGGAATGCCAAACTGGCGGTCTACCTCGGACCGGACCGCGGATCACTGGCAACCACAGGTGTAGACGGTCACCGCTGCACAGCTAACGTGGGTAATTCTTTCCTACGGGGTCTCTGCAGCGATACCTTGACGCCTACTCGGCCATGCTCTCCGACATGTGGTGAAGGGGCTCACGATGTTCCAGCAGCGCGTTCTGCTGCTCCTGTAGGACTTTGGCCGCGATCAGGATATTGAACAGGTGTCCCTGCATCAGTCCCAACTGCTCGGCAAGCGCATCCGCAGTTTCCTTATCCACCTTGCCCTTGCCCAGGTGATACCTGCGAATGAGTCCAAAGAAATGCGCTTCGTCGTCCGCGAGCTTATTCTCCGCTTCGGTAAAGGTTTCGGCCGAGGCGTAAACACCGCTGAAGCGCTGCGCTTCAGCATAGGGCATGTAGCTGATGGCGGCCGTTGCCTGCGCCGCTTTCCAGGCAGTTTCGTCGACGCCGGTCGATCCATAGCTGACGTCCAGCTTCAAGTCATCCGTCGTTGTACCGGCCGGCGCAAGCTGTACCTTCAGGACTGAGGCGACGTTGGCATCCATGCGCTTACGCTGATCCGCGATCTCGCGCAGGGCACTGCTGACATTGCCCACGTTGCTTCGGATCTCCTCTGTCATGGTGCGGCGTGCGCTTTCGGCCAACTCGCGGTGTTGGTGACGCTCCACCAGACTTTCGATTCCCACGGCAATCAGCAGGCCTACCGTAATGGTGAACAGGTGCAAAAAGAATTCTGCAGCGTTGCCTATGGCCTTGTGCGGTGGGTGGACGTCGAGCATGCCCAACACTGTAACAGCAGGCCTGCATGCAGGGGAGCCAGCGGCAGTCATGGCTCCCCGCGGAAGCCTAGACCGCTGCTGGAACACCGACGGCGCGCCTGGGCAAGACCCACTCCGGACGAATCCAGTGGCAGGTATAGCCGTAGGGCTGGCGCTGCAGGTAGTCCTGGTGCTCCGGCTCTGCCTGCCAAAACGGGCCGGCGGCCGCCACTTCCGTCACAACCTTGCCCGGCCACAAGCCGGAGGCGTTTACGTCGGCAATGGTGTCTTCCGCAATGGCTTTCTGCTCGTCGGTGGTGTAGTAAATGGCCGATCGGTAGCTCATGCCGCGGTCGTTGCCTTGGCGGTTTGGCGTGGTTGGATCATGGATCTGGAAGAAGAACTCCAGCAGACGCCGATACGTGATCTGCGCGGGATCAAACACAATCTCCACGCTTTCTGCATGCGTTCCATGGTTGCGATAGGTCGCGTTGGGAACATCGCCGCCGGTGTAGCCGACGCGGGTAGAAAAAACACCGGGCTGCGCGCGCAGGAGTTCCTGCACGCCCCAAAAGCATCCACCGGCCAGAACTGCTGTTTCTGTTGCCATCACATCTTCTCCTGCTGTCCTTCCTATTGGACGCGCAGAAGACGGTTCGCGTCGCAGTGGGAGCGCGGCGCGGTGGCGAGTGCGGGTAGGACTCCACGGTAGCAACGACGCACACCTTTTCTCGGATCGTGGAAATCTCATCGCTGCCACTGTCGTCGTCGCCTGCATTCAGGTTGGCGGCGTCGGCCGCGGTAATGGAGAAGACACCCTGGTTGGCGGACCGGAGGCCGCCGACCTTTGCGCCGAAATCCGCGGCAAACCGGTCCGCAGAACTGCGGGCATTGCGCGTGGCTTCCGTGATCATGTCGGGCTTGAGCGCGTTCAGGCCGGTGAACTGGTACGACGGGCCCGCCGCGGACACAACCACGCCCACTGCAGCAGCTAGCCCGTGTGGCCGGTCGCGGCGGAGAGCCTGTCCACATTGGTCATGATGACCTGGACGGTTTGCGATGGAAAATAGCGGCAGGACGGGCGCTTGTCGTCGCCCTGGCTTTCCGAGGTGGTAGTGGTAATCTCCGGCGCGCGTACGCCCACGTCGCCTGGCTTGAAGCCCTGCTTTGCCAAAAAGGCAAGAACCGCGGCCTTGTCCGCGTCAGTTTTGCCGGTCACGGTGCCCAGATCGAGAATCAGTGCGGATTGAAGCTGGTCGATCGTCATGGATTTCGGCGATCAGCCCAGCAGGTCACTGACCAGTTGCGGTGTGCTGGCAAGCGCTGCGTCAAGCTGCGAGGGATCGTTGCCGCCGGCCTCCGCCAGGTCTGGCCGCCCACCCCCCTTGCCGCCCACCGTTGCAGCAAGCGCGCCAACAAGTTTGCCCGCCTGGATGCGGCCCGTCAGGTCTTTTGTCACGCCGGCAATGAGCGTGACCTTGCCGTCTTCCGTCGGTGCACCAAGCACGACCACACCGCTGCCGAGCTTGGTACGCAGCTGGTCGACAAGGTTGCGCAGCTGGGCCTTATCCAGACCATGCACGCGCTGTGCAAGGACCTTGACGCCCTTGATCTCAACGGCAGCATCCTCCGCATTGGCGGTCGAGGCGGACGCCGCTTTCATACGCGCCTGGTCCAACTCGCGCCGAAGTTTCTTGACCTCTTCCTCCTGCTGCGACAGTCGGGTTTGCAGCGCGGCCGCGGGGGAGTCGGACGTGCCCCCGATGAGCGAGGAGACTACCCGCGCCACAGAGGCGTCGCGGCGAAACTCCTGCAGCGAGCCGGTTCCGGTAAGCGCTTCAACCCGGCGAATGCCGGAGGAGACGCTGGACTCACCGGTGAGCTTGAGCAGGCCGATTTCGCCGGTAGCGGCGGTGTGGGTGCCGCCGCAGAGCTCGGTCGAAAATTCGCCGATTTTCACGACGCGCACCTTGTCGCCGTACTTTTCGCCAAAGAGCGCGGTCGCATGGAAGTCGTGAATGGCGACGTCGATGGGCACGTCGACAAACGTCTCCACGCGGGTGTTCGACAGGATCTCGCGGTTAACGATGTCCTCCACCTCCTGCAGCTCTTCCGGTGCAACCGAGGCGAAGTGGCTGAAGTCGAAGCGGAGACGGGCGCGATTGACCAGCGAGCCTGCCTGCTTGACGTGCGTGCCCAGCACCTCGCGCAGCGCGGCGTGCAGAAGGTGGGTGCCGGTGTGATTGCGTGTCGTCGAGCGCCGCTCGGTGCCGTCGACCACCGTGTTGACGGTGTCGCCGACCGCGAGCGTTTCCTTTGCCGTGATGCGGTGCGCGAAGACGCCCTGTACGGGTTTGGTCGCGCCGCTCACGTCGGCAACAACGTGCGCGCCATCGGGGGTGTAGAGCCAGCC
>CAXUHM010000035.1:0-33774 GCA_964250935.1 uncultured Terriglobus sp.
CCGGGGCGGCCGCTTTCGTTGGACCTCAGGCAGGGTTCTCTCCTGCCTGACTCCGCCCGCAAGGTTTGTCCCCATACAGAACAGAAGTCGCGCCCTGCCGGGACCGCGCACCTCTGCTGCCGATCAGGTGCACACTCACTCACACCAACACCGCATGTCCTCCACGGATAAAGCCTGACTGCGAATCATCCATGACCCGCGTCATCGCAGGCAGAATTCGCAGTGCTTTTCCTGCCCTGTTCATCGGCATCTGACGGCAAATTGACGGATGCGGATCGTGCACCCTTTGAGATTACGGCGTGCTGCTGTATGTTGGTCCTCGCTACTCCAACGCTCTTGTTTTCGCTCGCTCTCGCTCTCGAATCGATTGCCGTCGATGTTTGCTTGGACTCTGGTCACAAACGCAAATCTGCGGATACAATCACTTCCACGAGAGCAAACCTGCTTTCGTACAACATTGTCCTAATTTCTCTCAGGAACGATCTCATCGCATGCGGCCATTCAAGGAGACCCTTCGCTCAATGAACCTTAACGCTCGTGTTCCCGCCGCCGCTGCTCTCTTTGTTTCGCTGGGGCTGCTGCTTGGCTGCGCTCAGCTCAAAGCTCGCGATCAGATCAACAAGGGCGTTGCCTCCTTCAAAAACGCCCAGTACGAAGAAGCAATCGGCCACTTTCAGGAAGCCATTCGTCTCGACCCGAAGCTGCCCCAGGCCAAGCTCTATCTCGGTACCGCGTACTCCTATCTGGTTGTGCCGAACGCAACGGATGATGCCAACCTGAAGACCGCCAATAACGCGATCGCTATCTTCAAGGAGTACCTGGCGGCGCACCCGGACGATAAGAACTCCCTGCAGCAACTCGCCAGCATCTTTCGCAACATCAAGCAGCCGGCTCTGTCCAAGCAGTACGAGCTGCAGGTCATCCAGGTCGATCCGAAAGACGCTGAAGCGCACTACAGCATCGGTGCTGCGGACTTCACGGAGTCCTACAACAATGCCGTCAAGATTCTGGGTGAAGATGGTCTCAAGGATAACGGCGACGGCAATCCCAAGATGTCGAAAAACGCCTGCGCCAAGGTGAAAACGGCCAACGGCGCCCTTGTGAGCGATGGCATCACGCACCTCAATCAGGCTGTGCAGTTGCGCAACGATTACGACGACGCACTCAGCTACCTGAATCTGACGTATCGCCGCAAAGCAGATATTGACTGCGGCAATCCAGTCGCGCAAAAGCAGGACGTTGCTATGGCGGACGACAACATGAAGCAGGCCATGGGTGCCCGCGCGAACAATGAAAAGAAGAAGGAAGAAAAGGCGGCGCACGGCGGTGTCACGAGCGAGTAAGCCTTTGCTCGCGCAACACCTCGTACGCACAAAGACCTCCCGGCAACTGGGAGGTCTTCCACGTTCTGCAACACTCCCCACGCCCACGGGGTGCATCCTCCGCGGAACGCCGTTAAACTACCTCTGAGGTAAAGCCCTGATGCACGGAACCAGATCGCACCGACGGACCACGATGAACAGGCTCGCGCTCGCGCTGGCAATGGCGGCGGCGCTCGCGTTCACCTCCTGTGCTGTTGCCCAGTTTGCCGGCCAGGGTCCTCGGGACAGCTTCATCGACACCTCGATTCTGAGGCCCGCAGCGGGCAGTGCCGTTTCCATCCTCGTGTTTGAGGACTTGGGCTGTCCCGCGTGCGCACACGCTCATCCCTACGAACTGGCCGCGGCGGAAAAAGAGCACGTCCCCCTGGTGCGCCGCGATTTCCCGCTGGCGGCGCACGTGTGGACGTTCGACGCCGCCGTGTTTGCGCGCTACCTGCAGGACAAGGTCAACCCCGAGACCGCCTCCAGCTATCGCACCGACGTCTTCGCGTCGCAGCGGCAAATCAGCAGCAAGGATGACTTGCAGCAGTACAACGCACACTGGGCAAAGCAGCACAACATCGTGGTGCCCTCCACCATCGATCCCGGCGGCGCTCTCGCCGCAAAGGTCAAAGCGGACTACGACCTCGGCGTTCAGTTGCATGTCACACTCACGCCGACCATCGTCGTGGTCACGCAAAACCGCTACCAGGTCGTGTGTGGCACAAGCGCCGGCAGCAACGATCCCGCACAATTGGATACCGTCGTGCATGCGGCGCTTGTGCAGGCCTCTGCACCTCCGCCAACGGCGGCAAAGCGATAGCGCGCATACCTCCATCCATCTGCGATGGATCGTGTCTGTCGAAGTTGGAACTCCTCGCGCCACCGAAATCCCGCCTCTGCATGTTGCCGCCCAAAGCTGGTTGGTGACAACATCCGAGCCTGACCGCATCGACAAGGCCACACCTTCTCCGTTGCTTGAACGCATCGCGGTCCACCCATGTCTTCGTGCGCGGCGTGCCCTCTAACTGCTCGCTCTGGCGCCGCACATCCATGGCGCGCCATGCTTGCACCTCTGGCAGGCCGCACAATCCGCATCCTCATCACCAGCCGCCGTTTCCGTTCATCAACGTTACCGGCCCCGACGTCTTGGTATCCTGGCCCGCACAACGGGTACAACCCCCGGCCGCTCGGGTTACATGGAGGATGCCGGCCGTGTACCGGCATCATTCTGCGAGCCATGCGGCCATAGAATGAAGCCGGGAGTTCCGCGCAGCATGTCTTTGCCGTCCAGAGCCAATGCGCCACGCCCTTCCTTTCCGCCATGGCTTGCGGGCATCGTCTACTCCGCCTCCGGCTCCATGAACGGCTTCGTCTCCGTTGCACTGGCGACTCTTCTTACCGCCCAGGGTGTCAGCAATGCGCGCGAGGCGGAAATCGTCTTCGTCGTGCTTGCGCCAAGCTACCTCAGCTTTCTGCTCACCCCGCTGGTGGATTGCGGCATCTCCCGCCGCATGTGGGCCATGCTGCTGGCCGTCGCGGGCGCGTTCTGCCTTGGCATGTCGGTGCTTCTGGTCGGTGCGGCGTCCCAACACGGTGGTCGCGGCACGGGGGCAAACCTGCTCATGCTGACGCTGTTCTGCGGGTACCTCGCCACGCAGCTTTACTCCAGCACCATCGGTGGCATCGTCTCCAACCTCATGTCGCCGGCACAGCAAAGTGCCGCGGGGGCGTGGCTCAACATCGCCTACCTGGGCGCGACCGGCTTCTGTGGCTCACTCTCCGTGTGGGAGTTGCAACACCTGTCGCGGCATGCCGCGGCGCTGGTCGTCCCCCTGCCCATTCTGCTGTCGGCCACGCCGTTGCTGGTTGCGGCGCGAGAGGATCGCTCGCCGCGCCGCATTGCCGAAAGCCTCCGGCAGCTTGGCCGCGACCTGCTTGTCACTGCCCGGCAGCGTAGCTACCTGTTCGCATTGCTGGTCTTCGTGGTCCCCTCGGCGACGTTTGCCATGCAGAACCTGTTTGGCGGCATCGGTCGAGACTTTGGTGCAAGCGACGGTCTCACTGCCTGGGTAAGCGGCGTCGGCCTTGCCCTGGCCTGCATCCTCGGCTCGGCGCTCGGCGGTCCGCTCAGCAACCGGTTTGACCGGCGGATGCTGTTCATTGCACCCGCCATGGTCGCGGCTGCGGCGTCGCTGCTCATGATCGCCGCGCTTCACAGCGGCTGGCGCACGGTCCCGGTCTTCGTGGTGGGCGTGTCGTTCTACAACCTCATGGCCGGCATCAATTACACCGCAACCAGCGCGCTTGTCTTTCAGATCGTGGGCCGCAACAATCCTTTGTCGGCAACGCAGTACGCCATCTCCATTGCAGCATGCAACGTGGCCATCGCTGTTGCCGTTGCGCTCGACGGCCATGGTTCGAACCTGCACGGCCGCTGGTCCGGCGCGGCGGGCGAATTGCTGGTCGACGCGCTGCTCAGCCTGGTCCTGGGGGCCGCCGTGCTCCTGCTGGTGTGGCGCTTTGGCGGTGGCTTTCCCCGCCCACCCCTGACCGACGCCGTGTCCGCCGAGCCTTTGAAACAGGGAGCCCATCTTGTCTGAACGCATGAACCCCGCGGCCCCCCGTCCCGTGTGGGCCGAAGTCTCAGCCGGTGCACTGCGGCGCAACTACGCCCGGGTGTGCGCAGCCATCGGCCCTGCAACGCCCGTGCTCGCCGTGGTCAAGGCAAATGCGTACGGCCATGGTGCGGCGGGTTGCGCGCCCGTGCTCGCAGCGGCCGGTGCACCCTGGCTCGGCGTCACGGACGCGGTGGAAGGTGTGGAAGTCCGCCGCGCCCTCGGCATTTTGCCGCAAAGCATCATGCCGCGCGTGCTGGTCATGTGCGGTCTTTGGCCTGGCGACGAAGCCGCCTGCCTGCAGTCCAATCTCACGCCGGTCGTATGGGAGCCGTACCACCTGGAGCTCCTCCAGGCGGAGGCCCAGCGTCGTTCCATGCCTCCACAAAGCCTCGCCGTGCACCTGGAGCTCGACACCGGCATGGCGCGGCAGGGCGTTGCACCGGGTGCACCGCTGGCCCACCTGCTGCGGCGGTTGCAGGCAGCGGCCCACCTGCGCGTAGAAGGCGTCTTCACCCACTTTGCCTCGGCGGAGTGCCTCGACCAGGCGCAGAACCACACGCAGCAGGATGCGTTTCTGGCCGGCCTGCAACAACTGGCCGAAGCCGGCATGCTCCCTTCTATCGTGCATGCGGGCAACACCTCCGGCATCGACGGCGGCAGCCTGCAACCATGGTTGGCGCATGCGGCAGCAGGCATCGGTGCGACGCCCATGGTGCGCGCCGGTCTTGCGCTCTATGGCCACGCCTTACCACTCTCCGGCGTTTCCGCCGCAACCGCCCGCGCTGCTGCCGGCCCTGTCGCAACTGCCCCTGCTCCTGCCGCCACAAGAGCGGAGCCGCACCTGCATCTTCCCGCGTTGGAGCCCGCGCTCACCTGGAAGACCCGCATCTCCGGCGTGCGCGAAATTCCCACCGGCGCCACCGTCGGCTACAACGCAACCTACGTGGCTTCGCGGCCCATGCGGCTGGCCCTGCTGCCCGTGGGCTATGCCGACGGCTTTCGCCGCTCGCTTTCATCCACCACCGACCGCGCCGGTGGCAGCGTCCTCATCCGCGGGCAGAGCGCGCCTGTCATTGGTCGTGTGTCCATGGATCTCTCGGTCGTGGACGTCACCGCGATACTGGACACACAACCCGGCGACGAAGCCGTCCTGCTGGGCAGCCAGGGTAGTCCTTCCATCGGGGCCGCAGCCATCGCGACGCAGATGGGCACCAGTGTGTACGAAGTTCTGTGCGGCATCGGCGCGCGTGTCCCACGCCTCATGGGCGACTAGCCCACTCTGCAGTCAAGGAGCCGCGCTCCCCGTCGGCTAAAACTCAATCCCGCGTTGCGCCAGGATGCCCTTGGTGTACGCATGCTTCACCTCGCGCATCTCCGTCACCGTGTCGGCAAGCTCCACCAGCACGGGTGGGGCATTGCGTCCGGTCAGGATCACGTGCAGCATCTCCGGCTTGTCACGCAGGGCCGCAGCCACCGCGTCGGCGTCCAGCATGCCGTAGCCGATGGTGTACAGGATCTCGTCCAGGATCACCAGGTCCCACTCGCCGCTCTGCATCTCGTCGATGCACTGCTGCCAGCCCTCGGCAACCAGACGCAGGTCTTCCGGGTCGGTATCCGCTCCACCCACCTTTACAAAACCGCGTCCCAGCTGCCGAAGCACAAGCGCGCCCCCGAAGTTCTCGGTTGCCGCGTCCATCTCCCCAACGTGCCAGCTTCCCTTTAAAAACTGCAGCACAAGCACGCGCATGCCGCTGCCCAGCGCGCGCATGGCGACCCCCAGGGCGGCGGTGGTTTTGCCTTTGCCGGCACCCGTGTTGATCAGGATCAGGCCACGCCGTTGCGTGGTGTTGGCCTCAGGGACAAGTTCATCGCTCATGCCTGTCCGATGCGCCCGGCGGCCTGCCCGTTTCCGCAGGCGCTCCGGCCCCAGGCTACTCGTCACCCAGGCTGCTTTGGTTAACCTCGGTTGCGTTGGCTACTCATGCCCCAGGTGGTACGGATGTCCGGCAAGAATCGTCGTCGCGCGATACATCTGCTCCGCCACCACAATCCGCGCCAGCTCATGCGGCAACGTCATGGGTCCCAGGGAAACCAGGCGAGCCTCCCCGGTCAGCGCGTCCCGGCTCCATCCATCTGCCGGCCCAATGGCCAGCACCAGCGCCCGTCTGCCAGCTTCCTGCGCCTGTCGCAGCGCTCCGGCCCAGTCTTCTGACGACATGGCCTTGCCGCGCCCATCGCACATCCACACCGCTGTCGCACCTGCCTTGCGCTCCGCCGCAACTGCCTCCAGCAACAGTGTTTCCGAGCGGAACACCCGCGCGTCCGCCGCAAAGGGGGTGCGCATCCGCTGCAGGTACTCCATCGTCAGCGCCTCGGCCTCGCGGCTGTGGCCACGGCCGGCACGCACGGAATAGAGCAGCAGCTTCATGCTTCCGCAGTGTAGCCGCTGGTCCGGTGCGAACCGACACCCGTCGCCACCGGGCGAGACCGGTAAACCGTCCAGCCGTTCCCGCTTGACGGCAGCGGTCCGTCAAACGTAGGTTTGCATGCGAGCAATGCTCACGCACTAACATCGAGATCGACACCCGCATTGACACCGACACCGGCAGCCCGGGTCTCCCGGCGCCGCACAACGAAGGGCGGTCCACCATGTTCAAGGCCATCTTCACCGACGTCCAGTTCTGGGTGCCCGCTGCCGTCCTCCTGCTCGGTGTGCTTCTCCTGGTCGTGCTGCATTGAGCACGACCGCCGCCGCGACCCGGCCAAACGCGCGCCACGTGCTCGGCCAGTTGCACCTGCTCGGCGTCGTCTGCGGTCTTACCGCGGGTGTCTGGCTGGGCGCGGCAGAAGCGCCGACCAAGCTGGTCAACGCCGGCTTCAGCCCGTTCACCATCTCCCTTTGCATGGTGGCCGGCGTCTTCACTGCCCGCTGGACCTTCCCCACGCTGCTCAAGGGCACCACCTACGTCTTTGCCGATCTGCGTGAAAAGAAGCACCTCATCGTCTGGGCAATCCTGGCGGGTTCGCTGTGGGCGGTGGCGAATACGCTGACCGTCTTCGCCATCCGCGACGTTGGCCTTGCCATCGCCTTCCCCCTGTGGAACACGAATTCGCTCGTCGGTCTGCTTTGGGGCCGTCTCCTCTTCAACGAACTCCAGGGTGCGGGCCGCGTCAACCTGGTCAAGGTCACCATCGGCACGGTCCTCATCATCGGCGCGGCAATCCTGCTCGGCTTCAGCACGCTGCATGGCGGTACCGCGCCCGGCCATCACGTGTGGGCCGGGCTTGCCGCGGCCGGCGGCGCCAGCCTCATGTGGGGCACCATGTACGTCCCGTACCGCAAGGCCTATCTCAGCGGCATGAACCCCCTGTCGTTCGTCACGGTCTTCACGGTCGGTGAACTTGGCATGATGCTTCTGCTGGTGTTCACCCTCGATGGCGGCACGCACTCAACGGCCTTCCACTGGACCGCGCTCCGGCCGGTGCTCTTCTGGCTGTTTCTGGGCGGCATGGTCTGGGTGGTGGGGGACCTGTTTCAGCAGTTCGCCTGCAAATACCTCGGCATCGGCCGCGGCATTCCCCTGTCGAACACAAATCAGTTGTGGGGGCTCGCCTGGGGTGCCCTGGTCTTTGGCGAGCTTGCGCAGGCAGACAACCCGCACCGCTGGATGGTCCTTGGCGGGTCGGCGCTCATGATTCTGGGTGCGCTTTCTGTCAGCACCGCCGTCGCCTCCGCCAAAGAAAACAGCAGCGTGCAGCAGGCCCTGCTTCGCGAATGCGATCGCTACGGCCTGGACTATCGCAAAACACTCGCGGCCCAGACCGGCGAAGAGTTCGACCGCACCGAGCGCCGCCGCCCCTGGGACTACGCGATCGTCGCCGCCGCCTGCCTCGTCTTTGTGTGGCTGGCCGTGCAGGCGCATGTGCCGGCCCTCGCCATGAACGTCCGCTGGATGACCCTGCTTGGCGTCATCATGGCCATCAGCCTGGTGTGGTGCTCCCTGCGGCTCTGGCGCCAGACCCGCTTCTCCTGATCTGCGGTCCCCGCCCCCGCGGTCCGGCCCCGCTTCGACGACCCACGACAAACCATTGCACACGCACCGCGCGGCGTTCTATCATCGCGCGCGTACCACCACTTCGCGCATCCACGCTACAGGAGGGCTCATGTCCACAGCCGCACCCGTCTCCCAAAACCCGCTCGACCCGGAAATGGAACAGTGGGACGAGTTTCTGCAGGGCCGGTATCGCGAGGGCAAGTCAGAGGAAGAATTCCGCAAGTACGACGCAGAGGCAACGCCCGGCGTCGCGGAGTTCTACCGTCTGAATCACCAGCACCAGACCATGGACTACGTGCTCGCCAAGGAAAAGCAATATTTCGGCCTGACACGCGGCAAAAAGTCCATCTGGGAGGCGGCGGAGTTCCTCAACACCCTCGTCGATGACAGCGATCCTGACACCGACCTGACCCAGATGGAGCACCTGCTCCAGACTAGTGAATCCATGCGCCGCGACAACCAGCCTCGCTGGATGGTGGCGACCGGCTTTGTCCATGACCTGGGCAAGGTCCTCTGCCTCTACGGCGAGCCGCAGTGGGGTGTCGTCGGCGACACGTTTCCCGTGGGTTGTGCGTACTCGAGAGACATCGTCTTTCCCGAATACTTCCAGGCCAACCCGGACCTGCAGAACCCGCGCTACCAGACCAAATACGGCATCTATGAGCCCCACTGCGGTCTGGACAAGGTACACCTGTCCTTTGGCCACGACGGCTACATCTACGAAGCCGTAAAAAACTACCTTCCCACCGAAGCTCTCTACATGCTGCGCTACCACAGCTTCTACCCCTGGCATAAGCATGGCGCGTACACCCACCTGACCAACGACCAGGACCAGGACATGTTGCAGTGGGTGCACAAATTCAACCAGTACGACCTCTACTCCAAGAGCCACACCAGGCCCGATCTCGCACAGCTCAAGCCCTACTACGACGACCTCTTCGCGGAGTTCTTCCCCCCCAAACTCGACTGGTAGCCTGCCCGAACGCTGCGCCGCCCGCCCCCTCACCGGCGCAGCATTCATCATTGCGTCACATGGTTGATATATCTCTGCAACCTGGGTCGGCGAGGATATCCCTACGCCGACAGGAGAACCCATGCGTTTTGCGTCACCCATCAGGCACGCTTGTGTGCTTGTTTCCGCCTTGCCTCTGCTTTGCAGCACGCCGCTGCTTGCCCAGTTCGATGCCGCCTCCGTGCTCGGTTACGTGCGCGACGCCGCCGGTGCCGCCGTCCCCAATGCAGCGGTGTCGCTCACCAATGTCGAGACAGGCGTCGTACAGACAGCCCACACGGACTCGCAGGGCCGCTACGAGTTTTCCAGCGTCAACATCGGCGAGTATAAGGTCGCGGCCGTGTCCGCCGGCTTTGCCACAACCGACACGCCGCAGTTCGCCCTGTCCGTCAACGCCCGCCAGCGGGTCGATGTCGTCCTCCGCGCAGGCGAAGTCACCCAGACCGTGGAGGTCTCCGCCGCACCCACCCAGCTTGAGACCGAAACCAGCTCACGCGGCCAGGTCGTCGGCACCAAGGAAGTCGAAAACCTGCCCCTCAACGGCCGCTCCTACGCCGACCTCGTCCTGCTCGCTCCCGGCGTCCGCAAATCGGTGCTCGAAGATGGTTCCGTAACCCAGCGCGAAGCCTCCTACAACGTCAATGGCCAGCGCTCCGCCTTCAACAACTTTCTCCTCGACGGCCTTGACAACAACAACTACGGAACCAGCAACCAGGGCTTTGCAAATGAAAACATTCCGCCTTCGCCCGATGCTGTCGACGAGTTCCGCGTCGAAACGGACAACTACTCCGCGGAATACGGCCGCAATCCCGGTGCCGTCATCAACGTCTCCGTGCGCCGCGGCACCAACAACTTCCATGGCAAGGCCTACGACTACAACCGCAACACCGTCTTCAATGCCGCGGGTCCCTTCCTGGCAACTGGCGCCGGCAAGCCAAAGTTCATCCGCAACCAGTTTGGCGGCACCTTTGGCGGTCCCGTCTACAAGGACCACACCTTCTTCTTCGCGGATTACGAGGGCCTGCGCCAGATCGCCAACAGCGCCTCGACCTCATCCACCCTGCCCACGGCCAATCAGCGTGCCGGCCTCATTTACCTGGACGACGATACCTCCAATCCGGCCAAGGCCATCCCCCTTCGCAATCCTGTGAACGGTGCCACTTATACGGGGAACGTTCCGCTCGCGGCCCAGACCACCTTTGCCAGAAACGTCTTCGCGGCCCTGCCCGCGACCACCTCCTCCGGTCTCGGCAGCAACTACACCATCACGCCACGCAGCACCTACAACGACGACAAGGGAGACGCCCGCGTCGACCACACCTTTTCGCAGCGCTTGAGCCTCTTCGGACGCTACAGCGAGCATCGCGGCGCCATCTTTGCGCCCGGTGCCATCGGCGGCCTCGCCGGCGGCAACAACAACGGCAACGTCAACATCCAGAATCGCAACATCGTCGGCGGCGTCACCTACGCCATTACCCCTACCCAGCTGGTCGACGTGCGTTTCGGCTACAGCCGCAACATCGGCGGCAAATCGCCCATCAACGTCGGCCTCCCGTCCATCCTCGTGCAAAGCGGCATCACCGACGGCCTGCCCACCGACCCCACCATCGTTCGCTCGCTCAACGGCCAGGCCATCACCGGCTTTACCCAGTTCGGCTCGCAAACCTCCAATCCCCAGTTCCAGAACCCCACGATCTACAACCCCAAGGTGAACTACACCACCATCCGCGGCCGCCACAGCCTCAAGCTTGGCTATGAGTACCAGGCCGTCAATACCCAGATCAACGACTTCAATCCCAGCTACGGTCAGGACAACTACTCCGGCGTCTACTCCAGCAACGGCACCCCGGCCTACTTTGCCCAGCTCACCGCAACCCAGCAGGCCGGCTACGCCTCGCAGCTGCAACAGGCGCGCAACCTCGCCGACTTCATGTTCGGCAATCGTTCGTCCTACTCCCTCACCAACTTCACCATCGTCAACCTGCGCCAGCGTTACAACTTCCTCTACCTGCAGGACGACATCAAGGTCACGCCCAACCTCACCCTCAACGCCGGCCTCCGGTACGAAATCGTCACGCCGCAGTATGAGCGCGACAACAAGCTCGCCAACTTCAACCCCGCGACCAATCAGATCGTTCAGGCCAGTTCCGGCAGCATCTACAATCGCGCCCTGGTCGACCTGCCGCTTAAGAACGTCGCACCCCGCTTCGGCTTTGCGTACACCGCCTCCCCCACAACGGCACTGCGCGGTGGCTACGGCATTGTGTACACGCAATTCAACCGTGCCGGCGGCGAAAACAACCTCACCTACAACGGACCCAACGTCGTCAACGCCACCATCAACCAGGTCGCGCCCTCGCCTGCTTCGCTCTGCGTCAACGACACGCAGCTGCAGTCCGCCTGTTTCCGCCAGACGCAGCAGGGCTACTCCAGCATCCTCACGTCTCCGGCAAACTTCAAGCCCGCCAACGTCACCACGCGTTACATCCCGCGCAACTTCCAGACCGGCTACGTGCAGAACTACTTTCTCGGCGTCCAGCACCAGCTTGGTGCAGGCTTCCTTGTGGACATCGCCTACGTCGGCAACAAGGCGACCCACCTGCAGGTCCTGGCGGACTACAACCAGGGTGCTCCCTGCCTCCTCGGCGCGGCCTGCCCCAACCTTGCGGCGCGCCGTCCCGTGCAAGGCTTCGGCGATATCGAGATTGCCTTCGGCGGCGGCTCGGCAAACTACAACTCCATTCAGACACGGCTTGAAAAACGCACCAGCCGCGGTCTCTTCCTGCTCAACTCCTTCACCTATAGCCGCGACTTCGACATCTCCAGCGGCCACCTTGAAACCAGCAACGGCGACAACAGCCGCGTGAACTACGCCAACCCGTCGCAGGACTACGGCCCTTCCAGCTACGACCAGCCGCTCAACGACACACTCTCCGTCGTCTACGACCTGCCCTACGGCCATGGCCGTCACTTCGGCGCAAACAGCAACGCCCTGCTCAACGATGTGCTCGGCGGCTGGCAGGCGACCCTCATCAATTCCGTCACCAGCGGCCTCCCCTTCAACATCAACTACACGCTTTCCTCGTCCTCCGGCCTCTACGGCACCGACCTCGTAACCTACCGTCCCAGCCGCGTTGCCGGTCAGCCCCTGTTTGCACCCGCATCCAGCCGCACCCGTACCATCTCCGGCGGACCCATCAACGGCGAGCTCAACCCTGCCGCCTTTGCCGCGCCCACCACCTATCCCTGGGGCAATCTCTCGCGAAACCCCCTGCGGTCCACGCCCTACTACGACACCGACCTGGGCATTCACAAACAGTTCCCTGTCTTCAGCGACCGCTACAACCTTGACTTCCGCGCCGAAGCCTTTAACGTGCTGAACAAGGTCAACCTCCAGGCGCCCAACGCCAATTTCAGCAGCACGACCTTTGGCCAGGTCACCACTGCCTACCCCGCACGTCAGCTGCAGCTTGCGGGCAAATTCATCTTCTAACCGGCACGGCCGTTTCCATCCCACGGCCGTCTCCATCCTTGGTCGCCGCCGCCTGAACATGCGCCCATGTCCGTGCCCGCAGACATGGGCGTCAACCATCGCACGCCTCACACTTCGGGGCGCCCCGCACAGGAGCTTCCTCCCATGCCCCTCTCCCGACGCAACCTCCTCACCGGCACGGCCGCCCTGTCCGCCCACGCCGCGCTCGCCCAGCACACCAGGCTCACCGGCACGCCTTCCTCGCCTCCTGCCTCACCCTTCCTTTTCGCCGTCGTGTCTGACACCCACGTCATCGACCGCTTCTACCAGCCGGGCAGCGAAAACAGCCCGGAAGACAACGACAGCATCCTGCACGCCAACGAGCGCCTCCTCGCCGCCCGCAACACCATCAACGGCATCCAGCTCGCCGATGGCCGCCGCGTCGAGCGCATCTTCATTCCCGGCGACTGCTTCCACAACTACCCCTCGGCGGAGTACAGCTTTTACCTGCAGAACGAGACCCGCATCGACCTCTTCAAGCAGGCGATCGACGGCTTCCACGCGCCCGTGCATCTCGGCTTCGGCAACCACGATTACGACGTGCCCCGCGTCTCGCGCGACATGTCTCACCGCATCTTCCACGACAAGCTCAAAAGCGAGCCCTACAGCGCCGTCGACGACCGCGGCTTTCGCTTCCTGCACCTGAACAACTTCCTCGGCAGCACGTGGGATCCCGCCTCGAAAGACTTCAACAAGGGCGTTGGCTCCCTTGGCGAAACCCAGCTCCAGTGGGCAGAGGCTCAGCTCGCCGCGCGCAAGCCCACCATCGTCTTCATACACTACCCGCTCTTCCTTGTGCAGGCAGCGGAAGTCGGTGATTTCGGCCTGCACCCGCTGCTGCGCCGCTACAGCGACACGATCCAGGTCGTCATCAGCGGCCACTGGCACAAGTGGGTGGACTTCGCCCACACCTTTGGTCCGCAGCACACCGTCACCGCCGCCACCCGCTACGACCCGCATAGCTGGATGCTGTGGGAAGCCGACCCACAAAGCGGCCAGGTTCGCTGGCTCGACCGCAACCGCGTCGAATGGTCCACCCACTTCGCCGCCGCCTACCAGGCCACCACCTGACCGCGCACCTCCACCAGTGGGTGCAAGCGGGTGCCCCATGTCTCGCGTTCAAGCAGGTGCGCCGTGTCTCGCGTTGAAGCGGGTGCCCCATGTTTCGCGTTCAAGCGGGTGCCCCATGTTTCGCGTCAAGCAGGTGCCCCATGTTTCGTGTTGAAGCGGGTGCCCCATGTCTCGCGTTTGAGACATGGGCCTTCCTTCCCGTGCGACGACGCGAGCTCCTGGCGTCCTCACTACCGGCGTCCATCGCAACAGCGGCTTCCGTCGCCGGGACGGGACATTCCAAGCGCTTGCCTTCCACTGCCGAAACCGCTTCCCCAGGCCCGCGGCTCCATCCGCCGAGACAAAACCTAACCTTTCCCAACCGCCCGGCTTCAGCCGCCAAGATAGAACCCCACGCCACCCTGCCACAGCGGCTTTAGCCGCCGAGATCGGCCACCACATGACCCTCCGCGCGCTTCTCGCAACCCTCGCCCTGCTGGCCACGCCCCTGCTGCCGGCTCAGCCTCCGCAACCCGTCCGCATCAACCAGATTCAGGTCATTGGCAGCCACAACAGCTACCACGCCGGGCTTACCCCTGGGGTCATGGCCGTGCTGGGCAAGGTCAATCCAAAAGCCGCGCGCTCGCTGGACTACAGTCATCCGTCGCTCACCACACAATTAAACAACGGCATCCGCCAGATCGAACTTGACGTCTACGCCGACGCTCATGGCGGCCGTTACGCAACGCTCGCCGTCACCGACAGCATCCGCCAGGCCGGCCTGCCGCCAGACCCACCCTACGACCCCGATCACCGCATGCAGCAGCCCGGCTTCAAGGTCATGCACGTCATCGGCGTCGACCAGCGCAGCACCTGTGCCCTGTTCACCGATTGCCTGCGCGAAGTGCGCGCCTGGACCCGCGCCCACCCCCGCGCCGTGCCCATCTTTGTGCTCGTCGAAGCCAAGCAGGAGGCGACCAGGCTGCCCAACGCCCCCGTACCCGAACCGTTTACCCCCGCCGTGTTCAATGCCCTGGACGCGGAAATCCGCAGCGTCTTTTCACCAGGGGAGGTCATCACGCCCGACGACCTGCGCGGCAACAGCGCCACGCTGCCCGAAGCCATTCAAAGCCACGGCTGGCCCACCCTTGACAGTGCCCGCGGCAAAGTCGTCTTCCTGCTCGACAATCGCGCCCTCACGCCCATGTACACGGAGGGCCACCCTGCGCTGCGTGGCCGCGTTCTCTTCACCAACTCCGCCCCCGGCACGCCGGAGTCCGCCTTTATCGAGCAAAACAACGGCACGGCCGCTGAAATCGATGCCCTCGTGCAGGCCGGTGAACTTGTGCGCACCCGCACCGATGAAGGCACCGAGCAGGCCCGCACCAACGACACCACTCGCCGCGACCTCGCCCTCGGCAGCGGTGCCCAGCTCATCAGCACCGATTATCCGCCCGGCGAAGTCTCCCGCTGGACCGGCTTCATCGTCACCCTGCCCGGCAACCTCCACGCCCGCTGCAACCCGGTCGCCACCGCCGCCAGCTGCAGAGACCATCCGCTTGAACCATAAGCCGCAGGGACGAGGCCCAACACCCCTGATTTCGTAGTCCTTGGATCACAGCCCCAGGTCCGCATCGGACTTCGTCACGCAGGTACCCGGCCTCGCACGTGGAGTTACATGCCGAACAGTTCGGTGGGGTCGCAGAAGAAGCGGAATGTGCCGGGGGTGTTGCTGCCCTCATCGGCGATAAAGCAGAGACCGAGCATGTCGAAGCGCTCAAAAAAGGTCTGCCAGGGAATCGGAAACAGGCCTCTCTGCTCCAGCCCGCCATCGCCGAACAGAAAGCTCAGCGTCGGCTCTGCGCTGCCCGCGGGCACCGGCAACTGTTCAGCCGGCCGGGCCCCATGCTCCTGAGCCCACCGGCGAATCAAGTGATGATCCCACGTCGCGGCGCAAGGCATCCCGAACCTCTCCACCAAAACACTCCACCAGCTTAGGGGCAAACACACCCACCCTGTGAGCAGTTCCGCTCACTTACCAACGGCTCGTAACGATGCCTTCCCGTTACGGGAAGCTTCTTTCCTCGGCAGCCCGCAGCCGAAATTCGGTAGACAATAACCGACGCAATCGCCCGTGTTATGCCCGGTACCGCTCACAGCCCACCTGCAAAGCGGAATATTTTGACCGTACGCCCATTTCCTCCCAGGTCGGGCGGCAGACAAAAGAGAGCGCACCTTAATGGGGTGCGCCCATTGTTTGCACCTCTTGATACTCCGGCCGGGCTTGCTCGCGCCAGGCCCAGGCTTCGGCCCGTCACCCAGGCCCAGACTCCGGCCCGGCACCGGCTCGCGCCCGCGCAAGAGCGCCACGCCGGTGGCCGCTGACCCCGCCGAACTTCGCACAGGCACAGGTCCATCTGCTCGCACCGCCTGCCACCGCCTGCCCTCGTCTGCCAGACGAACCACCATGCGCGCCGTTCCCCGCGCCAGCCACAGCCCCGGTGCATCCCCCTGCGGCTGCCATTCGCCCGGCTGTTTTTTCCCTCCCCGTAAAATCAGGACTATCCGCCCTGTCTTCGCGCAAACACTCATCCCCATGCCCACCACCACCGACAAGCTGCCCACCCTGCGTGAGTTCTTCTCACCCGGCGGCGTGCTGGCCCGCTCTTCGCTGCACTACGAACATCGCCAGGGTCAGGTGGACATGGCCAATGCCGTCGAGCGCGCGCTTGAAGAGAAGCGCCACCTCATCGTCGAGGCCGGCACCGGCACCGGCAAAACCCTCGCCTACCTTTTGCCCGCACTCCGCATGGCCCGCGAAAAAGGCCAGCGCATCATCGTCAGCACCGGCACCAAGAACCTGCAGGAGCAGCTTTTCTTCAAAGACATTCCCTTTCTCGAGTCGCTGCTCGGCCCGCTCAAAGTCTGCACCATGAAAGGCCGTGGCAACTACATCTGCAAGCAGAAGCTGTACGCGCTGGAGACGACGCCCCTGCTCAGCGAGCCGCGGGAGATCGGCGAATTCCACATCCTGCGCGCCTGGGAGCGCGAAACCACCACCGGCGACCGCGCAGAAATCATCGGCCTGCCCGAGCCCTCCGCCCTCTTCAGCAAGCTCGACGCCCGCAGCGAAGCCTGCCTCGGCCAGCAGTGCCCCAGCTTTGAGCCCTGCTGGATCACGACGATGCGCCGCCGTGCGCTCGAAAGCGACATCGTCATCGTCAACCACCACCTCTTCTTTGCCGACCTCAACATCAAGCTGCAGGCCGCCGGCGCACCCGATGCCGGTGTCCTTCCCGAAGCCGCGGCCGTCATCTTCGACGAGGCCCACGAGCTCGAACAGGTCGCGAGCGACTATTTCGGCGTCGCCGTCTCCCAGCAGCGCGCGGAGGAGCTCGCTCGCGACACCGAGCTCCTGCTTCGCGCCAGAAAAGTGAGCAGCAGCGGCATCGACAACGCCACCGCCATCCTTCGCGAGCGCTCCCGCATGTTCTTCGGCTCGCTTCCCATGGACGGCTTTGCCCTTGGCCGCCAGGTCTTCCACGACCGCCCCGGCTTTCTGGAAGAGCGCGGGGAGCACTACATCAGCTTCTCCGTCGCGCTCGACCGCCTGCAGGATGAGCTCGAACGCCTCAAAGACATTGAAGAAGCCGCAGGCCTGCGCCGCCGCACCGTCGACCTTCGCACCAGCACCAAATTCCTCATGGAAACCGAGGACCCCAACACCGTCTTCTGGATCGAGCGGCGCGCCATGGGCGGCGTCAAAAATCTTGCCCGCACCACCACCGGCCAGGCCGCCGCCTACCAGACCTTTCTGCAGGCCACCCCCATCGACGTCTCGGAAATCCTGCAAACGCAGCTTTTTGCCGGCTTCGGCACCGTCGTCCTCACCAGCGCCACACTCACCGTCCAGGGTGGCTTCGACCACATCAGCAAGCGTCTCGGCCTCACCGGCGCCCGCGAATTGACGGTGCCCTCGCACTTCGATTACGGCAGGCAGGCGCTGCTCTACCTGCCGCCGTACCTTCCAGACCCCCGTGACAGCAGCTTCGTGCCGCAGGCGGCCGAGCGCATGCGCAGGGTGCTCGAACTCAGCCGCGGCCGCGCCTTTTGCCTCTTCACCAGCTACGCCCAAATGCGCGATCTCTATGAACGCATGCTCGTCGAACTTCCGTTCCCCCTTTTGCTCCAGGGTACCGCTCCACGCAAGCAGCTGATGGACGAATTCCGTACCACGCCCAACGCCGTCCTCTTCGGCACCTCCAGCTTCTGGCAGGGCGTCGACGTGCAGGGTGACCAGCTCAGCTGCGTCATCATCGACAAGCTGCCCTTCGCCGTCCCCAGCGACCCCATCGTGCAGGCGCGCATGCAGGCGGTAGAGCTCGCCGGCGGCAAACCCTTTCACGACCTGCAGATTCCCCAGGCCGTCATTACCCTCAAGCAGGGTTTTGGCCGGCTCATTCGTTCGGCCACCGATCGCGGCGTCCTCGTCCTGCTCGACAACCGCGTTCAGCGGCAAAGCTACGGCAAAATCTTCCTCGACAGTCTTCCCCCCTACCGCGTCACCCACGACATCCTCGACGTTGAACGCTTTTTCCACCCCGCCGAAGAAGACCAGCTCACCCCTGATCTCTTGCCCGCACGGCATTAAACTGGAAAGGCATGTTCAGCCGAAATCTTTACATCCTCGCAGGCACGCTCGGGTTCTTTGCGCTGGTGGCGTACGCAGTCGGCTTCTCCGGCATCGCGCATGAACCGGGCTCGCCCGCCGACAGCAGCCTGTGGCAGATGATCGGCATTGTGCTCCTCGTCCTTGGCATGCTGGTTGCCCTGTTTGGCATCTTCCAAACCATGTACGAGCAGGCGGAAACGCGCAGCGCCCGCCAACGCGAGCTCGAGCGGCAGCGCAATCGCGACGGCAGCCGCTAGCCGCCCCGCTCCTGCATTCGCGCCGGGGCCGCGCCTTCGGTAAACTGTTACTTGCAGCAAAGCGCCGCTTCGTGCGACTGCGCGACGCCGCAGCAAAGCGAGCAAGCCCGATCATGTTTGAAGTCACCGTCGAAGCCGGGTTCTCCTCCGGACACTACCTGCGCGATTACCAGGGCAAGTGCGAAAATCCGCACGGTCACAACTACCGCGTGCTTGTCACGCTCGCCGGTCGCGAGCTCGAGTCCAACGGCCTCCTGCTCGACTTCAAAGTGCTTAAAGAAGTGCTCAAGCCTGTCGTCGAATACCTCGACCACCACATGATCAACGAGCTCGAGCCCTTCACCCGCCTCAATCCCTCGGCAGAGAATCTCGCCAAATACTTCTTCGACCAGACTGAGCAGCACCTCGCCCAGGTCACCAACGGCCGCGTCCGTGTCAAGCGCAGCACCATCTTTGAAACGGACACCTCCCAAGCCACGTACTCCGCCGATTAACCATGCGCCTCATCGAGCTCTACAAATCCGTTCAGGGCGAAAGTACCTTTACCGGCGTGCCGTGCATCTTTGTGCGCTTTGCCGGTTGCAACCTGCGCTGCGCCTGGTGCGATTCCACCTACACCTTCCACGGCGGCCAGCCCTTTACCGAAGACGAGGTAGTCGCGCAGATTGAAGCCCTGCACTGCCCGCTCATCGAGTTCACCGGCGGCGAACCCATGCTCCACGCCCGCGAGCTCCTCCCGCTCATGCACCGCCTGCTCCAGACTGACCGCTACACCCTCATGATCGAAACCAGTGGCGAACGCCCTCTTGGCGAGGTCCCCGCCGCCGTCCACAAAATCGTCGACGTCAAGTGCCCCGGCAGCGGCGACGCCTTTGGCTCCTTCCGCATGTCGAACCTTGACTGCCTTACCCCCCGGGACGAGGTGAAGTTCGTACTGCGCGACCGCCACGACTACGACTTCGCCCGCGACTTTATCCGCGAGCACCTCGCCCATCGCGACCTCCGCGCCATCCTGCTCTCCCCCGCCTTTCTCCAAACCCCGTCACCCCTCCGCATCGCCGACAACATGGAGCTCGACGCCCGCGACCTTGTCAGCTGGATGCTCGAAGACCAGCTCCCAGCCCGCCTCAGCCTCCAGGTCCACAAGTTCATCTGGGAGCCCCAGAAAAAAGGCGTCTAGCGGCCGAGGGTTTTGCGTCGTTCAGGCCAATGAAGCCGTCTCCGGCTGCGCATGCTCCTTCGGCTCCTATGCCGGGTCCTTCTGAAATGTCCTCCGCAACCCTTCCCCATCTCGCCAGCATATGGAAGACCAGCGGCAGCATGACAGGAGACCGGCCGTGGACGATTCAGCATGCTGTGCAATCAGGGTTCAACGACAATACAGACGCTGCACTTGTTCTGAACCGCTCCGTCCGCCCAGCCGCTCGACCCCTCGTGGCGTGTCCACGAAGTCAGCAAGCTTGAAGATCGCCAGCCCGTTGCGCCCGCAGTCGACTCGGGCCGAACGAGAGCATGCACCTGATTAGAGCCACTTCTCTCAGGAACCAGGCGTCTCAAATCCGATCAACCTCGCCGCTTGCAAAAGCTGGGCGTCGCCTGACAGAAACACGCATTTCCGAGCATCGCCGCCACACCACATCCATGCTGCGGCCAGTTGCAGGCTATCGGCAGCCCTTAACACGTGCTGCGCCAGAAAGCCCTCCGCGTGGCGCCGCAACTCTGTACTTGGTTGTATCTCCCGCCAACTGCGCCGCAACAGCTCCAGACGCACTTCGGCCTCAACGCGCTCCGTCAGCGCAAACTGTCCTGCCCGTGCGATTCGCTCAAAAGCGCTGCGCATCTCTACAGGCGTCCCCCACCACACAACACACGCATACTGCTCAGACCATCCGCGTGCTGCGCCGCTCGCCTGTTGTTGCACGCACAGTGGAACCAGGGCGCTGCTGTCCCAGAACGCAGCCTTCATCGATCTCCGCGGCTCTCCACCGCAGCCTTAACGGCTTCTTCCCACGAGACATTCCCTGCTGGCGTCCGGTAAAAGGCCGCCCAATCCATCTCCTGCTCAGGCATCTTCAGAGTTCCGGAGGAAACAAGCATCCTCTCCCGATCCCAGTCCGCATCCTGTTTGAAGGGCAAGATCCGAGCAACTGGAATGTTGCGATCTCGGACAACAATCTCCTCTCCGTTCTGCACATCGTGCAAATAACTGCTTAGCTGGTTCTTGAGCTCTCCGATATTCACAGTTTTCATGGCTGAATCTTAACCCATTCTAGCCAACTTAGCCATAATAGGGCACGCTGTTATCTCACGCTGTATCGGCAGACGATCACACGTACCATCACCTGTATGCGCTCGTCTTTTCTCCCCTTCGCAGTCGCATTCATGTGCTCTGGACTGCTCCTGGCCCAACGGCCTGCGCAGGTGCCCATCTCGGTCCCAGCGCAGGCGCCCATCCCTGTCAAGGTCGTCGTCATCACCATGTTCGAGATTGGTGCCGACACCGGTGACGCTCCCGGTGAGTTCCAGCGCTGGGCCGAAGGCGAGCACCTGACCAGGCGCTTTCCCCTGCCCAACGCCTACCATGACGCGCTCATGAACGACGACGGCGTACTCGGCATCGTCACCGGCATGGGTACGGTCCGCGCGGCGGCAACCATCATGGCCCTCGGCACCGATCCGCGGTTCGATTTCTCCCACACCTACTGGCTCGTGGCTGGCATTGCCGGCGGCAATCCGAACAATACGTCGCTCGGCTCCGCCGTATGGGCCAACTGGATCGTCGATGGCGACCTCGCCCATGAACTCGATGCCCGTGAAATCCCGCCGTCCTGGACCACCGGCTACGTCCCCCTGCGCAAGTCCACGCCCTACGAACAGCCTCTTACCGCCGACAATGGCATGGCCTTTCACCTCAATGAGCCATTGGCCGCCTGGGCCTACCATCTCACGCAGGCCATCCCCCTGCCCGACACCGACACCCTGCGCCAGCGCCGGCTGCAGTTCACGGCAGACGCGGCCCACCAGCCTCCACACGTGCAGCGCGGGGACGCCATGAGCAGTTCCACCTTCTTCCACGGCAGGCTCATGAGCGATTGGGCGACCGGCTGGACCCGCTACCAGACCGGCGGTGCCGGCACCTACACCACCACCGGCATGGAAGATTCCGGCACGCTGCAATCGCTCACCTGGCTGGCAAAGGCTGGCCGGGTCGACGTGAACCGCGTTCTCGTTCTGCGCACGGTCAGCAACTACGACCAGCAGCGCACCGGCATCACCGCCGCCGAAAGCCTGGCCGAAACCAAGATCCGCACCTACTCGGCGTTTCTGCCCGCCATCAATGCCGCCTGGCTCGTCGGGGATGCGGTGGTGCGCGAACTTGTCACGCACTGGCCCCGCTACCGCGACACCGTGCCACAGTAGCGCACAGTCACGTACGCTACAATTCCCGGCACCAGCTCCCGGCAACGCTCCCCCCTTTTGCTTCCAAACGCAGCGATCCTGCGCTGGTACAGCCACAACCCGGTCCACGGCGTCCAACTTGCTCGACGAAAGGAAACACCCATGGCAGAGCGCGACGACGACGATTACGTAACGGTGGCAAGCTACAGCGAAGTGGGCGACGCCCAGATGGCCCAGTCGGTGCTGGATGGCTCCGGCATCGAGTCCTTCATGAGCGGCCAGGAAGCCAATATCCTCATGCCCATGAGCGGCGCCCGGCTCCAGGTTCGTCTCGCCGATCTCGAAACCGCGCGCGAGTTGCTCAACACCATTCCCGCAGGCGGCCTCCAGGACAGCGAAACCATGACTGGCCCCAACACACCCGTCGGCGCATCGCTGGCCGACAACGGAGACGACCTGTAGTCATGGCCGGCGCAGCCCGCGAAAAAGCGGTCGTCTGCCTGTCGGGCGGCATGGACTCTACCGTATGCGCTGCACTCGCTGCGCGCGACTACGAGGCCTATGCCCTCCACTTCTCCTACGGTCAGCGCACAGAGTCGCGTGAGCTCAAAGCCGCGCAGGCGGTTTCAGATCTGCTCGGTTTCCAGCAGTTTCTGCCGCTGCGCATGGACCTATTTCGCATTATCGGAGGCTCTGCCCTCACCGACACAAGCATCCCCGTGCCAAACGCGCCCATCACGGCAGCAACGGAGATCCCCGTCACCTACGTCCCCTTTCGCAACGCCCATTTCCTGGCGGCCGCGGTCAGTTGGGCAGAGGTTCTGGGAGCGCGCACCATCTTCCTCGGTGCCGTCGAGCAGGACAGTTCCGGCTACCCCGACTGTCGGCCCGCCTACTACGACGCCTTCAACGCCCTCGTCCAGCAGGGCACCAGGGACGGCAACATCCGCGTCACCACGCCGCTCATCCGCTTGCGCAAGAGTGAGATCGTCCGCCTCGGTGTTGAACTCGGTGCCCCGTTGCATGTAAGTTGGTCATGCTATTCCGGCGAGGACCTCGCCTGCGGCGTGTGCGACAGCTGTGTGCTTCGGTTGCGTGCCTTCCAGCAGGCCGGTCTCGACGATCCCATCCCCTACCGCACGCGTGCAGCGGCGGCCGGGGCATAAGGTGCGCGACTTGGGCCACCACCGTTGCATTTGCAGTCGCAGTTTGAACGAATTCAGCAGAACGAAGCGGCCCGCATGCGCCGCCCAGGAGCCAAGGAACGTTATGAAAAAGACCTCTCTCAGCATGGCCGCGCTCGTGCTTGCGCCGGTGCTCACCCTCTCGCTCGCCACGGCAACCGTGTTCGCGCCCGTCTCCGCCATGGCGCAGGCAGCCGGCGCCAGCCTTCATGGCAGCATCAACAACGCCGCGGGCCAGCCGGTTACGGGCGGCGCCATTAAGCTGAGCACCGACCGCTCCACCAGCGATGACGCCAAGCGCAAGTACGACTACACCTTTCCCGTCGCTGCGGACGGCTCCTACAAGGGCTCCGACATTAAGCCGGGCGACTACGTCCTCTTCTACCAGGTCAACGACAAGACGGTGGACTTCATCGAGCACGTGGTTCTTAAGGCGGGCGACAACAGCACCGCCAACGACGACATGAGCCGCGAAGAGTTCCTCAAGGCGCTCTCGCCAGAGGCGCGCAAGCAGGTTGAGGATTTCAAGAAAAAGAATGCCGAGGCCGTCAACGCCAACAAGACCGTCGGTAACCTGAACGCGCTTCTGACCAAGGCGCGCGATGAAGAAAAGGCCAACAACTTCGACGCGGCCATCGCGGACATGCAGCAGGCCACCACGCAGAAAGCGGACGAGGCCATTCTCTGGATCGAACTTGGCAACGCGCAGCTTGGCGCCGCCGGCACCGAAAAGGATGCGACGAAGAAGACCAGCGAATTGAACGACGCCGCCACCAGCTACGGCAAGGCTGCCGACGCCAACGCCGCCAGCAAAAAGCCCCAGCCGGCGTACACCGGTGCCGCCTACAACGGCGAAGGCCAGGCCTACGGCAAGCTGAACAAGCCGAAGGAGGCCAGCGACGCCTACGACAAGGCTGCCCAGGCAGAGCCCGCCAAGGCCGGCATGTACTACTTCAACGAAGCCGTCACCGAGCAGAATGCCGGTTCCGGCGACGCTGCCGCCGCCGCGGCCGACAAGGCCATCGCCGCCGACCCGACCAAGGCTGACGCCTACTACATCAAGGGCCAGGCGCTCATTGCCAAAAGCACCGTCGATTCGAAATCCGGAAAGATCATTCCGCCCCCCGGCTGCATCGAGGCCTATTCCAAGTACCTGGACCTGGCCCCCAACGGCAAGTTCGCCCCCGACGTCAAAGCCATCATGGCCGGCTTCGACGAAAAAGTCGTCAGCAACTACAAGGCCGCCAAAAAGCGGTAACGAACCACGACACCCAGGAAGTGACCAACCGAACGTACGCCCGCAGCACCGCCGCTTCGGGCGTACGCCCTCCTCCCGCACCGACGCTCCCGCCGCCATGTTGGCCGCCGACCAGCCGTGCCGAACCTCCAGGCCATGCACCGTCCACGTCGGATCAGACGTCTAATAGCTGAGAGCCGCGACACGCCCTGGCTCTGGAGATTCGACCCATGTTGCAGCAAAACTTCAACGCAAACTATCCCGTCACGCTGCAGGGTGTGCGCGAAAACACCGCATCCCTGCTGGCCAAGGTGCTCGGCATTACCGCGCTCGGCTTTCTGCTGACGGCTGTTGGCGTGGCGACCGCGCCGCCCTGGTCCATGCTGCCCGGCGTCATCGCCGTCTTTGCCCTCATCCTGGGCATCAACTTCGCGCGACGAGCCAGCGTCAGCATGGCGCTTGGCATGTTTCTTGCGCTTGGCTACTTCATGGGTTGGGAAATCGCACCCATCATCCACCACTATGTGGCCGCCATCGGCCCCGGCGTCGTCATCAATGCCGCTCTCACGACCGGCCTCGGCATGGCCGCGCTGGGTTGCGTGGCCTACCTCTTCCAGATCGACTACCGCCGTGTGCAGGGCGTTGCCATGGCCGCGCTGCTGGCCCTTTTGCTCGTCGGCATCGCCAGCATGTTCCTCCACTTCCTCACGCCCGATACCTACGCGTGGCTCACCCTCGGCGTCTTTTCCCTGCTCACCGTTGCAGACTTCGCCCGCATCCGCGCCACCAACTCCGCCGACAGCCGCACCGCCATCCTCCTGTCCGTCTCGATCTACCTGGACGGCATCAACATCTTCCTTGCACTGCTCCAACTGCTCGGCGGCCGCAGCCGTCGCGACTAAACGGAGCGGAGCACGACAGGAGAAGAGTTTCTTCCCGCAATTCTGCGGTGTTCTCTAGAAACAGTCGGCGTCTCTACCAAGAATCATTGCTTGCCGATACATGCAGTAGGTGTCGACTCCACTGCATACTGCGTCTATTATGAGCAGGACGCGACCGAGGGTGCCGCCCCCAGCAGGCAGAGGTGTCAAACATGAACCGCAAGCGCATTATCTGCACAACCCGTCTCATGGCCAGGCCGTCTTTCCTTTCCGGCTATGCTCGTGGCCTTGACATCGCGGGTGTGTTTGATCGCTACCACACGAGCACATCCGAATCCGCTGCGGACCGCCGCGCGCTTGCAAATGACTGGAAAGCTGTAGGCGATCAGATGCGTGAGGCGTTGGCATCCCGTGAGTAATCCGGCCCAGAGGCTTCTCTGATGGATCCAACGCAACCGGCTTTCCAAAAGAAGTCGGTTTTGCCATCAGAAGAGCAGGAAGTTCTGCGCGGGGTAGACGCGACAACCGATCAGTCGCTCTACCTGCAGGCACGATTTCAGCACCACTCTGGCCCACTGCCTCCGCCGGAAATCATGGCTGCCTACGATCGCATCGTGCCCGGTGGTGCTGAGCGTATCTTCGCCAGCTTCGAGAAACAACTCGATCACCGGATCGCTATCGAGAAGACGACCATCGATTCCAACAGCTTCAGTCAGCGGATGGGCGCAGTGTCCGCGATGCTCGTTGCCCTGCTCGGCATTGGCGGAGCAATGGTCCTGATGGATAAGGGTCATGACTTAAGCGGTCTGGCGACGGTCTTGGTCATCGTCGGTGGCATCGTCACGACCTTTGTTACCGGAAAGCGCGCGCAAAATGAAGTTTTAGACTCGGACCAATCCGATGCGGATGACGAAGAGGTCGACTCGCGTGAGTCGTAGCTTCTGCTTCAGGCCTCAGCGCGACGCCGCTGGATGCGCCCAACCAGCAGTTGGCGAATATCTTCCAGCTGAAACACAAAGTACCCCAGCACGGCAAGCACGGCAGAAATCGCCAGCGCCACCCCCACGCCGGTGGGTAGCGGCCATTGTGCCTCGCGCATTGCCGGCAGCGCAATCGCCCCAAACGCCGCCGCAATCAGGATGCAGAATCGCCGTAGCAGGTGCGTGTCGAACTTGTGCTCCTCCGGAAACAGTCGCGTATTCAGCCGCACCACGCCTGCCGTCTGCACCATCTCCCACAAGAGCCACGTCACCATAAAGCCAAGAATGCCGAAGCGGTGCATCATCGGGATCGACACCGCCAGCATCGCGCTGTAACCCGCCAACAGAAAGGTCGACAGCGTCTCATGCTCATTGCTGCTCGACTGGAACTGCGTCTTGTGTTCCTTTAGCCCAAGCACGGCGCTGACCAGCGCCATCAGCAGGCACAGTTCCGGCTGGTAAATGGATCGCTTGTGCAGCCAGATCGTGAACAGCAGCGGGCACAGCAGCAGCGACCCGATACTCACCACCGGGATCAGGAACAGCACAAAGCGTTCCGACAGGTCGTACAGCTTGCGCAGCTGCGCAAAATCCTTGCGGCCTACCATCAGCGTAATGTCCTGCGCAAACACGCTGCTTGCCATGCCCAGCAGTTGCCGCGACATCTGGAACACCACCCGCACCAGCGCAAACACCGCCACCGCCCCCGGCCCAAGCACCCGCTGGATCAGCAGCACCGGGCCCTGCCACGTCAGGAACCCCGCAATCGCAATCAGGCCGAAATGGCCGCTTGGCTTCAGGATGGCGCGCACCTGCCCCCACGTTCCCTCCCGCAGGTTGGGCACCAGGTCGGGCGCGACGCGCCGCAGGTCCACCAGCGCATACCCCAGAAACAGGGCATAGGAGGCCAGTTGCACGCCCGCCAGCACAGGAAACGGGCTGTGCTGCCAGATCGCCGCCGCCATGCCCAGAATCATCGCCAGCCGTTGCGCGCTGCCAATGTAATTGCCGCGATGCAGCAGGCCCACGGCCATATAGCTGTTCGTCAGCAGGCTAAAGAACATGTTCAGCCCAATCTGCAGAATCAGCAGGTAAAGCGTCACCGCCGCGGCCGCCGCGCTCACGTGCCGCAGCCGTAGCCACCCCGCCACCGGGAGCACGAACACGGCAAGGCCGCCAATGGCAAAGACCGCGACAAACAGCAACAACAGCCGGAACGCACTGGCCTGGATCGCCTTTGCACCCTTTACGTCTCCGCCACCGTACAAAATGGTCATCTGGTTCGACGCGTACGTCTGCACGCCATAGTTCAGCGTGCCCAGGTAACCGATCGCGGCGCTCAGCGCCGTCCACTCCCCATACATCTCCACGCCGCTGCCATAGAACCTGAAAAAGAACGGCGGCACCAGCAGCTGCGACAGCACAGACAGGCCCTGACCCACAAAACCCGTAAGCAGAAGCTGGAGGAGGCGGCGAAGGCTCATGGGAGAATATCTAAGAGCCTTAGCCTAGCAGGGGAGACACGATGCCGTTCAAGCCAACTGAAACTTGCCCTGAGCCAAACGTCTACCGCAACCCGAAGACGGGTGAGTTATCCCCACTTCCCGGTTACGGCTCCATGCAGGAGGTAGGGGAGTACCTGCTTAGTTTGGACATCGATTGGTCCGCACCCATTTACGAGCAAATCTACAACGGGGATGGTTCCCTCAAGAGGGACAGCTCGACGACGGAGAGCGAAGCTGCCTGAGAGTGGTTTGCTGCTCGATACACACGTGTTGGTCTGGTTGTTTTCCGGCGGTCCTTTGTCCCATGCGATGCGCGTTACCATTGAAGCTGCGCAACAGCAATGCCATCTGTCTGTATCACCGATCAGCGGGTGGGAGGTGGCCGTCTCGTTAATGAAAGTGGATCCGAAACGACGGCCGGATCTTGCTGGCCTGGATCCAGGCCAGTGGTTTTCCTCCTGCGTGGCGCGCTTCCAGGCGGTAGTAATCCCAATGGATATTGCCATCGCGTTGGAAGCCGCTCGAGTCCCGGCCTTCTATCAGTCCGGCGATCCAGGGGATTGCTTCTTGATCGCAACGGCTCGCGTGCACAACTTGACGCTTATGACTCGGGATGCTCGCATCCTGCAGCTTAGTGCCAGTGTGCCGGAATACCTGTCCACGATCGCTTGCTGATGTAAAAGCTCCATCACTGGCGCCCGACCTCCATGCACCCATCCATCAGCGGGCCTGGCGTTCATGGCCCCGGCAATACCGCTGACAGGATGATGAAGGCGACGCAGGTCGAATCCACGGCTGTTTGGTCCTGTATCTCTACCTCCCACCACAACGGATGGCGAAGGGGATCCACGACACTCAAGGTGTCGTCTGTCCCTTGACTCAAGGTGTCGTCTGTCCCTTGTCTTGCAGGGCTTTCATGACCGATCAGCGTCTAATCTCCGCAACCAGACCGCTCTGAGCACCATGGGCGCTCCCTGTTTACCGGTTCGGCCCTGCTTGGAGCCATCCTTTGCCGGGTTGACTCCGTCCGCGCATCTTTTCCCGCCCATTCGCGTCTATTAAAGTATGCTATTCTACACAACGCTGAAGAAGTGCGCCCAGATGGTTCGGCCCTGATACGGCCGCAAACCTTGCGCCGCGGACTTGGATCCGCACCTGCTTCCTTCTTCCTTGTGTTCAATTTTGACCAACCAACAGGCTACGTGTCTGCACCCGCAATCTGGTGCGCCGCCGCCGACCTGATTTTTTGAATTGGAGTGCCGCCTTATGGCTGAAGAAATCGACAAGTACGAAGAAGATGTCGACCGCATGATCGACACGGGAAAAGAGAAGGGTTATCTCACCTACGGTGAGGTAAACGACTTGATTCCCGAGGGCATTACCAGCGCTGAAGAGCTGGACGACCTCCTCATGGCGGTCAACACCCAGGGAATTGATGTTCTCAACAGCGAGGACAAGTTTGAGGGCGGCGGCCGTGGCGACAAGTACGGCGAAGAGTCCGAGGAGACGGATGACGTCGAGCTGGACCTCACCCCCGGACAGCTGGAGAAGACCAACGACCCCGTTCGCATGTACCTGCGCGAAATGGGCACGGTGCCGCTGCTGACGCGTGAGGGCGAAGTTGAAATTGCCAAGCGCATCGAGCGCGGCCAGATGCGCGTCATGAAGGCCATCTCGCGTTCCTCGATCGTGATTCGCGAGATTATGGCGCTGGGCGAGGATCTCAAGCGCGGCGTGCGCAACGTAAAAGAGGTCGTCACCTTCGATGAGGAAGAACTCACCGAAGATGTGGTCACCTCGCGCGTCAAGCAAACCGTCAAGCGCATCGACATCCTTGCCGAGCATCAGCGAAAGGCGCTGGATGGTCGCGAAAAGCTGGAGTCCGGCAAGGCCAAAACGAAAAAGGAAGAACGAAAGCTTCGCTGGGCCGTTGGCCGCGAGATGGTCTTCGTCACGCGCATTGTGCGCGAGCTCAAGTACACCAATGGCGAGAAGAAGCGGCTGCTCGACAAGGTCAACAAGACTGTCGATGGCATGCGTACGCTTGAGCGTCAGATTAAGTCGCTCGACAACAAGTTCGACGCTTCTCGTTCGGAAGAGCTGAAAAAGGAGTATCGCCGCCAGCAGAAAAACTGCCGGACGGATCTGGAGCGCCTGGAGCACGAAGCCGGCATCAGCGTCACCGAGCTCAAGCAGACCCAGCGCGAGATGATCCAGGGCGACATGGACGCCGAGAAGGCGAAACGCGAGTTAATTGAGGCGAATCTAAGACTTGTAGTGTCCATTGCAAAGAAGTACACGAACCGTGGTCTTCAATTCCTTGATTTGATTCAGGAAGGCAACATTGGCCTGATGAAGGCTGTCGACAAATTCGAGTACCGCCGTGGCTATAAGTTCTCTACTTACGCCACTTGGTGGATTCGGCAGGCAATTACCCGCGCCATCGCCGACCAGGCCCGCACCATTCGCATTCCGGTGCATATGATTGAAACCATTAACAAATTGATCCGCACCAGCCGGCAATTGGTGCAGGAGCTTGGTCGTGAGCCGTCGTCGGAGGAAATTGCGAAGCGGATGGACATTCCGGTCGCTAAAGTCCGCAAGGTGTTGAAGATAGCGCAGGAACCGATCTCGCTGGAAACGCCAATTGGTGAGGAGGAAGACTCTCATCTTGGTGATTTCATTGAAGATAGGATGGCCGTGAGTCCGTCGGACGCGGTTATCTCTGTGAATCTAAAGGAGTACACCTCACAAGTGCTGCGTACCCTGACCCCCCGCGAAGAGCGTGTCATCAAGATGCGCTTTGGCCTGGAAGATGGCAGTGAACACACGCTGGAAGAGGTGGGACAGAGCTTCCAGGTAACGCGCGAGCGCATCCGGCAGATTGAGGCCAAGGCACTGCGCAAGCTGCGGCATCCGAGCCGGAGCCGCAAGCTCAAGGCATTCGTTGACGGCGTTAAGGAATACTAGGCTGCAGGCTTGAGACGTCGACGGACGTCGTCACGGTAACAAGCTGCGTTGGAAGATTCGTTGAGAAGGTGAGCCGCTGGCTCACCTTTTTTTCTTTGCCTGTGAGTGAACCACTGCGATGACGTTTGCGTATGGTGACGTGGAGGTTTCTGCCATGCGCCGTTCCGTTCCCATTCTTCTTGCCTCGTTCTGTGTGACGGCCATGGCGGCCGCTGAAGTTCCGCAAACCTTTGACAAGCATTACCCGATGCAGGGCCGTGCGGAGTTGCAGGCGGAGATTGGCAACGGTTCCATCAAGGCGCGGAGCTGCGGGAGCTGCCGGGACATCCATGTGCACCTGGAGATGAACGACGCGGACCGTTCCCGCTTTCACATTGAGGAGTCACAGAGCGGAAACCACGTGCGCTTTGTCCTGAAGCAGGAGGAGAGCCACGACTGGCACTGGAACAGCGGAAGAGGGCCGGAGCTGATGGTCGAGGTTCCACAGGAGGCTGCACTGGACCTGCACAGCGGCAACGGGAGCCTCTCCCTGGCCGGTGTACGGGGTGACATCTCCATGAACACCGGCAATGGAAGCATTTCCGTGAACGACGCGGGTGGGCAGTTGAAGCTGCACAGCGGCAATGGATCGGTCAGCGGCAATGACCTGTCCGGCAACCTGAGTGCCAGCACCGGCAATGGGTCGATGCACATGACCGGCCGGTTTAGCCGGCTGGAGGCGCACACCGGTAACGGCACACTCGATCTGGAGGCAGGCGGCCCTGACGCTTTGCACGACGGCGCAGCCATCACCAGCGGCTCCGGCTCTGTGACGCTGCGGCTGGATCGTTCGGCCCATGCGACGGTACACCTGTCGAGTGGCAGCGGTGGTATCCACAGCAATCTGCCGATTACAACGCAGGGCGACATCGGCGACCGGCATGACCTGACGGGCACACTGAACGGCGGCGGTGCGACGGTGCGTGTCGATACGGGGAGCGGCAGCGTGCGGCTCGAGTCGCTATAAGGGCTGCGGGGATGGTGACGGGCACGGATGGTGTGCTGGATCGGGAAATTTCTTCCCGCTTGCCACCGGTCTGCTTTCGATAAACTTTAGCGAATGTGTCGGTTTCTTGTTCTGCTGTTCAGCGCCGTGGTCCTGCTTCCAGTGGCCGTGGCGCAGAGCTTTCATGCCGGCGTTGCCGAGTGGACCGTCCACCCTACGGAACAACGCAACTGGCGCGGCGCGCAGGTCGAGGCGCTGCGCTGCATGCTTTGGTACCCCGTGCCGAAGCAGACGCCGGAAGCACCGCAAAGCTTTAGCGTTGCGGGGTTGCCGGCGCTGTTCCACGCCGGAGAGGCTGCACGCGATGCAGCACCTGCAGCCTCTGCAAACCGCCTGCCACTGATCGTGCTGAGCCACGGCCTGGGCGGCACGGCCGATCAGTTCGGCTGGATTGCACCGGAACTGGCACGCCGTGGATACGTGGTGCTGGCGGTCAATCACCCGGGCAACAATGCGCTGGAACCGTATACGCCCGAGGGCTTTCTGCTGTGGTGGGAGCGCGCCCTGGATGTGAGCGATGCCCTGGACGGCCTGCTGGCGGACAAGACATGGGGGGCGCGAATCGATCCGTCCCGCATTGGCGCCCTGGGCTACTCGATTGGCGGCGAGACGGTGCTTGCCCTGGGCGGAGCACGGATCGATCAGCAGGCCTTTCTGGATTTTTGCCTGACCCATCCTGGTGAGCAGACCTGCCGGGTTCCAACGCTTGGCGGCATCAACGGGGATGCGACCGCGATGCTGGCGGCCGTACGCGCAAGCAGCGCGGCCTCGCTGGCGCGCAGCGGGGATTCCTTCCGGGACGCACGTGTCCGCTCGGTGTTCGCCATTGCGCCCGCGGCTGGACAGGCGTTTCACAGCTCCAGCTTCGACTACGTGACGGTTCCGCTGACGATGGTTGCCGGAACCGCCGATACGCTGGCGGTGCCGAGCGCGAATGCGGAGCAGTTTGCCGCCTGGCTGCCCACGGCCAAAGTCGCCATGTTGCCGCGGGTTGGACACTACACCTTTCTGGACACCTGCACGGCTGAAGGCACGCGCATCCTGCAGCAGTACTGCACGGATGCACCGGGCATCGACCGTGATGCTGTCCATGCCAAGGTGACGGCGATGGCGGTTGCGTTCTTCGACCGAACGCTCGTGCACGCACGTTAGAGGTGTATCCACATTAAGTTCTCAGAGGCGTCTGCGTCACGTTTGTCCTTGAAAGCGGCTCTAGCCGCCGGGATCGAGGAACAGGCACGTTACAAGTGGCCTGGCCAGCGAGATTCAGAAACTCGGCGGCTAAAGCCGCTTCGTGGCAGGCTCGTTCTCTATCTCAGTGGCTAAAGCCACGAAACCCTCGGCGGCTCGAGCCGCTTTCGTGGCGGGCTCTCTATCTCGGTGGCTAAAGCCACAAACCTATGAGTGGCTAAGCCGCTTGTGGCGGGCTCTTTCTCTATCTCAGTGGCTAAAGCCACAACATGTCGGTGGCTAAAGCCACAAAACCTGTCAGTGGTTAAAGCCGCTTGTGGCAGGCTCTTTTTCTATCTCGGTGGCTAAAGCCACAAACCTATGAGTGTCTAAAACCGCTTTGTGGCGCAGGTTTTTCTCTATCCTAGTGGCTAAAGCCACAAAACTATGACTTCTCTATCCCGGTGGCTAACGCCACAAAACCTATGACTTCTCTATCTCGGTGGCTAAAGCCACAAAACCTATCAGTGGCTAAAGCTGCTTTTTGGCAGGCTCTTTCTCTCTCAGTGGCTAAGCCACGAAACCTATCAGTGGCTAAGCTGCTTTTGTGGTGGGCTCTTCTCTATTTCGGTGGCTAAAGCCACAAAACCTCTCAGTGTCTAAAGCCGCTTTCGTGGCGGGCTCTTTCTCTCTCAGTGGCTAAAGCCACGAAACCTGTTAGTGGTCAAAGCCGCTTTCATGGGACGCTCTTTCTCTCTTGCTCAGTGGCTAAAGCCACAAAACCTGTCAGCGGCTAAGCGGCTTTGTGGCGGGCCCTTTCTCTATCTCGGCGGCTAAAGCCAC
>CAXUHM010000036.1:0-33718 GCA_964250935.1 uncultured Terriglobus sp.
TACCGGAAAGAAGAGCCACACGCGTGCGCAGCAGAGCCGCATCCCTGCCAAAGCAAAGGACGCTGCCTTTTCTGACGGAAGTTGTTCCAGAGGGACGGTGCGAACAGTGCGCTTCAAGACGCATGGCACTGCAAGTGCGACGATTTCGCTTGCGTGGTCACATGGGTCGAACTACGACCCGCTGCTCCGACGGCTCTTGGGCTCTCCGTACCCTCGACGACACAGATGCTTTGCATGGGAGTAACGTAGCCGGTTACACAAAACCATGTCTATCCGATATTGGACATAACTGCGGCGCGAAAAGGTTCGGTACTTGGTCCAGAAGCAGACTGCTCAGATTTCAGACAGCAAAGGTAAATCGAGACGGTTATCCAGGCTGTAAAAGATTTCGTAGGCCGCCGGCACGGCAGTTGTGTCCATGTCTCCGATGAAGGAGAGGCCCAGGAGATCAAAGCGATCGAAGAACACCTCCCACGAAATCGGAATGACCTTTTCACTGGTCGCGTGCGAACGCTGGAAAATCAAGCACAACACCGGCTGCACACTATCCACAAGTTCAGGCAGGCGCTCCGCAGGATGTGCCCCGTGCATGTGGGCCCAGAGCTGGATGGCCGCGTGGTCGGAGGTTGGTTGAGAATGCAAAAGTAGTCTCCTGACCTAGGTTGCGGCCTTAACCGAAGGCGTCCGCACGCCACATACTAGCGACCATGACGAAACAGTGGCGATGCCTCCTGTCCACACCGCAGACAAGAGGGTGGCGACAACGGTACTCTGCACCGGATCATGGGGATCCGTGGCTGACGCTCGTTAGGTGCCGACACAGGCTCGCACTGCCGTTAAGGCCGGAAAGACCGGATGCCGCTCATCGTCGAACAAGCGGTAAAACTCCTTTGCTGAGGTGAAGGACCGATCTACAGATCGGTCAGCAACTCCGCAAGAGACATGTCGAAGCCCTGCGCGACCCTTTCCAGGTAGCTGAGGGTCATGGCCTTCTTGCCGCGCTCGACATCGCTAAGAAATGGCCGGTCGATGCCGAGATGATCCGACAGCTGTACCTGCGTCAAGCCGCGCTCCAGGCGAAGGGACCGGAGCCGCCGGCCGAAGCGCACCGGGATCGGAGCATGATCGGCAAAAGAGGGCAACGCGTCCTTTGCAGGAAAGCTGCCGTTCTCATCGAGCGAGCCAGGGAGGTCGGCGTCGCCGCTCAGGGTGTCGTGGGTGGGGCTTTCCTCTGCTTTTTGCATAGACTCCTCGGAGAAGAAAAGGTATATTGGGCCAGCTCGCTCGGTGGCGTTCCGGTCAGCTTCGATCCTTGGGGTGCCGTGCCATGGAATACAAAAATACGTTAAGGTGGATGTCTTCCGAAAGGCTCTGTAGGAGGGAGGCGAAATGGTGTCTCATCTGCAACCCGTGTCGTTGGCATTGTCGGAGCTGTCGCAGCCTCCGAACGCGTTCCTGGTTCCGGAAGCACCGGTCGATGCCAAGGCTCCTCTCGCGATCGCGGTACGCTTCGGGGAACGGCTGCGTTCGCTGCGCCTGTCTGCAAGCAAATCCACGGCGGAACTCGCCATGCAGCTCAATGTCCTGAAATCTCATTTAGATCGCATCGAGGTTGGCTTGGAAGAAGTCGACCTAGTCCTGCTGGACCGGATCGCCACGGCTCTGGGGACGACCATCGACGAACTTCTACTCGGGCTATAGTTTGCTCTTCGTGCTAGCAGCAACTACCCGAAACCGAGGTCAGATGCCATCGAGCAGCTCGGCAAGTGTGAGCTGGAAACCGTCGGCGATCTTCTTGAGATAGAGCAGGGTCATGCTTTTCTTGCCACATCCCATTTCGCTGACACGTTCTGCGACGTTTTCGCTTGCAGCAACACCGCAGCCCTCTTGGAGAAATGGTCCTGGTTTGTTTGAGATACTAGAAATGTGACTTCAAGTGGTGCCATCGCCAGCCCTGCCTTCGAGCCGTTGCAGGAACAGGCCACGGCCATGGAGCTCTTCCGGCGAGAGCAGGGTCTGCGTATCGATGCCTATGCAGGGACCGGCAAGACCACCACGCTGAGGCTGCTGGCGGAGAGCACCCCGAAGCGCGGTCTCTACCTTGCGTTCAACCGGAGCATCGCCGCCGAAGCGGCGGAGCGCTTTCCCACGAGGGTGCGTTGTGCCACGGCACACTCCCTTGCCTTCCGTGGCGTGAAGCGTGCGCTGGGTTACCCGGAGTGGAAGCTGACCGACCCGCTCACGCCCAGGTCGATCACCGAGGCATTTCGCATGCCGGCGACCGTTTCTTTCGCGTCCGGTCTCCTGCTCGATCGCCAGACCTATGGCGGCATCCTGGTCAAGGCACTCCAGCGCTTTCTGCAGAGCTCGGCAGAGGCGCCCCTGCCTCTGCATGTGGAGCGGCAGGGTCTGCTCGAAACGCTCCCTCCAGCGGCTTTCGCGAGTTTTGCCGGGGCAGGCAGCGGGGCATGTCCAGGCGATCTGGGAGGCGATGCAGTTGCGCGAGGGTGGGCTTCCGCTCAGCCATGACGGCTACCTCAAGCTGTGGGCTCTTTCCGGACCAAGGGCGGAGACGGACTACATCCTGGTGGACGAAGCTCAGGACATCAACCCCGTCCTGCTCGGCGTGCTGCGGCAGGTCCAGTGCCCTGTTGTCTACGTCGGCGACCCGTACCAGCAGATCTATGAGTGGCGCGGCGCGGTCAATGCCATGGAGGCAATCTCCTCGCCGCACCGCGTTCTGCTCTCCCGGTCCTTCCGTTTCGGCCCGGAGATCGCCGCCGCTGCCACCAGAGTGTTGCGCACGCTGAAAGCGAAGAGTGCGTCCGCATTCACCCAAGTCACGATCAAGCCTGCTGAGAAGGTTTCCACTCAAACGTCTCCCTCACACTCCCAGTCTTGAGCGATGTGGCGGATCACGGTCGCCATTGACCGCTTTCCCGAATCGCGATAAAGATTTTCCATGGCTATCCTGACAGAACCCGAGTTGCTGGCATGGCTGGAGACGCATTGCGTGGTGTGTGAAACGGTGTTGCCTCCCTGTGAGTGTGGGAAGATACACGAGCGAAGCTGCTACGAGCTGGGGACAGGGCGGGTTGCCTTGCCCGGCTGCAGGCGGCGCATCCTGAAATCCCACCCTCGGCGTGGGGCTGGGACAACGTCCACTTCTCCTAGCCGCGCCCGTAGGGCGTTTGTCTCGGAGCCCGTTCCTCGGTGCGCCATGCACCCTCACGGCGAAATGCCCTCTAGTCGATGCCGTCGAGCAGCTCGGCGACGGTGAGCTGAAAGCCTTCAGCGACCCTTTTGAGGTAGCTGAGCGTCATGCTTTTCGTGCCACGCTCCACGTCGCTGAGATAACTGCGGTCCATGCCTACCCTGTCGGCAAATTGAGCCTGGGTGAGTTGTCTCTCCCGCCTTAACTGACGAAGTCGGGAGCCGAAGCGGGTCGAGACATGGGACACAAACCGGATCCTAAGGTAAGACGAAGTAAGGGCACCTGGATCGCAGATGCAGTTCTCTGCTCTTCCTGAGCCGTTCGCCTTCGGGATGTAGATACGCCGCAACGGCAGAGGACGATACCCTCGACCGTGCAACGTACCGACTGCAGCCGTCTTCTTCTCCGGAGTGTCCCAGCTTTCGCCGTCCACTCCGGGTGTCTGTTTTCCCTGATTTTCGGTCACCCGCCGAACGGCCAACAGCTTGCCGCTCCGCGAGGTTGTGAGCAGACGCTGCAAGGCTTTCACCTTGCCCCATCTGCCCACTTCCACCGCCTTCACGATACGCACCTGGAGCCGGTGAACTTCCACCGTCACCGCACGCCAGTCAACCTCGCGCCAGTGGCTGGGAAGATCGGACGCTGCATCGGCGGATTGCTCCGCCTTCATCTGCTTTGCGTCCTTATGCCAATTGGTCAGACTCTCTCATGAAGAAAGACCAGAGAGAAGTGGGCTCGCTTTCGCGCCGGGCACGATGCCCGTATCCGCCCTATTGCCGGGCGGCATTCGCTTCTTCCCTCCTCCTTTACCTGCACCGCCACGGTCAGACCTCACAGCCTGATTTCCCTCGCGGAAGCCTTTTTGATGGCCTGTTCAAGCTTTGTGAATGGCGGGATGATGAGGGTGCTCATCGGTGCTCCTCTCAAGATCTTTCTAATTGGCGCTTGTTCGCTGCCGCTTCTGGTAGGCAGCTACTTTGAGCTTGTTACCGCACAGACGCATACTGCACCAGCGCCGCGCGTTCTTCTTGCTGGTGTCCTCGAAGTGGACGACACAGTTCTCGCACTTCCTCACTCTTGCGCGGTCTGTTTTGGTGAAGAGATCGACAACAGCCCTTAGAACGGAAGCCCATAGCGTGTCGGCGATTGATGTCCCTTCCGCCTGTACTGTTTGGATTCCCTGTTTACCAGCTGTGAGCGCAAGCCGAACGGGATGAGTTGAAAGCCGTAGGTTCAGATCGGCAAGGAGATCACTATCTGGCTGTTCGCCCTTTTCCGTAGCCAGGACTGCTGTGCGCAGTACCTCGCGAAACAGAAGCAAATCCCGCAAAAATTTCCTGGCCTCTGGCTCATCGCTCCACGCTGATAGGCGGTCAGAGAGGGATGCTGTAGCCAGGGCCGTGACCCGCAGCCAGCGCACTAATGTCTGAGTGTCTGTCAGCAGCTCCTGCTCGGTCCCGTCTGTAAGGAGCTTCGTATTGAGCAGATCGAGCACGGGCTGATTCCCGACGACCAGGAAGCCTTCGATCCAGTCCTGCCCAAATTCCATCGCAAGCTCCTTTTAATGACACCTCTGTTGCATCTTTTGATGGTGTTAATTGCTCTAAGGGTTCAGGACAGGCGCTCCACACGCCTCCTCATCTCGCACCCGCAAAGGACATCCGGCATGGCTTCCATTTCAGCGCAGACTCCCTCACTTACTACGCATTATCGAATGGCGGCGGTAAATGGCCGCAAAGTCTTCTATCGCGAGACGGGCGACCCCACTCTGCCCACCATCGTTTTGCTGCATGGTCTGCCGACGAGCAGCCAGATGTTCCGCGACCTGATCCCGGCACTTGCGGACAGGTTCCATCTCATTGCCCCCGACTACATCGGCTTTGGCCATTCGGAAGCTCCGGCGCACGATACCTTCGCCTACACGTTCGACAACCTTGCCGCCCATGTGCGCGGCCTGCTTCAGCAACTGAAGATCACGTCGTACATCCTGTATATGCAGGACTATGGCGGCCCTATCGGCTTCCGCCTTTTCGCTGAGAGGCCCGAACAGGTCAGAGGCTTCATCATCCAGAACGCGAATGCGTACATCGAGGGTGTCGGTGATCTCCCGAAGCAGGCGCTGGGTCCGCTCTGGGAGCAGCGCAATGCGAAGACGGAAGAGCCCGCAAAGGAGTTTCTTAGCCTTTCCTCGACGAAGTTCCACTGGACGGTGGGCGCCCGAAGTGAAGAGAACATCAATCCCGACAACTGGCTGCTGGACCAGGCGCTGCTGGACCGCCCGGGAACACAGGTCTACCAAATCGACCTGCTGGAAAACTACAAGACCAATGTCGCCTCGTACGAAGGCTGGCAGGCTGCGTTTCGTGCCCACAAGCCTAAGACACTGATCGTCTGGGGAAAGAAAGACCCCTTCTTCGTGCCCGCCGGTGCGGAGGCCTTCTTGCGCGACCTGCCTGACGCGCGGCTTGTCTGGCTGGATGCCGGTCACTTCGTGCTCGACGAGAATCTCCAGACCGTAGCCGCTGAAATCCGCAACACCTTCGCCTGATTCTTCGGTCTCCAATTCACCGCTGCGCAGAGGCGATCCCTGTATGCAGCGGTTTCTGGACAGGACAGTGCTAGTCACCGGCTCGGGCCGGGGCATCGGTGCAGCGATCGCGCGTCGCTTTGCGGAGGAAGGTGCACGCCTTCACCTCGTTGCCCGAAGTTTAGATGAGCTGACCGCCACGCGCGATCAGCTGCGAGTCTGACGTCAGAAGTGAAGGCAACGGCACTGGATCTTACTCAACCAAATGGCGCTGAAGAGCTCGCCCAGGAGATCGGTCAATCTTGGGGCGGTTTGGATGTGCTGGTGACCAACGCAGGTGCGGCGGCTCAGGGCAGCTTTCTGGCATTGGCCGATGAGGACTGGCCGGCCGGCTTCGGACTGAAGATGTTCGGCAACCTGCGCGTCATCCGGCAGGTATGGCCACTGCTGAAGGCCAGCAAGGGACATCTTGTCATGATTGGTGGCGGCACCGCGCGTACGCCCGAACGGGACCTATCTCTTGTCTCCGCGGTCAACGGTGGCATCGCCGCCCTTTCCAAATCCGTCGCAGAGCAGGGCTTACTCGATGTCGTGCAGGTAAACCTCGTCCAGCCCGGGACGATCCAGACTTCGCGTCGCGAGAAGCTTACGCGCAGGCTCGCTTTAGAACAGGCAACGCCTTACTCCGAATACGTTGCGGCGCTGCCGGAACGTATTCGGATCCAACGTCTCGGATTGCCCGCCGATGTGGCCGAGCTCATCGTGTTCCTCTGCACGGAGCAGGCCCGCTGGATCCATGGAGCCATTATCGACGTGGACGGCGGACAGAACAAAAGTGTGTAAATAGCGCTTGTAAAGCAGATCATCCACCAATCAATGCTGCTTCATGCAGCGCAACCGAGAAGGAGCAGCCCCATGCCGAACCCTGTCCATTTCCAAACTGTTTCCGTAAACGACCAGCATAGCGGAACAGCGCTAAAGCTGTTCTATCGTGAGGCCGGTTCTCCAGATGCTCCGGCAATCCTCCTCCTCCATGGCTTTCCAAGCTCAAGCCATCAGTACCGCGGGCTGATCGACAGGCTCTCGGACAAGTACCGCGTGATCGCTCCCGACCTGCCCGGCTTTGGTTTTCCGATGCCCCGGCGTCGAAGGATTCAATTACACCTTCGATCATCTTGCCGCGATCACTGAGCTATTCACACGACAGGTTGGACTTGACCGGTACGCGCTGTATGTCTTCGATTACGGAGCCCCAGTTGGCTTCCGCCTTGCCCTCTCCAGGCCCGAGAGCATCATGGCCATCGTCTCGCAAAACGGAAATGCCTACGAGGAGGGTTTGAGCGAGGGATGGAATCCAATCCGGTTTTACTGGGAAGAGCCCAGCCAGCAAAACCGGGACCAGCTCCGCACCTTCCTGCAGGAGAGAACGACACTGTTCCAGTACACCCATGGTGAAACAGACGTTTCGCTCATAGCCCCGGAAAGCTATACGCTCGACCAGCACTTCCTGGACCGCCCAGGCAACGACGAAATCCAGCTCGACCTGTTCGGAGACTACAAAGCGAACATTGCGCTCTACCCACATTTCCAGCAGTACCTGCGCACGGCACAGCCTGCCCTGCTTGCAGTCTGGGGCAAACAGGATCCGTTCTTTATTCCGGCAGGAGCAGAGGCGTTTCGTCGAGATGTACCCGGGGCTGAAATCAAGCTGATCGACGGAGGCCATTTCCTCTTGGAAGCTCATCTGGACGAGGTTATGCAGGCTGTTCTGCCCTTTCTGGCCCGGAGCCTGGACACGGCACAGGGGAAAGCTCTTTTCGGCGAGTTGAACGACGCATCCGTTCCGCCAGCGGCTAAGGAGATTGTTGCGAGCATGGGAGACGTTTTTGGCTTCGTGCCAAACCTCGGATATGCGCTCGCGGCTGAGCCGGCAGTGCTGAACATCTACTTGCAGATGCTGCAGGCGCTGGGAAACACCGTTCTCGATCCTCTTGCACAGCAGGTTGCGCTCGGAGCGGCAAGCCACGCCAACGGGGCAGAGTACGCGGTTGCGGTACACGTGACACTGGCCGGAAAGCTCGGCGCTTCTGCAGAAGTGGTCAAGAGCATCCGCCAGGGCGGGCCATTTCAGGATGCGAGGCTGGAGGCGGTGCGCCGCTTTGCCGCCGCTACCGTGTCGAAGCACACGCAGGTGTCCGATAGCGACGTAAAGGCGTTGCTGTCGGCAGGCTTTGACAAACGCGCCGCCGTCGCCCTCGCTTTGGTCGCCGGCGCAAAAACGCTCGTAAACACCGTCGCCCACCTTGCGAGACCGGAGCTCGATCCGGGATTCCAGGTCATCGGCAACGCAGGCGTGAAGCTAAGGGAGGGGTCGCCTCTCCCAGCCGTCGAGTCTGTCTATCCCATCGAAAGCGGCCGCCGTATTTCGGCCGAGCAGTTCGTTCACTGGCGACGCAACGGAGGCCAAGGCTCTCAGAAGTGTCCCCGTCCACGCGGGGGACCTCTTACCCATACCACGGCCCCGCGCTCCAGCAGCAGAAAGCCCCAGAGCGGGAGAAGACCCTGCAGCACGAACAGGCGTAAAAGTGACCCAACGGCAGATTTCAACGCGGCTACAGTATCGGCCTAGGCCGGTCATTTCCATGTCTCGTTCTGTGATTACTTCCGAGAACACAGGTTCTGTCTAGTCGCTTGCGGGTTGCTGACATGGCACCGCTGACCAAACCCGAACCTTAGATGAGGTAGCTACGGGCCAGGGCGAATTAACCGCCCATGTCGCCGACTTCGTACTTTTATGCGACCGGTAGGTGGCTCTGCAATCTCAATCACAGCTCTTCGTAGATCTTAGTCAGGGTTCATCGCGGAGCCTTGCCCAGCGTACGAGTTCCTGTAACGCGGGTCGAAGCGCCTGGCCAAGGGCCGTCAGCTTGTATTCCACTTTCGGTGGGATCTCCTGGTAGATGGTGCGCTGCACGATAACCTTCGCTTCCAGGTCGCGTAGCTGCTGCGTCAGCATCTTCTGTGATGCAAGCGGAATAGCACGTTCCAACTCCGAAAAGCGCATCACTCCCTTGTCGAACAAATGAAAGACGATCATCATCTTCCAACGACCCTCAAGGAGCTTAAATGCTTCTTCAGCACGATCCGCCGACCAATCCTCAAGGGTATTGCCAGGCGGCTGCGGTACCTTACCTTCGGGTGGGTATCTTACTTTATCGTGCGTACTTGCCATGATCCTAGTCTACCGCCTAGCCTGAATCGGCTGAGTTTGCTCGCTGAGACGACTGCACCATCCGTTTACTTCTCGCCTGAGCACGCGGGCGGCCACAGAGACGTGTGCCCACCTCGTTGCACTAGCCGAGTGTTTCGACCCTGAACTGAACTGGAGATTCCATGCCCGCAAACACGCCCTACTTGCCGTATAGCCCGGATGTCGAGAAGATTGCCCCGGACGAGCACGTCACCTTCGACGAGCTTTCACGCACGATGCAGCACGTCACCCGGCACATGGCTACGCGGTACCGCCACGCCTATCGCCCGGTGCATGCAAAGTCTCACGGCGTTCTGGTGGGCACGCTGGAAGTGTTGCCGAACCTGCCTGAACCGTTAGCCCAGGGCCTGTTCGCCACGTCCGGCAACTATCCGGCCATCATGCGCTTCTCTACAAATCCTGGCGACATGCTTGCAGATAACGTCTCCAGCCCGCGCGGTCTGGCGGTCAAGATCCTCAACGTGGAAGGCCTCAAGGTGACCAATCATGCGGGCGAGACCACGCATGACTTTGTCTGCATCAACGCCAACGCTTTCACAGCGCCCGACCCGAAGGGTTTTCTCGAGCAGATCAAGACCTTCGACAAGAATCTAGACACGCCGGAAGGAGTGAAACACTCTGTCTCCCTGGCTGCCCAAGCTACCAACGCTGTGCTCAAAGCGGTTCACCTCCCTTCAGCCACGCTGGAAGGCATTGGTGCATCGGCTACACACATCCTCGGAGAAAGCTTCTCCACAGTTGCACCACTTCGGTACGGTGCCTACGTGGCTAAGATCGGATTTGCCCCTGGGTCCGAGAACCTCCAGAAGCTGACGGGCGAGCACGTGGACCTTGGCGCCGACTACAACGCTCTAGAGGAGTTGATCAAGAAGTTCTTCAGGTACGACACGGGCGTGTGGGACGTCAAAGTACAGCTTGCGCTTGCGCCGGAAGACCCTGCAGCCGAGGAGAAAGACAAGGATTTCCCCATTGAGGCTGCCGACAAGAAGTGGCCTGAAGACAAAAGCGCGTGGCAAACCGTAGCTCGCCTTACGGTCTCGCCACAGGAATCGTACTCGGATGCCAGGCAGCTGTTTGTCGACGAGCGACTCTCCTTCAGCCCATGGCACGCACTTGAGGCGCATCGGCCGCTCGGTGGCATCATGCGTTCGAGGCTGAAGGCTTACGAAGAAGCTATCAAATACCGCGCTCAGCGGAACGACCGCCAGCGTGCAGAGCCAAAGAGCGTTTCTGAGATTCCTGCTTAACACTTGCCGTGGGCCAAGTGGCTTCTCTTGCCCGGAAGGAGATTCATGCAACAACAGAAACGCTCGCTTGCCTTGGGGTTCCTGGCCGGTGCGCTTGGCGACAGCCCGGACGAAGAGCATGCGGTCTCCGCGGCCATGTCCAACGCCATCGCCTTCACCACCAAGGTACAGGGCTCGTTGCCATTGCCGACCGCTTTCTGCTGCGTCGGAGTAGAGATCCGGGCCTGACATTTTGTGCGGTATCCCAACAAGCTCGCAGAGGCTATAGGAGAGTGAAATGGAACATCTAGGCATGCCTCCTTTGGCGCATGGAACGGCAGAGTTAGAGCCGGGCGTCCGCCTGCACTATGTCACAGCAGGTACTGGCACACGCACCATGGTCCTGCTGCACGGGTATCCGGAAACCTGGTATGAGTGGCGGCACGTGATCGGTCCCCTGGTTCGTGCCGGTTGGCGGGTCGTCGCTCCGGACTACCGCGGCGCAGGCGACTCGTCCAAGCCCACCGGTGGCTACGACAAGCGCACCATGGCCGCAGATATTTTCAAGCTGCTACGCAACCACCTGAAGATCTCCGGGCAGGTCACCGTGGTTGGCCATGACATCGGAATGATGGTGGCGTATGCCTTCGCGAGCGACTATCCCAAGTCGGTAGATAAGCTCGTGCTCATGGAAGCGCCCCTGCCAGGGACAGCTGTTTACGACGCAACGGTCGCATCCACGAAGCTGAACAACTTCGCCATGTGGCACTTCTTTTTCCACAACGCGCAGAACAACCTGGCCGAGTCGCTCACAGCGGGACGCGAACATCTTTACCTTCAGCATTTCTTTCAGCGCCTGGCCTTCGATCAGGACGCGATCACAGCCGCTGATCTTGACCTTTACGCTTCACAGTTCTCCGCTGCAGGCGCAATGCGAGCGGGGTTTGAGGTCTACCGGGCCTTCGACTGGGATGCTGAAGACAACAAGGCAGCCCTCAAGAAGAACGGTCGTCTGACGATGCCGATACTCGCCTTGGGAGGTACGTCGAGCTTCTATCTCCCGATCGCGAAAGCCATGCTTGCCGAGGTCGCGAAGAAGGTCACTGTCATCGGGATCCCTGATTGCGGACATTGGATCGCTGAAGAAAACCCGCGGGCACTTCTCGAAGAGCTCTTGAAGTTCTGCACTCCATAAACGGGCTCGCAAGCAGCGAAGAAGGCCCGAACCATTCACACAGAAATAGAACCGATATAAAGGAGCACGCTGCATGCCGAACTACCTCATGTACCAGGACGACATCGAGACCATCGCCCCTGACGAGCACGAAACCGAGCAGAAGATCGTCGAGGTAATGACCAAAGGCATGGAGATGGCACGCCAGAAGTACGGCCGCTCGGTGCGCATCTCCCATGCCAAAGCTCATGCTCTGCTCAAGGGCGAGCTCATCGTGGAAGAAGGTTTGCCGTTTCAGTTAGCGCAGGGTCTGTTTGCTCAGCCTGGACGGTATGAGGTGCTTATCCGCATGGCGCAGGCGCCTGGCGAGTTGCTGGATGACTCCAAGCTCTCGACAGATCGTGGCATGTCGGTGAAGGTGCTCGGCGTGAAGGGGCCCAAGCTCGACGGGCACACCGCAGAGACGCAGGACTGGGTCTTTGACGTCGGCAAGCAGTTCATTGCCAGCGGTATGAAGGAGTTCTTGCAGGCATTCAAGCCCAACGCGGAGGTCGCCCCAAAGCTTTCAGACAGCGTGAAGGGCGCGGTCTCCACTGTAGCGCGGGGCACAAATGCGGTGCTCAATGCGGTAGGGGCTAACTCAGAAAAGCTGGCGTTCTACGGCCATTCAGTTGTCCACCCTGCAAGCGAAGAGTACTTCTCCCAGACGCCGTACCGCTACGGCGAGTATGTCGCCAAATTGGGCTTCTTCCCCGTCTCCCCCGGCCTGCAGGCCCTCAAGGAGCAGCCCTTCGATCCTGAAACACCGGATGCCCTTCGCGACGCGATGAACGCCTACTTCAAGGCGAACCCTGCCGAGTTCGAGCTGCGAGTTCAGCTCAACACTGGCCTAGAGGACATGCCCGTTGAAGATGCCCAGGCAGAGTGGCCGGAGACAGAATCGCAGTACCAAACAGTGGCCCGGCTTGTGATCCCGACGCAGACGGCGTGGGATCCTGCCAAGGACGGCTATTTCGAAGACCTCACGTTTTCTCCGGCCCACACGCTTGTGGCGCATCGCCCGCTCGGCGGCATCAATCGCGCCCGGCTAGTGGTGTACAAGGCCCTTGCTGCGCGAAGGCTCGCGGACAACGGAACGCAGGCTGAATTGCCTACAGCTCTGAGTGACGTGCCGGCGTGAGCTGGAGCATCACTTCGTCATCTGCTACAGAACCGAACGGCATCGTATAGCGCGGTGCACTTACCGCTAACTCCAGGGAGCAGTTCATGATCCAGTCCTACGGCTACGCCGCAAATCATTCCTTCACAAGTCTGAAACCACACAAGTTCGAGCGTCCGGACGCGAAGCCGAATGAAGTCACCATTGAGGTTCTCTACTGCGGTGTGTGTCATTCAGACATTCACCAGGTAAAGAATGAGTGGGGGAACACGGTCTACCCGTGTATGCCCGGTCACGAGATCGTAGGCCGCGTCTCTGCAGTCGGCGCCGAGGTGACGCGGCATCAGGTCGGCGATCTCGTGGGGGTTGGCTGCATGATCGACAGCTGCCGTCAGTGCGAGCCCTGCCGCTCCGGGGATGAGAACTACTGTGAAGGGCCGAATAGCTGGCTCGCTACCTACAACGGTCCGATGGTGCCAGCCAAGAAGGCACCCGATGAGCAGAACCATTACGGTCGCGACAATACGTTTGGCGGCTACTCCAATGTGGTGGTGGTACCGGAAGATTTCGTTCTGAAGATTCCAGCCTCACTCGATCCGAAGGCAGCGGCGCCCCTACTATGCGCCGGAGTGACGACCTACTCGCCCATGAAGCACTGGGGTGTGAAGGCCGGCAGCAAGGTAGGCATCGTGGGCTTTGGCGGTCTCGGTGACGTTGCTGCCAAGATGGCAGTCGCCATGGGCGCCACCGTTGTCCTCTTTACGACGACCGAGGAAAAGCAAGAAGAGGCCACGCGCATCGGGGCCACGGCTGTGATGGAGAAAGAGCTGAAGAAAGAAGTCGACCCCACAAGTCCGCTTACCCGGACTTTCGACTTCATCCTGAGCACCGTGCCTGAAAAGCATGACCTGAACCCGTACCTCCCCTTGTTGAAGCGAAATGCCACCATGGCCATCTGCGGTGACCTGGGGCCGCTCGAACCGGTCAACAACATGCAGATCGCCTCGCACCGAAACAGTGTTGCGGGATCGCTTATCGGCAACATCGCGGAAACCCAGGAAGTTCTTGACTTCTGCGCGAAGCACAACATCGCTCCCGACATCCAGATCATCGACATCGCCGAGATCAACGACGCGTACAAGCGCGTAGAAAAAGGGGATGTTCGGTTTCGGTATGTGATCGACATGTCCACGTTAAAAGACGAGGACGCGTAAGACCTCATCCAAGTGCCTGTGGCTTCCTTTGGAGGTTACAGGCACGACACTTTGCGATTGATTCACGGCTTAGCTACAGAAAAGGATCCTCGTGCCTTCCCCAAACAACACCATTTCGCGCCGTAAACTCGTCGGCACCCTCGGCGCCGGCCTTGCTGCTGCCGCAATTCCCGCTGGAGCACAGGCGCAGGCCAGTTCCACCGCGCAGCCCGTCGCTGACCCGACCACAAAGTATCCCAAGCCGCCTTACACAAGCCCATTTCAGCCGTGGCCCGGACTTGCGAGCAAGATGACCCCGCCGCCGGATCATGGTGAGAGCAGCTATAAGGGCTCTGGCCGTTTGCTGAACCGGAAGGCGTTGATCACTGGCGGCGACTCCGGGATGGGCCGCGCCGCAGCCATCGCCTATGCGCGCGAGGGAGCGGACGTGGCCATCAACTACCTGCCTGCCGAGGAACCGGATGCGCAGCAAGTGGCTGAACTCATCCGTCAGGCTGGGCGCAAGGCTGTGCTGATTCCCGGAGACCTTCGCGAGGAAGCCTTCTGCGAAAAGCTTGTGATTCAGGCTGTCACAGAACTGGGTGGGCTCGACATCATCGTCTCCAATGCCGGACGTCAGCACCAGGTCGAAACCATCTCAAATATGACCACCGAACTCTTCGACTGGACGATGAAAACCAATCTGTACGCACCCTTCTGGATCATCCGCACGGCGCTGCCTCACTTGAAACCCGGCTCGTGCATCATCGCCACCACGTCGGAACAGGCGTATGATCCGGCTGCAAATCTTTACGACTACGCTCAGACTAAGGCTGCGACGATGAACTTCGTTAAGTCGCTCGCCAAGCAGCTCGGCCCCAAGGGCGTCCGTGTCAATGGCGTGGCACCCGGCCCGATCTACACACCCCTGCAGATCTCCGGAGGCGCCACCGAGGAGCACTGGCGCAACTTCGGCGGCAAGTATCCACTGGGACGCGCGGGGCAGCCGGCTGAGCTTGCGTCGATCTATGTTCAGCTTGCGGCACAAGATGCGTCCTACACCACCGGCAACATCTACGGCGCGGGTGGCGGCATGGGCCAACCCTAACGCAGCTTGTTTCCGGCTACTCAAGGACAGAGCTGATTCATTGTTCCGTTCAGATTACTCTGTTACTTCTCAGAGCTTTGGCTAGCAGAACAAATCGATGAACAGGGCCCGTGATCGAGCTGTCTAGATTGCTAACTGACCGCAGAATCAGCGGTTCAGGAGAGCTCGCAGAACTTACACGTCAATACTCTTGGGAAGAAACCGTTCTAGGCCGATTCAACTTGGTCCATTGCCCTTGGCCTGCCCGATCTTTTGTACCAGTGGGATTGTTACATGTAGCGCAGTGATCCTTAGAATCGGATCTCCTTGCAAGGGTAGGGGCTTGCGAGCGCATGAGGCCAGAAGATGCAATCAGATCTGATTGCGACGTAAGTCGGGTAGCCGTCGTACAACCGTGCGTTGCAGTGTCTAGTCTTGCTCACAAGTAACACAGACCTGGGAGGTAGGGGGGTTTCCTCAAAGAGGAGACCCCATTTTTTAGGGCTAGGACGCGACCGAGATGTGGGAGCCACTGGGTGTTATCCCCAGACACTGAGTGGCTCCTACAACTCGTGGCATTCCACGAAGCCACGCCGGTCTGCTCACGCCTGGCCTTCTAGGCTGCTTTTTAGAGGAGAGCCAACTCTCATATTCCGCGTTCTCGGTACGGCCTGCTCACTAAGCTGAAGGCCATTGAACGCGCGAGATTGATGAGGCAATCCTCTCGCAGAATTATTGGTCTTTGGGCATCTAATGGGAAGGCGGCAGAATCGCCAGAAATGGGGAACATGACGATGGCAGGACAGCTGGCAGTCATTACCGGCGCTTCGAGTGGTATTGGGTATAACCTGGCAAAGATTTTCGCAGAGAATGGATTCGATCTCGTGATCGCTTCGGCGGGCGAGCGGCTGGACAAGGCCGAAATCGACTTCCAGACGATGGGCGTGCAGGTGAAAGCAGTGCATGCCGATCTAGCCACCTACGACGGCGTGAAGTTCCTTTGGCAAGAGGTAGAAGCGCTTGGCCGTCCCGTAGACGCGATCTGTTTGAATGCAGGCGTCGGCTCCGGCGGGCTCTTTGTGGATACGGACCTTGATGCAGAGATCAATCTTGTCCGTCTTAATGTGGAAGGCACCTTACATCTGGCGAAATATGCTGTAAAGCACATGGTGGCCAAGGGCTCGGGAAAAATCCTGATCACGGCTTCCATTGTGAGCGAGATGGTCGCTCCTCGTGAATTGGTGTACTCCGCATCGAAAGCTTTCGATCTTGCTTTTGCCAAGGGCTTGCGTGCGGAGTTGAAGGATACCGGCGTCACGGTCACAGCTCTACAGCCCGGGCCGACGGACACCAACTTCTTCGACCGAGAAGGCCTTCACGACACATCCGTGGGAACCAAGGGCAAGAAGGCTTCGGAGCCGTATGACGTGGCCAAGCAGGGCTTTAAGGCTCTCATGGCGGGCGACGACCATGTATACGCCGCAGATCTCCTCACCAAGGTAGAAGGTGCAGTGATGGGTTTAGTTCCCGACGCGGTCCAGGCCATGATGCACGACAAGCAGGCTAAGCCTCTCGACGAGAGCTCTTCCTAAAGAGAAGTAGACCTAGCCCGTCGTGACTTCCGCCGCACGACGGGCGTCTTCGATGTCAAGATCGAGAACGGTTCTCCGAGATCCGCAGACGCCGAAGGCTGCACGGCCGTTCTATCGCATCTTAGGTGAACAGGGTGGCCTACAGTGAATGAAGTGGAAATCAGTGATGAGCAGATTGTGCCGATGGACGCGATTGCGACCGGCCTTAGCGGACTCAAGATCACCTTTGTGAACGTTTTCGGGTTACGGCACGAGGATGGTAGCTGGACCTTGATCGATGCAGCCATTCCCTTTTCTGCGGGTCGGATCAAGAGCTGGGCTGAGAGAACGTTTGAACGTCCGCCGAACGCAATTGTTCTCACGCATGGACATTTCGATCACGCGGGTGCAGCAAAAGAACTTGCCGAAGAGTGGAATGTGCCTGTCTACGCGCATACGCTGGAGTTCCCTTACCTTACGGGCAAGAAGGAGTATCCAGCACCGGACTGGAAAGCGGGCGGAGGGCTCATGCCCTTAATGTCGCCGACTCTTCCACGCGGTCCGATCGATCTGGGTTCCCGCCTAAAGGCGTTGCCAGGCGAAGGTAGTGAGCTGAGCCTGGCGGAGATGCCGGGATGGAAGCTGATTCACACACCCGGCCACACGCCGGGGCATGTGAGCTTCTTCCGGGAGAGCGATGGGACGTTGCTGGTCGGTGATGCATTCTGCACCACCAAGCCTGAGAGCTTCTTTGCGGCCAACTTCTTTCAGCCAGCAGAACTTCATGGACCACCAAGCTACTTCACTTCAGATTGGGGCGCGGCGAAGGAGAGTGTGCGTAAGCTCGCGAGTCTGGAACCTACGACGGTCGCGCCAGGGCACGGTAAACCACTGGCCGGATCCGAGGTGCCGAAGGCCCTGTATACGTTGGCGGATAATTTCCAACGGATCGCAGTGCCAGAGGATGTGCGTGAAGGCACACAGGCAGGCGAGACGACGCTCTAACCGCTCTTCCACCGCATCTGAGGTCAACATGCAATCCATCAAGATCAGCAACAGGAAAGTAGCCCAGCTGGGTCAGGGCACCTGGAACATGGGCGATTCTCCTGTAAAGAGAGCCGCCGAAATTGCAGCTCTTCGTCATGGTCTCGAACTTGGCTTGTCTGTGATCGACACGGCCGAAATGTACGGCGATGGCCGGTCGGAACAGCTGGTCGGAGAAGCGATCGCCGACAGGCGAGATCAGACCTACCTTGTCAGTAAGGTGCTCCCATCCAATGCATCCACGCAGGGGACCGTGAGCGCGTGTGAAGCAAGTCTCAAGCGGCTTAGGGTGGAGACGTTGGATCTCTATCTGCTTCACTGGCCAGGCCGCTTCCCACTGGAAGAGACGGCTGAAGGCTTCGACCGCTTGCTCGACCAGGGCAAGATACAAGCTTGGGGTGTGTCAAACTTCGATGTCTCAGGCATGCGGGAAGTTCGGTCATTGCAGTGCAGGAGTTCTTGTATAACCGATCAGGTCCTCTACAACCCTGAGTACCGCGGTATCGAGTTCGACCTTCTGCCCTGGTGTGGAGAGCACCAGATGACAGTGATGGCCTACTCCCCCGTCGGGCAGGGTGGCGATCTCCTTCGATCCACCGCACTCACCAGAGTCGCCCGCCGGCACGGCGTCTCCTCCGCGCAGGTTGCTCTTGCCTGGGGCATGCGACAGCCCATTCTGAGCATTCCAAAGTCCGGCTCCATCCAACATGTCGAGGAGAACGTTGCTGCAATGCTCCTTGAGCTGACGTCCGAGGATTTGGCGGACATCGATCGGGAGTTCGCTCCCCCGAAACACAAGCAGGCGCTTGCTACCCTATAACGGAAGGGCCACTCTCTCCGCAAGTGTCGCGATAGCCTCTTGGACCTTCGGCTGGCCCTGTGGCAAAATGCAGAATTCGACCCGATTGTTACGCTTTTCCGTCATTTTTCGGGCGTAGCGTTGAGGTATACCTTATCGAAACCCTCGTTGGAAAGATCGCGAGCCACACAGGCGGACGGTGAAGAGCTCTCGGCATCTTGCTCCGCTATCCTTGACCTAGCCGCACAACAAGGACTCCTTTACTGATGTTTGAGCAAGCATTTAAGAAGATCGACGACATTCTGCGCAAAGATGCTGGAGTGTCCTCAGAGTTGGACTACATCGAACAGACATCTTGGCTGCTCTTCCTGAAGTATTTGGATGCCCTGGAAAGCGACCGAACGCAGATTGCTGAGCTGCATGGGGAGCCTCACACTCCTCTTTTGGAGGAGAGCTACATGTGGCACACATGGGCGACGCCTCTAACCATCGGCGGAACACTCGATCATAATCGAGCATTGATCGGTGATGATCTGCGCGACTTTGTTGATCACAAACTGCTTCCTTATCTTCGAGGCTTCAAGCAGAGAGCAGACCGTCCCGACACGATCGAGTACAAGATCGGTGAGATCTTCGGCGAACTCAAGAACAAGTTCCAGTCTGGGTACAACCTCCGCGAAGTTATCGAGCTGGTCGATACCCTCCGCTTTAACTCGCAGACTGAGAAGCATGAACTTTCTGACCTCTACGAGGCCAAGATTCGCTCAATGGGTAACGCCGGACGGAACGGCGGCGAGTATTACACGCCACGCCCGCTCATCCGCGCCATGCTCGCCGTCGTCAAACCCCGAATCGGCGAGACGATCTATGACGGGGCTCTCGGCTCCGCAGGCTTCCTTTGCGAGTCATTCGAGCGACTCAATCAGGCGGCCAAGAACGTCGCCAACCGCAAGAAACTACAGACCACCACCTTTTACGGCCAGGAGAAGAAGCCCCTTGCCTATGTAATCGGGTTGATGAACATGATCCTCCACGGCATCGAGGCTCCCAACATCATCCATACGAATACGCTGGAGCTGAACAACAACGACATCCAAGAGAAGGATCGGCACGATGTCATCCTAGCGAACCCGCCCTTTGGCGGTCGTGAGCGCACCGAGGTTCAGCAGAATTTCCCCATCAAGACATCTGAAACGGCGTTTCTCTTCCTTCAGCACTTCATCCGTAAGCTCCGCGCCGGTGGACGCGCTGGCATCGTTATCAAGAACACGTTCCTCTCGAATACGGATAACGCGAGTGTCTCGCTTCGCAAGCTCCTCTTGGAATCGTGCGACCTGCACACGATTCTCGATTGCCCCGGAGGCACATTCCAGGGTGCAGGTGTAAAGACAGTCGTGCTGTTCTTCACCAAAGGCACTGCAACGCGCAAGGTTTGGTTCTATCAACTGAACCCCGGCCGCAATCTCGGCAAAACGAATCCGTTGAACGATGCCGATTTGGCCGACTTCATCTCGCAACAGGCGACGTTTGCTGACTCGGCGCAGTCATGGTCGATTGACGTAAGCGGCATCAACAAGAGGACCTTCGACCTCTCCGTAAAGAACCCGAACACCAATGATGAGGTCGTCCATCGCTCCCCGCAGGAGATACTGGACGAGATCGCCGCCCTCGACCTCGAAAGCGCCGAAATCCTCCAGGGCATTCAAGGTCTGCTATGAGCAAACTCCAGAAGCCCGTTCTACTTTATGAGGACATCCGTGCGCTGGTCCTATCAGCCCGCCAGACCATCGCCCGTGCCGTTGATCTGCTGCAGGTTCATACCAACTACGAGATTGGCCGCCGCATCTTTGAGCAGGAGCAGCATGGTGCTGACCGTGCCGAATACGGAAAAGAACTCCTCAACGAACTTGCTGCCCGTCTGACGGCGGAGTTCGGCGCGGGCTTTTCACGAACTAACCTTGCGTCGATGCGCCAGTTTTACATTGCCTACCCGGATCGGGTTTCACGAGTTGTCCAGACACCGTCTGGACAATTCAAAATAGAAGCGATTCCCCCGACAATGTCTGGGGAATTGCCAATATCTCCAATTATCCAGACGCTGTCTGGACAATCGCTTGATCCCGACACTCAACCGCAGCCCGCCTTTACACTGAGCTGGTCTCATTACGTCTTCCTTATGGGTCTGAAAGACGCCGAACGCAGCTTCTACGAGGTTGAGGCTACTCAACAAGGATGGACTCTGCGAGAGTTGAAGCGCCAGTTCAATGCCGGTCTCTATGAGCGTCTTGCTCTGAGCCGGGACAAGGATTCGATCCGGGAGCTTGCACGCAAAGGCCAGCACGTCGCGAAGCCGCAAGACCTTCTCAAAGAGCCCTACGTTCTGGAGTTCCTTGGCTTACAAGAAAAGGCCAGCTACTCCGAGTCCGAGCTGGAATCGGCCATCGTCACCCACATCGAGAACTTCCTGCTGGAACTCGGCAAAGGCTTCCTTTTTGAGGCACGGCAGAAGCGGTTCACCTTTGATGAAGAGCACTTCTTCGTAGACCTTGTGCTCTATAACCGGCTCCTACGTTGCTATGTGCTTATCGATCTTAAGATCGGCAAGCTGACCCACCAGGACCTCGGCCAGATGCAGATGTACGTCAACTACTTCGACCGCTTCGTGAAGACAGAAGCGGAGAACCACACCATCGGCATCGTCCTCTGCAAGAAGAAAAACACCGCCTTGGTCGAGATCACCCTTCCCAAGGACGCGAACATCCATGCGCGCGAGTACCAACTCTACCTGCCCAGCAAAGAAGAGCTACAGCAGAAGCTCATCGATTGGATTGGAGAGAAGGGTGAGTAAGAAAAAGAAGATGGATGGATGGCGCACTGTCACACTGCCTGATCTCGCGGGAAATCTCGACCGCAGGCGCGTCCCATTAACCAAAGTCGATCGCACCTCCGGCCCTTACCCGTACTACGGCGCATCCGGTGTGGTCGATTATGTTGAAGGATATCTTTTTGAGGGCGATACCCTCCTCATATCTGAGGACGGGGCGAACCTCCTAGCCCGCTCAACGCCGATTGCATTTCCGGCAACCGGCAAATACTGGGTCAACAACCATGCCCATATCCTCAGATTCCATAGCGGAATAACGCAAAGATTTGTTGAGCTGTATCTTGAAAGCATTCCCCTTCATTCATACATCACAGGAACGGCACAGCCCAAGCTAAATCAATCCGCTCTCAATTCGATTCCAATAACCATTCCGATTTCCCTTCAAGAGCAAGAAAGGATTGTCACCTGCCTCGACGAGGCATTCGAACGCATCCAGATCGCGAAGACTAATACTGAGAGCAACATTCACAACGTTCGGAAACTCTTCACTGGCTGGCTTGACCGTGTTTTCTCTGAACACGGAAGTAACTGGGTGGTCAAACGCATCGGGGACATCGCTCGAACACAATATGGTCTCTCTGAATCAATGAATGAGGACCAAAAAGGATTTAAGACTTTTCGCATGGGAGAGGTTCAGAATGGGCTGCTAATAGATACGGGACAGATGAAGTTTGCTGATATCGCCCATTCCGAATTCAAGAAGTACAAGCTCGAGATTGGGGATGTTCTCTTCAATAGGACGAACAGCTATGAACTTGTCGGCAAGACCGGCATCTTCAATCTTGAAGGCGACTACTGCTTTGCTTCGTACTTGGTACGCCTTGTGTATGACCGCAAGGTGATCGATCCCAGATTCTTGAACTATTACATGAATTCCGACGGCTTTCAGAAACGAATCAAAACTAAGGCATCCAGATCAATCAATCAAGCGAACATCAACGCCACTATCCTATCCGATGAGTTGATTTCATTTCCTCCATCGCTAGTCGAACAAAGACTTGCCGTCTCAAGGCTTGAAGCAATCTCTGCTGAATCAAATCGACTGCAAGAACTATATAAGGCTAAGGTCCGTCAACTTGACGTCCTAAGGCAATCATTCCTCCATCAGGCCTTCTCCGGTAATCTTTAGGCTATCCATGCGCAACGAATCCGAGACCCGAGCCGAGCTGATCGACCCTGCCCTCCGCGCTGCCGGCTGGGGCGTGGTCGCTGGTTCACGGATTCTGCGAGAGTTCAAGATTACTCAGGGACGCTTGATCGGGGCCGGACGGCGCACCGATCCCGATACAGCCGACTACATCCTTGTCTATCAAAACCGCAAGCTCGCGGTCATCGAGGCCAAACGCGAAGAACTCTCCGAATCCGAGGGAGTGGCCCAAGCCAAGCATTACGCCGGGAAGATGGCCGTCCGGTTTGCGTATGCGACGAACGGCCACAAGATTTACCGCATGGACTTGGGCAATACGCCAGTTCAGGAGCCAGCCAACATAGATGAACCCGATGGCCCGGTTGCCATCACAACTTCCGAGGGTCTGGCAGATCACTTCCCCACGCCGGACGAACTGTGGGCGGCGACCTTTGCCGTGCCGAATGCGTGGCGCGAACGCTTCTCTCAGGTTCCCTTCGAGGACCGCTCCGGCTCATGGGACGTTCGCTACTATCAGGACACCGCCATCCAGCGCGTCCTTGAGGCGGTTGCAGATGAGCGCCAGCATATTTTGCTGACTCTCGCCACTGGCACCGGCAAAACCGCCATTGCCTTTCAGATTGCATGGAAGCTCTTTCATGCGAAGTGGAATCTCTCGTACCAACCTACCCGTCGGCCCCGCATTCTGTTCCTCGCCGACCGTAATATCCTTGCTGACCAGGCCTACAACTCGTTCTCTTCGTTTGCCGACGATGCCCGCATCCGTATCGCACCGGACTCGATTCGCAAGTCTGGCAAAGTCCCTACAAACGCAAGCATCTTCTTTACGATCTTCCAGACGTTCATGTCCGGCACCGGGCCGGATGGCCGGCCAGCGCCCTACTTCGGCCAGTATCCACCCGACTTCTTCGACTTCATCATCATTGACGAGTGCCATCGCGGGGGCGCGAATGACGAGTCGAACTGGCGCGGCATCCTCGACTACTTTGCCCCGGCAGTGCAGCTTGGCCTCACAGCCACTCCGAAGCGCCGGGACAACGTGGACACCTACGCCTACTTTGGAGAGCCGGTTTATATCTACTCCCTGAAGGAAGGAATCAACGATGGCTTCCTTACGCCCTTCAAAGTTGTCCAAGTATCCACCACGCTCGACGACTATGTGTACACCCCAGACGACACCATCGTTGAAGGCGAAGTAGAGGAAGGCCGTCGCTACACTGAGTCCGACTTCAACCGCATCATTGAGATTAAGGAGCGCGAGGAGAAGCGTGTCTCCGTGCTCATGGAACGGATCGATCAGCGGGAAAAGACCATCGTCTTCTGCGCTACGCAGCTCCACGCCGCCGCGATCCGTGACCTCATCAACCAGAAGAAGACGAGCACCGACCCGATGTACTGCTGTCGCGTAACGGCCAACGATGGCGCTCTGGGCGACCAGTATCTCCGCGAGTTCCAGGACAACGAGAAGACCATCCCAACGATCCTGACAACATCGCAGAAGCTCTCCACCGGAGTCGATGCCCGTAACGTCAGGAATATCGTTCTGCTCCGCCCTGTGAACTCCATGATCGAGTTCAAGCAGATCATCGGGCGTGGCACCCGCCTTTTCGACGGTAAGGACTTCTTCACCATTTACGATTTCGTTCGCGCCCATCAACTGTTCAACGATCCTGAGTGGGACGGTGAGCCGCTTGATCCTGAACCGGACCCAGAGCCGCGACTGCCCCAGCCAGCAGCCCCTCCCCAAGACGGAGAATTGCCCGAAGGCGAAGATGACCCTGCACCGCGTCGTGAGCGCTTAGTGATTCGGCTTGCAGATGGCAAGGCTCGCGAAATTCAGCACATGACCGCAACCAGCTTCTGGAGTGCAGACGGAAGACCTATCTCTGCCAATCAATTTCTGGAATCGCTGTTCGGCACCCTGCCTGAGTTCTTCAAGGATGAAGATGAGCTGCGCAAAATCTGGAGCAAACCCGATACCCGCCGCGCTCTGTTAGGGAGTCTTGAGGGTAAGGGATTTGACCGGACGCAGCTAATAGAAATCCAACGCGCTCTTGCCGCAGAGCAATCCGATCTTTACGATGTGCTTGCTTACATCGCGTTCGCGTTACCCCGTGCGACCCGTCAGGAGCGAGTTGATCGAGCGCGCCCGTCAATCCACGCATACTTTTCAGAGAAGCAGCGAGCTTTTCTAGATTTTGTTCTTTCGCAATACGTGTCTGAAGGCGTAGAGGAGCTCGATTCAGATAAGCTTTCGCCGCTTCTCAATCTTCGCTACAACGCCATCTCCGACGCAATCCTTGCGTTGGGCTCACCGCCTGAGATCCGCGATATGTTCATAGGGTTTCAGCAGTACCTGTATTGAGGGCCGCCAGCACTTCGAGATTAGGCACTAAGCAAAGTTTCTTCACTCATTGGAGACGCCGCAGCCAGTTCGGGCAGTGTCGAGATGAATGCATCAAGCTTTGCACTCCAAGTCATCTCGGATATGAAGTGAGGCGCTTCGACTCTCCACGTAGTATGCCTGACAGTCCCGAGGAGGCTTTTTGAGACCGCGCGTCAACATGAGGCTGTGGCTACCCTACTCCGAACTTGCCGGCACACCACGCCTGATAAAGGATGAGTTTCGAAAGAACCTGCTCAAGTTTCCCAGGAGCGGCGTCCTCATTGCTATATCTAGGCTCAGCACAGTCTTCGGATTTGGACCGATCGCAAATACCGTCGCCTCTGATGATTTAACCGCACAATGGGTTCCGCGCCTGTTTCCGCGCATCTTTGTTGACCGGGTGCTCGCCTACGCTCGACAGGGTCGTGTCATTTTCTTCCAAGGACAGTTGCGATATCTCGCCTCAGAAGTGATGCGGCTTCCCAAAACCGACAGCGAGAACGAAACATACTTCCCCGACGCTTTACTTGGACCCATGCTCTTGTGCGCTGCGGAAATGCTGTACACACCACCACCCGAGGAAAGCGCTGGTCTGGACAAGATGGCCAGCCTGATCGCAATGTTCTTGCCTATCTATGAAATCGACTCGCTCAACGAGCCTTTCATGCTGTTCACGCGGTTCTATGCCTATTTGACAATCTGCATTCCCCGGCTACCTCCAGCGCTCAGAATCATGGACCCAGCTTTGGAGTTCGAGAAAGTGTTTCACTTCTCTCTAAGGCGATATTATCTGGCGATCTTTACTTTGATGATGCATGCCGTAATGCAACGCGACGCAGCTTCCAGTGGCGGAACGTTCGGAGAAAGCGTAACGCGTCGTTGGTGGAAGAACACCAATTTAACGGAGAGTCAAGCGGACGAGCTGTTTGCATCGGTGTCAGTGAGCTTGGCAGATCTTCCCGATCCCAAAACGCCGTTCGGTTTTGCGGACTTCGACTTTCTACGTGATCGGCCCTACTTCAGGCGGAACAACGAGCTCTATTGTCTCGACTACGAGTTCGCCGTGGCGAAGCTTGAAAGCGGGGTGATCTGGCGAGTGCGGAATCATCTGGACGAGACCGAAAAGTCGAAATACTTCAGCTTTTGGGGAAACGTCTTTGAGGAATATGTCGTGTGGCTTTTTGAGGAGTATTGCATTAAGCAAAAGAACACGTTCTACAGACCCGCCAAGAATCCAGACGGTACCCAGCTTTGCGATGCACTTGTTGTCTGCGGGGCAGTGGCCGTCGTAATCGAGATAAAACTGGCTACGTGCGCTTCTGCTGTCCGCTACTCGAACGACCACAACAAAATGCGACGGTTTTTGGAGCGAGATCTGGTTGTCGGCAATGAGAACAAACTCGGGGCCGTCATGCAGCTGCAGAAGACCATCCGGACAATTGCCTCAGGAAGATCCGGCTTGCCGGACGTCCTCTCAAAAGTTGATACGCTGATCCCCTTAATCATCACTCGGGACGATATTGGTTCTTCCTGGATGACTAACGGGTACCTGAACGCTCGTTTTGAAGAGACCGTTAATCGCAAGGAATTGAAGCCCTACAGTGTTACACCTCTAGTGAGCATGAGCGTAGCAACGTTGGAGAGGGGCTTGTCAGCTCTAAGCCGCTGGTCCCTCGCCGAGATCCTGCAGCAACGAATCCGAAACGACGACGCCATGCAAAAACCTTTTGAAGCCGCGAGTCGCTACCTCTCACGAGGTACATGGAGGGTGGGTAAACATTTGGCGATGCTTGAGGATTTGATAGAACACATGGAAGAGGAGTTTAAGATGTCGGAACACGAAACTCTCGGATAGCCATCTTTCGGCGAAGTGCATTCACGCATTTACGTCAATGCGCATGTTCTTCATTCGATAGTGTGGTTCACTGCGATTGCGCTGTCCTGCTGCTCGGATCGCTGCTGGTGCCAGCCGCTATTCAGGAACGACAAAAATGTGTTCAGGGATCCCCAGATGAACATACCTTAGTGTCTCTGTGAAGTAACACGTATCAAGCCAACGCTCCCGCACCTGCTCTTCTGATTCATTTGTGTGCTCTGCTAGAGATCTCATCGTTGCCTCGAACCAACAGAAATCGTTGGTGTTGATAGCCATGTTCGCTACCATTTGCACCGGACTTAGGTGGAACTGTGGCAGTTCATGCAGTTGTTCGAACTTCCGCAAGATGTCCGTCACGTACGACATGCGAAGCATACCTGTCACCACCTCTGTCCACCCCACAGGGTGCTTGAACAAAGGGAGAAACGCGTCCAAACGATATAGGAATCGAGCGACAAGTGTCGCGGCGCTCATCGCCTCTATCGGGGCGATTGTACCGATCACAGAACGCGCACCCATGAACAAGAATGCACTTGCAACGCTTGATTCAAAACCTTCAATGGTGTGGGTCTCGCACGCACTCAGAATGATTATCGGAGGTACTTTGATTCTCTTGTACAGTCCCATTGGGTTCAACCGGAGATCGCCAATCTGGAGAGTCCCCTCACTCTCGTCTGCCGCGTGAGTTCCATGTCCATCGAAGATAGCAAGCGTGCCATCAAACGAGTTAAATGCTTCCAGGAACTCCTCTTCATTAGTGACGTCAACAACGCGCACTTTTATATTGGAGTCATTTCTCAACACCACTGGAACGGACACCTCCACCAATTTTCGAAGGGGGTCCCCAGGTTTGAACGACCTGACCACCAGCACGTCATAGAAGTCGGAGGGTTTAAGGTACATCGGCATTCGCATCAGCGAGTGCCGAACCAGAAGATTCCCCGGCAGCGTTGGAAGTCTGGAAACACTGCACCGAAGTGAGAGGGGCAATCCCTGAATTGGTAGCAGCTCGAGCGGCACGTCCCCAATGAGCTTGACCCCTTTATTAGCGAGACCGTCTATCAGTTCAATTAGAGGTAGGGGTATCAGGGAGCGATACATCTGACCGACTCGCAAGACAAGCTTATTACGACGTCTCTGTGCCTCATTACCTTTCCGAGATAAGGTGGTAATCCCTACAAGGAGGTCTCGGGCTCGATCTAACTGCGGCGGCAGTCGTAGCGCCGGGCAGCAGAGACTGCAAGCTGCGGCCGTCACGGCTGCGGTATAAAGAAACAGCTCGCTGGCTCGCATGCTCATTATCGAACGAGCGATGTCAGAACCCAGGAAGTCCGTGGACTCCTCTGCAGTCGCGCGGAACGCGATGTATTGCTTCTGCCGGAGAACTGCCCTCACAGCTTTTCGGACGACAGCAGTCGTACCCTTCCGCGGACGACTCGAAGCAAGATGCCTGAATACGGATGGAACTGTCAGAATCATCGTTGGGCAGCCGGGTGGACGCTTGCCGCCTGCGGTCAGCTGCTTCAAACTCCTCTCGAGCGCTCGCGCCGCTCCGACAAGGGCCTTCGCAAAGTCCACGTCCTCATTGCCGGCTAATCTGTTTGCACGAGAACTGTAATGGTAGCCGAGGGAGAGGTACACCGTCTCAGTGGGAGTGAGCACGTTATGATGTCGACTCCGCACAGGTGCACGAACTTTGTCCCACTCCACTAGTTTGCTGAATTGAAAGTGTCGCGCCTCGGAGCCCCCGATCGCTGACGCGACCTCTGTTAACGCCTCCTTTACCCACTCATAAACGGAAAAGCGATTCATTTCCCAGAGCTTGAATTCCTTGGTTGGCTCTTTTTTGGTGGTGACGTGAAGCCAGCGCTTGTCATCCCTTCGCGCGAAGTGCTTCGAGACAGCCGAATGGTTTGCCGAGGAAGAAACGACACAGACAAAGCCCGGATGCGTATTGAGTTGCTCGAAGTATTCAAGTTCCAGCAAAAGAATTGAATATGATGTCTGGCCGAACATCCGCCAATGCGCTACTTCACCACGGCTGCGGAACAGCTCATCCACATGAGCTGGGAACTTGCAAATCTCGCGTGTCGGACCGAAGGCATCTACCGCATTCAAGCTGAAGCCCTGGAAAAGCGTGTACTCACCAGCGTCTTTTGCATCAAGAACGATCACGTACAAAATCGTCCCTAGGGCATACCTTTGCTGAAGACTAATCTCGGGCGCAGTGCGCGCTCGCGTCGTGCCGTCATCGGCTGCTCTGGCTTTGCTCTCAGTTTGTTTTTGAATGCGCGGTTCTAGGCGGTTCTTGTGGCGCATGGGCATGCGACATGTCTCTCTTCGAAGGTCTGGTGGTTCATGTGTGCCGTCATAGGCACACGCTAATCAGAACATGCGCATAGACCCAGTACTTCAATATTCTTGCTCTACTATCTTCACCAGAGATCAGTTGGCCGGCAAGCCGAGGTGATCGAAGAAGGCTCGATTCCTTTCACGTGCACCATTGAGAAGACGATCAAACGAAAAAACCTCGATGTACGCGTTGAAGTTCGGGTTAAAGCCAAAAAAACCCATGAAGTCACTAGTTTCGCGGAGTCCTAGCATCAGGCAGCGATCCTTGACGCTCTGGGTCAAGTCGCACAGTACGTAAACGAAGCCAGGGATGCTCTGAGAAGCCGGAATGATCCTTCCTTGAGGAGTGGTCGCACCTCCGCCGCGCACCCGCTTCAGGTAACCCAAGGCTTGTTCGATTGGGTCCTTCGTTTCACCAACGGTTGCATCGTTTCGCATGGGGCGCTTGATCTCCACGATGACGATTGAGGCTAACGGCAGGCTTTGCCCTTCGGCAACAAGAAGCGGTTCGTCGTAGACGTTCAAGACGCAAATGTCCGGTTCCTTGTTTGAACTGCTTCCAGTGATCGGCATGGCGGAGAGAGGCTTGTCCGAGGCGAGATAGCTGTGAAATGCCAGACGTTCGTCGATTAGCCAAAGGTTAGAACTGTCGGCCATGACTTCGTTTGAAGTCTTTCTCATGGGCATGATCAGTTCGTGCACAACGTCTTCCCGGACGTACTTGCCGTCTCCACCACGTTGGATCGCCTTTTGGAATAGGTCGAGTATCACCTTTCTGTGGAACACGTAATTCGCCAAATCAGAGTTCTTTAGCTCGTTTGCACGCTCCAGATAGCCGCTCAACCGCAGTTTGTACTCGTCCGCTGGTTCATCATCTCCTGCAGCCATCAATTGGTGGCCATCGCTAAGCAGGGTCGCTTCAAATTCCGAGAGCTGTCGGTGCAACAGCAGATCAAGATCGCGATCAGAAATGGTCGGGTCAACGTCAAGCGTTTCGGTCTGCATCCGCCCGAGAACAGGTCGATATCGCGGTGCGCGGTTCGCTACGAACCGTTCGACGCGCTCTCTGCCGGCATTGCGATTTTCGTTCAAGCTTTCGTCGAGGTAGTGGGACACCGACGCCAGGACTCGGGTACGAATTTCTCGCAGCGAGAGGTCCACCTCGTCAAAGAGATCATCATTGACCTCATTGATGTCGAAAGCAAAGCGTTCAGAGCGTACCCGCTCGTCTAAATACGGTGAGCTTACGTAGCAGGAATAGGTGAACTCTTCCGCACCGTCGTGGAGCCTGCCATGCAGGCCGGCAATCTTGCCTGTGATTGACTCTTCTTTTACTAGGCGACCTGCAGCACACCAAGCAATCTCATGCTGTTTGCCTGAGCTTGCCTTGAGCTTTACATGCGTTAGGGTAAATTCTTGCTCTCGCAGTTTAAGGCTTTCAGTTGAAGCTGATTCGCACATGTAGGCTTCGTATACGTCATCCAGTGACAGCCGCTCAATGCCATCAATGATTTCGATCTGCGGAGCTCCTCCGGGGCGGACAAAGTACCACAGGCAATGCTCAAGCAGACTTGTAGCGATCCTTTGCGCGGAACGTGGAGCTCTATCGGCATACCACTTCTTGAATCCTTCCAGGCGCACAGAAGTTGAAACCTGCGCATCTAGGCAGCTCCCTTCTTGAGTTAGGTCGTAAGTGCCGCGTGGAAGGCCGAATGCGAAGTTTCGCGTCCACTTCTTTCCGTCGCATCCCGCATAGGTGCTTTCAATCTTGGCTCGTTCAAACGCTTTGAGCCAGAGCAAACGACCAACTCCCCTGCAACCGAGCCGGGCCTTAAAATCGGTGTCGAGCGTCTCGAACGAATTCAGATTGTCGTCTGTGAAGCCGAGTCCGTTGTCCGCCACCACGAAGGCATGTATCCAAGGAAGAGGTGCGAGCCGTTTATACTCCAAAGTCTCATCCAGTATCGGCGGCTGCGGCCCACGGACAATCTCCACGGTTACTCTGCGCCGCTCTGGATTCCCGACGTGTGCCTCATCTGTCGAGTGAATTGCATTCACCACCGCCTCGAATAGCGGCATAAGGCTATGGCTCCCGGGGAGCGGTGTGTTGCGCAGTCGACCCTGAAGATTTGTTTCCAATCAAGCCCCTCGTCAAGATGCTTCACTCTGACAACGCAAATGTACGTACGTCTTCGCCGGGCTAACACGCATGCTACTTGGTGCCGGAAGTGACAGCCATTGTTACATGTTTCGCTACGTCTTCGCCTTCGGTTTCGTCTAGCGCATTTACTTCAATACGCATTTTCTACAATCCGATCCCGTCGTTCACCGCAACAGCGATCTCCTGCTCCGACCCCAAGTAACGCTCGGTCGTCTGGATCGACGAGTGCCCCAAGAGGAACTTGATCTGCTCCAGGTCGCCGCCGGCTTTGCGGCACAGCTTCGCACAGGTGCGACGCAGATCGTGCGCCCCGAAATGCTCGATCCCGATCTGCTTGGCAGATTCGGTCACGACGGCCCAGACCGCCCAGTCGCTGAGGCTCTCCCCTACTTTGCAGACCTTGTTGACGGACCGTAACAGCGGACCTTCCTCGATGCCGGCCGCGGTCTGCCAGGCGTTGATGCCCTGCTTCACCCAGACCGGGACGGCGACGGTGCGGATGCGGCCGCCCTTGCCGCGGAGATCGGCGATGACCCAGCGGTTCTCGCGCTGCTGGATCTCCTCGACATTGAGGTTAGCCAGTTCCCTTCTCCGTAATGCGCAGCCGACGAGGAGGGCGAGGATGGCGTAGTCGCGCTTGCCCTTGAGGGTGGTGCGATCGGGCACCTGGAGCAGTTCCCTTGCCTGCTCCTTGGTGAGCCAGTTCCCCAGCCGGGTTCCACGCTGCCGCACGTTGGGAACTTCGGTGAGGTTGGAGGCCTCCTCGGAAGACAGCAGGCCGTTGCGCTTTGCCTCGGTGACCATCTTGCGCACGGCCGCCAGTCGGACGTTGACGGTGGAGGGCGCTAGGTCTTCCATCGAGGTTCGGTACTCGAGGAGCAACGCCCGGGTGAGCGGCCTCCCGCCGGCGAAGGCGAACAGGAGATCGAGCGACTTCGCGTAGTTGCGCCGGGAGTGCGGCGAGCCCACGGAGTCGAGCACCATCTTGCGCAACTCGAGCTGTCCCGCGGTCAGCGCCGGCGTTTCCGGCGCGGGATGGGACTCTTGATGGTTCAGGGCCTGGATTTCTGCTGTTACGCTCACGGCACCATCTTACCTCCGACAATCAGCATTGTCGTGGACGTTACCTCCGCGGAATGAACAAGTTAGCTCATCGCTCTCTGGTAAGCTCGCTGGTCGCTCCGCAGAAAATATTCCCCCTTGCAAAGTTGTTCATCAGCGAGAGAAGCGGCTTAGGCAGTCTGCGCAGACAATCACCGACAACCTGGGTTGTCGTGGGTCATACCGATGAGGCATCGGCGATCAGTTTGCCTCGGTGTTCATTCTGAGCTTTCGCCCAGTCCAGCCATTCTGCCGTAAGCGGTGGCCTGAAGCCAGGAAGCAGAAGCCCTCCGGTCTTGAACCACTCATAAGCCCTTGGCCCGATCGAGTCCTTTTCCAAGCCCAAAGCATGGTCTCGGATAAAGTTGTTGCGAATCCATCTGACTGTAGCGTTGTACCAGGTGACTAAGGCGTCGTTTGGGGCTTCAAAGCTGGCCCAGATTCTTCCTTGAACCAAGGCTGGCTGGCCGTCCCATTGCTCCATGGAAGGGGAGAAGCTGAACTGAATGACAGGTGCGGAAAAGCTCACATTGAAGTAGTCGCCGGTGGTCTCTCGACAAAGAACAGGGAGCACTGCCTGATTCCACAAGCAGTAGCTTCTTTCACGAGTCCACGGTTCCGACACATTTAGAAGCTCAGATGAGCTTGACGAATGCCAGTCGGCGACTAGAACCGGATCGCGTTCCTGTAAGGCCTGCACGAAAAGGCGGCAGTCGTCAGAGAGCATGTGAAATCGTGTTTGCCGGCCCATGTTCGCTGATTCTAACGGTCGCCGTACACGAGGAGCCCTGCTTTGTACTCACTGAAACGCTCGGTCAGGAAAGTACCTGCGCTCCCCATTTCAGCGAAGTAGTCGCGCCCGCTGGGCCCATGAAGATGCGCAAGAAGCTAGCGTGGAGTCTGGTCACGGCTGTTGTCCTGCTCGGGATCGGTGCCATTGTCGGGTGGCGACTCATTACCCTCCGCATACGAGCGAACGAGCGCGCCCCTCATCTGGAGGTTGTTGATCGGCAGGCGGTCGATTTTGCTTTTAAGACCCTGGACGGCAAGCCGAACGTCTCTCCGCCTTCAAAGGAAAGACGGTTTTCGTAGATCTTTGGGGAACCTGGTGCATCCAGTGCGTTGCGGAGATGCCGCCCGTGCAGAAGCTGTATGAGCACTACCAGAGCAACCCGAACGTGGTGTTTCTGATCATCTCCAGGCTGATTTGCCGGTAAAGGTTCGCCTGTATGCGGCTGCGAACCACTATTCTTTGCCGTTCTACACGATGGAAGATTCCGACATTCCAGCGTCGATGCAGCTCAACCAGTTCCCCGCAACCTTTCTGTATCGCCCGTCAGGAAACGTCGCCGCACAGCATGTCGGGGCTGCGGATTGGTCTACACCGGCCGTCATCACCTTTGTCGATGGCTTGCACAATAGAGTGACGAGCCGCTAGTCGCTTCTCACAACCTTGCGCTCGCAGAGCGGTTTTGGGGCAAAGGTACATACGATAAAGGACGTTATCGCACATCGAGACAAGGCGCGCACGCCGTCACTTTCCACA
>CAXUHM010000037.1:0-31443 GCA_964250935.1 uncultured Terriglobus sp.
TCCCACCCGCGACCTGGCTCTTCCAGCCGCACCGCGACGCAAGCAACGAGGGCGAGCTTCTGTCCTTGCCCGCCGACGGGCCGCCCCAGCGCTTCCGCTTCGATCGCAGCTTCTTCGCCGGTCCGGCTCCACATGCGCCCGGCGACGCTGTCCTCTGGATCGTTGACTACAAAACCTCGACATACCGTGACGCCGACCGCCCGGGTCCCGCCCAGACGGAATTTCTGGCGCGGGAACGGCAGACCTACCTGCCCCACCTGCACACCTACGCGCGCCTCTTGCTGCGCGATCTGCCCGCGGGGACCCCGGTCATGCTCGCCCTGTACTACCCCCTGCTGCCCGCCCTCGACGCGTTCCCATACCTCCCGGCCGTCCAGCGCCTGTGATGGAGCTGCGACGTTGATGAGCCTTCAGGTCATGGGTGTTGCGAATGCAAGGAAGAGGCTTCCGTTCGGAGTGCTGCACAATCGTTCGTCGTCGCATGCGAGTCTTCTGAAACGTGCGGCCCAGGCAGAGGAGCGTTCCAGACAACCGGAGCGTCCCAGACCCACCGGAGCGTTCCAGATCCCGGAGCGTCACAGATCCACGGAGCATTCCAGACCCACCGAAGCGTTCCAGACCCACCGGAGCGTTCCAGATCCACCGTTCGGAAAGCACGACGAACCTCGTTGTGCTCGGGAAGCACGACGGAGCCGCCGCTGATAACTTTGTGGCTTTAGCCACTGAGAGAGAGAACGAGCCTGCCACGAGCGGCTTTCGCCACTGTAGGTTTCGTGGCTTTAGCCACGGAGATAGAACGAGCCCGCCACGAGCGGCTTTGGCCACTGACAAAGAGAGAAAGAGCCTCCCCTGAAAGCGGCTTTGACACTGATAGGTTCTGTGGCTTTAGCCACTGAGGTAGAGCAAGAGCCTGCCACAAAGCGGCTTTAGCCGCCGAGATGTTCTGTGGCTTGATCTACCAAGATAGAGAGCCTGCCACGAAAGCGGCCTCAGCCAATGAGATAGAGAAAAAGCCTGCTACGAAAGCGGCTTGAGCCATACATAGATTTCGTGGCTTGAGCCACCGAGATAGAGAGCGAGCCTGCCACGAAAGCGGCTTTAGCCGCCGAGATGTTCTGTGGCTTGATCTACCAAGATAGAAAGCCTGCTACGAAAGCGGCTTGAGCCATGGATAGGTTTTGTGGCTTTAGCCACCGAGATAGAGAAAGAGCCTTCTACGAAAGCGGCTTTCGCCATTGACAGGTTCGTGGCTCTAGCCACTGAGAGAGAACGAGCCTGCCACAAAGCGGCTTTAGCCGCCAAGATGTTCGTAACTTTAGCCACCGAGATAAAGAAAGAGCCTGCCACAAAGAGGCTTTAGCCGCCGAGATATTCGTAACTTTAGCCACCGAGATGAAGAAAGAGCCCGCCACGAAAGCGGCTTAGCCATTGATAGGTTCGTGGCTTTAGCCACCGAAATAGAAAAAGAGCCTGCCACAAAGCGGCTTTGCTCATTGATACTTTCGTGGCTTTAGCCACCGAGATAGAGGGCCTGCCACAAAGCAGCTTTAACCGCTAATAGGTTTTGTGGCGGTAGCCACCGAAATAGAGAACTTGTAACCTGCCTTGTTCCTCGATCCCGGCGACCAACCCCGGGCGGTACGTCGTTCGCGATCAAGCACCACGAACATCCACACAGAGCTAACCACCCCCTGAGCCAGAAGATCACCTTCTGCAGGAAACGCCGCAGGCCACCGGGATCACCAACGGCTCCAAACCGTTTGCGCCCTTACGCGGCCTGCCCGGCGGTATGCCGCACATCGCTTCCGCGCACCCAGAAGATGACGTCTTCCGCGATGTTCGTCGCATGGTCGCCCACCCGCTCCAGGTTCCGCGCAATCATGATCGCATTCAGGGCCTGCGGCGTAACTTCCGGTTCCCGCCGAATCAGGTTGCTCAGCGAACGGAAGGCTGCGCGATTGATGGCGTCCACCTCTTCATCCAGCAGGAGCACCGCCTCCGCCAGCGCCGGGTCCCCGTCAATAAAGGCATCAATGGACTTGCGCACCATCGCCGCCGCCAGCGTGCCCATCTGGGGAATGTCCACCGGGAGTTCGGTCTGCCCCAGCACCTGCATCTCCCGCGCGCGCAGGGCGATGTTCACCGCCAGGTCTCCCACGCGCTCCAGATCGGCGTTGATGCGGATAACCGACAGGATGAACCGCAGGTCAACCGCCATGGGCTGTTCCATGGCCAGCAGATCCAGCGCCGCCGCGTCAATCTCACGCTCCAGCCGGTTTACCGCCGATTCCGTCTGCCGAACCAGCTCCACGAGGGAAGAATCGCGCGTCCGGTACGCCTCAATCGCGCGGTGAATTGCCTGCTCCGAGAAGCCCGCCATCACCAGCAGCTTCTCCTTCAACTCGTCCAGGGCTTGATGGAATCGTGTCCGCATGCGCAGCACCTCCAGAAATAAGACACCCACTCCGCACGTGCCTTGCGCGGTGCACTACATCGACCTGCGCACCCGGCATCTTCGCTTAACCATTGCGGGCAGCCGGCCGGTTCGGCGAAAAACATCCCCCGCTACCATCACCATAAATTGCACCCGTGAACATTGTGTCAATCCCCGGGACACGTACCCTGCCAGGTACATGCCGTTGCGCGTCAAACTTTTTCTTCGGGCGACACCGGCAACGTAAACAGAAAGCTGCTTCCCTCGCCAAGCGCGCTCACAACCCGCAAGGTTCCACCATGCTCCTGGATCAGGTGTCTTGCAATCGCGAGTCCAAGGCCCGTTCCACCACTTTCCCGGGATCGCGCCTTGTCCACACGGTAAAACCGCTCAAAAATCTGTTCCTGGTGCTCCAGCGCGATTCCCGCCCCGAAGTCCTGCACGCGAAACTCCACAAACCGCCCCTCGTCCATGACCCGCGCCGCCAGCACCACCCGCGGCGCGTCCACGCCGCCGTACTTTACGGCATTCTCCAGCAGGTTTCCCAACACCTGCGACACGGCGTGCTCATCCGCTAGGACGGCAATGCTGGTCGTCGCGGCAATCTCAAAGCGCGCCTCGTCCCCGAAGGGTGCGGCCTCCGCCAGCAGGACCGCCTCTTCCAGCAGCACATCCGCCGGCACCGCCGTGCGCCGCAACGTCCGGTCGGCATCCTCAACACGCGCCAGCACCAGCAGGTCTTCCGTCAGCCGGCGCATGCGGGTGGCGTTCTTCAGCACCGTCTCCAGGTACTCCCGCACATGGTCCTGCACCGGCTCCGTATCCAGCATCGTCTCCACGTAACCCATGATCGACGTCAGCGGCGTGCGCAGCTCGTGCGACACATTCGCCACAAACTCCCGCTGCGTCCGCTCCATGGCTTCCGCCCGCGTCACATCGTGCAGCACCACCACCGCGCCGCCGCCCGGCAGCGGTGCCGCATTAATGTCGAAGATCCGTCCCGGCAGCAGCGTCGCCGTGCGCACTTCAAACGGGCGACGCTCGTCCACCGCCTGCTCTACTGCCGTCCGCAGCATTGGGTCGCGCAGCGTATGTACCACGCTCCGTCCCAGCCGAATCGCCCCGCCCAGGCCGTGCGTCTCCATCAGCCGGTTCATCTGCGCGTTCGTCCACTGGATGCGTCCGCCCGCATCCACGCCCAGGACGCCGTCCTGCATGCCCTGCAGCAGCACCTCCAGCTGGTGCCGGCTCTCATCCGACGTCGCCAGCCGCTGCGCCGCTTCCTCCCTCTGCCGCGTTACTACCCGGGGAATACCGCCGAACTCCGAGCTCAGCTCTGCCGTCGTCGGCAGAGCAATCATCGCTTCAATCGCTGCCGACTCCAGCCGCAGCCTGCCACGCAGCAGCCACGCGACCAGCGCCGCAAGCAGCACCAAACCCGGCAGGCTCGCCATCCATCCGCCACCCCAATGGCTGCCCAGGAGCGCGCCTGTGCCGGCGGCAACCGACATCGATCCAAGCGTTAAGCCGAACGTCATGAACGAGATGGAGACAGATTTCAATGCAACAGTTCCCTTCTCAGGTCCATCTCGTTCAAACTAGGCACGTTCAAACCGGTATCCGGCACCTCGCATCGTCTTTAAATAGCGTGGCGCCTCTGCATCATCCTCAATCTTCTCGCGTATGCGTCGAACGTACACATCAACCGACCGCGGCGTCACAAACCGCGCATCCCCCCACACGGCATCCAGCAGTTGATCGCGGGAAAACACCCTTCCCGGATGCCGCGCCAGATAATCCAGCAGACGAAATTCGGTCGCCGTTGTCATCACCACTTCTCCGCGCACCCGGAGGGCCATGGCGCCGCCATCAATCTCGATCTCACCAAACCGGATCGTCTCTGGCGTTTCTGGCCGTTCAAACCGGCGCAGCACCGCCTTTACCCGCGCAACCAGCTCCCGCGTGCTGAACGGCTTGGTAATGTAATCGTCCGCTCCCAGCTCCAGGCCCTGCACGCGGTCCTGCTCGGTGGCCAGCGCGGTCAGAAAGATGATGGGCACCGTGCTCAGTTGCGCATTCATGCGCAGTCGCCGGCACAGATCCAGACCGCCGCCTCCCGGCACCATGATATCCAGCAGAAACGCCGACGGCACCTCTTTTTGCGCCTCTGGAATCACGTCCATTGCTGAAACGAACGACCGCACCATGTACCCCGCGGTCGTCAGGTGTAAGGTGACCAGCTTCGCAATGTCGAGATCGTCTTCCAGCAGAAATATGGTTGCAGGCACCTGATATCCTTCCGCGGCAAATCCGCTCCGGCTCAGCCTAGCGCATTGCCGCTCGTCCGTTGCAAACGCACGATGAATCCATTGCCAATTCGCTCTCCAGCGCCTGAGCCAACCTTCCGGAGAGCACCTCACTCCCATCCCTATCTATGAGCTTCCAAGACTGGCTGTTAGCGGACCTACAGGTTCCGACCAATAAAGCCGAAAAGCGCGAGCCGGAAACCCAGAGCGCCTGGTGGCGGGTTATGTGCCTCACCGGCGTCGACTACTTTTCGACCCTCGGCTATCAACCAGGCATCGCGTTTCTGGCTGCTGGCGTCCTTAGTCCGCTTGCCACGCTTATTCTTGTCCTCGTAACCCTGTTTGCCGCGCTTCCCGTCTACCGTCGCGTCTGTCAGCAAAGCCCCTACGGCCAGGGTTCCATCGCGATGTTGCAAAAGATCTTTCCCGCCTGGGGCGGCAAGATTTTTGTCCTCGTCCTGCTTGGCTTTGCTACCACCGACTTCATTATCACCATGACCCTGTCTGCCGCGGATGGCGCAGCTCACTTCATCGGCAACCCCGTCACACCGCACTGGATGGACCACCAGGTCATTGTCACGCTCCTGATCCTGGCGGTGCTCTGCGGCATCTTTCTTAAAGGCTTCAAAGAGGCCATCGGCATTGCCACCGTCCTGGTCGGCGTCTACCTGGTGCTCAACGGCATCGTGGTCGGCGTCGCCATCCGCGAAATCACGCATCACCCACACCTGCTGACGAACTGGCGCCTCGCCCTCTCCAACATGCATGAGAGCTACTGGAAGATGCTTGGCGTCTCCGTTCTGCTGTTTCCACGCCTCGCTCTGGGTCTGTCCGGCTTCGAAACCGGGGTTGCCGTCATGCCCCTCATCCAGGCTGCCAATACCGAGGATCGCATCAAGAACGCGCGGTACCTGCTGGTGACGGCCGCCGCCATCATGAGCGTCTTTCTCATCGCGACGTCGGTCGTGACCACCGTGTTGATCCCGGCGAAACAGTTCGGCCCCGGCGGCGACGCCAATGGCCGCGCCATGGCCTACCTGGCCCACCAATATCTTGGTCCCACGCTTGGTTCCGCCTACGACGTCAGCACCATCCTGATTCTGGGTTTTGCGGGTGCCTCCGCCATGGCCGGCCTGCTCAATCTCATTCCGCGCTACCTGCCCCGCTTCGGCATGGCACCGGAGTGGGCACGTGCCTCGCGGCCGCTTGTGCTCGTCTTCATGGGCATCGCCACCATCGTCACGCTGCTCTTCCGCGCCGACGTGGATGCCCAGGGCGGAGCCTACGCCACCGGTGTGCTGGTGCTCATCACGTCCGCATCGGTCGCGGTTCTGCTCAGCGTTTGGAAAAGCCCGGGCCTTCGCGTCGTCTTCCTGCTCACCACCGCGATCTTTCTCTACACCACGATCATCAACATGTTCGAGCGGCCGGAAGGCCTCAAGATCGCCTCCATCTTCATCCTCTCCATCCTGGTCACGTCCATTTACTCGCGCGCCGTGCGCTCCACCGAGCTCCGCATCACTGAAGTCAGCCTCGATGACGCGGCGGCGGCGATCCTCGCCGAGGATGACGACCAGCTGATCCGTCTTGTCGCGCGTGGGCCCGAGGCGGGCGACGCCGCAGACCGACTCGACTTCTCCGACCAGAAGGTCCGCTATTACCACAACCTGAGCCCGGACGAATGCCTCATCTTTCTTGAGATTAATCGCGCGGACGCGTCGGATTTCACCGAAACCATGGAGGTTAAAGGCCGCAAGATCGGCCGGCACAGCATGCTTACCGCAAGCAGCCCGGCCGTTGCCAACGCCATTGCCGCCATGCTGCTCTACCTGGAGAAGCGCACCGGCCAGGTGCCCCACGTCTACTTTCGCTGGACCGAGACCGGACCGCTGGCCAATCTTCTCCGCTTCTTTTTCAGCGGCGAAGGCGACACGGCGCCGCTGACTCAGGAGATCCTTCGACGCGCCGTTCCCAAGCCCGAGCGCCGACCCGTCGTCCACGTCAGCTGACATCTGGGCATCGCAGCAGCGAAGAAGCGGGTCCAGCCACAGTCGGTCGACTCCCGCGACCCGGTTCTAGTCCTGCATGGACTCTTCCGTCGACCGTAAACGGACCATGCGCTCCACTGCGTATGGCGTGCGGCTGCTGCCGGAATGGAAGTGCCGCACCTGGAGCTCGCCCAGCAGCCCGATGCCCATGACCTGGATGCCGGCAAGCAGGAGCACCGCCGCAATGATGAACAGGGGAGCGTGCAGCGCCAGCACGGGTGCCCCGGTCACCACCTTGAGCACCAGGAGCCACACCGACAGGCCCAGCCCCGCCACCATGCTGAGGGCGCCGAAGCTGCCGAAAAAATGCAGCGGCCGCGTCAGGTATTTCAGCAGGAACCGGATCGTCAAAAGGTCGAAAAACACGCGAAAGGTACGGGAAATGCCGTAATGACTCTTGCCATGCAGTCGTGCCGGGTTACTGATCGGCACCTCACAGATGGTTGCGCCATACCAGGACGCAAGCGCCGGGATAAACCGATGCATTTGCCCATACAGCGGGATGCTCTGGATCAGCTCGCGCCGGTACGCCTTGAACGTGGTGCCGAAGTCGTGAATGTCCACGCCGCTTAACTTCGCCATCAGCCAGTTTGCCGCGCGCGACGGGATCCGCCGCAGCACAAAATTGTCGCCCCGCTGCGAGCGCCATCCGCTTACCACGTCGTAGCCCTCTTCCAGCTTGGCCAGGAACCGCGGAATCTCCGCCGGATCGTGCTGCAGATCGCCGTCCATGGCCAGCACATAATCGCCGGTCGCATGATCGAACCCGGCGGCAAGTGCGCTGGTCTGTCCGAAATTTCGCCGCAGCTTAATCACCAGGACCCGGCTGTCAACGGCAGCAATCTCCTCCAGCAGACGATAGGTGCGGTCGCGCGAGCCATCGTCGATAAAAATCAGCTCAAAGGGGTCACCCACCTGCTCCATCACGTCCTTCAGACGGTCATAGAGGGCGGTGACATTCTCCTCTTCATTGTGAAAAGGCACGACGATGGAATATTTCGACACCAAGAAAGTTTACGTCAATTCAGGGAGGACATGCTTGCGTGGCAGCGTCCGCCACCCCGCCATTTGTGGCTGAAAAGTACCTGCCTCAATCCAGGGGCACTTCCCGAATGCTACCGTGGAAACGATGGCAAAGCGCTTTCTCCTCCTTTTCCTCGTCCTGGTCGCTTTTGTAGCTGCAGGCAGCTACGCTTACAGCCGCTACCGCGCGGATCGCCGGCTGAATGGTGGCGAGGTGCTGACCGGCGACAACGGCCGGGTGGTGACAGAGGACGGAACCGCTCCGGTCAAGACGCCGACGCATTCGGAAACACCGGACTCCCCGGAAACCCGCACGCAGGCAAAGCCTTCCGCAAACGGTGCGCCGACGCCGGCGGCTGCGTTCCAGCCAGCCTCCAGCGCGCCCGCAACCGACACCCTTGCGCCCGACGCGCCCAATCGCGCCGCCTTCCGTGGCAGCGGCAGGTTCCAGGTCTACCGGCAGGGCGACCTCACCTGGCGCGTCAATACCGATACCGGCAACACGTGCGTCCTGTTTGCCACGTTGAACGAATGGCGCAAGCCGCTTGTGTATCGCAACGCCTGCTCCCCTCGCTGACGTTCGCGAATCCAGCAAGGCTGCACTTCAGCGTTGCCGCAAATCGTCAAACCGCCGCCGGTCCCGCTTGCCCGGCTTTCCCTCGTGGACAACCTCAAAGGTCGGCATCGCCCGCCGCTGCTCCTGCAGCTGCTCCCGCTTTGTGCGGCTCTCGTCCGTCTCGCGATACAGCGTCTGCGCCACCGCTGCCGGTCCGCGCATGTCGCTCAGCCCAAGCACCTCGATCTCGAACACGGACGTCTCCGTCTGCACGCGCAGCAGGCTACCCACGCGCACCTCGCGCGAAGATTTCGCGGTCTGTCCATCCACCCGCGCCCGGTTCTGCTCGCACGCCTTTGCCGCCAGCGTTCGTGTTTTGAAAAACCGTGCTGCCCAAAGCCACTTGTCCAGTCGAACTCCGCTCATGCCCCGTCCTGACTCTCTTTCCTACCGTTGCTCCGCGGCGTCCAGTACCATCGGTCCCGGTCGCGCGGAAACAGTCGTGGCGCCGTTCGCAGCCACAATGCCCTAGGGTCGGTTGGATGCTCGGCATCCTCCCGCGGCAGGCCTTCAAGCAGCACCCGGTCGGCATCGCGGCGCGCAACGGCACTCGCAGCAACACACTGCCGCAGCTCCCATGCGCCCTCACCTGCCGGAGCACTCCTGTCCCATGCTGACGCTCCCCGCTCCACAAAGCCGTGGCCCATCGCCGCCTCACCAAAGACCCGCTGCGGCTGCACACCGCGGTGCAACATCGCGTCGACGTTCGCCGCAACCGCTCCCACCACGGCAACACTCACCGGCTGCCGCTTGCGCACTTCGTTTTTCAGGATGCGCAGCGACTCACCCAGCGTGTCCACGGTAAAGTCCGTCACCCCGGCGCGGTTTGCCGCGCGCGCCGCCGCTGCGTCCTCGGTGAGTACCAGGCACGCTCCGCCCAGCCCCATCACGGCCAGCGGCACCGCCATCTCCCCCAGACCGCAGCACAGCGACAGTGTGCCTGGCCCGCACCCGCCCCGTTGTGCCAGCCGCGCAAACAGCACCGCTGTCTCTCGCTGCAGCGACTCACTCATACCGCAGCGCCTGCGCCGGCAGAATGCGCGCCGCCGCCGAACTCGGGTAGAGCGTCGCCAGCAGCGCAGTCGCAAGCGACACCCCCGCGACGATTACACCATCCACCGCGCGCGGCGCGAACGGCAGCGTGTCCAGCGAGTACACCTCTGCCGAGAGCGGAATAAAGTGGTAGTGGCCGCCGGCCCAGCTCACCGCATAGCCCACCACCAGCCCGATGGCGGTTCCCGCAACGGAGATCAGCAGCCCCTGCGCCAGAAAGATGCGCCGTACCTGCGCCGGCTGTACCCCAAAGCTCATCAGCACGGCGATATCCCGCGTCTTCTCCATCACCAGCATGGTCAGCGCAATCAGGATGTTGAGCGCCGCCACACACACGATCAGCGCAAGCGCGATAAAGGTCACCACCTGCTCCAGCTTGAGCGCGCGGAACAACTCACGGTTCTGCTCCATCCAGTTCGTGGTCTGGAAACCCGGTCCGGCAGCTGCCTCGAGCTCCCGCGCAATCGCCGGCGCGTGGTAGAGGTCGTCTACCTTGAACGACAGCACCGTAATCACGTCCGGGTTGCTGAACAGACGCTGCGCATCGCTCATGCGCACAAACGCATAGCTTGAGTCGTATTGGAAGAAGCCCGAGTGGAAGATGCCCGCAAGCTGGTATCGCACAAATTTTGGCTGCAGTCCGAGTGGCGTCAGTTCCCCCTGCGGACTGGTTACCAGCACGCTGTCGCCCGGCTTTGCCCCCAACGTCTCCGCCAGGTCCGTGCCCAACACGATCGGCGGCAGGGCACCCTTTGCAGCGGGAAGCTCCAGCGCCGCTGCAGAGCCCTCGCGGACCGTCTGCAACAGGTCAGAGACGGCGCGCTCGTCCCCCGGCACGATTCCCTTCACCAGCGCGCCGCCGCTGCGTGGACCGCGCGACACCAGCACCTGTCCATAAAATCCCGGTGCCACCGCCACCACATGCGGTTGTGTCCGCAGCCGTGCCAGCAGGCCGCGCCAGTCGCGCATGCCGTCGCCCGCCACGCGCATCAACTCCACGTGCGCCGTCGAGCCCAACAGCCGCGCCTGCAGGTCGCGCCGCATGCCATTCGTGATTGCCAGCGCGATGATGAGCGAAGCCACGCCTGCGGCCACCCCCAGCACCGAGATCAGCGTAATCACGCCGATCACCGCCTGTCGCCGCTTGGCACGCAGATACCGCGCGGCGATGAACAGCTCAAACCGCATGCGGCTTCACCGTGCCACGGCCTTTGCCGTCACCGTATTCTCGTAGCGATCGAAGACACGGATGGCTACGGTATGCTCCCCTGGCCCGCTCACCGGCGCGTCCACACGGTACCGCTCTGTTAGCGCGTCCGAAAGCCTGCCCAATGGCTCCAGGTACTGCCACGGTCCCGCATCGATCGAGAACTCCGCCCGACCGATGGCGCTGGTCGCGTCCTGCGCCTGGTACGTCGCCACCAGTCGGCCGTTCACCACGGTTGCCGCGATCGCCCCGGCAATCGGTGGCGTTGTGTCCAGGGTGAACGGTGCGCTGACCCGCTCGGCTTCCAGGGCATCTGCGGCGTTGTGCGCGGGCAGGTCGCTCGCCACCACCTTAAGTTCGTACTCGCCGTCCGGAATCAACGCCGCATCGAAGCTGTACACCCGCTCCGTCAGCTTGTCCTTCAGCAACCGCCACGTTTTTTCGTGCGTGTCCCGCAGGTACAGCGCGAACAGGAGGTCGTCCCCGTTCGGATCGCGCGCCATCCACCGCGCGGTCACCGCGGTCCTGTCGCGCTGCGCAAGCAGGGGTCCGGGTACCGCTTCCAGCGGATTCGCGTTTGCCGCAGACGCACTTGCCGCAGGCCGAAAGTTGATCGTCACCGTCGTGCTCGGCCCGGAACCGCCGCTGTTCGGCACCCGCGCTCCCGGCTGCACCACCATGTCCTCCACCAGCGGCGGCAGATTCCGCGGCAGGTAGTTCACCGTGAGCGCATCAATCTGTGCACCCGGTTTCAGCACCGCCTTCCATTGGGCGTACCGCGCCACCGGTACCGGCAACGGCGTCTGCCCTGCAGATACGGCAGTCCACGGCGACCACAGCTCTCCGAGCGCGCCACGCACATTCTCCACGTTGCCCGAACGCGCAAACACCTCCACGCCGCTTGCCGACGCAGTCGTTTCGACGCGCCCCCACAGCGTTGCAATCTCGCCGTCAAACACCTCCGATACGTACGTCGCATCCGCGGCCGGCGCATCGCCCAGCTTCAACAGCTTGCCGCTGTTGGCCGTCGTCACCAGCAATCCGTCCGCTCCTTGCGCCATTGCCACCGCCTGCGTTGCGTCCACGTGCGCCACGTCGGTGTACACGCCCGGCAGCGCCGGATCCAGACGGTACAGGTGGCCTCGGTTGCCCGTCGCCACCGTCAACGCGCCATTGCGAAACGCCAGCGCATAGGCCAGCTCGTCGCGCAGCGTCATCAGCCGCAAGGGCGTGCCGTCCGGCGCAATCCGGTCCACCTCCGACCCATCGGGCACCAGCGCATTCAGCGCACCGCCGACCGCTGTTGCTGACCCCGGCTGCTGAAAGGTAATCGAAATCCGTGGCTCGCCCGCTGCCGGCAGCGGCGGCAGCGCCGGCGAACGCCGGTCCCCCACCGCCGCCAGATACAGGTTCCCGACGGGGTCCAGCGCCAATGCCGTGATCTCGTGCTTGGGCGCGGTATACAGTGCAAACGGCTTGCCATCGGTGCCGATGCGGTACACGATTCCCGCGCCATCCGAACCGACGTAGATCGTCCCGTCCGGACCGACCAGCAGCGTCCGCAAGTGCTGATCGCCCGACTGGAACACCACCGCAGGCTTCCCTCCACTCTTCAACGACACGCGGTACAGCACTGCCGGCGCACCCGCTGCCACCAGCACGTCGCCACTCTTCTCCACGGCCAGCGACCAAAGGTACTTCGGTTTTTCCGCCGTTGTGGACGCATCGAACAACACCTCCGGTTTTGCTCCCGCCGCGAGTCCGCCTGCCGGAATGCGATAGACCTTGCCGTCCGGCGACGTCGCCGCGAGCACCGACCCGTCCGGCAGCACTACAACCGCCTGCACGTTCAACTCCTTGAACTCGGCAACCGTCGTGCCCTTCCCGGCGGTGCCGCTCTTTCCACCATCGAACCGCAGCAGTTGCGACCCGCCGGTGATGGCGCCCGTTCCGGCAAACACACTGCCCGCAGACGCGCTGCCCGCCGGCACCGCCGCAACCGACCAGAGATACGCCGCCTGCGACACGCCGACCGTGGTCAGCACCGGCGCCGGCGTCAACCGGCCATCGTTGCGAATCGCCACGTTCGTCGGCGTTCCCCGCTCGAACTCCTCATACCGGGCCGTCGTCCACTGCTTTGTTCCCTGCGCCACCAACGGCGCGGCACCCAGCCCACAGGCCAACAGCGGCACACCGATCCGGCAAAGGGCACACACTCCAGAGTTCCATCGATTCAACAAGTCGCTTCTACCTCATCCCAGCCTGTCCACAATGCCTGTCCACAAAGCCTCGTCACGTACGCCTCGCCACGTACGCCTCGCCACGGAAGCTCCGCGCAAAGCGCATGACGCTCGCCAGAGCCGCACGCGCCAGATAGCCTCACCGTTACCGGATCCGCAACGTCAACACCTGCGACCCGCTTACTGCCGCGTTCAAGCCCACCTCGCCGGCAACCCGCGCCGTCTCCGACGTGAACGAGATCTCCCGGCTCTCCCGCAGCGACTGCATGGCATTGACCATGCTTGGCGGCAAAGATGGCAGTGCCTCCGCCGCGGTCACGGCCTGGGTCTGATGGTCCAGCACCGTCACATACAGCCGGTCGTTCGGGTGTGCTCGATTCAACTGTGCAATCGTATCCGCAACCCCCAGCTGGTGCGTCGCGCTGGCCGGTGGCGGTGCCAGCACGCGGTCCAGCGAGGCCGCATCCCCGACCAGGATACGCAGCGGTCCCGGCTCCAGCGTCGTTGGCAGGGTCACGGCTTGCCGCACCACGCGTGTCGGCTCTTGCCAGGGCCGCACCGTCGCCTCCACCACCACCGTGTCTCCCGGTCTCGCCTCGTCCATGCTCAGCCGCGCGCTCTCAAACTGCACGCTCTGCCGCACCGGCTCCAGCGCCGCGTGGAGCGTCACCCCGGTCACGGGCGGCTCTTCCAGCGCGTTCGCGTAGACCCGCGCGAATCGCTGCGCCACATAGACGGCCGCCTGTCCTGCCGCCGCTCCGTCGCCGCTACTCAGCACCTGCTCCATCCGGATGGGCGCAAATCCGGTCACCGTCACCTCTCCCGTCAGTCGAAGGCTCATCTCCGTGCCGGCGGTATCGGTATTGCTCAACGCCTGAAAAACCCCCGCCAACAGCACCTGCGGTGTCAGCTCCCGGTTGTTCAGCACTTCGAACTTCAGCGAGCGCGGCTTCAGGCCCGACCCCGGCGGCGTTGTCACCTCTACGCTCACGGGAATCATGGGCGCGCTTACCCCAAAGCGCCCGGCAATCGCATTCTGGCGATCCTCGGTAAACGCGCCCACGGTTTCCGTCGTATTCACGATTTTGAACGCATTCATCGGCGAGGGCAGCGTTGCCAGCACCTCGGCCTTAGTCATCGGGACAGAGACCGTTCCGTACTGCGTGATCGGGTGCCCGCACGCCAGCAACTGCGTCGCGTCCACATACGTTACCGTGCACGTTGCGGCAATGTTCAGGTCGCCCCGCGCAAGGACCGCGCTTACCGCGGATCCCGGCACAATGGCCGGCCCCGGTGCTGCTCCTGCAGGCGCGGCGGATCCCAGGCCCGCCACCGGCTCCAGGCCCAGGTCACGGAAACCCTGCCCATAGCGCTCCATCGCCGCCGCCCCAAACCCGCTGAAGACCAGCGGCGTTGCAATGGGCCTGACCGCATTCTCACCCGGCACAGACCCGGCCAGGCCGAACGGCGACGCCAGAGCAGCCGTCGCCGCAGCTGGAGCCACAGCCGCCGGCGGCACTGTCGCGGGGGGAACCTCCACCGTTGGGACTGCCGTCCGCGCCGGCAGATCCCGCACCTCCAGCATCAGCCCGATTGGCGTAATGCCGCAGATCGGCTCCTTGCTGAATTGCCCGATCCGGAAACTCAGCGCGCCCAGCAGCTTCCCATCGACATAGACCGGCGATCCACTCATGCCGGCAACCACACCGGTAAATTCCGGCTTGGTCCCGTGCAGCCGGCCAAGGATCATGTCCTGCCCCGGCCCAATCGCATCCGTCAGCCGGCCAAGGATCTCCACGTCCATCGGCTCCGGGTCGGTGCCTTCAAACACGGTCCACGCCGTGCCGTGCAGGCCGCGACGCACCTGGTCCAGGGGAAACGGCTCCGCGTGCAGCGGCGGCCCGGCCTTCGCTGGACCGGAACTTGATGGCTCGGCATTTGACGGACCAGCATTGGGCAGCCCGGCACTGGGCAGCCCGGCCATTGCCTGCTGCCCCCGCATCTCGGTCGCTGAAGCGCACAACACCACACCACAGGCAATCGCCTGCAGCATACTCATGGGACGAAGGCACGTAGCCTTTCGGGGGGCAGCCACGTCTACAGACTAGAGGGGGAGAGCGGCATTGCCAAACGCCTGCTGCTCGCACCCGTCGCAGGGTCAACAGAAACGCAGTCGCGGCATCGCAACTGCGCCACGGTCCGGCGACTGACACCGCAACCCCTGTACAGTTTTCGTGAGGATCTGCTCGAGTGACCGCACCGCATTGCTTTCCCCGCCTCGCCCTCGCCGTTCTGCTCGCGCTGCCGTTTGCCGCAGCCTCCACGCGCGCGCAAACCACCCAGCCCAACCCGCCGGTGCCGCCAGCTTCCAAGCCGCAGGCGCAGCCCGACGACAGTGGGCCGCAGCAGGGCAACGACGGCGTCGTCCTCAAGAAAAAGAAGGATGCGCCGGAGGACACGCCGCCACCCGCGCCTGCGGAAGAGCCCGTCCGGAACCCGTCCGGCCTCGGCAACTACTCCCTCCGGGTCGACGTTCCAGTCGTGACGGTCGACGTCAGCGTGCAGCTCGACAAGACGCGCCAGTTCGTCCCCGGCCTCAAGTCCGGAAACTTCCGCGTCTCCGAGGACGGCGTCGCGCAAAAGGTGACCGAGGTGCGCATGCGCCAGGCACCCATCACCGCCGTCATGCTCTTGGAGTTCGCCGCCAATTCCTACGCCTTTGTTCGTGACATGCAGCAGTCCTCGTACGTCTTCTTCCGGTCGCTCCGGCCGGAAGACTACATCGCCGTCATTACCTTTGACCTCAACACCCACATCCTGACCGACTTCACGCGCGACAAGGATCTGACCGCGCAGGCCCTGCGCACCCTCACCATCCCCGGCTTCAGCGACACCAACGAGTTCGACGCACTGTATGAAACACTCGATCGCACCAGCCGCATCGATGGCCGCAAGTACATCATCCTGATCAGCAGTGGCCGCGACACTTTTTCCAAAATCACGCTTGACACCATGCTCAAGAAGGTTCGGTCCACGCCCAACGTGACCATCTACACCATCAGCACGGGTGGCCTCGCCCGCGTGCTGGCCGACAGTTACGGCCGACAGGGACCGGAGTCCCGCCTCAACTACCTGCAGGCCGACAACGAGATGCGAACCTTTTCCCAGCTCACCGGCGGCCGCAGCTACTTCCCGCGTTTCCAGGGCGAGTTGCCCGACATCTTTGCGGAGATCAACCAGTCCATCCGCAACCAGTATGAATTGACCTACCGCCCCACCAACACCGCGCAGGATGGCACCTTCCGCAAGATCAAGGTCGAGCTTGTCGACAACGAAGGTCTGCCGCTGACCATGGTCGATGAAAAGAACAAGAAGCTGAAATACACCATCACCGCACGCGACGGATACCGCGCCCGCAACCCTGTGGAGTAGCCTCCCGGAACAACCCCGGGGAGGAGCGCATCGCCAGGGCTCGGCGTCGCTCACCTGGCGCGCGATCTACCCTACACCGCAACCCGTGCGGAAGCCTTCTTTCGCCGAGCCGCCCTACCGGCTGTACCCGCGCCAGACAAACTGCAGCGCCTCCGGCAGCGTCTGCAGCTTCGCCGCACGGTCCACATGCCCGGCGTTCTGCACAAACACAAACTGGTAGGGGTACCCCTTTGCCGCCAGTACCCGCGCCATCTGCTCGTTCGCATCCACCCAGTCGTGCATGCCGTCCCGCATCACGTTTGGGTTCAGCAGGTCCCGGTCGCCCACCTCCAGCCAAAGGCGAAGTGGCTTGAGCGGCGTCTCGGCCACCAGGTGTTCCGGCCACTCGTACGCTCCGTGCGGCGTCTTCTCGTCAGGGGGCCACTGCTGGTTCACAAATGTCCCGGAGTAGCTCAACACCCGGTGATACCACTCCGGGTGGTACCACGCCATGGCCAGCGCGCACGACGCACCCGAACTCCCGCCCATCGTCGCCCGGCCGTCCGGGTCTTTTGTCAGCCGCACGTGCGCCTCACGCTCGACCCGCGGCAGCACCTCTGTCTCCACAAACTCCGCATAGCGGCCGCTCATTGTGTCGTACTCCAGGCCCCGCTCGCTCCCCTGCGCGTCGCCGCCGCCGTTGCCGATCGAGACCGCCACCATCGCCGGCACTTTGCCCGCTGCAATCAGGTTGTCCAGCGTTGCAAACAGCACGCCATCCGGCCCGTCCTGCCCGACCAGCAACGGCGCCTCCGCTCCCGCCACGTACTGCTTCGGCACGTAGACGGTCACCTTGCGCCGGTACGGTGCCGCATGGCTTGTCGGCACACGCAGCTTCGCCGGGTCCAGCGGGTCCGGTGTTCCAAACGTCCCCGCATCCCGCGCAATGCCCGGAAAGATCTTGCTATCCGCGGAATTCATCGTGAACTCAATCACCGTGCCATGCGGTACATCGGTGCTCGCCGCTGTCATCGGGTCCGCGGTGTGCTTCGGCCCTACTACAAAATTCCCAATGGCCTCTACCGGCGGCACCGCGCCGTCGGGCAGGTCCGTCGCGGTCACGGTGCCCGGTGCATGCGGCAGGCGCGTCGGCGGACCTGTCGGCGGCACCGCTGTCTGACCCACGGCGGTCAACGCCATCAGGGCTCCCACCACCATCGACTTCGCTGTTTTCGTCACGCCCACATCCTACGGCAGCGTGCGATCGGCAGCATACTTCCACCGCTAAACAGAAGATCGGTACAAGCGAGGACATTAGATCGGCAAAGACCAGCTGTGACTCCGGGCTGTTGGGCGGAGGCTGTTGAGTGGAGGCTGTTAGACCGGGCGATGTCAGTCCAGGCCCAGCGGCCTCTTCACCACAGCACCAGCCGGCGTGTCCCGGTCGACGATCAGGACCTGTTCCCGCTCCGACGCCGTCAGCACCACCAACCCCAGCCCCAGCACAAGCACCGCGCTCTCTACCGTGGTAGACCACTTGTGCCGCGCCTCAAAATCATCGCGCAACGGCGACCCTGGCATCAGCGCCTCAATCTGCCCTCCCGCCAGGGCACGGTCGTGCTCCATGGGCCCGATGATGAAGCGATTGGACAGAAACGTGAGCAGGATCATGCCGAACGCCAGGCCCACCTGGACAAAGGGCAGTCGCGCGTGCTGGCGCAGCAGCCGTACCGCAACGATCACCACCACGCCGCACCATAGCCCCGCGCTGTGCAGCGACAGCAGGCAAGCCCCGATCAACGTGCCGAACTCCGGCGTCTTCCCCAGGATCTGAAACGCGCGCGGTGCCAGAACCGCGCCAAAAAAGAGGATGCTGCCCAGCCAGAAAATCAGTGCCAACGACCGCAACGTCCGAGCAAAAGTCTGCATGGCCCAAGTTTACCAACGGCCTTCCCTACCCGTGCACACGCAGGAATGAGCAGCGATCACCAAAACATCCCTGCCGCTAGTGGCAAACGATGGCCGCACTCCTGGTCTCCGTCAATCCGTCCACGGTCAGGGTCGCGCTGACCGTGCTTGCGCTTGCGCCCAGGCAGGTCGCGAGGCCATTTGTCGCATCCGCTGCGCTGCTGATCGACACATTGGCCGGATCGGACGACGTCCAGGCAGCGGGAACGGGATGCGCCAGCGCATTCGACACACAACCGGGTCCGTACGTGGAGCCCAGGCCGGCTTCAAACTGTTCCTGGTTGCCCGGTGGCGCCGCCGTGTGGTCCGGCATTCCGCCCGCACCCGCCGGCGACGCGGAAAAGAAGAAGCCCTGTACAGTGCAGGCTTGCGTTCCGCCCGTCGCGGAGGCGCAGCCGAGAAACGGGAGACAGCCGAGCAGGCCCAACACCGCGCTCTTCATCGCAGCACCCTAACACGGCGAACCGACGCCTGAAAAGCCACAAAGTCGTCCGTGATGCGACACCAAACCAGCACACCCGCCCGTTCCCCGGGTCCACGAGAACGCCTCGGCCCTGCGGACCTACTGCGCCCAGCCGTTCTCGTGCATCCAGTGGTACAGCGCGTCCGTCCACACACTCAGCTCGGCGTCCGCCTGCGCCAGCCCCACCCCGTGCTGCCCGTGGCGGTACAGGTGCATCTCCACCGGAACGCCCGCCTTCACCAGCGCCGCATACATGCGCACGCTGTTCATCACAGGCACCACCGCGTCATCGGACGTTGAAAACAGGAACGTCGGTGGGGTCTGCGGGGTCACCTGCTCATCCGCGCTGAGCGCGGCTTTCAGCTCTGCGCTCGCACCCGGACCCAGCAGGTTCAGCTGCGACCCGCCATGCGCGATGCCGTCTTCCATGCTGATCACGGGGTAGGCCAGGACCATAAAATCCGGCCGGCTGCTCACCCGTTCTACCTCGTCCGTCGAACCCGCGTCACCCGCATCGAACTTCGTCCCCGTGATCGCCGTCAGATGGCCCCCGGCGGAAAAGCCCCACATCCCGATCCGGTCCGGCTGCACGCCCATCGCCGCCGCATGCGCACGCGCGTACCGCACCGCTCGCCGCGCGTCCTGCATTTCCACGGGCTGGTGGTACGTCGGCCCCAGCCGGTACTTCAGCACCAGCGCTGCAATGCCATGGGCATTCAACCACTGCGCCACCTGCAAACCTTCGTGGTCCATGGCCAGGTGCTCATACCCACCGCCCGGCGCGACCACCACCGCCGCGTGCGTGGGGTTGAAGGACGGCAGGTACACCGACACTGTCGGCACATCCGCTTCAGCCTTGCCCACCGCTCCCGGCGCACCCGCCGGCCATAGCGGCACCGGCGCATGCACATCCTGCGTCTGGTCCATCTGCGTCGTATTCACATACTGCACCGGAGACTGCGCCCGCAGACAAACGGACAGACCACACGCGGCGACCACCGCACCCCAAACCAAACGCATCGTGACGAGCCTCAAAGTCAACTGGATTCCTTAATGGATGCGGTGACCTCCACCGGTGATACTTTCTGTTTGAACGTGAACTTCTTGTGTCCCAAAAACTGCGGCACAATTGCCACGCCCACAATCACGGCCTGTGCTGCATAGGGCGCCAGCCGCGGCTGTGGCAGCAACCTGGCCAGCCCCGCGGCCAGCGGTCCCGCTGCAATCGTGCTCAGCAGCAGGCTCGGCCCGTACACGGCAAAGCTCCGCAGGTACTCTTGCCGGGCGTTGCCCTTGCTGCGAAACACAAACAGCTTGTACGTCAGAAATGACACCGTGATGTTGGTCAGGGTAGAGACAAGGGTTGCCGCGCTTGTCATCAGCGCGGCATGTGCCGGGTTCAGGTGCACAAACAGCCATGTCAAAAAGAACGTATCCGCCAGCCCAAACAGCGTGTTGCCGCCGCCCACCAGCACAAACCGCAGCGCCTCACCCCTTGGAATGTGATCCCGGAGCGCCACTAGAAGTTAATCCGTTCCTTCTCCGTAACCCACGGCCGGTTCTGCACAATGGTGTGAATCGAGCCCACGTATTCGCCGATGATGCCGATGGCAATCAACTGCACCGACCCTAGAAAGAACAACCCGATCATCGTCGGCGCCAGCCCCAGCTCAAAATGGCTCCAAAAAATGAGCTTTGCCAGCAGATAGATAAAGCCCAGCACCAGGGAGATTGCCGCAAACACGAAGCCCCCGAACGTCACCAGCCGCAGCGGTACCTTGCTCAGGTTGGTGATGCCCAGCATCGCCATGTCGTACAGCGTGTAGAAGTTGTTTTTGGTAATGCCGCGCATGCGCCGCTTCTGCCCATAGGCAATCTGCTTGATGGGGAAGCCGACCTCCGCCACCATGCCGCGAAAATAGGGGTACGGATCGCCGTAACGCTTGATCACGTCCATCACCTGCCGGTCATACAGGCCGAATCCCGTGTAGTGCTGCAGCACCTGCACGCTTGTCAGCCGCTCCACCGTCTTGTAGTAGAGCGTGCGCACCCGGTACATCAGGCCGCTCTCTTCACTCGTCGTCTTCACGCCCACAACGATCTTCCAACCCAGTTCCCAGTCCCGCAGAAACTCCCGAATCAGTTCCGGCGGGTCCTGCAGGTCGCTCAGCAGCACCACCACCGCGTCCCCGTCGGCCTCCATCATCGCGTGGTGCGGCGACCGGATATGCCCGAAGTTTCGCGCGTTCACAATCACTTTCACGTGCGGGTCCTGCGCCGCCAGTACGCGCAGCTCTTCCACCGTTGCATCCGTGCTCGCGTTGTCGATGATGATGTGCTCGTACGCATACTGCGGCAGGCCGGCAAACACCGCACGCACCCGCTCCACCAGGGGCTGCACGTTGCCGGATTCGTTGTAAGCCGGGCTCACCACACTAATCTTCTTCATCGCGTTTCACTCCTCGACACAGGCCGTTGCGACCCAACAGGCCCACGTAGCCCGGCAGTCCCCCGTGGCCTGGTACCTGCGTTTTGTGGCCAACAGCCTTCATGCTTGCCCCGTCCAACCGTACCACGCGGCCGTTCGCTGAATCGTCTGTTGCAGCGACACCGTCGCGCGCAGCCCCAGTTCCCTGCCGGCTCGCTCCACGCTTGGCACATAGCGCGACACCGGTGCATCCCTCACCGGCTGCTTTGCCACCTTGATCGGCGCGTCGCTCCGCAGGGCGTCCCGCACCGCCTCCGCAAGCTCAAGAATGCTCAGGCTCTCCGCCGACCCCACGTTGTAGGCGCGCAGCGACGGCGCTTCCAACAGCATCGTCCACAGCCACACGGCAAGGTCCCCTGCATACAGAAACGAACGCGTCGGTGTGCCGTCACCAGCAATCCGGATGGGTCCCCCGGCCAGCACGTCGCGGATGAAATTGCCCACGGCAAAGTGGGTGTCCAGCGCCAGATGCGGGCCGCAAAACGCCCAGCACCGCGCGATCGCACACTCCATCCCGTGCTGCCTGGCGGCCAGCGCGCACATCAACTCGCTGGCACGTTTGCCCTCCGCATACACGCTGCCCACCTGCGTGCAGTCCGGCGCGCCGGCGTAGTCCTCTTCCAGATGCACCACCCCGGAAGGCTGCCGCCCATACACCGCGCCCGAACTGGTCAGCAACAGGCGCCTGGCGCCGCATCGTGCGGCAAACTCCAGCGTCCGCTCCGTGCCCGCAAGCATCGTCGATAACATCTCCCCGGGCGCTTCCGCCAGTTGCTTCGCGCTTGCCTCGGTCGCCGCATGCACCACAAAGGCAAAGCTGCCCTCCGGCAAAGCAAAATTCCGCACATCCCCCGCGTGCAGCGCGATCCCGCTGGAGGCCACACCCCCGGCGCGGCCACCCGCAAACAGGTGCGGCATCTTCGCCTGGAACGCCTCAGGACGTCGCGACAGCGCAACTGCCTGGGCACGAAGCCTCAACTCCCGGTTGGCATAGGCGAACGTCTCCAGCAGCCAGGCCCCGAAGAATCCGGTCGCCCCCGTCAGGAACACGCGCTCCCCGCGCATCCGCTCCCACAACGGCCGCGTTGCCTCCAGCACCTCGCGCAGATCACGCTCCTCGATCGGCCTTGCCGCCTGCATGCTCCCTGCCCAACCTTCTTCGCACCTGTTGCCAGCCAGCGGCGTTTACCTCTGGCCTGCGGTGTTCCTCTCTGCCAGGGGCGCGCCTGCAAACACCAAAGGCCAGCACGCTGCGTGCTGGCCTCCTCACGCATCCGCCCGTTACCGGTTCAACACGGCCCAGCGCTTCTCCAGCATGTCGATGCGCTTGGCGTCCTCCTGCTGAATCGACCCGTAATAATCCCGCTTGTTCAGCAGCCACAGCAGCTCGAAATGCACCGCGTTCAGCAGGCCCTGGTCAATGTGATCGGCGTTCGCGGCCTGCCCGTCAAAGATCACCTTGCGCGTCTCAAACCGCGTCAGGTGCACCTTGACCATCTCTTTCAGGACGGGGATGGAATCGCTCGAGACACCGCCGCCGACCACCATGTCTAGGCCCTTTGTCTTGGCCGCGGCACAGGTCTTCAGCACGTAATCGGTCACCTCCCGACCGTTGATCGCGTCGCGCCCAAGCGAGGCCGACAGCGAGAAGTCCACGCGTCCAAAGACCACACCCGCAATTTCCGGCGACTTCTTCGCGAAATCCGTCATGTCCTCCAGCACCTGGAAGGCGTTGATCGTCTCCAGGTTGAACAGGAAGTCCGTGTCGCCCTGCTCATCCTTGGGGTACACCTTGTCCACAGCTTCGGCAAACTTGCTCAGCGCATAGCGGCTCTCGATCATGGGCGCAATGATGTAGTCCACGCCAATTTGCTTGGTCTCGATCAGGTCGCGCATCGCTTCGCAGCCGCCGATCTTGATGGCGAGCTTCAGGCCGGCTTTGCGGCAGATTTCCACCAGGCGCAGCATCTCGTCCACACGCGTGCCTTCCGCCTCGTACTCCGCCTTTACCGCTACATAGCCGTACTCCTGACGTCCCTTGTTCAACAGGTCCAGCATTTTGCGCTCGCGCGTGTTCATTCCGTCACAATCCTTTCCTTGCCAGCTAAGTTGTACCGCAGTTGCATGCAAGTCGAACCGCGTAATTACTGCGCAATGGGCAGCGGATTCGGGTTGTTGCAGAAGTCAAGCATCGTCGTTGCGATGTAATCCAGCATCGGCTCGCTCAGGCCCGGATAGATCCCGCACCAGAACACGTGGTTCATCACGTAGTCGGTATTCGTCAACTCACCCACCACACGATACTCCCAGGCCTCGTACGCGGGCTGGCGCAGCAGATTCCCCGCGAAAACAAGGCGCGTGCCGATCTTCGCCGTGTCCAGGTGCCGCGTCAGCTGGTCGCGCGTAAAGCCGGCCTCGGGCTTGACCGCAATCGGAAAGCCGAACCAGCTTGCATCGCACCCTGGCGTTGCCTCCGGCAGCACCAGCCATTGCTCCGCTGCCTTCAACGCATTCTTCAGGTACACGAAATTCGCCTTGCGCTTCTCAATGAACGCGGGCAGCTTCTCCAGCTGAGAAACGCCCAGCGACGCCTGCATGTCTGTCGCCTTCAGGTTGTAGCCGACGTGGCTGTACGTGTACTTGTGGTCGTAGCCGCAAGGCAGCGTACCCAGCTGCCAGTCAAAGCGCTTGCCGCAGGTATTGTCCACGCCCGGCTCGCACCAGCAGTCACGGCCCCAGTCGCGGAAGCTCTCGATCAGTACCCGCAGCGCCGGCTTGTCGGTCAGTACCGCGCCGCCCTCGCCCATCGTAATGTGGTGCGCCGGGTAAAAGCTCACCGTTGCAATATCGCCGAACGTGCCCACCTTCTTCCCGTTGATGGTCGTTCCAAGCGCGTCGCAGCAGTCCTCGACGAGCCACAGGTTGTACTTCTTGCAAAAGTCCGAAACCGCCTGTGCGTCGAACGCGTTTCCCAGCGTGTGCGCAATCATCACGGCTTTCGTCTTTTCGCTGCGCGCCGCCTCCAGCTTGCTCACATCCACTTCGTAGTGCGGCAGCGTCACATCGATAAACACAGGGACGCAGCGATTCTGCAGGATGGGATTGACCGTCGTCGGAAAACCCGCGGCTACCGTGATCACCTCGTCGCCGGGCTTGATCTGCCGGTCACCCAGCTTGGGCGATGTGAGCGCGCTAAAGGCCACCAGGTTCGCCGAAGAGCCGCTGTTGACCAGCGATGCCGAGCGCAGGCCAAAGAACCGCGCCAGCTTCTTTTCGAACTCCTTTGCCCATCTGCCAGTCGTAAACCACGCGTCCAGCGCGCTGTCGACCACCGCGCTGATATCGTCGCCGTCGATCACCTTGCCCGACACCGGAACCGTCGAGGTCCCCGCAACAAAGTCCCGCGTGGGAAAAGCTTCTGCATGAAACTGCTGCGTCAGTGCCAGGATTTGTTCGCGAAGTGCTTGAGCTTTTTCCGTCATAATCTTGACACCAGAATACACAGGCTACCGACGACACAAGGTAGGCTAGAGTGGGTTTGTCGTTTCTTCGGACCAGCATGGTCCGTGGCCAGCAAGCCTGCCGAATACCGTCCAGGCCAAACACGCCTTTTCGAGGTTGAACCGCATGAAAGCAGTCATCTTAGCCGGAGGCCTGGGCACCCGGCTCAGCGAGGAAACTTCCCTCCGGCCCAAACCCATGGTCGAAATCGGCGGCCGGCCCATTCTCTGGCACATCATGAAGATCTACTCGCACTACGGCATCAACGACTTCATTGTCTGCTGCGGGTACAAGGGCTACGTCATCAAGGAGTACTTTGCCAACTACTTCCTGCACATGTCCGACGTCACCTTTGACATGAGCGACAACAGCATGACCGTGCACCAGTCCGTCGCCGAACCATGGAAGGTCACCCTGGTCGACACCGGCGACTCCACCGGCACCGGCGGCCGCCTTCGCCGCGTCGGCAAATACCTCCAGAACGAGGAAGCCTTCTGCATGACCTACGGCGACGGCGTTGCCGATGTCGACATCACCGCGCTGATCGCGTTTCATCATGCCCACGGCAAAGAAGTCACGCTCACGTCCGTGCAGCCCACCGCCCGCTTTGGCGCGCTCGGCCTTAACGACAACCACGTCTACGCCTTTCAGGAAAAACCGAAGGACGAAGGTGGATGGATCAACGGCGGCTTCTTCGTTCTTTCCCCCCGCGTGCTTGAAGAGGTGACCGACGACGAGTGGATGTTCGAGCGCCAGCCCATGGAAGCGCTGGTCGCCAAGGGCGAGGTCCAGGCCTTCTTCCACCGCGGCTTCTGGCAGGCCATGGACGCCCTGCGCGACAAGCACCAGCTCGAGGATGTGTGGGCGAAAGGCAAGGCACCTTGGAAGCTCTGGTAACCGGCCCCGACCCGGCGGTATGGCAGGGCCGCCGTGTTTTTATGACCGGCCACACCGGCTTCAAGGGTGGCTGGATGTCGCTCTGGCTGGCCCGGCTCGGCGCCACCGTGCGCGGCTACGCACTCGACCCCTACACCACCCCCAGCCTGCTCACCGAGGCGAACATCCCCTCCGTCGTCGAGGACATTCGCGGCGATATCCTGGACCGCGACAGGCTTGCCCGGAGCATGGTCGAGTTCGCCCCCGAGATCGTCATCCACATGGCTGCGCAGCCCCTTGTGCGCCTGTCCTACGTCGATCCCATCGGCACCTACGCCACCAACGTCCTCGGCACCGGCCACGTGCTCGAAGCCGTGCGCAAATGCCCCTCGGTGCGCGCCGTCGTCTCTGTGACCACCGACAAGTGCTACGAAAACAAGGAGTGGCACTGGGGCTATCGTGAAAACGAGCCCCTCGGCGGTTACGACCCCTACTCCTCCAGCAAAGCCTGCGCCGAACTCGTCACCAGCGCGTACCGCCAGTCCTTTTTCAACATCGCCAGGTTCGCCGAGCACCGCTGCGGCATCGCCACCGGCCGTGCCGGCAACGTCATCGGCGGTGGCGACTGGTCCGACGACCGCCTCATTCCCGACCTTGTGCGCGGCTTCCTGCGCGGCGACAACGTCCATATTCGCCGCCCCAACAGCATCCGCCCCTGGCAGCACGTGCTTGAGCCCGTGTGGGGCTACATGCGCATCGCCGAGGAGATCTTCAACGGCAATGCCGCCTGCGCCACCGCCTGGAACTTCGGCCCCGCGGACGACGACGCCTGGCCCGTCGGCCGCATTGCCGAAAAGATGGTGCAGGTGTGGGGCGACGGCGCCAAATGGACCCTCGACCCTGACCCCGGCGCCCACGAAGCCGGCTACCTCAAGCTGGACGCCAGCAAAGCCCGCGCTGAACTCGGCTGGCATCCCTCGCTTCACATCGGTACTACCCTCGAGTGGCTCGTCGACTGGTACAAAGCCCAGGGCCGCGGCGAAGACATGCAGGCCTTTACCCTCCACCAGATCGCCGACTACGAAGCCCTGCTGCAGAAGAACTAGCGCGCCATAAGTCCAACCGCAACCCCCCAGCGCCGCACCACGGGGTGCCCCATGTCTCGCTTCTGAGACATGGGTCCAACTTCAAACCCCTAGCGCCACACCACCACCGGGTGCCCCATGTCTCGCTTCTGAGACATGGGGTCCAACTTCAACCCACCAGCGCCGCGCCACCACCGGGTGCCCCATGTCTCGCTTCTGAGACATGGGTCCAACCTCAAACCCTCGCCAGCGCCGCACAAGCCCGGTCCAGATCCCCCTGCCGCTTTCCAAAGCAGAACCGCAGCATCGTTTCCCCTCTCCCCTCCAGAAAAAACGCCGACCCCGCCACCGCCGCCACACCCGTCGCCCGCAGCAACTCCCGCGCCTTTGCCGAAGCCGTTGCCCCGGCCACACAGGCAGCGTCCGCGAGCACATAGTAAGCCCCGTCCGGCTTCGGCGCGATGAATCCCGCAGCCGTCAGCGCCGCACATAATTGATCCCGCTTTGCCTGGTGCGAGGCCGCCATCTCCGTGTAGAACGGCGTCGACGACAACTGCCGCAACCCTTCCATCGCACCGTACTGCGCCGTGGAAGGCGAGCAGATATACACCAGGTCGTGAAAATAACCGATCGCCGGCACCATCGCCGCCGGCGCCGTCAGGTACCCCACCCTCCATCCGGTAATGCTGAACGTCTTGGACAGGCCGCTGATCGTCACCGTCCGCTCGCGCATCTCCGGCAGTGTTGCCATGCTCACGTGGGCCCGCCCGTCGTAGTGAAAGTACTCGTAGATTTCGTCTGTAATCACCAGGAGGTCGCGCTCCCGTGCCACCGCCGCAATCACCTCCAGGTCCGCCCGCGAAAACACCTTGCCGCTTGGGTTCGACGGTGTGTTCACGATCACCGCACGCGTCTTCGCCGTCAGCGCGGACCGCAGCACGTCCACGTCCAGCTCCCAGGCAGGTGCCACCAGCGGCACCACCACGGGCACCATGCGCAGCGAAAGCAGGGTGCTCACATGGTAGCCATACAGCGGCTCAAAGACCACCACCTCGTCCCCGGGATTCAGCAGCGCCAGCAGCGTTGCGTAGAGCGCACCCGTAGCACCGTTCGTCACCAGCACCTCGGTCGCCGGGTTCGCCGCAATGCCGTTGTAGGCCTGCAGCTTGGCCGCAATTGCCTCGCGCAGCGGCGCAATCCCGTCCAGCCGCGTGTAGATGTTGTGCCCGTCTTCAATGGCCGCGACAGCGCCGGCGGCCACCACCGGCGGCACCTCGGTATCGCAAATCCCCTGCGCCAGGTTAATGCCACCCACCCGGTCGCACTCCACGCTCATGGCGCGAATCTCGCTCTGGACGATCGCCGGTGCAATCGAACTCAAACGGGTCGGTACGGGCGGAGCGGCAATCGGCATAAGACCTCCTGAGGAAGTCTCAGCTTACCCGGTCTTCGCCCTCTCCTGCGTGCTCCGCGCGTTGCGACTTTCAACCGAACGAAATGTCCCGGCATCTACCCCGACAACTCTTCCGGTGGCCAAGGTCTACGATCCGCCCAGCACCCACGACCAGCCAGGTCCACGGTCAGCCAAGACCCACCATCAGCCAAGACCTACGATCCGTCCAGGGTCCGCTACCGGCACGTCGCCTGCGACGCATCCGTTCGTGTCCACGTCTCGCTCCGGCCGAACGCCTTAAAGCCGATGTAGCCGCGAAGCTCCAGCTTTTCGCCTTCGGCGGTGATCGATCCCCGGTACGTCTTTCCGTTTTCCGGGTCGTACAGCCTGCCGTCCGCGGCATGGTTCGCATCGCCCAGCTTAAAGCCATAACCGATCTGCAGGTTGCAGAGCGACCGCGACTGCAGCGATGCGTCCGGGTTGTTCCGATCGACCGAGGCAGGCGCCGACTTCGAGACCGCCACCACCACGGCGCACACGTCGCCGCCACACTGCACCACGTGCAACACCGAGCCTCCCGGCGAGCGCCAGTACCCGAAAATGCCATTCGCCTGCGCCAGGCACGTGCTTCCCGTCCCCAACCCCGCAACCAGCAACGACAGCCAAACCACACGATGACTCAAGCAGATTTCTCCAGGTACAAGCCTACGCGGCATCAGGACGAGGACTTGCCATCCAGTGCCACTGCAACGTTCTCATCAGAACCCACCCCGGCCAGACAAGTTGCGTCCTTCGCCGCAGCCGGCTCGGTTGCTGCGCGCTTCTCGAGCGCCGCCCATACCCCGCGCGCAATGTCGCCCACCGTCTTGATCTGGAACAGCGCACTGTCCGGAATGTCGATGTTGTACGCGTCTTCCAGGTCGAACGACAGCGACACCTTGTCCAGCGAGTCCACTTCAAGCGCCGTAAGATCGCTGTCCAGGGTCACCGCCTCTACCGGCAGATGTCGTGCCCGCGCCACAATCGCGACGCAGTGCTGCCCAATGCTGTCAAAATCCACAGGCTGGTCTTTCATTCTGATCCCTTAGACGCCCGTGTTCCAAGGACGACAGTATGCCCCGGGAAAGTTGGCCGCTCCCGCCCCCGCTACGCCGGCTTCTTTCGGCTCAGCAGCATCGACGCCTCGACCCGCCGCACCTCGCTCGCCCGGTTTACCTTGCTCCAAAATGCCGCGAAATAATCCACCGCGCTCAGGATCGACACCACGGTCATCCAGTAAATGGCGACTACCGCGATCACGTGCACCGGCAGCACAAACCAGCCAAACCCGGTGCCACCCAGCAGGTTCGACCCCGGCCCAAAGACCCACACGTTGTAGCCCCGGTCAAACACGCAGGCAACCACGCTCACAATCTGCAACACCGTCTTCAGCTTGCCAATCTCGCTCGCGTCGATCGTGAATCCCTCGTTCGCCGCGATCGATCGCAGCCCGCTCACCAGGAACTCCCGCCCAATCACCACCACGGCGATCCACGGCTTCACCACCGCCGGGTCAAACGCCACCAGCGCGATGTACGCGGAACTCACCAGCAGCTTGTCGGCCAGTGGGTCCAGCAGCATGCCCATAGTCGTAATCTGCCCCCGCTTGCGCGCCAGGTATCCGTCCAGTCCATCCGTCACGCTTGCCGCAATAAAAAACAGCGACACCGCCCATTCCTGGGTGTGCCCATGCAGCGGCGAGCTCGCGCTCAGCAGCCAGATCAGCAGCGGTACACACCCAATGCGGCTCAACGTCATGGAATTCGGTAGGTTCAAAACGACGCCACCCTGGCCCGTGTGCGGTCACGCAGCCGATGCCAACATTCTCCCACACCCACGCCGACACGATACAGCAGGAAATCGGCTGCCGAGGTCTCGCTTTCCGCCACGGATGATCGAACCATCCAGATCCTCCAAGAGGCAAAATGCCGGTAGGTGCAGCTACGGGAGACCCACGTCTCCCCGGCAGATGCATCGAGGGACGCCCGCAGAAACCTTGCCATCTTCATACGCCGAAATACGGCACGGTACATTCTGAGGACGTCCGGTACGTCCGGCCCCATCCGACCCACACCCCGACGCTCTCACCGCCTCGCAGCCTACTCCCGTAGACGCAGCGCGCAGGTCATCCCGACCCGATCCGGAGCAGTCACACGCCGCAGTCGCCTCCCGTCAGGCGTAAATGCCGCGCTGCTTCGTCGTATACGCAACCCGGTCGATGGCCAGCATATAACTCGCAATCCGATTGTTCACGTCGTGCGACTCCGCATACCGGATCACGTCCGTAAAGCTCGCGCTCATGATGCGATCCAGGCGCTCGTTCACTTCCTCCTCGGTCCAGAAGTAGCCCATCCGGTCCTGCACCCACTCGAAATAGCTCGCCGTCACGCCACCGGCGTTCGCCAGGATGTCCGGCACTACAAAGACCCCGTTCCGCTGCAAAATCTCGTCCGCCGCCGGTGTCGTTGGACCGTTCGCACCTTCACACAGGATCCTTGCGCGGACCCCGGCTGCATTCCTGCTGGTCAGGACGTTCTCCGTCGCCGCCGGAATCAGGATCTCGCATGCCGACGTCAGCAACTCGTCAGAGTTCGCCTCCTCCGCATCCAAAAATCCGCGAATTGACCCGGTCTTCCTGCGATGTTCCATCAGCGCCGGAATGTGGATGCCGGCAGCGTTGTACAGGCCACCATCCCACTCGGCAATCGCCACCACGCGGTAGCCCTTCTCCTGCAGCAGCAGCGCCGCATTCGACCCCACGTTGCCAAAGCCCTGCACCACCACGCGGCAGTCACCAGGATGCATGCCCAGGTAGCGCAGGCTCTGGTCGCACGCAATACTCACGCCACGGCCGGTTGCCGCCGACCGCCCGCGCGAGCCGCCGATATTCACCGGCTTGCCCGTCACCACGCTGGTCACGGTCTGCCGCATGTGCATGGAGTAGGTGTCCATAATCCATGCCATGGTCTGCTCGTTGGTGTTCATGTCCGGCGCTGGAATGTCCTTCTCCGGCCCGATAAACTCCATCATTTCGCTGGTAAATCGCCGCGTCATGCGCTCCAGTTCGCCCTGGCTCATCTTCTTGGGGTCACAAATCACGCCACCCTTTGCGCCGCCGAACGGAATGTTGACCACCGCGCACTTCCACGTCATCCAGCTTGCCAGCGCGCGCACTTCGTCCAGGCTCACATCCGGCGCATACCGAATCCCACCCTTTGCCGGCCCACGTGCAATCGAGTGTTGAACCCGGTAGCCGGTAAAGACCTCGATCCTGCCGTCGTCCATCACCACC
>CAXUHM010000037.1:31453-31923 GCA_964250935.1 uncultured Terriglobus sp.
ATCTTCCAGATTCCCTGGTCCAAGTCCAGCTTTTTCGCCGCAAAATCAAACCGCGCCGCCTGGGCCTCCCACGGATTCAGCTCCTCGGCCATCCCGCTCTTCCCGTCTACCTCGTTCACCTCTGCAACTGCACTGTTGGCTACTGCCATTCCACTCGCCTTGCCTTTCACATCCGCCCGCCTTGGGCGCTCGTCTGTTGGACGCCGCGAACCGCACCGGCGCGCAAAACCCCTGTCGACGCCATCAAGGTACGTCCATTCCGCCGCGAAGTATAGGCCCGAGTGACCAGTGCTCGCAATCACTTGTCCCATCTCCGGACACCCGTTCCACTCCAGCCTGCAGAAGCGCTCTGACGGGCGCAAACCGACCAGACGCCCCCGTCTCTCCGGCAGTCTGCAAACCGCGCCGCCCTCACGTTCTTGCCGTATCCACCACCGCTTCCCCCAATCGCTCATCGCTCGACCCAATGC
>CAXUHM010000038.1:0-31537 GCA_964250935.1 uncultured Terriglobus sp.
CTGCAGGCAGCGGACAAGTCCCGCGCGCCTGCGAAGCACAGCCTGTAAACACGTATAGGGGCGCCCTTTTCCGGGGCGCCCCTTACGTGTTGAAGGGCGATGTTCGGTAACGATTCCGCGTTGTTTTCCGGCGCGAGCGGCGGCAGGCCACTGAAAGCCAAGCGTGAACCTATACGCTTGAAGCGTTGGGTCTGCCCGACCCTGAAGGATGCTGCGTGAAAAAGGATTTGCTCTCCATTGAAGCAGTTGCGGCTAAGCTGAAGCTCCCGGATAACTTATACGAGCGGCGCAGTTCCGTGAGTGCGAAGCTGAGCCTGGATATTTTGACCGATGCTCGTTTCGAGCGACGGGGCAAGCTGGTGCTGGTGACGGCAACGACGCCGACCGTTTCCGGTGAGGGTAAGACGGTTACGTCGATCGGGCTGGTACAGGGCCTGGAGAAGATTGGCAAGCGGGCCATTCTGTCGTCGCGCGAACCCTCGCTCGGTCCGGTGTTTGGGATGAAGGGCGGCGCGGCAGGCGGCGGCCAATCGCAGGTGGAACCGGCGGAGAAGATCAACCTGCACTTTCACGGAGACTTCCATGCCATTACGTCGGCGCATAACCTGCTGGCGGCGCTGATCGATGCACACCTGTTTCATGGCAATGAGCTCGACCTTGATCCGGGCGGGATTACCTGGCCGCGCACCCTGGACATGAACGATCGCGCGCTCCGCAGTATTACGGTCAGTGTCACGGCCCCGGACAGGAAACAGCGCGACGGCAGCAACCGTGCCAGCAGCTTTCTGATTACGGCAGCGTCGGAGATTATGGCGATTCTTTCGCTGGCTGCGGGCAGGGAAGACCTGCGGACACGGTTGGCAGGTATTGTCGTCGGGCAAAACCGGAGTGGGGAGCCGGTGCGGGCAGCGGATCTGAATGCAGTCGGGCCGATGATGGCGTTGCTGAGCGAGGCGCTGCTGCCGAATTTGGTGCAGACCACCGAGGGCACGCCGGCGATGGTGCATTGTGGGCCCTTTGCGAACATTGCACATGGTACGAGTTCCGTAGTGTCGCAGCAGATGGGGCTGCGCCTGGCGGATTATGTGGTGAACGAGACGGGGTTCGCCTCCGACTTAGGCTTTGAGAAGTACATGGACCTGGTAAGCTCGATGTCCGGCATCAAGCCGTCTGCGGCGGTGCTGGTAACGACGGTCCAGAGCGTAAAGCAGCAGGGTGAGGGCGACCTGGACGGGGGCGCGGCAAACCTGGCGAAGCATATTGCCATTGTGCGCGGCTTCGGTCTGCCGGCAGTTGTGGCCATCAATCGTTTTCCGAACGACACGGACGAGGAGTTGGACAGGCTGCGTGGGTTTTGCGAGACGCGTGGTGCGGCGTTTGCCTTGTCGGAAGCGTATGCCAAAGGCGGCGAAGGCGCAGCCGCGCTGGCGCACAAGGTGGTCGAGGTGATCGACGCCAGCCCTGATCCTGTGCTGACCCGGACCTATGAAGCAGAAGACAGCGCCATGGAGAAGATCACAAAGGTAGCGCGCAGCATCTACGGCGCAGACAGCGTGGAACTGAGCGAGCGTGCGCGGGCAAGCCTGGAGCGCTTTACGCGATGGGGTTTTGGCGCGCTGCCCATCTGCGTTGCAAAGACGCAGTACTCCTTGACCGACGACCCGAAGCGGCTGGGCGCGCCCACAGGATGGACGCTGCACGTCACCGACATCGGGCTGTCGGCAGGCGCGGGCTTTCTGGTTGTGATTGCAGGCGCCATGATGCTGATGCCGGGCTTGCCGAAAGTCTCGCGGGCGCTAGACATTGATGTCGACGAGGCCGGCGAGATTACCGGAATGCACTAACCCGCCGGCTCTGTTGGCGTGGTGGCGCAAATCGGTTAGACTTAGGTGTTCGCTGCCGCCGGGCCTGGCTACGGTTGGTCGCTCCACAGGGGCGTAAGCTCAACGGTTAAACTGTCGGTCTCCAAAACCGAACTTCTCGGTTCGAATCCGAGCGCCCCTGCCATTTCTGTTCGACCATAGGTTTTGCCAGGGTTTCAGGCCCCGGCTGAAGAGAGTTTGAGGCGAAGCATGGCCAAAGCAGTGGTAGTCGCAGATACGCAGAACGCAGGTCTGGAGCGGATGAAAGCCGGGCCCGAGCGCCTGATGAGCTTTTTGCGCGATGTGCGCAGCGAAATGGCGAAAGTGGCGACGCCATCTCGAGCCGAAGTGCAGAGTACGACGACCGTGGTCCTGTTGACGGTGTTCGCCTTTGCCGCGTTCTTCTGGATTGTGGATATCATCATCAACCACACGCTGAACGCGCTCATCAGCAAGCTGACCGCTCACTAACCCACGTTCTGGAACAACAGGCAGGCAAGGACACATGGCAGAAGAACTGATTCCGGAAGCAGGATACGCGGTCGAGCAGGAAGAGATGGCCGCGCAGCACGGTGCGGAGCATGCAGACGCCGTTGCCGAGGGCGAAGCTGCCGAAGAACCCGTTTCCAATCTGAAGTGGTACATCATTCACGCGTACTCGGGTTTTGAACGCAAGGTTAAGGAGTCGCTTGAGAGCAGGATTCGCGCATTCGGCCTGGAACACAAAATTGGCCGCATCGAGATTCCGACCGAGCCGGTGACCGAGTTGCGCAACGGCAAGAAGTACACCATCGATCGCGTGTTTCTGCCGGGATACGTCTTTGTCGAGCTCGATTTGGACAACGACCTGTGGCACCTTGTGAAAAATACGCCGCGCGTCACCGGGTTTCTGCAGACGGGAGATACGCCGAATGCGTTGAGCGAGGCCGAGGTCAACAGCATGTTGAACCGTGCTGATGTGGCGAAGGACAAGCCGAAGCTCAAGGTCAAGTTCGAAAAGGGCGAACAGGTTCGCATTACCGAGGGACCATTTGCGAACTTCAATGGCGCGGTGGACGACGTCAACGAAGACAAGCAGACCCTAAAGGTGATGGTCAGCATCTTTGGCCGGCCAACGCCGACCGAGGTCGAGTTTCAGCAGGTAGAGAAGCACGTGGAGTAGCGGAAACTACTCACGGCTTCTCTTGCACACAGTAATTTGATTCGCCTCGCACCGGTGGCTTCTACCCAGAGCGCGTGGCCTAACGCAAAGACACACGAGGAGTGGAACAATGGCACCGAAGAAGATTACCGGTTATGTGAAGCTGCAGGTGATGGCCGCAAAGGCGACGCCCGCACCGCCAATTGGCCCTGCACTGGGCCAGGCGCAGGTCAACATTATGGAGTTTTGCAAGCAGTTCAACGAGCGCACGAAAGATCCGGGCATGGCTGGTTTGACCATTCCCGTGGTTATCACAGTATTTGGCGATCGCACCTTTACGTTCATTACCAAGACCCCGCCCGCACCTGTGCTGCTCAAGAAGGCCGCCAAGGTCGACAAGGGCTCCGGTGTGCCGAACAAGACCAAGATCGGCAAGGTCACGGAAGCGCAAATTCGCGAAATTGCAACGCAGAAGCTGCCGGACATGAATGCCGCATCGGTGGAAGCCGCGATGAAGACGATTCGTGGAACGGCGCGGTCGATGGGTATCGACGTGGTCGCGTAACCAGGAAGCAATGCAGATGGCGCTCCGGGACTTCTCCCGGAGCGCTTTTTGCTGTGTGCTGAAGGCGCGTGAGTGCGACGGGAGGAGCGAAGCTGGAGTCTTGCTGCTGTAACGCTTCGGGTTGAAGCTGGGCCGGGACCATGCCGTGCAGGCATGCGTTGCCGAATTTTCTCTGGATTTAGGAGGTGGACGGAGGTACGCGCGACGGTTGCAGCCGCAACTGGCTAGGATGGTGGGATGCAGACTGAGCCGCGCATTCTTCGCTCCCGTGATGGCAAATATCCCGCAGGGCCGCGAGGGCTGGCCAATCCTTTTGTGCAAGACCCGGTCGCGATGCTTGAGGACAATGCACGGCGGTATGGCGACCTGGTGCATTACCGGTCGCTCAACGGGCATGTGTACCAGTTCAACCATCCCGCGCTGATCCAGGAGCTGCTGACCGAGCATGAAAAGCGCAATCGCCGTGTAAAGGTGATGCAGCGGGCACGCGGATTTCTGGGTGACGGCCTGCTGACGAGTGAAGAGCCGCTACACATGCGGCAGCGGCGCATGGCACAACCGGCGTTCCACCGGCAGCGCATTGCCGCGTACGCCGATTCCATTGCGGCCATGGCGGCGGAGGTGACAGGGAGATGGCAGCCCGGCGTGCGCAACATGCATCCGGAGATGCTGCTGATCGCCCTGCGCATCGTGGGGAAAACCCTGTTCGATATTGATGAGGAGGCGGAGGCCCTGGCAATTACGCATGCGTTCGATGCGCTGCGCGGCACGCCGCCTCCACCCACCTGGATTCCTGAAGGCCTGCTGAACGCGCTGCAAAAAGTACCATTTGGACCGATGCTGCGTGTGCGGCAGGGCATGGACCGGCTGGATGCGATCCTGTTCGGCATGATTGCCGAGCGCCGGAAAAATCCGGGAGATCGCGGCGACCTGTTGTCGATGCTGCTGGAAGCGACGGATGATGAAGACATCCCGGGGCGCGATGCGACGGGCCACATGACTGACAAGCTGGTGCGGGATGAGTGCCTGACGATCATTCTGGCCGGCCATGAAACCACGGCCAACGTGCTGAGCTTTGCCATGTCGGTGCTGACGCAGCACCCCGAGGTGCAGGAGCGGCTGAACGAGGAAGCACTGCAGGTGCTGGGCAGGCGGCGACCGGTGGCGGCGGACTATCCCAGCCTGAAATATACCTACATGGTGTTTGCGGAGGTCATGCGGCTATACCCCACGGTGTGGGTGATCGGACGCAGCGCGGGGCCAGAGCCTTACGACTTTCACGGGTTTACGATCCCGGCTGGTGCCTCGCTGATTGCGCCGCAGATCGTGGTACAGCGCGATCCACGGTTCTGGGGGGATCCGGAGACTTTTAACCCGCTGCGCTTTGCCGAGCAGGACGGTCGCCCGAAGTACGCGTACTTTCCCTTTGGCGGCGGGCCTCGACAGTGCATCGGCGAGGCACTTGCCTGGATGGAAGGTGTGTTTACGCTGGCGACCGTTGCGCGGGATTGGAAGCTGCGTCCTGCACCCGGCGCGCCGGAACGTGTGCCCGTGCAGACGTCCATCAATCTCAGGCCGAAAGGGCCGGTCCCGGTCGTCCTGGAGCATCGATGAGAGACATTGGCGGACACCGGTTGCAGGGCACCAGCCAGAGATGTATACCGAGGCGGTGGCGATAATGCTTCGGAATCGAAGTACTTTCGGGGAGCATCTGATGCGCTATGGAACTCGGAATTGACAGCTTTATCGCGAATAGCCCGGATGCGCGTACCGGCAGGGTGCTGCCGGATGTGCAACGCATGCAGGACCTGCTTGAGGAGATTCGCCTGGCCGATGCGGTGGGACTCGACGCCTTTGGCCTGGGGGAGCATCACCGCAGCGAGTTTCTCGATGCAACGCCTGCGACCATTCTGGCGGCAGCGGCGGCGCAAACCACGCGCATTCGCCTGACCTCGGCGGTGACGGTCCTCAGTGCGGCGGACCCGGTCCGGGTGTTTCAGCAGTTTGCGACGCTGGACCTCATCAGCAAGGGACGCGCGGAGATCGTTGCGGGGCGGGGCTCGTTTGTGGAAAGCTTTCCACTGTTCGGCTTTCGGCTGGAGGACTATGATGCGCTGTTTGCCGAAAAGCTGGACCTTCTGCTGAAACTGCGTGGGCAGAACCCCATTACGTGGCGCGGAAAATTCCGGCCCGATCTGAACAACGTCGGCGTGTATCCGCGGCCGGTGCAGCCAAAGATGCCGATCTGGCTGGGGGTGGGTGGAACTCCCGCGTCCTTTGTGCGCGCGGGTACCGCCGGGCTTCCGCTGATGGTGGCGATCATCGGTGGCGAGACGTACCGCTTTCGCCCGCTGGTGGACTCCTACCGGCGTGCCTACGACCGCGCCGGCCACGATCCGGCGGGCTTAAAGGTCGGCGTCCATCTCCTGGGTCAGATTGCGGAAACCGACGACGAGGCCGCGGAGCAGTTCTTTCCAGGCTACGCGGCCGAATTTACCAAGATCGGCAGGGAACGCGGCTGGCCGCCGGTGACGCGCGCGCATTTTGAGCAGTTACGCGGGCGCAAGGGTGCCTTGATGGTGGGGTCACCGCAGAATGTGGCGGAAAAGCTGGTGGAAGCGAGCCACGATCTCGGTGGTCTCAGTCGGATTCAGCTGCAGATGAGCGTAGCCGGGTTGAATCATGAGGAGACCCTGTCGGGTATCCGGCTGTTGGGTGAGCAGGTTGCGCCGATGGTGCGTGCCGCATCGCTCTCGAAGAGTTCGGCCCGGTAAGCCCGGATTCGTAAGCAGTTTCGCCGGAGCAGGCCTCTGTGCAGACGAGCCAGACGTTGTACCCGAACAGTGATCGTCGAAGGCGTGTGACCTGGGCACCCGGTGTGTGCGCGAAGCGCTTGACCAGAGGATTTCCGATGATGATGCCATTGCGATCTGTCGCATCGACTGCCCGCTGAAGGACGAGGAACTTGCGATAGTGGCGAAGAAAGTCGTCGCGGTACTGGATGGAGCCGGAGAAATAGCCGGCGTTCTTCCAGTTCTCCATCAGGTGGTATTGCGTCACCTCCAGGCGAGGTGCCGCCGGATCGATGCTGTGCGGCCAGTCCAGCATGTACAGGTATTGCACCCCGGAGCTGTGCTGCGTCCCAATCATTTCGGTAAAGCCCCAGGCGTCTTCAAACACGACCGGAATGTTTTTCGGCAACAGCGCCGTCAGCTGCGGGGTGTAGTCCACGCTGCCCAGCGTGTAAGGCTGCACGTGGATGACGTTCCACAGCAGGAGGACCGCGGCAAACGCTGCGATGGCCTCCGTTCGGCTGCGACCGGTGAGCGGGAACCAATGGCGGCTCGGCAGAATGAGATCCCAGCGCATGAGCCGGAAGATTTCCGCCATGATCAGTGAGAGGCCGATGTTGACCGGCAACAGGTAACGGTTGATGAAAAGGCTGGTTCCATGAAGGTGCGCCTGCATGCCAAGCAGGAGCGGCACGCAGAACAGGGCGCCACTCACGCAGTACACAGGCCACCTTTCACGGAATGCGGTGCGCAGTATGTGGGCGGTGCCCGATGCCTCACCGGCGGTGCCGGCCGCCTGACCGGCGGTGCCTGATGCCTGACCGGCGATGCCGGGCGCCTGCTTGCGCAGTGTGTAGAAAAGCGCCGCCAGCATCAGAAATAAAACGAAGGCGATGAGATTGCTGAAGCCGCAGAACGCACCGATAAAGCGGATAGCGTCCGGCGGAAAGGTCCAGAACCACGGTTGACCCACGCGAGCAGAGGCGGCAATGGCTGCGCGCTCAGGCCATAAGAGCAGCCACGAGCACGCCACAGCGACATACAGCAGCGGACGTAGCTGCTTCCTGCTGCGATCGACGACGACCAGGGCGATGAGCAGAAAAGCGCTGTACACAATGCCCAGCGTATGTGTCGTGGTAAGCAGGCCGTTCACGGCAAAGGCAACGCCATACAGCCACCATCGCGTGGGCCGCTGCTGACACGCAACCAAAACCACCCATGCCGCGAGCGACGTTGCCAGCACCAGCAGGCCGTAGAAACGGCCCTCGACCATGTGCATCACCATGGGCGGACACAGGAACCAGGTGGTAAACAGCGCAAAGGCAACCGGCGTTGTGCTGTAGTAGCGGCGCGCCGCCTGCCACGTTACGCAGAACCCCAGGGCAAAGCAGCTGGCCGAAATCAGGCGGAACGAGAGATCAGAGGCGCCGAAGAGCGTGAACCATGCGCGTCCCAGCAGGTAAAAGGCAAAGCCGCCACCATCGGCACCCATCTTCCAGGCGGCGATCAGATGTCGCCAGGAAGGATCGTGCAGCAGCATCCATCCCAGCATTTCGTCTTCCCAAAAGATGCGGCCATGACCGAACCAGCAACAGAAAGTCAGGCACAGCGCAACCCCGGTCAGCATACCCGCCGTGTCGGCCCTTACAAGTTTTTGCCAACCGGATTGGAGCTGTGTTCGTTCTGCGGTCATGAGTTCCGAGCAGCTTGAGCTTACCGAGTTTGTCACATTCACGATGCCCAGGGGCCGATGTTGGTGGAGTCCAGGAGAAGTAATTGCCATTATCCGCTATGAACAACAAATGCGATTCATCTTTGACTCGGCGCAAGATGGCTCTGGGTTCTCGCTCGGTAATGGGCTAAATGGGCCGAGTTGCAGGCTTAAACTTAAGGCGAAATAGCGAGCAGTTCCGATACCTGCATGGCTCGTAAGACGGTGAATTCTTGCATACAGATCTTGACTGGCTGGTCGACTGCGACGATTGGAGAGACCGGCTGCGTTCCGTGGCTGACGCGGAGCCGGAGGCGGCCTTCCGCGGCTTTTGTGCGCTCGCCGGCACGCGGATGGATTTTGTGAGGACGGGTTCACTCGACCTGGCGCTGCAGCGGTACGTGCAGCGGAACGGGCCGCCTGCCAGGATGCCGACTGTTCGGCTTGCCCTTGTGGGGTCGTCAACGTTGGCGCACTTGCTACCGGGTATCACGATTGGAGGCCTGCGTCGGGGCCTGTTTGTGGAGATCTATGTCGGTGACTACGGCATGTATCAGCAGCAGATTCTGGACACGACATCTGCCCTGCATGCCTTCAAGCCTGACGTTGTCTGCCTTGCGGTTGACGCGCAACACCTGGTGGGCGGCACCGACGTTTCGACGGAGCAGGTGCTCGACCGGCTGCGCATGCTGTGGGCGGCCCTGCGGCAGAGCCTTGGGTGCGTGGTGATTCAGCAGACCGTGTTGCCCGTGTTTTCTCCATTGATGGGCAATCAGGAAGATCGGCTCGGCCAGTCGCCTGCCGCGATCGTTGGACGGTTGAACCATGGGCTCCGCGCAGTTGCTGCGGAGGACGGCGTTTACCTGCTGACGGTGGACACGTGGGCAGCCACGAGCGGCATTGCGCACTGGTATGACCCGGCGCTCTGGTACCGCTCCAAGCAGGAGGTGCACCCACGCGCCGGCACCCTGTACGGCGACCAGCTTGGCCGGCTGTTGGCGGCCATCAAAGGCCTTAGTGCGAAGTGCCTTGTGCTCGATCTGGACAACACGCTTTGGGGCGGTGTCATTGGTGACGATGGGCTGGATGGAATCGTGCTTGGCCAGGGCAGCACGGTAGGCGAGGCCTACCTTGCACTGCAGCGCTACTGCCTGCAGTTGTCCCAGCGCGGTGTCATCCTGGCTGTCTGTTCCAAGAACGACGAGGCGAATGCACTTGCCCCGTTTGAACAACACGAAGACATGGTGTTGCGGCGAAAGGACATTGCCTGCTTTGTCGCGAACTGGCAGGACAAGGCCACCAATCTTCGGCAGATTGCGCAAACGCTCAATATCGGGCTGGACTCCCTGGTGTTTATGGACGACAACCCCGCCGAACGTGCGCTGATCCGCCGCGAGCTGCCGATGGTCCAGGTTCCGGAACTTCCGGAAGACCCTGCAGAATACGTGCCGTTGCTGGCGTCCGCCGGATATTTTGAGGCGGTAGAGCTGACGCCAGAAGACCGACAGCGTACGGAGGCCTACCGGGGCAACGCGGAGCGTGAGCTTCTGCGCCAGTCCACCACGGACATGGCCGGCTACCTGCAGGCACTCCACATGAAGCTGAGCTGGCAGCCGTTTTCCGTCCAAAGCCTCAAGCGCATTGTTCAACTGAACCAGAAGACGAACCAGTTCAATCTTACGACGCTGCGCTACAGCGAGACAGATCTGCTTGAGCGTATGCGTGATCCGGAATATTTGACGTTGCAACTGCGGCTGTCGGATGTGTATGGGGACAGCGGCGTGATCGGCCTCGTCATTGCACATCATGTCGTTGCGCACCATGTCGTTGCGTCTCAAGACAGCGGCGGTGTGCTCGAGATTGAAAGCTGGCTGATGAGCTGTCGTGTACTCGGCCGGCAGGTCGAGGAGGCAACGCTGAACATCCTTGCGGCGCAGGCGATCGGCATGGGCTGCGTTTCGCTGAGGGGAACCTACCGGCCCAGCTCAAAAAATGGCATGGTGCGCCAGCACTACGCGCAGCTTGGATTTACTGCCCTGACGGACGAAGCCGATGGGGCCACAACCTGGCAATTGCCCCTGAAGCTGTACCAGGTTCGCTCCATCCCCATCGACATTCTGGAAGGAGACGCGTGCAACACACTTACATCTATCGCAGCCTGACCGACATTTTCCGTGAGGTGTTCGACGACGATACGATCGTGCTTACCCCGGAAACGACAGCCGCCGACATCGAGGGATGGGATTCCATGGCCCACATCGGTCTGATGGTGGCGATTGAGGCGCGCATGAAGGTTCGCTTCAAGAGCACCGAATTGGAAGCCATGCATAACGTCGGCCAACTGGCGGGCGTGCTGGAGTACAAGCTGGAGAACCAGGGTGTGAAGGTTTAGGTCAGCGCGGGGCCAGGCCACGTATGTTATTCAACTCCTACGCGTTTCTTTTCGGCTACCTTCCCGTTGCGCTCGCCGGCTATCAACTGGCGGCGCACTGGCACCGGCGCGCCGTGGTGGCGTGGCTCGCGTTCATGTCGCTGATCTTTTATGGTTACTGGCGGCCGGTATATCTGCTGCTTCTCTGTGCGTCCATCGCCGTGAACTATGTAGCCGGTGCGCTGATCAGCCGCAGCATTCCAAACAGGATTGCAACCCGTCCGCTGTTGTGGACGGCGATTGCCCTGAACCTGGGTGCACTCTGTTATTTCAAGTACCTGATTCCGTCGCTCAACCGTATTGCACACATCACGCAGACAAACCGGCACTGGTCCGACATCCTGTTGCCACTCGGTATTTCGTTTTTCACCTTCACACAAATCGCCTACCTGGTAGATTTGGAACAGGGCGCGGCGAAGCAGCAGGATCTTGAGAGCTACGTTCTTTTTGTCACGTTCTTTCCGCACCTGATTGCCGGCCCCATTCTGCACCACGCAGAAATCATGCCGCAGTTCCAGCGGGAACGGGATTTCCGGCTTCGTCCTGACGATCTGACCGTTGGATTTACGTGGTTCATCATGGGTCTGTTCAAGAAGGTGATCCTGGCCGATCGCTTTGCCACGGACGCGGATGCCGCCTTTGCAACGCCGCACATGCTGCACGCCGGTCCTGCGTGGGCCGGGGTGCTTGCCTATTCGCTGCAACTTTACTTCGACTTTTCTGGCTACTCCGACATGGCGCTTGGCCTGGCGCGGATGTTCTCCATCGATTTTCCGCTGAACTTCAGCTCGCCGTACAAGGCAGCCAGCATCATCGACTTCTGGCAGCGCTGGCACATGACGCTTACCCGGTACATCACCGTTTACCTCTACAATCCAATTTCTGTCTGGGTCAATCGACGTCGGATCCGTCAGGGCAAAAAGATCTCGCGCAAGGCGACGGCATCGGTCGAAGGCTTCTTACAACTGGTCGCTTTTCCGACGACGGTAACGCTGTTCCTGGCAGGGGTATGGCATGGGGCAGGTCTGCAGTTCGTGATCTTCGGGGTACTGCATGCGCTGTATCTTTCGGTCAACCATGCATGGCGCATGTGGCGGGGAACACGTCCGGCAGCGCAGCATCCGGTCCCTGCGTGGGTGAGCACCGCTGCCGGCGTGTTGCTGACGTACGGTGCGGTTCTGCTTGCACAGATCTTTTTTCGGGCATCCAGCACGCGGGCCGCACTTTCCATGCTGGGCGGTATGCTCGGCCATCATCACGCGGCGGCGCAAGCGACCTTCTTCCATGCCGATCGGGGTATGGCCCTGCGTCTGCTGCTGGGGTTCTTTATCGTGTGGGCTCTTCCAAATACGCAACAGATCCTGGCGCACTTTAAACCGTCCCTGCAGCTGTCGCCTTCCGATCTGCGCCCTGGGATGTTGAACGCTTCCTGGCAGCCGACCGTGCCCTGGAGCCTGGCAGCGGGCGCGGTTCTGCTGCTTACCCTCATCAAAATGCAGAACCCTTCCACCTTTCTCTACTTCCAGTTTTAACCACATGTGCCGTGCCCGGCCCTGAGAGACCTCCGTGATTGCCACCGCCGACCAGACCGAAGCCAAACGTGTCGAGTCGGCGCTGTACCCGCGGCCTGCGTTCCGTCCAGGCCAGTTCGCCAGAGCCCTGGTCTGGATGCTGGTAATTCCAGCCATGGTGTACCTGTTTACGTTCCTGTTCGCCTTAAGCCGCGGTCCCGGCCTGCGGAGCCTGGGCCTGAGCAAGTTCGGACCCATTCTGGATTACGGGTACGAGGCCAGGCAGATAAACGCGGATGTGCTGATCTTCGGCGATTCCAGTGCCTTTCTCGGCATCGATCCGCGTGTGGTCAGCGGCGTTCTGCACGCCCGAACGGCAGTGCTGCCTAACACCATCGGCAGTCTTCCCATGACGGGCGACCTGGTGTTACGCCACTACCTCGAACACAACCGGCGCCCTCACACGCTTGTGCTGTATTTCTCCCCCTGGAACCTGGATTACGACGGCGCACAGCGGAAAGAATTCCTGCTGGAGGGGGAGGAAGAAATCCTGCGGTACGGCTCCCCGCGCGAGATTGCCCACGCTTTTGCACAGTATCCCACCCAGTTCCTTGTCTTTCCCTTCCAGGAACTGGAGCCGCTTGGGCTGCGCCACATTCGCCACATGCTGCGCCATGAAGATTCCACGCGTGGCGCGGATACTGCCAGGGCGTTTGGACACTGGGACTACACGCTTCCCTACCCGGCGCTGGAGCAGGATTGCCAGTTGCGAACTGAGTACACCAAAGCGGTTTCGCATGCTTCTGTCCAGAAGCTCAAGCAGCAGTACACGGTGCCAGGGATGCAGGTGGTCGTGTACATCGCACCCTTTCCGAAGTGCAGCAATTCTTCCCAGGTTGCGAGCATGTCCTACGCTGACGTGGATGCCGCTCCACCTGCGATGCTGCCTGCCGGCTGGTTTGCCAGTGACAGCTTCACCGCCCACATCCGTCCGGAACACGTGCGGGAGGCCTCGCTGCTGTTTGCGGACCGGCTGCGAATGCTCCTCCGCGACCCGGCACGGTAACGCGACCAGGCACGTTCTTCTCTTGCAGGGGCGTTAGTTGGTTGCGGGGTTCAGGACCCATGTAACCCATGCAGCGCCGCTTGCCGCGTCGGGCAGCCAGCCATAGGTGCCGGTCACAGGCAACACGGGTTGCAGGGCAGCCACAGAAAATGCGCAGTTATTCTGGCCAAACACATCGACAGTGTCGTTGGGCGTGCAGGTGAAAGTCCCGTACGTCGCCGTGACAAATGCCGATTGTTTGAGTGGCAGCGGACTTGCGGGACTGCCGGCACCGATGACCGCCGCCAGCCACGGCAAGGCCACGGAGCGGGTGGACAGGGAGCAGCAATGATCGGTCGCATGTTGCACGCCGTAGGCCCAGGGCGCGCCGGCATTGCGTCCCCGCGTGTAGTACGTCAGCCCGCGCGTTGTGCCGGACTTCTCGTCAAGGGCATTAGCCAGGATCAACGCGGGAATTTGTGCGGCTGCTGCACTGACCGGGAGCGTCGCAAGATTTACATGGGCGTCGCCCGGAGCGTATTCAATGGCGCCCAGGATGCGGGACGGCGCCTCGTTGAGCATGGATGCTGAAAGAACGCCTCCGGCCGAAAAGCCAAACAGCGCGACGTTGCTGGTTGCCAGTTCCGGATGGCCCGAGCTGACCGCTAGCTGCGACAGTGCCGCAAACAGGACAGTTGCCGGTCCCTTGGAGGCATCTGCCTGGAAGCTGCCGGTAGTTTGTGCGTCGCACTCTTCGGCAAAGACCATGGCGAAGTTCAGGCCTGTCATTGCTGCCTGCACGGTCGTATCGTCGTAGAACTGCTGTGTATCGCCACGCTGGTACACCACCAGGGTTCCCGCAACCGCGACACCGGGCGCTGGCAGCCGCATCTCAAACAGGCACGGCCCCTGCAGATCTTCGCTCGTGGTGGGGTACACCGATACGGTCGTTGCAGAGGTGGAAATGACAGAACCCGGAGGGTAAGTGCGCAAGCCGCTTCCGCATCCCGTGAGCAACAACAGGGCCAACACGACCGTCCAGCGCGTGGCGCAGGCGGAACGGGTCACACTACACGGGCTGCGATGCATCAGGGGAACCCAGCGGGTGGCTACAGAGCGCGAACGCCACGTCGGGCATCGCACATCGGCTTCAACTCTCGACCACTATAACTTAGACGGGGAACAGCCGTTTGTAGGCCTTTCACGTGAAGTTGTCCTGCTCCGCCGACAAGCGCTGTCCGTCAAAGCAGACCAGGGAAGTGGAACATTGCTGGGATGTCTGCAGGGAGTGGATGCCGATTGCAGTTATGCCCAAGGGACATGCTGCAGCAGCTTTATGCCAATCCTTTACTGCAACAGGCTTGTTGCCGCAGCGGTCATGGCCGTGACGCCGGTGCGCAGGGTGGGTTCCGGAAGCGGCTCAAAGCGGCTGGTGTGCATGCCGGGAAGTGTCTGGCCGGCGGCCTGCGCAGCGGCAAGTTTTGCTGGATCCATGGCACCAAGCCGAAAGTACACGACCGGGATTGGTTCCGGGTTGCCGTAGGCCGGGTTTTGCAGGCCAAAGATGCCAACATCTTCGGAGCCCATGGTGCGATCGACCTCCACCACCCTGGGCGAGCCGAGCGCGTCGACGAGGCTGGTACGGACCTTTGCGGTGAGCGCGGGGTCGTTGACCTGCACCGGCGTGGATTCATCCTCGAGCACGGTCACCCTTGCAGCTTTTTCCGGGGGAAGGCCGGCCGAGACCGTCAGGCCGGCAGCCATCGTCTCCAGGCCGGTCAGGACCGTCGTGCGCGATTTGTCCGAGAACGAGCGAGTGGTGAGCTCAAGTTTTACCTGGTCCGAGATGATGTTGCGCTTGGTGCCGCCGTGGATGGTGCCGACGGTGACCACCGTGGGGCTCAGGGGGTCCTCTTCGCGGCTCACAATGGTCTGCAACTGCGTAATGAACTCCGCGGCAAGCGACACCGGGTCGCGGCCGAGCTGCGGATACGCACCATGGCCACCAATGCCCTGAATGAGCACGTCGACCGAGGTGGAACTTGCCATGGCGGGACCGGCCAGAATGCCGACTGTTCCAGCGGCCAGCGTGTTGAAATCGTGCAGGCCGATGATGCGGTCGGGTCGTCCAAACCGCTGGTACAGATGGTCGGCCATCATGGCCTTGGCGCCGTCGATCGTCTCTTCAGAGGGCTGCCCGACGAGCATGAGGGTTCCGTGCCACTTTCCGCGATTTGCCGCCATGGCGCGGGCCGTACCGATGAGCACCGTGGTGTGGACATCGTGACCGCAGGCGTGCATCACGCCCGTGTCCTGGCCGGAACTGGTTTTCGTCCTGACGTGCGAGGCGTAAGGCAGGCCCGTTTCTTCCACAATTGGGAGCGCATCCATGTCCGCGCGAACCAAAAGCGTCGGCCCGGCACCATTTTTCAGGATGCCGACAATCCCGAACGCACGCGATCCGTCCGGGTACACACCCACGTGGTCCGTCACGGTATAGCCGGCATCGCGCAGGGCTGCGGCAAGAATGGCCGAGGTACGCTCTTCGTGGTGCGACAGTTCCGGGTGCTGGTGCAGATCCTTGTACAGCGTCACAAGATCCTGCGGCTGGCTGGACGGGGCAACGGGCGCTTGCGCGGCGGACGACTGTGCGGTGAACGATGCGGCAGCGACCGCAAGCGCAACCGAGGCAAACAACGGACGTGGGCCGGGCATGCAGCATCTCCTGGGGCAAAGACAAAGCGTTGGGGTAGCACTGACCTTACCACGCGATGCCGCTCGGCTTCGGCTCTTCGGCAGCGTCGGTCGTTTACTCGGTCGACCGGCGGACGGGACGGCTTTTGAGCCGGTTGACCGCGATCTCTTCCTGCAGATCGGGAGGTTCCACTGCCGTGGCGATCTTGCCCTCTTCAATAACGGCGCGCATCCAGTAATTTCCTTCGGCGTCGACCTCGATGCCGTGAACTTCGCGCTCGAAGCCTGGGAAGCGCTTGCCAAACTGTTCCATGGCGAGGATCAGACGGATCACGGGCGAATCCGGGCCGCCGAGCCGCTCGCCCGGCATGGACATGGGAATACCCGGCGGGTACGGCACAAGCATGACTGCGGCGACGCGGCCGCACATCTGCGTGAACGGAATGCGTTCGGTCTCGTTGCGCACCAGCTTTTGGTAGGTCTGCGCCGGTGTCAGCACGGGGTCAAAATCTTCATCGCAGGCCGCATTTACCAGGCCGGGAAGGTTCATCTCGAGCATGGCCGCATGCATCTCGTCCGACAGTTCCCGGAGCGAGAGCTTGCGATACCGTACGGGAAAACGCTGCACCAACTCGGGGAGTGCTTCGTCGAGCATGGCATCGGAGTCGTGCAGCCGCTTGAAGTCGAACAGGTTTTCGAGAAGGCTGCCCCACTTGCCCTTGGAGGTACCAACAGAGAAGAGCACAAGCACGGTGTAATCGCCCGTGCGTGCAATCTCAACCCGGCGGGAATCGAGGAACTCTGTCAGCACTGTCGCCGGGATGCCCCATTCGGCGATCCTGCCCTGCGCGTCCATACCCGGGGTCAGAATGGTGACCTTCGCAGGGTCCAGCATGCAGTAATCGTCGGGAGACTCGTTGTCCTGGTAGCCGTGCCAGGCATCGCCGGCCTTCAGCGTCCAGCAACCTGGCTCGGTTGCCAGCAGTTCGTCTTCGGCGTCTTCAAACAGGATTTTTTCGCCGGTCGCCGGGTCGGTTACATATTCCGGCTGGTAGATGCCGAAGAACCAGTCCTCGCCGTTGGTCGACTCCGCGCGCAGGCGGCGCGCCACGGAGCTCATGGCCTGCCGAAAGCTGAACGCGTCGATCAGGGTTTCGTTCATCAGCGTCGGTCCCGCGGGCTCGTCCATCATGGCCGCGGCCACATCGAGCGAGGCAATGAGCGGATAGAACGGCGACGTTGTGCCATGCATCATGAAGGCTTCGTTGAACTGGTCGAAATCCAGCGGGGCGCGGTCTGACAGCTTGACGTGAATCATGGAACCCATGGAGAACGCCGCAAGCATCTTGTGCGTGGATTGCACCGAAAAGATGGTCGGCCGGTTCGACATGTCTTCCGGAACGCCCATGGCGTAGCGTCCGCGGTAGATAGGGTGGAACTTGGCATAGGCATACCAGGCCTCGTCAAAGTGCACGCGGGTTACCGATTTGCTGAGCTGCTCCACGACCCGGTCAACGTTGTAACAAAGGCCGTCGTACGTGGAGTTTGTGATGACCGCGTAGGTGGGCTTCGGTGAACGCGCGCCGGGGGTGAATGGACTGTGCGCGATCAGTTCCTGCACCGACTCCGGCGAAAAGCGCTTGAGCGGAACGAGGCCGATCATTCCGTAGCCGTTCCGCGTCGGTTTAAAGTACACGGGACGGCCGCCGGTCACGGTAAGCGCATGGCAGATGGACTTGTGGCAGTTCGCGTCCGCCAGCACCATGTCGTCCTGCGCGATAACGCCATGGCCCACAATCTGGTTGGAGGTGCTGGAGCCGCCAAGCACGTAAAAGGTCCAGTCGGCACCAAAGATGCGTGCCGCATTGCGCTCGGAATCGCCGGGAGGTCCGATGTGATCCAGCCAGGAGCCGAGTGGCGCAGAGGAGATGCCGAGATCGGAGCGCAGGAGGTTCTCGCCGAAAAAGCGATGAAATTCCTGGCCTACCGGGTGCTTCAGAAAGGCCACGCCTCCCATGTGTCCGGGCGCGTCCCAGCTGTAGGCGGACTGGTCGTTGTATTTCAGCAGTTCACGAAAGTACGGCGGCAACAACTGTTCATGGTAGCGCTCGATGGCAGTATCAAGCCGCGACGCGATAAAGGCGGGTGTGTCCCCGAACAGGTGGATGTACTCATACACCTGCTTTACAACTTCAAGCGGCAACTCCGACACAAGCGTACGGTCGGCGATCAGGAAGATCGGCACCTTCTTGTTGCGGTGACGCACGCCGCGAATGATGTCCAGCGCGGCGCGTTCCTCAAACTGCGAATTGCTGTCCAGGTCCCAGTCCAGCAGGATGGCGGAGTAGCTGGGATCGGAGGTGACAAGGGAGTTGCCGTCTTCCGGCGAGGTGGTGCGGACGACCTCGTACCCTTCTTCGCCAATGGCATCGACCAGCCGCTCCATCGCGCGGTCTGAAACGGAGTCTGTACGCCCGACCTCACTTGCAATCAACAACACCCAACGCTTTTCAGCCATCGATTCTGCACGCCTTCCGCACTGCCTTGCTGATGCAAGGGCACGAACTTTCATGGTATCGCGGATGGATTACAGGGATGTGTCCACCGTGTGTCAGCCATGGCCGAAGCTGCATCTACTTTGGCAGGGCGCGCGGATATCGTTCAACTTCTTGCGGCATTGCCGGGAGGCGGTCATTGGATACCATGGAGGCATGGGTTTGCATGCAAAGCGGGCGTTGGTCACGGGTGGGGCGGGGTTAATCGGGTCCACGCTGGTGGACTTGTTGGTGCGCGAGGGATGGACGGTACGGATTCTGGACAATCTGGAGCCGCAGACGCACAAGATGGGCAAGCCGGCGTGGGTCAATTCCGCGGCGGAGTTTGTGCAGGGCGAGGTGCAGAACTACGACACGATGCTTGCGGCGCTGCAGGGGATCGACGTGGTCTTTCACGAGGCAGCCTACGGCGGCTACATGCCGGAGATGGCGAAGTATGTGCTCGTCAACAGCTTTGGCACGGCGCAGATGCTGGAGATGATTCGCGACCACAAGCTGCCCATCCAGAAAGTTGTCGTTGCGAGTTCACAGGCGGTGTACAGCGAGGGTGCGGCGCTTTGCCCGGAGCACGGGCACGTGGTCCCGCTGCTGCGGCCAGCGGAGCAGATGCGCGCCGGCGACTTTAGCGTGCATTGCCCGCTGTGCGGCAAAGTCACAACCTCCATTCCAACGCCGGAAGCCACGCCGGGCGGCGGCGAAACCGTGTACGCGCTGACCAAGGTAGACCAGGAACGGCTGGTACTGCTGTGGGGCAAGCAGACGGGAATCCCCACGGTAGCCCTGCGGTACAGCTGCACGTATGGTCCACGGCAGTCGCTCTTCAACCCGTACACCGGGGTCATTGCGATTTTCTGCACGCGTCTGCTCACCGGGCAGCAACCCGTCATGTACGAGGATGGCGGCCAGACCCGCGACCTTTGCTTTGTGGAAGACTTTGCCCGCGCAAACTTGCTGGTCGCGACCACGGACAAGCTGGATGGCCTGGCGGTGAATGCGGGCAGCGGGCGCGCGACGAGTATTCGCGACCTGGCCGGCATTATCGCCGGCAAGCTAGGGCTCGCGATCGAGCCGCTGGCGCGCGGGGAGTTCCGCCCAGGAGAGATCCGGTCGCTCATCTCGGACATCTCGCGCATCCGTACCATCGGGTACGAGCCGCAGGTCACTATTGAAGAGGGCATTGGCCGCTACATTGACTGGATCAAGACGCAGGGCAAGGTGGAGGATTATTTCGGCGCGGCAGAAGCCGGCCTGCGCGCCAAGGGTATCGTGCAAAGCGTGGAGGGATAGCCGTGGCTGACGTACAGAAGGTCGTCCCTGCCCCGCCCGTGCTGACGCCGGCGCGACAAAACCTGGTGCTCGGCATCTGCTGCATGAGCCTGCTGGTCATGAGCATGGATGTCACGATTGTGAACGTTGCTCTGCCCTCCATCCAGCGGGAATTTCATGCGAGCCTCTCAGGCCTGCAGTGGGTTGTAGACGCGTACACCCTCGTGCTGGCGAGCCTGCTCATGCTGTCGGGTTCGGTGGCAGATCGTGTGGGCCGGCGGCGCATCTTCCAGATCGGCCTTGGCCTTTTTACGCTCGGTTCGGTACTCTGCAGCCTGGCTACGGGCATCGGCAGCCTGGTGGCAGCGCGTACGTTTCAGGGCATTGGCGCTTCCATGCTCAATCCGGTGGCGCTGTCCATCATCGTGAATGTCTTTTCGGAAAAGAAGTCGCGCGCACGTGCGATCGGCGTTTGGGGTGCCGTTGCAGGTCTGTCGTTTGCGCTTGGGCCTATCGTCGGTGGCGCGCTGGTGCAGTCGGTCGGCTGGCGATGGATCTTCTGGATCAATCTTCCGATCGGCGCAATCGCGATTGTGCTGGCCGCGCTGTTTGTTCCAGAGAGCAGGGCGGCACGCGCCAGGGCATTCGATCCAGTAGGGCAAGTGCTGCTGCTGACCGTACTCGCCTCCACGACGTTTGCGGTGATCGAGGGGCAGCGCCGGGGGTGGGATTCCCCGCTTATCCTATGCCTGTTTATTGGTGCAGCGGCGCTGTTCGGTGTGTTTCTGGTGTACGAGCCGCGGCGGAAAGAGCCGCTGGTCGACCTGCGGTTCTTTCGCAGCGTTCCCTTCAGCAGCTCGACGATCATCGCGGTCTGTGCCTTTGCGACGTTTGCGGGCTTTCTTTTTCTGAATGCGCTTTACCTGCAGCAGGCGCGCGGGTTTTCTGCCTTCAAAACCGGGCTGTGTACGCTGCCGCTTGCGGGCATGATGGTGGTGTGCGCACCGCTGAGCGGTCGGCTGGTGGGCAGCTACGGGACGCGGTGGTCGCTTTTGCTGTCGGGGCTGGGCTTTGTGTTGGGAACGGGAATCTTTACGGGGCTTACCACCTCCACGCCGCTGACCCTGCTGCTGGTGGCTTATGCCCTGCTTGGAGTGGCCCTGGGCATGGTCAATCCCGCAATTGCGAGCAATGCCGTGGCAGGCATGCCGCTGTCACAGGCCGGTGTAGCAGCTGCAATTCTGTCCACCAGTCGGCAGGTTGGCGCCGCGCTCGGTGTGGCGGTTGCCGGCACGGTGGTGGCAGTCAGCCATCAGCGTGGGCTGGACTTTACCCGCGCGACGCACCCAATCTGGTGGGTTATGGTCGGGAGCGGTGTCGCGATCTTTGCCCTGGGCTGGCTGTCGAACACCGACTGGGCGAAGACGAGTGTGCACGGCGTGGCTTACCTGCTTACTGACTGACTTACCGCGTCTACCCTGCGCCTAGCCGAACAGCCTTCCCTGCGCGGGAAGCTGCTCCGACGCGGAAGGGCGCTTGAGCCCCAACGTGCGACCCGCGGAAAGCTCGACCGTACGTCCCTGGATCGACATGCCGCGTGGCCTATTGCCAGCGGATGCACCACGAAACGCGGCAAAGGTGTCCGCCGGGGCGGCTTCGCCGGCGTCGCGCGTCAACAAGTTGTCCGTAAGGCGCTCGGTTAAGCCGTGCCGGCGACAGCTTAGCTGCACCAGCAGGTTAAGGCGTTCGCGGTAGGGCCGGTCGGCAAAGTCCATGTTGCGGAAGCGCTCCAGGTACTCCACCTGCAGATGCGGAAAATGGTCGCGGACAAACTGGAAGTAGGTCGGCCGCGAACAGCTTTTCAGGAACAGGGGCATGGCAGCAAAAAACGTTGCGCCGTGTTGTGCCGCGAGTGCTGCCATACGATCGATCTCGGTCGGACCATCCGTGATGCCAGGCAGCAGCGGCGAGTTCAGGATACCGACGCGGAGGCCGGCTTCGCGCAGGCGCTGCACGGTGCGCAGGCGAAGATCGGGCCGGGGTGCGCGTGGCTCCAGCTTGCGGGCAAGGTCGGCATCCGGCGTGGTGACCGTGACATGAACCACAAGCGTGCTGCGTGCGTGAATCTCCTGCAGCACGTCGATGTCCCGCTCAATCAGGGTGGACTTGGTCACAATGCCCAAGCGGAGATGATCGCGTGTCGCCATGACTTCGAGCAGGCTTCGCGTTAACCCGGTTCGGCGCTCGATAGGCTGCCACGGATCCGTCGCCGTGCCGAGAGCGATCTCCTCGTCCTGCCGGCCCTGCCGCGCGAGGTTGCGGAGATCCTGCTCCAACAACCAGGCTGCGTTCTCTTTCACAAAAATCTGCTTTTCAAAGGCGTCCGGAGCACGCAGGCCGGCGGTTTCCCCGGCAGCCTCCAGGAACTCGTGCGTGTAACGGGCGTAGCAATAGCGGCAGGCAAACTCGCAGCCCCGGTACGGGTTGATAGACCAGGCCATCCAACCGAGACGTTTCGACACCGATCTATTGAGGATAGAACGGCTCGTGAGTGTCCGAAATTCAACGTCGTGACCGACATCGAGCTGTTCGGCGTCGGCAGCGGCGCGTCCCAGCGAGGTGCGGCGAGGTGGCTGCAGCATGGGGAAGAGCGTCTCGTTTATGTTCGCCTTTTCTTCGCTCATGCCGACGAGCATACTTGTCCGGGCACGAAGCGTCAATGTGGCTGCCTCGAATTCCTTTTGTCCGTGTGCCGGGAAAGGGTTGTGCTCGACGCGTCGCGACGCCGGGTGCTCAGCCGTGCGCCTCCGCAACCCTCCTGTGATGCAGCAGCGGATTTGACCCGTTTGGATGAGGCGGTGGATTTGCAAGGTGGAAAGACCTGATGGAGCGCGGCGGCTCTGCTTCCGGTCGGGACGTTAGGCTGCAAGCCCCATGGGAGCAGATTGGGGTCAAGCCAGTCACGTGGGGGGCAGGAGCGCCGCTTCTGTCAGGCGCGGGCGGCGCAATGCCCTGGCGGCGCATCCACCTGAAAGGAAGGAAGTGAACCCCATGGCAGCAAATGTTGAGCACGGACCGAGCAGTGAAACGGAGATCAATCCCAAGGTCTCCTCGGATATTCATTACTGGAGCAAGGAATTTGGCGTGACCGGTGAAGTGCTGCACGAGGCCATTCGCGTGCATGGGACGCACATCGCGAAAGTGCGCGCAGCGCTGCAGAGCCACGATGTGACGAGCCCGCAGCACGACAAGAAAGGCGCCTGACTCCGCAGCGCCCCTCGACGCGTGCGACCTGTCCTGCGTGGAAGCATCACATCCCGCCGGTGGCCTGACGGGTTGCCTGAAACCAAGCCTGGCGTCTTCGTCAGGCTTGGGTCAATTTACTCGACGTGGTAGTTGGGCGCTTCCCGGGTGATGATGACGTCGTGCACGTGGGATTCGCGCAGACCTGCTCCGCTGATGCGCACAAAGCGGGCATTCTGCTGCAGTTCTTCAATGGTGCTGCAGCCGAGGTAGCCCATACCGCTGCGCAGACCGCCAACCAACTGGTACACCATATCGCCGAGCGGGCCGCGGTAGGGAACACGACCTTCAATGCCTTCCGGCACAAACTTGGCGAGCCGATTGTTGCTGCTCGTTTCCGGCGCGGTGATGGACTGCGAGCGGTCAATCATGGTGCTGACGTCTTCTTTGCCCTGAAAGTAGCGTTCGCCGGACCCCTGCGCCATGGCGGAAAGCGAGCCCATGCCGCGGTAGGCTTTGAAGCTGCGGCCCTGGTACAGGATCGTCTCTCCCGGGCTTTCATCCACGCCGGCAAAGAGGGAGCCGATCATGATGACACCGGCACCCGCCGCAATCGCCTTCGTGACATCGCCGGAGTACTTGATCCCGCCATCTGCAATGACGGTGGTTCCAGTCTCTCGCGCGGCGCGGAATGCCTCGGAAATTGCGGTAATCTGCGGCATGCCGGCGCCGGTGACCATGCGCGTGGTGCAAATGCTGCCAGGGCCGATGCCGACTTTCACGGCATCGGCACCCGCGTCGATGAGCGCCTTGCAACCGTCGTAGGTGGCAATGTTTCCAGCGAGCAGGTCGACCTGTGGAAAGTGCTTCTTGACCTCGGCGACGGCTTCCAGAACGCGGCTGCTATGGCCATGCGCCGAGTCGATGGCGAGCGCATCGGCACGTGCCTCGACCAGGGCGGCCGCGCGCTCCAGGTAGTCGCCCGTTGCACCAATGGCGCCCGCCACACGCAGGCGCCCCTGCTCGTCCTTGCAGGCATTGGGGTACTTGAGTTTTTTCTGAATATCCTTGACGGTGATGAGTCCTTTCAGCTCATACGCATCGTTCACCACCAGCAGCTTTTCCACGCGGTGCTGATGCAGGATGTGCTCCGCGTCCTCCAGGGTCGTGCCCACGGGCACCGTAATCAGGTGCTCCTTGGTCATCACGTCCGAGATGGGCAGATCGGTCCGGTTCACGAAGCGCAGGTCGCGGTTGGTCAGAATTCCCACGAGTTTGCCATTCCGCGTCACCGGCACACCGCTGATTTTGTACCGTCGCATTACCTCGAGCGCTGCGGCCACCGGCTGGTCTGGCTCGATGGTGACGGGATCGACAATCATGCCGCTCTCCGAACGCTTGACCTTGTCGATCTCCCCGGCCTGTTGCACAACGGTAAGGTTGCGATGAACAACGCCCATGCCGCCGGCCTGCGCCATGGCAATGGCGAGCCGCGACTCCGTGACGGTGTCCATGGCCGCCGAGAGCAGCGGCGTGTTCAGCGTGATGCGTTTGGTCAGACGAGTCGCCGTAGAGACCTGGGTCGGTACGACATCGGAGAAGGCGGGAACGAGAAGAACATCGTCAAAGGTGAGGGCTTCCGGAACGGGTACAACGAGCATAAGGTTCCAAGGAGTGTAGACCGGGTGCAACTGAAGCGCAATGGGCGCTGAGCGACCGGCTTTGACGGAATCCTAAGCGGTTGAGCGTTGCGCAAGCGGCGCCGACGCGTCTGCCATGGGAGCGGGCGCCGGCAACGGAGGCGCGGACTCCACACGATTGCGGCCCTGATTTTTGGCGCGGTGCAACTGTGCGTCGGCGCGCGTCAGCAGATCGGCAATCTGCTCGTCGGCAGCAGACACCGTTACGCCAAAGCTGCAGGTGATGAAGACGCGAAAGTTGTCCGGCATCAGCGCCGCGGTACTTCCGGCAAGGCGCTCCCGGATGCGTTCTGCCGCCATCACCGCGCCCTCAAGCGGCGTGCCGCACAGCAGAATGGCGAACTCCTCACCGCCGAGCCGGCCGATACGGTCGTTGCTGCGCAGGTTGGACTGCGCAATTGCGGCAAAGTGGCGCAGCGCAAGGTCGCCGGCCGCATGCCCATGCCGGTCATTCAGCCGTCTGAAATCGTCTAGGTCGGCCATGATGAGCGCCGTCGGTGCGCCCGCCTGGCGAGCCCGGTTCAGCTCCGCGTCCGCATGTTGCAGAAAGGTGTGGCAGTTCAGCACCCGTGTCAGCGTATCGGTGGAGGAGCCCTGCAGCACCTGGTGGAGCACATGGGTCAGCCGGTGATACAGCGGTTGGTAGATCAGCAGGGCCTCCAGCGCGAGCACCACCAGCATGGTCCAGGTCAGCGTGCTCAGAACGCGGTTCAGATGGGCGACGCCGGCCTCGGCATCCTGCTGATACTGCCAGACGGCATGCTCCAGGCCGGGGAGCAGGAAGCGCTCCAGCGTGACGGCCATGGAGCGAAGCTCCGGATCGGCAGCGTCCACCTCACTTTTGGCGGCAAGCTTGCGAGCCGAAGCCAGAAACTCGCTGAGTCGCCGGTCCAGCAGGTAAGGCGGCTCCAGATACAATTCGCGGACGGCGGTGGCGGCAGCGGGAGGTACACCCAGCGACGGATCTCCGTGCATCAGCGCGGCTTCTGCCTCGTCAACACCGGCAGCCGCGACCAGCAGGGTCTGGCGATCGGCGACCACAGCATTGGTCCCGGCCGCAATCTGTTGAGACACCTGCATGACACGTTGGCATAACAGGCCCTGGCGCCCGGCCAGGATCGCGACGCGTGCGGTGCTGGCCTGTTGCCGCACAAGCCGCTCGGTAAGCAGGTGCGAGGTCATGGCGAGAGATGCAATCACGCCGAGTGCCAGCAGGTAGCTGGCCGTCATGGCACGCGTCATCCGGCCGCCTTGCCAGGAGGGGTTCAAGCGAGCGGACTGCAATACGTTTCTGGATTGCATCGAGGCGCTTTCGGTGTCGTCGGTAGGCTACACAGCCTGACGATACGCGAAGTTGCCGAGAAGCGCACCACCCGTGGAGCAAGTCTCACGGTTGGTGGTGCGGCATGACGCCCGCAGCACCCATATCGCTACTGCAGGTGTGCTTCAAACCAGCTTGCCGTGCGAATGGTCCGATCGCGAATATGGTCCGGATCAACGAAGCCATGGCCTTCGTTTGGGTAAACCACCAGCTGCGTCGGTACGTGAAACGCTTGCAGGGCATGCCAGAACTCGAAGCTCTGCGGCGCCGGGCACTCGCCGTCGCGGTCGCCGACAATCACCAGGGTCGGCGTCTTCACGCGGTCAATGAAATTGATCGCAGAACTCTTCGCGTAAACAGCGGGATCCTTGTACACCGTTGCACCAAAGAAGGGCACCATCCACTCGTCGATGGAATTCTCACCGTAATAGCTCAGCCAGTCGGAGATGCCGGCACCGGCAACCGCGGCGCGGAAGCGGTTGGTCTGCGTGACGCCGAACATAGTCATAAAGCCGCCGTAACTCCAGCCGGTGAGGCCCAGCCGATGATCATCCACCGGGTACTTCCCCTCAATCACATCCACGCCTTTCAGCACGTCGCGAAGGTCACCATAGCCGAAGTCCTTGCGGTTTGCGGCGGTAAACGCCTCACCCTGGCCGTAACTCCCGCGCGGATTGGGCTGGAAAAAAAAGTAGCCCAGGGCGGGAAAGATACCGGCGCCGGAACTGAACGCGGGACCAACCTCAGAGGAGGGACCGCCATGCACGCTGACGATCATGGGGTATTTCTTGTTCGCGTCATAGTGAGCCGGGTAGGTGAGCCAGCCCTGGACATGGAAGCCCTCGTTTTCCCATTCGATGGAGACGGTTTCTGCAGTGGGCTTAGCGGCGTCATTGATGTGGGTGAGGGCACGGATACCGCGGAAATCACCCCCGAAGAGTTCAGCGGCATGCTCCCGACTGGCAGAAGTGAATGCAATCTCGCGAGCTGCGGGACTGAATGCAAAGGACAGGGCGGCGCGACCGCTGCTGATGGACTGCTCCGCCGTCCACCCATTGGTCAGCTCCTGCTTGTTTGTCCCCAGTAGCCCGATGTGGCTCTTGCCGCTCACATATTCCGAGAAGACGAGGTGATCCGGGTCGGCCCAGGCGAGGTATGCCGGCGTGGATTTGCGGCCTGGCGTAAGGTTCTGCAGGCCGCTGCCATCCGCGCCCATCAGGTAGATGTCGCCGCCGGTGGAGCCCTGGTCGCTCATCAGGCCGCCAATGAAGGCGATGTTCTGGCCGTTGGTGCTATAGCGGGGAACGGCGATCTGCAAGCCCTGCAGAGACCCACCTGCTGTTTGCGGATCGAGGATGGATCTGGCTGCGTCCGGCTGTCCTGCGGGAACCGTGTACATCTTTGCGATCCACCAGGTATTTTCACCGGGTGGGTTGGCGGCAACAAAGACCAGAGTCTTCGCGTCCGGAGCCCAGTCGAACTCATAGGCATGGAGTGTCTTCGGCGTCAGGTTGGAGAGGGCGCCGTTATGGATGTCTGCCGCGACGACCCATTGCACTTCGACGCCGTCTTCGCCGATGACGCCGGCAGGCATCTTCATCGCAGCGAGCGCGCCGGCGCTGCGGGTGGCATTCGGAACGTGAAGAAAGGCGATGGACGTGCCATCTGGTGCCCAGGCGGGCGAGGTCAGGGTACCCGCAAGGTGCGTTAGTTGGCGCACTTCGCCGGCGTTGCTGCGCAGCCACAACTGAGGCTGGCCGTCCGCGCAGGTTGCGATAAATGCCAGGGTGGAGCCATCGGGCGAGAAGCGCGGCGCGGCTGAGGTGCAGTTGGTACCGGCAGTGATGGTCGGGTCAGTCGCCGAAGGATGAGCGAAGGAACTCAGATGCAGCTCACCCTTGCCGCCACGGCGTCCCTCGTCTGCGCCGAGGATCCAGGCAAGCTGCTTGCCATCCGCAGACACTTCAACTGCAGCAGGTCCGTGAACGCCGGTAGCGGCCTGTGTTGCTGCCATTGCCTGCTCGATGCGGGGAGTTGCCGCCATGAGCGTCATGCCCGCTGGTCGATCCGGAGGCGGTGTTTGTGCGCAAACAGGAAGGGCAGCCGCAAATGTGCTGAGCAGCAGGGCAAAACTGGAAAGGCGCATGGCGAAAGGCTATCATTGAGTCAGAATGCCCCAGTCGACATTGACGTCGGAGCACGCCATTGGTACAGTTGAAAGGTTCCGAGGTTTCCTTCGGCGAGTTGCCTTTCAGGTGACGGTACCGCTTGGAAGGGTTCGTCACCGGTTTGCCGGTCGCGGCCCGTCAGCACAGACCTGGGCGTGGTTCGAAGAGCGCATGACAGGCAGACACCCAAAGTTTTGCAGTTTAGATCGAGAGTTTAGGGAGTTACCGTGCCTACGTTTCATCAGCTTGTGAAGAAGGGTCGCACTGCGCCGAACTACAAGACGGCCAGCCCGGCATTGCAGGGATCGCCCCAGCGCCGCGGTGTGTGTACTCGTGTGTACACCCAGACCCCGAAAAAGCCGAACTCGGCCCTGCGCAAGGTCGCGCGCGTGCGTTTGACCAACGGTATCGAAGTGACATCGTACATCCCCGGTGAAGGCCACAACCTGCAGGAGCACTCCATTGTGCTGATTCGCGGTGGCCGTGTGAAGGATCTGCCAGGCGTGCGTTACCACATTGTGCGTGGCACGCTGGACTCCGTGGGCGTGGCGAAGCGTCTGCAGAGCCGTTCCAAGTACGGTGCAAAGCGGCCCAAGGCGCAGAGTAAATAGAGGTTTCCCGGGACTCAGGTGAACCCTGAGTCAGTAACAGAAGCACAAGGTCCAGATGCGTGAGAAGTCACCGCGCTGGAGGAAGAAGAGACAGCAATGCCACGCAAAGGTCATATCGCCAAGCGCGAAGTCGCACCGGACCCGATCTATGGATCTACTCTGGTTACCAAGTTCGTGAACAGCATGATGTGGGGCGGCAAAAAGTCGACCGCACAGAAAATCTTTTACGAATCCATGACCAACCTGGAGCAAAAGGGTGGCGATGAGGCTCTGAAGCTGTTCAAGAAGGCCGTGGAGAATGTGAAGCCGCTGCTGGAAGTGAAGAGCCGCCGCGTCGGCGGTGCGAACTACCAGGTGCCCATTGAGGTCAACCCGGAACGCCGCACGTCGCTGGCCATCCGCTGGCTGGTGAGTTTTGGTCGGTCCCGTGGCGAAAAGGGCATGGTCGACAAGTTGACGGCAGAATTGCTGGACGCAGCCAACGGGCGAGGCGCAGCCATGAAGAAGAAGGAAGATGTGCAGCGCATGGCCGAAGCCAATCGGGCGTTTGCGCATTATCGCTGGTAAGCAGTCTGGTTCGTGCACAGTTTGACGCGATGTACATCCTGCCCGGGTAAGTTGGTTTTTCTGACTTGCTCGGGCACTTACGCAGAAGCTACCGCGGGCTCTGCCCGCAGAATTGAAGAAACACCGTGGCACGTACCGTCGCTTTGAATAAATGCCGCAACATCGGCATCATGGCCCACATTGACGCGGGCAAGACCACCACCACGGAGCGCATCCTGTTCTACACCGGCGTGAACCACCGCATTGGTGAAGTGCATGAAGGTACCGCGACGATGGACTGGATGGAGCAGGAGCAGGAGCGCGGCATTACGATCACAAGTGCTGCAACAACATGCACTTGGAACAACTATCGCATCAACATCATTGACACTCCGGGCCATGTGGACTTTACAGCAGAAGTTGAGCGTTCCCTGCGCGTCCTCGACGGCGCCGTCGCGTGCTTCGACGCAGTCGCAGGTGTGCAGCCCCAGTCCGAAACTGTGTGGCGGCAGGCGACCAAGTACAAGGTTCCAAGGATCTGCTTTATCAACAAGATGGACAAGAATGGCGGGGATGCGGAGTACGCAACCCAGACCATCCGCGACCGTCTCGGCGCCAAGGCGGTCATGCTGCAGCTTGCAATTGGCGCAGAAGCGAAATTTGCCGGCGTCGTCGACCTGGTCGCGATGAAGGCATACGTGTGGCATGACGAGGAAATGGGTTCGGCCTACGACACGGAAGAGATCCCCGCGGACCTGAAGGAGAAGGCGCAGGCGTTTCGGAACCAGCTGATTGAGTCTGTGGCGGAGACCGACGATGCGATGCTCGAGAAGTTTCTCGAGGGCGAAGAGCCGACGATGGAAGAGCTTAAGGGCGCGATTCGTAAAGCGACCATCGGCATGCACATCTTCCCGGTGCTGATGGGCTCCTCGTTCAAGAACAAGGGCGTGCAAACGCTGCTGGATGCAGTCGTGGATTACCTTCCCAGCCCGCTCGACATCCCGCCCATGATCGGTCACGATCCGGAAGATCTGGAAAAAGAACTTATCCGCCTGCCCGAAGACAATGCGCCGTTTTCTGCGCTCGGCTTCAAGATCATGACGGACCCGTTTGTCGGCCAGCTAATCTTTATCCGCAACTACTCCGGCACGCTCAAGACGGGCGATTCGGTACTGAATCCGCGTACGCGCAAGACCGAACGCATTGGCCGCCTGCTGAAGATGCACGCGAACAAGCGGGAAGAAGTGACCGAGATCCTTGCCGGGGATATCTGTGCGGCGGTAGGTCTGAAGAACTTGGTTACGGGCGACACGATCTGCTCGGACAAGGCGCCCATCGTTCTGGAGTCCATCGACTTCCCGGAGCCCGTGATTGAGGTTGCCGTGGAGCCGAAGACCAAGGCCGACCAGGAAAAGATGGGCATGGCCCTGGCCAAGCTGGCGCAGGAAGATCCGACCTTCCGCGTACGTACCGACCAGACGAATGGCCAGACAATCATCAGCGGCATGGGCGAGTTGCACCTCGAGATCATCGTGGACCGCATGATGCGCGAGCACAAGGTCGAGGCGAATGTCGGCAAGCCGCAGGTGAACTACCGCGAGACGATCCGCACCAACGCCGAGGCCGAGGGCAAGTACATTCGTCAGTCGGGCGGTTCAGGTAACTATGGCCATGCCAAGATTCGCATCGAGCCGAACGAGACGGGCAAGGGCTACGAGTTCTCCAACGACACCAAGGGCGGTTCCATTCCCAAGGAGTACGTCAAGCCGATCGACCAGGGTATCCAGGAAGCCATGCAGGGCGGCGTGCTTGCGGGTTACGAGATGGTCGACATCAAGGTGTCCCTGTATGACGGCAGCTACCATGATGTCGACTCGAACGAAATGGCGTTCAAGATCGCCGGTTCCATGGCCTTCAAGGAAGCTGCGCGTAAGGCAAAGCCGGTTCTGCTGGAGCCGGTGATGGCCGTGGAAGTCACGGTTCCCGAGGACTACATGGGCACCGTGATTGGAGACCTGAACAGCCGGCGCGGCCGCATTGAGGGAATGGAGATGGTGGGCGGAGTGCAGGCGATCAAGGCAACCGTGCCGCTCTCGACCATGTTCGGCTATGCGACCAACCTGCGTGGTTCCACGCAGGGTCGTGGGAACTTCACCATGCAGTTTGCACAGTACGAGGAAGCGCCGCGTAACGTATCGGAAGAGATTATTGCCAAGGTACAGGGTCGCGACAAGTAACCCTGGAGTAACGGTGGATGCGCTGGCGCATCAATGCCATCCGCGAACTTGGCAGGGCATAAGTCAGAGTTGCCGAAAGGCAGAGGAGAGAAGAGATGGCGAAGGAAAAGTTTGATCGGTCGAAGCCTCACGTGAATG
>CAXUHM010000039.1:0-30951 GCA_964250935.1 uncultured Terriglobus sp.
GTCAGGGACAGTGCCATCAGGCAGGTGCGCGTCGTGGCCTCGCCGTTACTGGCGACATAGCGGGTCTGCACGGCATCTGCACCGCGCTCAAATGCATCCGCCACGGCGGCGATCAGCATCGGGTCCACGGTGGAATCGGCGTCGACGACCAGCACTGCCGTCGCCCCCATCTCCACGGCACGGCTCATCCCGAACAGCAGCGCGGCACCTTTGCCGTGCGCTCCATCGTCGTTCAGCTCCAGCGCCTCCGCTCCCTCGGTCACGGCGCGCTCGGCCGTGCCGTCCGTGCAGTTATGCGCCACCACATACAGCGCCTCCAGCTTGCACGACGACGCGCGCAGGCTTGCCACGCAGCGCGCAATGCCCGCCGCTTCGTTATGCGCGGGCACAACCACCGCCAGCCGGCATCGCTGCCCCGTCGCCCCCGTGCGCGCCCGCCTCCCCGGCAGCAGCGCCGCGGCAGACAGCAGCAACACCTCCAGCACGAGCGGTCCCGTGCACAACAGCACACCCGCGGCAAAAGCGACATACAACGTGTGCAGAATCATGGCGCTACGACGTCTTCCAGGTAAATGCGGTGATTGAAAATGGGGGCAGCCGGTATGCCGCCGTCGGATCGAAGTTCACAAGGGTCGCTGTCCGCGGCGCAACCAGGGCAGCATCCTCATTGCTGTCCTCGATCTGTGCCGACGTCAGCGTCGTCTGCTCCACGGCACCACGTGGCGCATGGTTCCCGGCAAAGCTCACCGGCAGGCTCTCCGTCCGGCTAAGGTTCAACAGCACAACCGAACGGTCTCGCCCTTCCGCAAACGCAAAACTCTGCAGCACGTGCGCGCCGGCAAGCGCAATCGCATCGTTGGGGCTCGCCGCCTGGTCCCACGTCGGGTTCGCTCCGTCCAGCCTCGTCTCCACCAGCGTCGACAGGACAACCCGGTTCAGCAGGCGCAGCGCAAGAAAGCTCGGACGCCGCCGCTCCGTCAACCCACCCATGTCCACAACCGCGCCATACAGCGGCGTGGTTCGCGGCGGTCCCGCGCCTCCCGGCGACGTAAAGCCGTTGCGAAACTCTGACAGCGCAAAGAAACACTGGTCCGTCACCCCCACATCGCGCAGCATCAGCAGCATCAGATCGGCCGTGGCAAGCGCCGCGCCCATCGTCGGCACTGTCCGGTCGATGGCCTGCTGAGAGATCGTCGATGCGCCGTTCAGGGTTCCAAGATTGACCTCGTAAATGGCTAGCCGCTTGCCGGCAGCGCGCAGCACCTCGGCCTGCCGTGCCACCATGCCTCCGTGGCGCGTCCACTGCTCCGGCTCTGCCAGCATCGGTCCGTAGACGCCTTCCATGCCGGGCGCCTTCTCGTACCTTGAGAACAGGTACGGCGCAATCGCCACGGCATCCGCGGCCGCCCCCAGCGCCCTCACCTCCTGCTGCGTGTGCGCCGGCATCTCTGCCCACGCTCCGGCAACCAGGTCATACCGTGCCGCCTTAAAGCCGGGCGCCGTCCGGATCGCACCAAACACCATGGCCGCCCGCTCGCCATACGCTGCCGCACTGCCAAAGGACGCGCCGGCAAAGCTGCCCTCATTCCACACCTCATTGCCAAGCTCCAGGTGCATCGTTGAAAACACCTGGTCCCACGGCGCTCTGTGTCCAAGCGCCGCGCGTACGCCGCCATACTTCGTCTGCGCGGACCCTGCCAGGTATTCCACAAGGTGGCGCGCCTCCTCGGCAGAGAATCCAGCCGGCAGGCTGATCCACGGTTCGGCTCCCACGCTCTCGGCAAGTTCCAGGCACTCGTGCAGCCCCAGGCCAACATCGTTCTGCTCCGTCGTCCGGGTGGAATAGCCGGTGCGCGGTCGACCGTTCGGCGGTGCCAGCCAGTCGTCCAGGGACGTCCCAAAGTTCGTGCCGCTGTCCATCAACCGCAGCATGCCAGGCCGCAGATCGCGCAGCGTCTCCACCACCTCGTCGCGAAAGGCCGTCCGGTTCCGCGCGTCCCCTGCGGACACCAGGCTTACATCATCCAGCAGGACCGTCGCACCCTCCACCCTAAAGCTCAGCCCGACCGTCCCGGTGCTGCCCGGCCTGTCCCTCGCCTGGAACGGCACGGCGTACGCGTGCCAGCCCGGCTGCAGCGCAACTCCTTTGTCCAGGAACGGTGGCGTTCCGGCACGCTCGGCGTGCACCGTCACCCGGGGACGGCCTACCATCGGCTTTGCCTGGAACCGCAGCACCTGCGGTCCATGCAGCCGCACAAACGAGTGGCCCTCGACCGAATCGAAATAGCTGGTCAGGACCGCACGCTGGCAGGGTGCCGCCGCGTCCACGCGCACGGCCTGGCGCGACGCCGAATCCGGCGGCAGGTCGTGCAGCTCCGCAACCGCTGTGCTGTTGCAGGTGAACTCGGTCCACCACCCCGCGGTGGCATCCCCGGGTTTTCGCGCGCGCAGCACAAGTTCGCGACTGCCGCCCGGGCGCCCGGGAAACGCGCCGGCAAACGTCAGCCGGTACCCACCCTGCACCCTGGTCGACGTGCGCACCGTCCCCCTGCTGCCGGCGCCACTGCCGGTTGCGACGTCATAGCTTGCACCATCCATGAATCCACTCGGCCAGGCGACTTCTTCACCGATCGTGCAGCTCTCCTGGCCCAGGCCAACACAGCGCACCACGCTTTGCCAGGTTTCGCCTTCAAACCCGGGATTGCGTGCGACAAGGTTGCGCAGCATCTGTCCGGAATCGTAGAAGTTTTGCCCGCTCAGGTTGATTCCGAAACGTTTCACACCGCGCTGCACGGCGCGGTCTCCAATCAGGACGCGCGTCACCGGCGTCTTCGCCGGTATCTGCGCTGGTACCTGCGTTGGTATCTGTGCCGGTGTGGGCACGTGCATGCCGCCCGGCAGCCACAGCAGCAGCGCAATCCCGGGAGCGCGGCCCAGCCGCGCCAGCCTACGAAAGCACATGCGCGAACGACAGCGTTCGTTCTGCGGTGCGGGCCTCCACGGTCCGCACCGATTGTGCCCAGCCCACCAGCAGAAAGAAAATCTGGTACGGCTGCTGCGACAGGAACACGGTCCCAATGGTGAGCAGGATGCCGCAGATTCCACCCAGCAGGGTGAGCGCAAAGAAGCGGTCGCGCTTGCCCGTGCTTCGGTGGATGGCTACCAGCAGGCGAGCCACCGTTTCCGCGCAGACAAACAAAAAGCTCGCAAGGCCGACCCAGCCCTGCACCAGCCACAGAAACAGGTATTCGTTGTCGATGGAGTCTGCCGCCGGCGCCAGGGGGAAATGTTCGCCTAGGCCCCACGCTCCGCCCGACTGCGCCACCGGGATGTAGGCCTCCAGCAGATGACGGCGATACTGCGCCGTCTGCTGCTCGTCCGTGGCGGCCGTCGTGTTGGTCTGCGTGTAGCTGCTGCCCTTGGCGTACACCACACCGCCGGCCACCGTGCAGAACAGCACCAACAGCAGGCTGTTCCGCAGCAGGTGCCGTGTGCGGCCAAGCAGCGCAATGGGTACCGCCAACAGGCAGCCCAGCCAGGGGCCGCGCGCCTGCGTGCTGAACAGGGTCAGCACCAGCAGCCCAAGCAGGATCGTGCGCTTGCGAAACGGGTGTTGCAGCCATGCGAACTTGTCGGCCCATGGGTAGGCAGTACCAACCCAGATGGCGAACACCAGCGCAATCAGCAGTACCATCCCGGCCAGTTCAGACTGGCCATACGGTCCCGCCACGCGTCCGAATCCCCAGCGAAACTGGGTCATCCAGGGCAGTGGCTGGTCCGGGAAGAATCTGCTCCACAGCATCGCAAACGGATTGCGCCCGCGAACATATTCAAACAGCGACAGCACGCTGCAGGCCGCAATCAGGGTCACCACGCGTCGCACGGTTTCGGTCCGTATGCCCGACTGCTCGATCAGCAGCTTGCCCATCATGTACGGCACAAGTGCCTGGCACACGTTATGGAACAGGTTGAACCAGCCGATGGTTCCATCGTGGGTCACAAAGTGGAACACGGCGCTGGACGCGAGAAACAGCGCCATCCACAGGTCCGTGGTGGTCAGCTTCCACTGTGGCAAAAGGCGGTACGCCATGGCTGCGCCCAGCGGCAAAAGCACGGCTTCGCTTGCATTGATGGGTGGAAGGTTTGGTGGTTTGTAGAAAAAGTAGGTCGGCAGCAACAGCAGCACCGGCAGGTACACCCCAAGAAAGACCTGCGACAGCGGGCGCCGGAACAGCGCAACGATGCAGACGATCATGGGCAGCAGGATGATGGCTTGCATGGGAAAAGGGGCGACGGCCAAATTGCTGGTTGTACCTTAGCAGTCCCGCTCGCACCGGCAGCCGGAAAATGTCTTGGTCGAGGGGAACACACGAACGGGAAGTCCCATAGCGGAACAGGCTTCTCCGGTCGGTCAGAGAGCGTTCTTTCAGGGGGGCAAAGGTGCACGACTCTCCCAAACTGAACTGCATGCTCCTCTGAAGAAATCGTTGGGTACAGAGGATCGGTGGTGGAGTGGAACTGCGGAGGCACGCACGGCTGGCATGGAACGCAGCAGAACAGGCGCCACGCTACGGAGCAAGACACGAGACATGGCAGCACCGCGGATCCTTCTGCTCAATGTCGCTGCAATGCGGCCGCTGCATGCGTCGCTCCTGCGCCTCTTGAACTCTGGGGAGCAGGACCGTGCACGGCGCATGGCCGCGCCCGGTGCTCACGATGACTTTGTCGTTGGCCGCGGTGTTCTGCGCCTTCTGCTTGCCGGGCAGCTCGGCATCCCGCCGCAGCAGGTTCAGCTCTGTTCCCGTCCCGCGGGCAAACCGTTCCTTTGTGGCATGGACGAAGTGGCGCTCTGGTTCAACGTCTCGCATGCCCACGGTCTGGTCGCCATCGCTCTTAGCCGCGAAGGCGAGCTTGGCATCGATGTGGAGTGGCTTGACCCGGAAGCAGAGGTGCTGGACCTCGCCCTGTGTGCCTGGGGACAGCAGGCCGCGCTCGACCTGCGGCGCCTTGCCCCGGGGCCGGAACGGCAGCGATCTTTCTTCGAGCGCTGGGTCCGCTTTGAAGCGCGCAGCAAGCTGGAAGGAACAGGCATCGGTGCTCCCTCGTGGCAAACCCTGCACGGCGCGAGCCTTCCCCTGTCAAAGGGCCTGCACCAGCGCAATTTCACCGTATCTGCAGGGGTGTTCACCTTCCTCGGCAGCCTGTTTTGGAACGGCACGGGAGATCTCGAGGCAGCGACCTGGCTCCACCCGCATGAAGTTGCCGCGTTGCTGGGCGATAAGGAGTAGGCGGGGAGTTTGCGCTTCGCCAGGCCTGTCGCACACAGAGGGGTGATCGTGGATCCGTCTTGCCTTCTCCCGGCGATGGCTTGTTCTTCCTTGAGGGACGCACCGTAGCTTCGGGTGCGCTGCGTCCTGTTTGCTGACTCACCGTTGCGGTTCCGCACTGCCCGAAAGGCTCTCTGCATGGCTCAAGGAAATGCACGCGTCGTTGCGCTGCTTGGTCTGCCGATCTGTAACGTGTCGACATCTCAGACCGTGGCAAGCATCGACGGTCGGATTCAGTCCGGAGGACGCTACCAGATTGCCACGGCCAATCTGGACTTCGTCCGCCACGCCCGCAAGGATCCCGAGTTGCACCGAATCATTTGTGAATGCGCCATGGTCCTGCCGGACGGATTTCCGCTCGTGCTCGTCTCGCGCCTGCTGGGACGGCCCCTGCAGCAGCGGCTGACCGGTGCGGACCTGACACCGGAGCTTGCACGGCTGTCGGCAGAAAAAGGCTATGGCATTTTCCTGCTCGGCTCCTCCGACGCAAACGCGCGCAAGTCTATCGAGATCTTGCAGAAAACCTATCCGGGTGCCCGGTTTGTGGGTCAGTATTCGCCGCAAGTCGTTTCCTTGCAACAGATGGACGATGACGAGATTCTTCGGCGCATCCACGCCGCTAAACCACACATTCTATTGGTCGCTTTCGGCAATCCCAAGCAGGAGCTGTGGATTTATCGCAACCGGCATCGGCTTCAAGTGCCTGTATCGATTGGGGTTGGCGGCACATTGGACCTGATTGCCGGCGAAAAACGCCGCGCCCCCCTTTGGATTCAAGCACTTGGAGGCGAATGGCTGTGGCGCATGCTGCTCGAACCGGGACGGCTTGGGCCACGGTATTTCAGCGACTTTGTCGCACTGCTGCGCTACCTGCCAGGGGAGCTACTCGCGTCCCATTCCCAGGGCAGGCAGCAGGCTGCCGGTGGGCTCAGCGTCGACGCGCAACAGGGACACCGTTTTATTCACGTGAAGGATGCGCTGACCGGACATCTTTGCCCCACTCTGCGCAATGCGGTTCGCGCTGCCATCGATGACGGTTGCGACGTCACGGTCGATCTCGCGGCGGCAACCCAGGTGGGAGCCGACGGTGTGGGTTGCCTGCTGGATATCCGTCGCAGCCTGCTGGCAAACGGCAAGAAGCTGTACCTGATGAGTGCGTCCGACTCCATTCAGCGCGTGCTGAACAATGCAGGCCTGGAGCCTCTGTTTGCCATGAACGCGGAATGCGACGTGGTCGTCGAGCAGGAAAAAGAGTTTAAATCCGGAACACGCCAACCCGCGTTCCAATAAGGGAAAAGTACCCACATGAGCATCAACACGGAACAAAAGATCCATGGGCACGCCAGGAGTGCCGGGGTAGGGTCAGGCGTATGTTGAACAGTGGCGTCAGAACAACACAGGTTCAGGCCAGCGTTCAGGCCAGGCTTCAGGCCAGGGTTCAGGCATTGGTCGAGGCTTCCATGGCTTGTCTTCGGCGAAGCAAGGCGATGACCTACAGTGCTCTTCTGCTGTGTGGCGCGTCCTGTGCTGCGGCACAGCTTGCCGGACAGGTTGCAGAAGTGGCTGTGTCGCCGGAAGCAAAGCTTTCCCCCGAAGCACGGCAGGCGCTGTTTCAATCCTCCACGGATCGCGAGGCATACCGGCTGGGTCGCGGCGATGCGGTGCTGGTCAACGTACAGGGTCGCCCGGAGCTGACGGGCAAGCAAACCATCGGGCCGGACGGAGAGATCACGCTGCCACTGATCGGTTCGGTCAGCGTGGTCGACCAGACCCGAGAACAGGCAGCCGCCTCCCTGCGGGCGAAGCTGCTGGCGTTCTACACCGACCCCGCAGTCACCGTCGGCGTCGAAACGTACACGTCAAACCAGGTCCTGTTGGTGGGCGCGGTGGAACGGCCGGGGCCGCAGGTGTTTGAGCGTCAGCCGAGCCTGCTGGACGTGCTGGCGCGCGGTGGAGGCACGCCACGCACACAAAACAGCTTTGGCACGCAGTTTGCCGGGGTCACGGGTGGAAGCCACGCCCTGCCGGAGCGAGCCATGATTTACCGCGGTGGGCAGACGGTGATCAACGTGGATGTTGCCGCCCTGGCACAGCAAGGCAACCTGCTGGCCAACCTGCGGCTAAGGCGAGACGACGTGGTGTATGTTCCATCCAGCGATGACCGCTACGTGTCGATTCTGGGGCAGGTGCAGCGGCCTGGAGCACAACCGCTGGAGCATGAGACCACCCTGGCGCGGCTGCTATCCAACGCGGGCGGCCTGACCAAAGAGGCGGGCGTCAATCCCATGCTGCGCATCGTGGAGCCTGGTACCGGCAAGACCCGCCTGATTGCATTCAAGGACGTGCTGAATCCGGCGGCGACGGACATTCCCCTGCACTCGGGCGACATTCTGTATGTGCCGGAAAGCAGGTTCAACAGCTTTGCCTACGTCCTCGATCGAATCTCTCCGCTTGTCAATATCTTCACCACGGCAGCGCTTCTGGAGCGGCAATGAGGGGCGAGACGCGAAGGCGGCGCTATGGGAGCAAACCGGTGGCCTTGTCTGGTCAAAGGTGGGCAGTGTCTGCGGCAAGGGCAAGTAGCGGAACCTATGGGAAGAGACCTGAGGAAACAGCGTGATGAGCAAGGCAAAGGAAACGAACTTCCTGGCAGTGGACGCGCTCACCCCGCAGGGGCATGCCGGCATGCCACCAGCATTTCAGTTAAACCTCAAGCGCTCGCTTCGCATGCACCCGGTGCTTGCGGCATTCACAGCCACTGTCGTGGCGCTCACCCTGCTGCTGGGCGGTCTCCTGCTCAAGACGCAATACCAGGCAAGCGCAATCTTTTCTGTCTCGCCGGTGGTCACGGCCGTGTTGTCCCCGGCCGGAACCATTGGCAGCACCGATGTGACCCAGTTCGATTCGAGCATGCAGCAGGCGGTGGAGACGCTGCAGCGTGCGGACACGGCCGAAGCAGCCGTGCGCAGCCTGCCGGAAGGCGTGTGGCGGCGGCAGCACGAGACGGTAGGGGCCGCGGCCAAGCGGCTGCAGCGCTCATTGAGTGCAACGCGTATGGGCACAAGTCTGCAGATTTACGCGACACTCACCGGACCCAGGGCGAAAGACACGGCTGCAGCCATGTCCGCGGTGGCCGCGCAGTTCCTGAAGACGACGCATCGGGAAGAGGACGGGCGTGCAACCGAACGGGTTCAGCTGTTGAAGGACGAAGCGGCACGGCTGGAAGCAAATCTTGCCGCGGACCGAACAGCCGCGGCCGAGCTCTCCGCACAGCTGGGGGTGTCGCGGCTGCAGGATGCGGACAAGACACCGCAGGACCAGGCAGTCGGCGATCTGCGACAGCAGCTTGTCGAGTTGCGGCGCGCGCAGGCATTCGCCGCCGCGGGCCTTGCGCAATCCGGAGGCGGCACGGGCGGTGACGAAGCAAACCAGAACACGACAACCTCCGGTCTGATTGGGCAGATCAATGCGCGCAAAGCGCAGCTGCAAAGCCAGATGGCCGGCATGACGACGGCAAACCCCATTGGCCAGCAGAACGCGCAGGAACTGCGGTCGCTCGATCAGGAATTGCTTGCGGCAACACAGCGCAGGGATGCGGAGCAGCTGCGGCACCAGCAGGAGCTGCGCGACCGGATTGCGCAGCAGGAAGGGCAGGTGCAGCGACAACTGACGCAGGAAACTGCCGTTGCCGTGAACACCGCGACAAAGCTGCAGCGCTACTCCGCGTTGAACAATGACATTGCGCTGGTGCAGGCAAGGCTGGGCGTGGTGCGCGACTCCATCAGCACGACGCAGCTGCAGGCAAACAGCCCGAGCCGCGTGGTGCTTGCGGTTCAGCCGACCGAGGCATCGCCCGCCGGATCGAGCAGGCGGCGGCTGGCGCTGCTTGGCGCGTTGCCACTGGGCCTGCTGGCAGGACTTTTGGCAGCGGTTCTGGCGCAGCGGCAGGATGGGCGCATTTTTCTCGCCGTGGATCTGGAGCAGGCGCTGGGCATCCGCCCGATGGCAGTCCTGCCGGCCGAGGCCGAGATCTCCGATGCCTTGGCGGAGCAGGGTCTGCTGCGCATGGCGGGCAGTATCGAAAGTGCATACCTGCATCACCGATCGAAGACGTTTGTTTTTACGGCAAGCAGCCCTGACGTGGAGGTAGAGGAGCTTGTGTTCCGCGTGCAGGGCAAGTTGAAAGAGCTGGGCTACCGTGCGCTGTGGCTGCCGGCCGAGACCCTGCTGCGGGCAGAACGCGACTTTGAAGCCCTCTACGGGCGAGGTCCTGGCGGCGGTGAAGAAGTCCGCTTTTCAGAGGTGGACCGAAACGGCGGCAGCCGAGCGGACGGCATTGCGACGCAGCGATTGACCTGGCTGAAGCGCGACTATGACGTGGTGCTGATCGATGCACCTCCGCTGCTCTCATCGGCAACGGCTGAGTATGCGGTGCGCCGGACAGACGCAACCATTCTTGTGGCGGAAAGCGGCGTGACGACCCAGGACGAGTTGCACGCTGTGTCGGTGCTGCTGGAACAACTGGGCGCCAGCGGCGTAGGCGCTGTGCTGCAGGACTTGCACATGCGCCATGCCGCTTCCGGAACGAAACGGAAGCTGCAGAAGGCGGAGGAGCTGGCGGCGCGCCGCGTGCAGCGGGAGCCGATCGACCACGCCGGCGAGTGGCAAGTGTTGCACCCGGGCACCGCCGAGGAGCTCCGTGTTCCCGGCGACCCTGATCTTGCGCGCGGGGTCTCTCGCGTGCGTCCGGACGGCGCCCGTAACACCCGCACGGTGCGCGCGACCTCCAGAAACTCAACCTCCGTAGTACAGGATCAGGCTGCGTGGAAGGACGATGCAGCCCACGTGGTAGAGGAATCGGTATACTCCGCAACGCAGGATTAGCATGCTTATGGACGGGACAGAGTTCGATGGGAGTGGGAGCCTTGAGGAGGCTTCCGGAGCGACGCCAGCGCTGAGCGTCGTCGTGATTGGACGGAACGAGGGCCGCCGCCTGCTGGAATGTCTGGAGTCTGTGCGGGCGATGCAGGGGCCTGGACCGGTGCAGACGATTTACGTCGATTCCGGATCGACCGACGGCAGCGCGGCCTCAGCCAAGGAAGCAGGCGTGCACGTCATCGCCCTGGGAGGGGACTGCCCCACGGCCGCGAAGGGTCGGAATGCCGGTTGGCATGCGGCGACGGCGACGACCGTGCTCTTTCTGGACGGCGACACGCTGCTGCACCCGCACTTTGTCGCGGAGGCGCTGCCGTCGTTTCAGGATCCATCGATTGCCGTGGTGTGGGGCCATCGGCGCGAGCGGTTTCCGGAGCACTCGGTGTACAACCGCGTGCTCGATCTGGATTGGGTCTACCGGCCCGGGCTGGCGGCGTTTTGCGGGGGCGATGCACTGTTCCGGCGAGCGGTGCTGGAAGAGACGGGCGGGTTTGACGAGCGCCTGATTGCCGGCGAGGAACCTGAGTTGTGCCGGCGCATGCTGGGACAGGGGCGGCGCATCCTGCACGTCGATCTGCCCATGACCGGGCACGATCTTGCGGTGACGCGGTTTTCGCAATACTGGCGCCGCGCGATGCGGGCGGGGTACGCCTATGCGGAAGTTGCGGCACGCTTTCGGGGAACCACGCAGCCGTTCTGGAGCGACGCGGTGGTGCACAATCGTGAGCGCGCGACGGTGTTGCTGGGCTCGCCGGTGGTGGGTCTCGCCGCGTCGCTCCTGCTGCACCGCGCATGGCCGCTGCTGCTGGTCGCCGTCGGCCTGCTTGTGGTGGCGCTGCGCACGGCGTGGCAGTCACGCTGGAAGTCGCGCAATCTGGGGACCCTGCTGCTGTACGGAGTTCACTGCCATGTACAGCAGATTCCCATTCTGGTAGGGCAGATGAGCTTTGCACGCGATCGCCGGGCTGGTCGCCGGGCCGGTCTGATCGAATATAAGCGCTTTCTGCAAAAGTTTAGCGATCCTGCCGCCGAACGATCGGCCTCGCCGGCACGCCGGCGACAGTAGCGTGTGGGGGGACGTCGCGGGTGACGACAGCGTTGGCGCCGATGGTGGCGAAGTCGCCGATGCTGACGCCGCCGAGCACGGTAACACCGCGCCCAAGCCAGACCTCGCGGCCGAGGCGGATGGGCTTTGCCGTGTGACCTGCATCGCGCAGGAGGATGCCAGCCGCGCGCAGGTGGTTTGCATCGCGCAGACTGCTATATTCGCCGATCATGCAGCCGGGACCGAGCAGGACATCTGCCATGGCAACCACGTGGACGCCGCGGGACAGCACGCATCCCTCACCAAGGGTGATGGTGGCGATGCCCTGCGTTTCCAGGTGGAGGTCCGGGTAGAGCAGGCAATGTTCGCCGATGCGGACACGGCGTGTGCCGTCCACCAGCATGGCGCCCAAGACGACCACGGATGGGGGCAGCGGTTCCGCGGTGGCGGCGCGGAGCGCGCTGAAATGCACCAGACGCCGGACAGCTTCGCGCAGGCTCGCGGTGCCGCGAAACCATGCGGTGAGAGGAACGGTCAATAGTGTTTTGATACGGGGAGAGCTCATGTTCTGGACTCCTGTCGGGCGGAACTCCTGTTGGGCGGGATCACCATGGCTGTGGTGGCGAAACCGTGCCGCCGCCGGTGTCCAGCCAAGCCTGCCGCAGAAGCCGGCGCTGCGTGGCGTACTGCTGGGAACGATCTTTGCGTTCCGATAACGGGCTTAGCCGGTTGCGCCATATGCCTGCGGTGTACAGGATGGTTTCCAGCAGCCGCGCACCGAGGGCGCCGGTCGCGCCGTGATGCTTGCGGTAATACAGGAACGTGCTGCGCATGCGCCACTTGACCACCTGTGCCGCGGTGGAATTGAAGTCAAGCGCGGTAAGCGTCCGCGAAGATTCTCCGCCAAGATGGGTAATGACGATGTCGGGCCAGTACCAGATCTGCCAGCCGGCGGCCTTGACGCGTTGGCACAGATCGACCTCTTCGTAGTAGAGAAAGAATGCCGGATCAAACGCTCCCGTTTGCCGGAGCGCCTCCGGCCGCACGATGATCAGCGCACCGGTCACCCAATCCACCTGCGCGGCTGCTTCGGCACTGGTGTGGGTCCGGTCCAGCCGCGCAAGCAGCGGCGAGTTCGGATACTTCGCGGCCAGGCCCGTGAGCACGGCGGCATCGTTGAAGAGGGAGTGAAAGGCATGGGTCGCTGCCTGCGGATTGCCGGCGCGTCCAACGTGGCAGCCTCCTGCCAGACCGCACCGCGGGGTCGCGTCCATGTGGTCGATGGCGCGGCGCAGGGAGCCAGGATGAAAGAAGGCATCCGTGTTGAGCAGAACGAGGTAACGGCCGCGCGCATGCTCGATGGCTCGGTTGTTGCCATTGCCAAAGCCCAGGTTCACCCCGCTGCGGAGCAGGATGACCTCCGGGAAGTCGTGTGCGACCATGTCGGCCGAGCCATCGCTGGAGGCATTGTCGACGACAATCACTTCGCTACACAGGTCGGCGGACTCGACACGGACGCTGGCGAGGCACTCGCGGGTGAGTTCGCGGGTGTTGAACGACACAATCAGGATCGAGACGTCTGGCTGCAGGGTGTGAGCCGTCATCGGGGACCTCGTGCGGCCAGGGGAACACGTTCCTGAAACTGGATCGCGAGCTGCTGGAGGTTGTCGGGAAGGCAGTAGTGCAGCCGCACCCGCGCGCGGGCGGAGTTGCCGAGACAGCGTCGCAGGGCGGGGTCCTGCACCAAGCGCATGACCGCCGCAGCCAGGGCGTCCAGGTTGGATGGTGGGACAAGCAGGCCATCCACGCCGTTGCGCATCAGTTCAGGGATGCCGGCGATTGTTGTGCTGACGCAGGGGATCTCGAGCGCCATGGCTTCCATGAGTGCGACGGGAATGCCTTCGGCAAAGCTGGGCAGAACGAACAGATCGGCGGTGGCACACAGGGCAAGCACCGCGGCGTGCGAGAGGGCGCCGGCGAAATGAACGATGCCGGCGATCTGCAGCGCTGACGCTTCCGCCTCGAGCGTGCTGCGATCGACGCCGTCGCCTGCCAGGGTCAGCCTCACCTCGAGTCCCTGCTGCTGCAGGCAGGCGAGCGTATGCAGCAAGAGGCGCTGGCCCTTCTCCGGCACAAGGCGGCCCACGCAAACCAGGTGTACCGGCCGGTTGGTGGACCCATTCGCATTGCCGTGCTGCATGGTCTGCTGCAGCAGTTGCTGCCCAACGCCGAGGCGCACGACAGTGAACTTGTGCCACTGGGAGGGCGGGGTGATCTGCTGCAGCTGGCTGCGGGAAAAGTCACTGATACACACCACGAAGCTGCTCTGCGAAAGTTTCTCCGGCAGGTGGTAGCTGGAGACGTTCTGCAACTCCTCTGGCCCGTGAATGGTGAGCGAGTACGGGATGCGCCACGCCTGCGACGTGAGCATGCCGACGGTGGCAACGGGGCCGCCGAAATGGACGTGAAGATGAGACAGAGCGCCGCGGCGCATCCACGCGCCAAGCATCAGGGCTTCGGCGAGGTAGGCCAGCCAGAAAAGGCGCACTTTGAAGGTGAGACCGCGGACGCCTGCCACCGCGGCAAGGCCGCGCAACAACACTGCCGGGTGCCGCAGCGAGATCCCGAGAAGCGTCGTCAGCGCCTCAAACAGGGGACCACCTTTGAGGTAGAAGGTATTTCCCATCTCCGTACGCTCATCGTCGGAAAGGTGTGCCGCGGGTCTGTCCGGGGGATTTACCGATGCGGTGGCGATGGACAGGCCAAGGTGCCGCAGGCCAAGCACCTCCTTCAAGAAGAAGGTGTGGGAGACGGCGGGGTAACGGCTGAGCAGGTAGGCAAGCCTCACGCGGGTTCTCCGGTGTTGACGGGTGGGAGGGCGGCGGCATAGAAGCCCATCAGAGCGTCCACTTTTCGGTCCCAGTCGTAGAGCTGCTGGACTTTCTCGCGACCGTTCTGGCCCAGGGTGTGGCACAGTTCAGGCGAGGCAGCAAGGCGTCGCATGCCATGGAAGAAGCCCTGGATGAGGGCATCGCGGCTGGCCGGCGTGACAAGAATCCCGCAGGCATCGTCCAGGTAGTCGGCGGGTCCACCCCAGCGTGTTGCAATGACGGGACGGCCGACGCTCATCGCCTCGAGCACAACAGCACCCCCACACTCAAACAGGCTGGGCAACACCAGGGCGGTGCTTGCCGCAAGCAGCGCGGCACACTCGGTCTGGGTGCGCCATCCCAGAAAGCGGACGCGACCTCCAAGCGCAAGATCGCGGGTAAGCGCCTCCCAAGGGGCACGCATGGCACCGTCACCAACAACGTCGAGCGTTGCAGAGGGTACGTGTTGGAGCGCATGCAACACAACATCGAGAGCCTTCCAGTCCACCAGGCGACCGATGAAGAGAAAGCGCGCTGGCCCCGGGTCGAAGCTGGCGGCCTGCGCGGGCCAGCACTCAAGGTCGACGCCGTTTTCCACCAGTTGCTCCACACGTCCACGAGGCCGGACAGGGAGCGCCGCCCGGGTACGTGGGTTTGCGACAAGCAGAAGGGCGGCATCGCGCTTGCCGGGCAGGACCGTGTTGACCAAGCCGCTGAGGGCGCGGCCGGCGGCGACGGCGACGCGGACAAGGGCTGGCTCAGCAGCACGAAAGGCGGGCGGGTACTCCATGCCGCCGTTCATGGGGCCGAGGACCACCGGAGCGCCAAGGCCGTACAGCAGCGAGGGTGCCCTGGGCGACACCGGCATGGGCTGATGGACGACCGTGTTTGCGGTCAGCAGCGGACGCAGCAGCCGGCGTTGCACCCACTGTGTCAGCAACTGGTTGAGCGTGCCAAGGGTGGCCTCCGCGATGCGCCGGGGCAGCACCAGGGACCACCGATACAACAGCCGGTGCAGGACCGTATCCGCCACGAAGAGCATACGGTCGGTCTCCGTGGGAAAGGCTTCCAGGAGTTCGGACCGTGTCCGTTCATGCACGAGCAGGTAGGCATCCACGCCACGCGCACGCAGGACGCGAAAGGAATGAAACGGCAGGGAAGCCTCGCCGCCCAGACGGACCGACGCATGCTCCGCGACAAGGAGGACGCGCAGAGCTCCGGACTGGGGCAGAGTAGTCATACGGTGGGTGCAAAGACCCTGTGGTAGCCGAGTTTGCCGACGAGGGTTTTCGCCCACTGTTCGCAGCCGTAGCGCGTCCCGGTCAGGGGAAGGAAGGGAAGGGGCGGAGCGCTGGCCGTGGTTCGAAGATCGCGCGGGGCCTGGGCGCGATTCACGATTTCGGGCAACCACCACTTGGCTTCGCCGCCGGCATGAAAGCACTTAAGCGTGCTCCATGGTTCGGAGTCGAGGAGGACCTTGCCAGGGACGCCGAGCCTGCGCCGGATGCGTTTGGATTGAGACCGCCGCCAGCAGACCCAGCGCTCCGGATCGAGCGAGCCTCCCCCGCCATGCAGGGCGATGGCCGCCCAGACGATGGCTTCGACATGCATGGCGCGGGGCAGCGAGTTTCCCCCAAGCCGGCCAATCAGATCGTCGAGCCACGGCAGTGTGTCGGTGGAGGGCGGCACCCGCCAGTGGGCAACGCCGATGTCGACGTGTCGCGCCAAGGCAATACCCTGCGCAAGCGCGTGGTGGACCACCTGCGGCGGGAGCAGGCAATTGGGTTGCTGCCACATGAGGAGCACACCTTTCGGGGGTGTCGGGTCAAAGTGGAAGCGGTTGGGAAAGTAAAGATCCGGGTCCAGAAGAATCATCTCAGCGCCGGGTTGCGTCAGCAACAGCGGGTCCGTGATTTTTCGCCAGCAGGGATGACCATGGCGGAAGGCACGGAGGTGCGGGAAGTGGGCAAAGCGCTCGCTCTCGCGCGCGAGCAGGTCGTCCTCGCTGAAGACCTCGCACGAGTGACGGGGTGGGGGAGCGATGTCGCGGAGGGCGCGCTCGAGCTGCACGCGGTCGTCGGCACTGTCCGTGAGCAGGTGCAGGTGCAGATTGTCTGCGCAGTTGGAAAGCAGGGTACGCAGGGCGAGCGTGGCATAACTGAGCGCACGCGGCGAAAGGACCATGTAGACGGGGCGTCGGTTCGATTGGGGGGACATCAGGCCTCCCTTTGCGCGGCGGCAAGGGCGTGTTCAAGTGCGGAGGTTACCTGCTGCGCAAGGATCTGCAACGCGGGCTGAAGAAAGATCCGCTCATGGTCGCTGTCGATTTCGTGAATGTCGATGCCGTCCGGAAACAACCTACCCCAGCCAAGATCGCGCGGACCGTTTGCGAAGTCCTGATGCTTGGCACGGAAGAGCACGAGTCTTCCCACGTTTGGCTTTGGCCGATAGCGGCGGAAGGCGACGAGGTTCACGTCCCAGGCGACCTTGAGAAAGGACGGCATTTTGCGGATGCCGAGCGTGTTGAAGGCGATGCAGGCATAGCGAACGGAGCGGGTAACAAGCTTGCCGGCGATGTAGTGAAGCCGTTGCCGGGCGGAAAGCGTGCTCGTGTTGCCGGCAAGGCGGGCCATGTTCATCCGGACCGCGGCCTTGCTGGACATGGAATCCTGGTGGGCCTGCTCAAAGGCACGCGTCCTTGCGTCCAGCATGGCCAGCAACGCGATCTGCTCGCCGCCGTCACGCAGCTGCCGCGCCATCTCCACGGCAAGGGTGCCGCCGAAGGAGTAGCCGAGCAGATAGTACGGGCCGTGGGGCTGCACCGTCTGAAGCTCACGGATGTAGAAGGCCGCCATGTCTTCCAGACGGAGAAGGGCGGCCTGCCCGGTGAGCAGCGCCTGCGCCTGCAGCGCATAGACGGGCTGGTCGTCGCTCATGCGGCCGGCCAGGCCGAGGAAATTGAGAACGTTGCCGCCCACGCCGTGCAGCAGGAACAGGGGCGGACGCGTCCCCGCGGTACGCAGCGGCACCAGTGCACGGTGGACGCCGGGCCGGTGGCGATCGCGGATGAGTGCGGCAAGGGTGGCGATGGACGGAGCGGTCACCAGATTCGCCAGGCCAAGCTGCATGGCAAAGGTGTGGTTGACCCGGTTGATCAGACGCAGCGCGGCCAGGGAGTCCGCACCAAGAGAAAAGTAGCTGGTCTCAACGCCGATCTGATCGATGCCCAGCGTGGTCTGCCAGAGATGCGCGAGCTGTCGCTCAAGAAAGTCGCGGGGTGCAAGGTAATCCGCCGCGAGAACGGGCATGGTTGCGGTCGCGAGCGTTGGCAGGGCATTGCGATTGACCTTGGAATTGAACAGGCGCGGCAGCGTTTCCAACGGGATGATGCCGGCGGGCACCATGTACTCCGGCAGCGCGTTGCGAAGCGCGGCTTCAAGGTCACGGACGAGGGCGGGACGGTCCTCCGCAGCAAGGGATGGCCCCACCTCCACAAAGGCGACCAGCGATTTGATGGGAGGTGTGCCGGGGGTAGCCGAGAGCGTTTGTGGAACGACGACGGCCTCGCGCACGGCCGGGTGCTGCATGAGGACGTGCTCGATCTCGCCGAGCTCGATGCGAAAGCCGCGGATCTTGACCTGAAAGTCCGCACGCCCGAGAAGGCGTAGTCCACCTTCCGGGCGAACCTTTGAAAGTTCCCCGTTGCGGTAGACATGCCCGGGTCCGACCGGATTGCGCACGAATTTTTCCGCGGTCAGCTCCGGCCGGTTCCAGTAGCCGATGCCCACGTTGCCGCCGCCAAGGACAAGCTCCCCGGTGATGCCGGCGGGTACGGGTTGCAGCGCGCGGTCCACTACGTAGAACTGCATGTTGGGCAAAGGGCGGTCGATGGGCGGCGGTGTGCTGCCGGCCCGCACGCGGGTGGCAGAGACCCAGACGGTGCATTCGGTCGGGCCGTACATGTTCCAGACTTCCGGTGCGCGTTCGAGGAGAAGGTCGGCCAGGTCGCGCGACAGGCTTTCGCCGCCGCACAGCACGCGCACCGCAGCGGCACCGGGCGTATGGGTCGTCCAGCCGTGCTCGACCATGGCCCGCCAAAGCCCGGGCGTCGCTTCCAGCAGAGTGGCCCCGCTGCGGTTCAGAAGAGCTTCCAGCAGGGACGGATTTCGCGACTCCTCGTGGGTGGCAATCACCAGCCGTGCGCCACTGAACAACGGCAGCCACATGTCCATGACGGAAATGTCGAAGGTCAGCGTGGTGATGGCGACAAGGACGTCGTCCGCGGTAAACCCCGGCGTATGCTGCACGGCGCACAGCAGGCTGTACACCGCGCCATGGCCGATGGTGACACCCTTGGGCACGCCGGTGGAGCCGGAGGTGTAGATGATGTATGCCGGATCTTCCGGCCGGGTGGCGACCGGCGGCAGCGGAGCGGATGGCGACAGAGGGATATCGCCGAGTCGTAGGTGCGGTATGCCGGGCGGCAGGGCGGCAGAGCCGTCCGTGAGCAGGACCGCGGCGTGCGCATCGGCAAGAACAGCCTGCATGCGATCCACGGGAAACAACGGATCGAGCGGGACATACGTGCAGCCGCACAGCAGCACCGCAAGCAGCGTGGCGGGCATGTCTGTGGAGCGCGTGACGCAGATGGCGATACGGCTGAGGGGGCCGATACCTTCGGCGAGCACACGTTCGGCAATGGCGGATGCGCGCGCTACCAGGCGTCCGTAGGTCAGAGTTTGCCCGGCGCATTGGACGGCGATGCGCTCCGGCTCCGCCACAGCCCATCGCTGAATGACGGCGTGCACCGGTTGGAACGGCAGAAGTTCAAGCCGCGGCCCGACGCAGGCGGTGAGCAACGCCGCAAGGTCCCCGGCGGAGGTAAGCCTCAGCTCGGCGATCGGGCGCTGCGGCGACAGCACCGCAGACTGGAGCAGGTTGGCCAACATGCGGAGCAGCCGTTGCGCGGTTGCGGGATGGTACAGGTCGGCGGCGAAGAAGAGCGTCAGAGAGAAGGCGGAGCCGGTCGGTGTCGCCGACCATGCGAGTGCGAGCGAGGCGACGGCTGGTGATGTCCCCGCGCCATCCTGTCCCAGGAACAGGATCGGCGGAATCGGGGGGACTGCGGTTGCGGCCTCTGCGCCGTCGAACGGGTATTGCGCCGCGTCGGGAGTGTCCACTGCGGCGGCGATCCACTCTGCGACTTCGTCGACCAGCATGGCAAAGGTGGTGTGGGATTCGACGGTTGCACGCAAGGGCAAAAGGTCGGGGTCGCCGCCGCCGGTTCCGGCTGCAGCGTACCGCAACAGCAGATCACGCTGTTCCGTCATGCGGCCAAGGGTGGCCAGGTACGCGCACAGCAACAGGGTGTCCAGCGGGACCTCGCGACAGTGGGCGAAGCTCTGGAGTTCCCGGAACAACTCCGCCTGCAGGTCAAGCGTCGCGGTTGCCAGGGCATGCGCGTTTTGACCGGGGCTGGCGATTGCCTCCAGCATGTCCGCGGGGAGATGGAGAAACTCCACCGGAGGGGGAGAGCGACGCACCCAGGTTTCTGTTGCGACGCGACCAGGTACTGCGGCATGTGCCGTTGCGCTCACCACATCCTCCGAACGGCGAGCTGGAGTGCCAGCAGACTCACAAAAAAGCAGGTCAGCAGCAGATCCTGCGCCAGTGGCCGGATGCCGTTGCGAACGGCGCCCATCTGCGTCATGACATAGAGGGGGAGATCGCCTGCGGCAATGGCGACGATAGCGCCGTACAGGCCGAAGTGGTGGAAGGCGAGCGGGATGCCGACGAGCATGCAGCCGGCGTACAGGGCATTGCCGCCGGCGTTGTAGGTGGCGATGCCGCGAGCCAGAAGAGCCGGAGCCGTGGTGTTGTAGAGCAGGGTATGCCACAGACCCAGCGCGAGCAGCGGGATCATCCAGCCGGCATCGTGAAAGCGTGCGGGATAGACCCTGGTCACCGCCCATCCACCCCATGTGACCATGGCGCTCAACAGCACCGCGCCAGCCATGAGAACGAACCTGCGGTAGCGCAAAAAGCGGGTGCGGAACTCGTCCATGGGCAGATGGTTGAGCCTGGAGGCGAAGGGCAGGCCAATGTTGTTGGAGAAGGCGTTGATGACCGCCCGCGGCACGTCAGAAATCTGGAAGGCAATGGTGTAGATGCCGAGCGTTGTGAGGGAGACAAGCCGCCCCAGCACCAGGCGATCTGCCTGGGAAGCGAAGAAGAATGCGGCCGTGCCCAGAAAAATCCACTTGCCGAAATGCACGATCTCGCGCAGGGCAAGGCGGTCCAGGAAGAAGCGATTGCGCTGGCCGGGAGCGGCAAAGACGGTGTGGCTCATGGCGAGCCGATAAAGATTGCTGCCGACGTTGCCCAGCACCAGCGCCCACACCGTGTGCCACCTGAGCGCGATGCCAATCGTGATGGCTGTGGACACGACCTGAGTCGAAAAGTCAAGCTGAAAGAGGCGCTTGACGCCCATATGGCGGGAGAGGGTCAAAAGACCGGTGCTGTTTAGGCCGTTGAGCACGGTGATAAGCGCGAGCACCGGCAGCACACGCAACAGATGCGGGTCGTGGTAGAAGACGGACGCGGGGTACGCCAGCAAGACCGCCACACACCAGAGCGCGGCGCCGCGGATCGCCTGTACCGTCCAAACCGTGTTGAGGAACGCAGGCTCATCCCCACGCCTGTTCTGGATGACACTGGGTGCCAGCCCAAGATCCGACAACAGACTGACCCCGACGATGAGGGTCATGACCAGGCCCACCTCTCCAAACGCCGCAGGCAGAAGCAGCCGTGTCATCACAAGGCTGCTTACGATGCGCAGGAGTGTGCTTGTGCCGTAATCCATGACGGTCCAAAACGTTGCCGTCATGGCGGCTGCTTCCAGCTTCTTGTAGCTGAAGCTGGAGGCAGCCGCGGCCTGTTCCAAGGCGGCAGCCGGCTCCCCCGCCAACGCAGGACCGCTCTCGTTCCGCGAAAAGGGAACACCAACCGGCTGGAGCACGTGTGAGCCGGCTGCAAGTGCGGCCAGGGTCTCTTCGTTGCTGAGCGTCTGCTCCATATTCTCCGGCAAGTGTTCAAGATCTGTTGTGAGCACAGCGATGACTCTTCTATCGGCGTGGCTCGTGGACGCGTGATCCCCTTGTAGCCAATAGGCTAAGTTTTGCACCGGACTCACACGCGCACAAGGCGTCATTCCACCTTTGGCCAGGGGAATGTGCCGAAGTAGAACTCGTGTCGAGGACGCACTTCAGCAGGGGATCGCGCGGCGGTACCGCTCGGTCGGGCCGCGCCAGAAAGATGGCGCAATGCATAGGCAAAACAAGTCCGCCACCGGACAGCACGGTGGCGGAGCTGGTGTTGCTCGGAAAGCTCTGGACCCGGGGCGTGCAGGCAATGCCGCGGCTTCTCGACCGTGAGGTCTGTCTACTTATCCAGCGCTAGTTCAGCCTTGCCGTCAGCAGATGATCGGACACGCGAATGGCATTTGCGATGATGGTGAGCGACGGGTTGACTGCGCTCGCGGAGACAAAGCAGGCGGCATCCACGACGTACAGGTTGTCGAGATCGTGGGCCTTACAGAAGGGGTCGAGCACACTGGTTGCTGGGTCGTTTCCCATGCGGCACGTGCCGTTTTGGTGACCGACACCCTCAATTGGAATGCGCTTTTTGAAGTACGCATGCAGTGGGACGTGCATGGTGACGTGACCAGATCGCTTAAGGACGTCGACCCACCGATCCTTGAGCCGGTTGAAGGATTCCACGTTGTTGGGCGTGTAGGAAAGCTGGATGCGGTGTGGTGCCTGGACCGTCACCGGATCGACCTCATTGACGCGACCGGTATCGCCCGCCGGATGCGGTCCAGCCAGACCCGGGCTGAAATTCACCACCTCAGACGGCGTGGTGTTGTGCAGCGTGACACGGTTCTCCGCGGCCGGTAAGTCTTCCGTTGTCAGCCACCAGGGCACAGCGTGGTGCTTCATGGTTTCAAGCACAAAGCCCGGGGTCAATGGTGGTGCATCGCCCTTCATCATTTCGTAGTGAAAGCTGCCGACCGGCTGCACCTGGCCGAGCGGGAAAGGGTACGAGGGATCCGTGTCTTTGAGGTAGAACTCATTGGTTCCCCAGGTTTTGGTGTAGCTGTCCTCGTTGCGTTCCGTGCCGATGGCGAGCATGGCATCGGCCTGGTGGTACATGAAATTTCGCCCAACCTGGTCGGAGCGATTGGCCAGGCCTGTTGGATGCCGGTCATTGGCAGAGGCGAGCAGGAGTACCGCCGAGTTGACCGCGCCGGCGCTAACGCAGAAAAGATCGGCGGAGTACGTCGCGGTCCGGCCGTTGACCGAAGCATCCGGTGCGGTGGTTTGGTCCGGCACCGGTTCGCTGCCATAGGGTTTGCCGTTGCCACTGTGCAACACCTCCACCGAGACAACCGCGGTTCCGGTGCTGTTGGTCACAAGCCGCGTGGCACGCGAGTTGGTCATGAGCGTGACGTTGGGCAGGTGGAGAATTTTACGGATGCAGTTAATATCCGAGTCCGACTTGGCATGCACAAGGCAGGGATAGCCGTCGCAGGTGTCGCACCGTACACACTTGGAGGCGAGCGGATTCTCTTCATTACGCTTGAGCCCAAGTGGAATGGGGAACGTGCGGACGCCCAGCTTGCGCACATCGTCCTCGATACTCTGCATGCGGGGCTCGTTGCGAAAGGCAGGGTACGGGTACATCCTGGAGTGAAAGGGCTCCGTGGGGTCGAAGGAAGACCCAAAGCCGCCGGTAACCGCGGGCGCCGTGCCCAGGTCGCCGTGGACATGGAACAGCTCTTCGGCCTGGGTGTAGTACGGCTCCAGGTCGGCGTAGCTGATGGGCCATGCCGGACTGATGCCGCCCTGGTGATGGATGACGCCGAAGTCTTCCGCCCGCATGCGGAACATGGCCGCGCCGTACACCTTGGTCTGGCCGCCGACAAAGTAGGCCTGCTGTGGATGCAGGTCCTTGCCGTCCTTGTCCTGCCAGACTTCCCTGGTGTGGTATCGGTTGTCGAGAAAAACTGCCTGTGTGTCCCAGTTCAGCTTTTCCTGGGGCATGAAGGGGCCACGTTCGAGGATGAGAATCTTTTTGCCGGCCTGGGCAAGATGCAGGGCGACGGTACCACCGCCTGCTCCTGTGCCGATGATGATGGCATCGTATTGCGTAGACATGCGCCGTTAGATGCTGCCTGCAGCGGCAGGCATGGACGAAAGCCGGCGGTCGCCGCTAGGACGCCTGTGGCCGACGAATCAGCGACAGGAACTCATTGCGTGTCTGCGGCTGGTTGCGGAAAGCACCGAGCATGGCGGAGGTCGTGGTGACGGAGCTCTGCTTTTCCACGCCGCGCATCATCATGCACAGGTGCTGAGCCTCCATGGTGACGGCGACACCCTTGGGGTGGATGGCCTCGACGATGGCATCCGCAACCTGCCGCGTCAACCGCTCCTGAACCTGCAACCGGCGCGCAAATACATCTACCAGGCGGGCCACCTTGCTGAGTCCGATGACCTTGCCTTTGGGGATGTATGCGATGTGCGCCTTGCCAAAGAAGGGAAGCATGTGGTGCTCGCACAGGCTGTAGAACTCGATGTCGCGCACAATGACCATCTCGTCGTAGTCAACGTCGAAAAGCGCACCGCGAAGAATTTCGGTCGGGCTTTGGGAGTAGCCCCGCGTCAGAAAGGCAAGGGACTTGCGCATGCGCTCCGGCGTCTTTAGCAGGCCGTCGCGGGTAGGGTCCTCGCTGGTGCGGCGCAGCAGTTCCCGATAGATGTCTTCGGTGCTGGCCTTTGCAAGAGCTCCCGGGACTTCCTGTTGCGCCGGGGAAGCAGGCGTGTTGTCGTCAAGCTCAATCATCCAGTCGACTTTCTGAAGCAGAGGTGGAAGGCTTCGCGTGGCTAGGAAACGGGAGCCTGCTCTGCCGGTTCAGGTTGCTCGCGCGACGGGAGATCGAAACTGTTGTTGCCGGTTTCTTCGATCCGCACGGAAACGAGACGCAGGCGAAACGTCGGATCCAGCAGCGGAATGGCCTGCCGAAAGACGCGCTCGACCTCAAACGCCAGGTTTTCTGTCGAGGGCACGTAGGCGCCGGCAAATACCGTGTCGGCATTCAGGTGGGCAGTGTCGAAGCGCTCCACGAGTTCACGCGTTGCAAGGGCATCGAGCCGCGGCAGGTCCACGACAAAACCGGTCTGCGGATCGACCGGACCGGCGACGGTGATCTCCGCAATATAGTTATGCCCATGGCCGAATCGATTGTTGCATTTGCCGTAGAGGTCACGGTTTTGCTCGTCCGTCATCGCCGGCGCGTGCAGACGGTGCGATGCGGAGAAGCGATACCGCCGGCCAAAGTGAACCAGGGGTGTGCTCAAACGACGATCTCCGAATCTGCGGATAGATCTGCATGCTGGCCGTAATAGTCGGCAAACAGATCGGCCGTTTCATAGACACGAACACGGTGCAGACGGGCGTTGGGGATTTTGTGGTCGAGCCTGTGCCAGATTGCGACGGTGATGTTCTCCGTCGTCGGATTTGCCGCCGCAAACTCCGGCACCTCATAGTTCAGGTGGTGATGGTCGTACACACTGACCACCTCGCGCTCAAGAATGTCTTTGAGCAGCTTGAGGTCCACCACGAAACCGGTTAGCGGGTCGACTTCGCCCGCAACGGTCACTTCGAGCGTGTAGTTGTGCCCGTGGCCGTTGGTGTTGGCGCACTTGCCGAAGATCGCAAGATTCTGCTCGTCTGTCCACGCGGCGTTCCGGTAAAAGTGCGCGGAAGAGAACTCGGCTTTGCGGGTAAGAAAAATCATCTGTTGTACAGATTAGTGGATGCTCGGACCAAGATCGACGTCGCATGTGCGCCAGTCGCCGGCTGAAGTGGTTGCCTCTCAGGGATTCGAACCCCGATTGATCGGATCAGAACCGACTGTCCTACCGTTGAACGAAGAGGCAACACGCGTGGTCCTTAGGGTAACCGGACCAACCTTGCGAGCGCGAGAGACGGCGCGGGTGCGCTGTCTTCGCCTCCCCAAGTGTACGAAAGCTGGTGCGTCGCGTCAACGCATGGATTCATCCTGCAAAGTCGCCGTACGCAACCAGTCAAAGGTACCGGACGAGACGGGATGGACACCGTGCAGCCGGCGCGAATGGACGACGACATTGTCCAGTGTCCAAAGGACAACGGTGGGTTCGTCCTCGGCAAGAATGTGCTGAATCTGCAGATACAGGGTGCGGCGCGTGGCCAGATCCTGCTCTGCGGCCGCAGCAGCAATGAGGGCGTCGACCTGAGGATTGCTGTAGTGACCGCGATTGCTGCCCTTGGGTGGCATGCTGGTGCTGGCATAGGCGTACCGGAAGATATCAGGATCCTCGTTTGCTCCCAGCCAACGCAACACGTACATCTGGAAGGTGCCTTTGGTGACGTCAGAGTAAAAGGTACCGAATTCATTTTGCCGCAACGTCAGCTCGATGCCGGCCTGGCGCACCTGCTGCTGCACTACCGCGGCAAGCAGGCGCATGGTGTCGTCGGTGGAACTTTTCAGCGTCAGGTGAAGGCGTACACCGTGCGCGTCGGGCTTGTAGCCGGCGGCGTCCAGCAGGGCTTTTGCCCTGGCAAGGTCATGTGCGTAGTGCTTTACATCGTCCGGCGGCGCGGCGGCCCAGTGGTGCTGCGGCAACAGGGTGTCACTCAGGGCGGCATGGTCGCGCCACAACGCATGCAGCATGATCGGCCGATCCAGACTGTACGCAAAGGCCTGCCGCACGCGCGCGTCGCGCAGCAATGGATCCGTCACGTTGAAGGTGATGTAGTTCACCACCGAGCCTGGCAGGTCTTCCATGACCAGGTTGGGCATGGAGCGCAGGGCATAGACGGTGTCTGCCGTGAGCGCGTTGCTGGCGACGTCGGCCGAGCCCTTTTCCACTTCAAGAGCGCGGGTGATGCTGTCCGGCACGACGGCGAAGCGGAGATTCTGGATGCTGGGCGCGCCCGCCCAATACGCTGGGTTCCGCCGAAGGAGGACCTCCTTGTCTTCGGTCTGCGAAACGAACTGGAACGGGCCGGAGCCGATAGGGTAGTCGCCCATGCGCTTGCCGGCGCCACGCTCCACCACGGCCGACAGGCCATCAGACAGGTTGAAGAGCAGGCTGCTGTCCGGCCGATTGAGGTGCACGATGCAGGTGTGGGGGTCGGGCGTCTCGGTGTGGTCGACAGAAGTGAAGCTGCTCGCCTTTGCGGTAACGATTGAACCATTGTGCATGCTGTCGATCGACCATGCCACATCCTGTGCCTCCAACGGCTTGCCATCATGGAAGCGCACACCGTCGCGGATATGGAGGACGAGTGTGCGCGGATCGGGCCATTCCCAACTCCGTGCGATCCAGGGCTGCAGGTTGTATTGCTCGTCTTTACGCACCACGGAGTCGAAGAGAAGCGCGCCGATGTGTTCGGCCTGCGCGTCAGAACCGATGCGAATGTCGAGGTTGGTGGGAGAGTTTTCGATGTCAATGACGACCGTGTCGGGTGCGGCTGCGGAGCCGCGATGACACGATAAGACACCGGCGCAGAGAACAGCAGCCAACATCGCAGTCAGAGCCATTCTGATGGTCACGGCAGCGTCACCTTGCCCAGCATCACCTCGCGCGTCGCGCCGGTCGCGGCTGGAACATTGCCGGGCAGACGGTGCCAGCGAAGCCATGCCAAGAGTGCAAACGCCACGGCCTCTTTCGCCTGTGCGGGCATGCCCAGTTCGTCGCTGGTCTGCACGGTAAGACCGAGCGACTCCAGGCCCTCGCGCAACTGGCGCATGAGCGTGGGATTGCGCGCACCGCCACCGGCAACGATGTAGTCCGTCGCGTGTGCAAGCGGTGCCTGCTGGCCGAGAAATGGCCACACGAGCACGCGATAGGCGTGCAGGATGCTTTGCGCGGTGAGGGCGGTTGCAGTGGCGACCACGTCGGTGTCGCTTGCGCCGAGCCTGCGGCAGTCGTCGATCAAGCGATCAAGGTAAGCCGGCCCGAACTGCTCGCGACCGCAGGTTTTGGGCGCAGCTGCGGCAAAGTAAGGGGAACGCATGGCTGCTTCGATGACCGGCTGTTGAATGCGGCCACGTGCCGCGGTTGTGCCGTTGCGGTCGTATAACTTGCCGAACAGACGCTGCATCGCGCCGTCGATCAGCGTATTGGCCGGTCCGGAATCGAAGGCGAGTACCGCACTGGACCCGGCGGGCAGCGCTGTGAGGTTCGCGATACCGCCGAGATTTTGCAGGATGCGGTTGCGTGCGGCATGGGCAAACAGGACGCGGTCAAGCGCCGGCACGAGTGGTGCGCCCTGGCCGCCGGCGGCCATGTCTGCAGGGCGGAAATCGCTGACGACGGGCGTGCCGGACCGGGCGGCGATCTCTGCTGCTTCGCCAAGCTGCCACGTGCAACGCAGAGGCTTGCCAAGGTACTTTGCGGGTGATCCCTGGTGGAACACCGTCTGGCCGTGTACCCCGCACAAACTTGCCTTGGTCCCGAACTGCCGTTGCGCGGTGACGATCGCTTCTCCATAAAGTTCGCCAAGCCGGGTGTGCAGGCGCGCGAGTTCCCGGGTCGAGACCACGTCGGCATCCATTGCCGCAAGCACGGCATTGCGGGTTGTGCGGGAGTAGGGAACGGTGGTGTGTCCAAGCAGCTTGATCCTGGGCGATGCGGCGCTGGAGGTGGGAGTGATGCGTACAAGGGCAACATCGATTCCGTCGGCAGACGTCCCACTCATGACGCCTGCCACGACCAAGGAACGAGGTTTCCGGCGCGGAAGCGTTGTTTCTGCGGTAGTTTTTGGTCCTCGTTTTGATTCTTGGGCAAGGGGCGCATTGAGCCGAGTGTCGGTGCGTGCGGAGGGAAGGGCAGCCCTTGCTTGCGAGGTGTTGATTGCCCTGCTCATTCGGCGATCTCGCGCTTTAACTCAGCGAGCAGTTGTAACGCCTCCATCGGTGTCATGCGGTCGACGTCGGTCTCGCGAACACGATCGACGACGCGCTGCGACAGCGGCGTGAAGATTGTCATCTGCATGGGCGGCGCGGCGACCTGGGAAGCCGCGGCACCGGCGACGGTCGATGCATGTTCGGCCTTCTCATGCAGCTTGAGTACAGCACGCGCGCGCGCAATCACATCGCGCGGCAGGCCAGCGAGTTTCGCGACCTCAATACCGTAGCTCCGGTCGGCGGCTCCACTTTCTACCGTGTGGAGAAACACGATGCCATGGGCGCTCTCGCGGCAGGCAACTCGCAGATTCTTGAGGCGCTGCAGCTTGGCATCGAGCATGGTGAGCTCGTGGTAGTGCGTGGCAAACAGCGTGCGCGCGCCGATGCGGTCGTGCAGATGTTCGACCGTTGCCCATGCCAGCGAGAGACCGTCGTAGGTCGCTGTGCCGCGGCCCATCTCGTCCAGCAACACCAGTGAGCGCGCGGTCGCGGTGTTCAGGATGGCGGCAGTTTCGGTCATCTCGACCATAAAGGTCGAGCGGCCACGGCTGACGTTATCGCTGGCGCCGATGCGCGTAAAAATCCGGTCGACCAAGCCCAACCGCATGTGCGCCGCGGGCACGAACGAACCACATTGCGCCAGCACCACGAGCAGGGCGGCCATGCGGAGATAGGTCGACTTGCCACCCATGTTGGGGCCGGTGATGAGGGCGAGCGACGGTCCACCGTCTGCCACGCCCTCGGCAGCGGTCGATGCGTCCAGAAACCCACTGTTGGGTACAAAGCGCGCGCCACTGTCTTCCAGCCGCAGTTCGACGACGGGGTGCCGTGCCTCTGCGAACTCCAGCATGGCTGAGTCCGGCACAATCTCCGGCCGCACCCAATGACGCAAGGTGGCAAGATGGGCGAAATTCATTAGCACATCCATCTCCGCGATGCGGCGGGCGGTGTCGCGCATGCGTGCGGCGGCGGCAAGCACCTCGCGCCGCAGGTCGGCAAAGATCCGTCGCTCGAGTTCGCCGATGCGCTCCTGCGCGGTCAGAATTTTGCGTTCGTACTCTTTTAGCTCGGGGGTGGTAAAGCGCTCGGCGTTGACCAGGGTCTGCTTGCGTTCGTAGTCGGTGGGCACATTCGCGAGATTGCTGCGGGTAATCTCCAGGTAGTAGCCAAAGACCGAATTGAACCGTACTTTCAGCGAGCCGATGCCGGTGCGGGTGCGCTCGCGCTCTTCGATGGCGGCGATGGAGGCTCGACCATCGCGGCTCAGGTGACGTAACTCGTCAAGTTCAGCGTCGATCCCCTCGGCGATGCTGTCACCATCCCCGAGGCGCAGCGGTGGTTCGGCAACGAGCGCGGTGGCTATCCAGCCGGCGACGTCAGCCAGGGCGTCGAAACCGGCGAGCAGGGTCGCCCAGCGGCCGAGCTTCATGCCGGCCGCGACCTCTACCACTACAGGGAGCGCGGCAAGTGTACGGCCCAGTGCAACGACGTCGCGCGGGCCGGCGGAGTCGAGCGCGAGCCGGCCGAGCAGGCGTTCGAGGTCCAGAATGCTTTCCAGACCTCTGCGCAGGCGCTCGCGCGTCGTGAGCGAGCCGACGGCTTCCGCGACGGCATCGTGACGCGCCTCAATCTCCTCCGTTCGCAGCGACGGCCGCAGCAGCCATTGGCGCAACAGGCGCTTGCCCATGGGCGTGCGGCAGTGGTCGACGGCGAAGCACAAAGTTGTTTGCTGCGACTCCCCTGTAAACAGCGGTTCGACCAATTCCAGGTTGCGCATGCTGACCGCGTCCAACTCCAGCGTGGTGGAGCGTTCGTAGGTGCGTGGCGTGTCCAGGTGCTCCAGTTCCTCGTTGCGAGTCTGGCGCAGGTAATGCAGGATTGCACCTGCGGCAACAGCGGCCTGCAAGCGGCCTGCAAGGCCGAAGCCGTCGAGCGAGGGCATACGGTAATGACCCTCAAGCAGGGGAACGGCGTACTCTGCGGTGAATACCCAATCTTCCAGCGGTGTTCTAGTGCGGACAGATGAGAGCATGTCGGCAAAGGCGTCGTTACCTTCCACATTGCGTGGTTCCGACCCGTCAAGCGCTGGCTGGGTGATACCCGCACGGAAACTTTGGGCAAGCAAGAGCTCGCGTGCGCGGCTGCGCGCAACTTCTTCGCACGCCTGCGCCAGCGCGGTTTTGCCGCGGAACTCGGCGGTGCGGAACTCGCCGGTGGACAGGTCAAGCAGCGCGATACCGGCAGCATCGCCTTTGGCAGCAACGGTGAGTGCGGCAAGGTAGTTGTTTTCTGAAGCGCCAAGGCCATTGTCGAGGGCGGTGCCCGGGGTCAGGACACGAGTCACTTCACGGCGCACAATGGTCTTGGTGAGCTTTGGATCTTCCACCTGCTCGCACATGGCGATGCGGTAGCCACGACGCAGCAGCTTTTGCAGGTAGTTTTCCGCAGCGTGGTAGGGTACGCCGCAAAGGGGTATCGATTTCTCCCGGTCGCGTGCCGTCAGCGTGAGTTGAAGTTCACGGGCGGCCACCACCGCATCTTCAAAGAACAGCTCGTAGAAGTCGCCCATACGGAAGAAGAGAAGGGCATCCGGATGCGCCGCCTTGGCAGCAGCATATTGCCGCATGACCGGCGTGGCGCTGGCATCAACGGGGGGGCGAGTCGAGGATTTGGGGCTGGTCTGCACGTTGCAGCTCTAAGCATAGACGCAGTCTGCACGACCCTGAAACGCAGAAGCGGCCGCCCAAAGGCCCCCCCCGAAGC
>CAXUHM010000040.1:0-29341 GCA_964250935.1 uncultured Terriglobus sp.
AGCGGCTAAGCGGCTTTGTGGCGGGCCCTTTCTCTATCTCGGCGGCTAAAGCCACAATACCTATCAGAGGTTACAGCCGCTTCGTGGCAGGCTCGTTCTCTATCTTGTTCTCTATCTCGTGGCTAAAGCCACGATACCTATCAGCGGCTGAAGCCGCTTTCGTGGCGGGCTCTTTCTATCTCAGTGGCTAAAGCCACGAAACCTCTCAATGGCTAAAGCCGCTTTGTGGCAGACTCTTTCTCGCTCTCGGTGGCCAAAGCCACGCAACCTATTCTTGGCTGAAGCCGCTTTTGTGGCGGGCTCTCTATCTCGGTGGCTAAAGCCACAAAATATCTCGGTGGCTTTCGTGGCAGGCTCGTTCTCTATCTCAGTGGCTAGAGCCACGAAAACCTACAATGGCTGAAGCCGCTTTCGTGGCAGATTTCTCTCTTAGTGGCTAAGCCACAAAACCTGTCCGTGGCTAAAGCTGCTTTGTGGCAGGCTTTTTCTCTATCTCGGTGGCTGGAGCCACAAACCTAGTGGCTAACGCCACAAAACCTTATAGCTAAGCCACAAAACCTCGTGGCTAAAGCTACAAAACCTCGTGGCTAAAGCCACAAATTTAGACGTGGAGACGCCGTCGCGTCAGGGGGAGGCGACTGGCAGACCGGCTGCGTCCGCCAGCAGGTAGACCCTGGTGCTCCATCCACCTCTTGGGGGCGCCCAGAGCCGGGCCGACGAAGCTCCTTTCGCGGTTCACCGCCGCTTCCCGATGAACCCACGCGATGGTCGAGGCAATCCGTAAGTACTGGTTCGGCTTGTCTGCCACAGACCGGCGAAGATGCGCTCCCACACGCCGGCTGCGCCAATGCATGAAGCGCGGGTGTACCGTTCCGTACCTGCCGTAACGGCCCAGCAGATGCTGCCAACGTGCACCGGATCGCACACCCGCAGGGTACGGTGCACGAAGTGCCGGTTGTCCACCGCCGTCGGGCCCACCTGCTTCAATCGACCTTGAGCGTGTTCTGGAAGCGTGTTCTGGAAGCGTGCCTGGAAGTGTCTTTTTGATCCGTCCCCACGGCTCCTCGCTCCACTCATACCGATCTGCCCCACCGCCACGTGCAGCAACCTACGCGGCAGCAAAGGCTCTCCGCGGATCCCGCCCAGCGTGGGGTTCGTGCGCGGTAAGCTGTGCGTCCAATACGTGTGAGTGTGACGAGCTGGACTGGAAACGTGCCGGGGGAACAGCCGACCCTGTTTGAAGCGGCCGTGTTGCCCGCGCCCGATGCGGCAGACGGCTCTGCCGAGCAGACTGCGCGCCTGGTGAGGGTGCACGACCTGTTGCTGCAGGGCTATGAACAGCCCGCGGCGCGCGAGGTGTGGGACCCGCTAACGCAACTGATCTACTCCCTGTGCAGTGCGCGCACCAAGACGCCGGAGAGCCACGGGACCCTGCGCTCGTTGCGCGAACGCTACGACGGCTGGCCCCGTGGGCCGCACAGCTGGGACGAGGTGTGCTGGGACAAACTGCGCGAGGCGCCGGTGGCGGAGATTGAGGAAACGATTGCACTTGCAACCTTTGCCGACCGAAAGGCGCCGCAGCTGAAAGCCACACTGGAGCAGATCACGGCGCGCACCGGCAGGCTTTCGCTCCAGTTTCTGGCGGAGTATCGCACGGAGAAGATCCGTGCCTGGCTGGAGCAGTTTCCCGGCATCGGGTCGCAGGTGAGTGCGGCCGTGGCGAATTTTTCCTCGCTGCGACGGCGCGTCCTTTCTGTCGATGGCCACCACCAGCGCGTGTCGATTCGACTTGGCTTTGCACCGGCTGCGAGCACGCCGCGCCAGGTGGAGACCGTGCTGATGGCGCTTGCGCCCGCAGCTTGGACGGCTGTGACGATGGACGACCATCACCAGCTGGTCAAGACCTTGGGCCAACGCCCATGCACGCCACAACACCCCCAATGCCGCAGGTGCCCGTTGCAGGAGTTATGCCCAAGCGGAAGAACGGGGACGTACACCGGGCCACTTTGAGAGACGGATGTTTCGGGTTCCCATTTCAGGGGCGGAACGCACAAGAGGAATACGCACCGGGCGTATTCCTCCTGTACCTCGCCGCACCCTCATGCGACGAATGCTGCTACGGCATGGATGCTGTGCTTACGCAGCCAGTGCCGGGATAAAGCCATCGCAGCCGCTGATCGGGGTTACCTTGAGGTGCAAGCCCGAGAGGCGCGGGTGACCACACTCGTCGATGAAGACGACGTCCGCTTCCTTGCTGGTCTTGATGCTGACCAGGATGTCGGTCTTCCCGTGGTTCTCTCCAAAGTGACCGCACAGACCACACTGTCCATCATGAACTTCCTGCATCGCTGAGTCTTCCGTCAGTTGGTAAGAGCGTGAAAAGCAGGCTTGCTGTTGCTCGCTTTCCGTTTGCGCTGCCAAAGTAAATGGAGAGTTCATCGGCGTCTTTTGCGAAAGGTACAGGGCTGGTCAGTACGAGCTTCTTTCGTGCAAGGTGCATGCGGAGCCGGTGTGTTGCGGGTGCACCAGGTCAGGGGCGTTCCGGCAGGGGTGTGACGGCGGGGCTGCAGTGTCCCGCGCCATCGCAGGCGCGCACGCCGAAGAAGACGTTGTCCTTGGAGACGGGAAGGGTGGCGGCCGTTGCGGAGGCATCCTTGCCGGTGGCCGGGAATGCGGCCGCGTTGGTGCTGAACTGCCAGTCGCTTGCCGCGGTTTCGCGCCACACGATCTGGTAGCCTACCCTGCCGTGGAATGCGGTGGGTGGATCCCACTTGAGCGTGCTGTTGTTGTCGAGGTTTGCCGTGACGACGCGGACGTTGTGCGGTTCGCCGGGGGATTGCGCAAGGGTCGCAAGCGTGGCCATGTTCAGGCGCGCGACGTTGCTGATGTAGGTGAAGTCGTCGAACTTGAGGAGGTCGCCGTATTCCACGCCGCCTTCGGAGCGGACGTTCTGGTGCTGGTGGTTGAAGTTCTCGCGCCATTCGGTGAAGCGGACGGCAGCAAAGCCGTCGTCGGAAAAGGATTTGTGATCGCCGCCGCGCAGGAAGCGGTCGAGGCGTAGTTCCATGACCGGTTTGAGTGTGGGGCGCGGGGAGGCGGGGAAGTAGGTGCGCGCGGCATCGAGCACCGACCGCGCGAGCTCGCGAGAGGGGGTGTCGTTGTCCAGGCCAAGGGAGAGCATCTGCTTTGCCTGGTCGAGCGTGGTGGGCAGCAGGCCCTGGCTGAAGACGCGGACGCGCGACTTGTCCTGCAGCGTGTCGCCGGGGGTGGTGTCGCCGCCAACGATGTCGTTGTTGAGGACGCCTTCCAGCTGCCAGCCCTGGTCCTTTGCCAGCTGTGCGAGGTGGTGGGAGCCGTTGAGGCCCTGCTCCTCGCCCGCGACGGCGACAAAGACGAGGGTGGCGGGGAATTTGAATTTGCTGAGGATGCGTGCGGACTCCATGCTGACGGCCGTGCCGCTGGAGTCGTCGTTGGCGCCGGGTGCTTCGTCGTGTGTGTTGAAGTTGTCGGAGTTGCGCGTGTCGTAGTGCCCGGTCACCAGGTACATGCGTTTGCTGGCCACGGGGTCTGTGCCGCGCAGGATGGCGTAGACGTTGCGCAGGGGCGTGGGCTTGAGGATGCGGGCGCGGGGACCGGTGGCGGGCGGTTCGATGAACGCGTCGACCTTTACCTCAAGGCAGCCGCCGCAGGCCGCGCTGATCTGCTCGAACTGCGCCTGGATATAGTCGGCGGCGGCGAGCACGCCGGTGGCTGGCGGCAGGTCGGTCTCAGTGGAGGAAAGGGTGGAGCGGTTGTGAAACGCGACCAGCCGGGTGATGTTGGAGCGGATGGCGTCCGGCGATACCTGCCGCAGGGCCGCGGTTACCTCTGGGTCTGCGGGCTGCGCGACGAGTGGGGTGCCGGCGGCGGCGAAGTCCTGCCGCGGGGGTGCATGTTGCGCGTGGAGGGCAGGGCAGACGGCCAGCACGGCAAGCGCAAGCAGCGAGGTTGTCGCAGGGTGGAACGACGGCATGTGGGACTCCTGAGGATTGCGGGGGATGTTGCCCATGCTACGGCAGATGGGAAGCACCTGCCGGCGGGTTTGCGTGGATTGCCGCAAACTTTCTCTTTCGTTGCCAACGCTTGCAGGTACCATGTTCGACAAGCGTGGAAAGCCGCGCCACCGCAACGATTTCACCCAGGAAGTTTACGCATGATGATCCAGGAACCAGAGTCGCTGCAGAAGCTCTCCGCGAGTAACCTGACGGAGCATGCCCACCGTTCCATCAAGCGGCAAATTCTGAGCGGCAGTTTTAATACCCAGTCGCGCTTTACGGAGGACTTTTTCGCCCAGCAGCTGGGCATCAGCAAATCGCCCGTGCGCGAGGCGCTGAACACGCTGCAGAGCGAGGGCCTGCTGCGCATCGAGGCGCGGCGCGGGGCCTTTCTATACAACTTTTCGGCAAAAGAAATTGCCGACCTGTATGAGCTGCGCGAGGGCCTGGAGGTGTTTGCCGCAAGCATCGTGCAGATTACGCCGGACCTGGTCGAACGGCTGCGCGACAGCGTCGCCTGCACGGTTGCGGCGCTGGAAGCCGATCACAAGCAGGACTACATCGCGGAAGACATTCGCTTCCACGCGGCCATTGTGCAGGCGACGGGGAACGCGGAGCTGGTGCGGGTGCATGACAACATCCAGAACAAACTGTGGCTGTGCCGCTGCCAAACCTACCGGCTTACGTCGCCAGACACGCCGGAGTCGCACCGGCGGCTGTGCGAGGCCATTGCCGCAGAGGATCGCGAGGCGGCCTGCGCGGTGACACGGGCGCACATCCGGCGGGTGCGGGACTCACTGCTGGCGGACGTGGGCATGCCTGCGACTTTGACCGCCTGACGGCAAGCGGCGTTGCCGGTGCGCGGCGTTGCCGGTGCGCGGCGTTGCCGGTGAGCGGCGTTGCGGATGCTTAGCCTGTAAAGCCTGCAGCAGGGGATGGAGCAGAATAGAGCTATGGCTACGACGGTACCGATGCTCACGCCCCGGGAAGCCGCGCACATGCTCGGCATCAGCTATCCCACGATCAAGCAGTGGATCCTGGCGGGCAAGATTAAATCGGTGCGCACGGCCGGCGGTCACCACCGCATCGCCACCTCGATGCTGAAGCCGTTTCTGGAAAAGGACAAGACCAAGCCTTCGACCGAATCGCGGGAACGTTTTCGGCGGGTGAGCGGCCGCAACCAGATCCTGGGCAAGGTGGTCTCGGTCCGCATTGAGGGGCTGCTGGCACAGGTGGTGCTGGCGATTGAGGAAGGCCAGATTACCAGCATCATTACCGCCGACGCCGCGCGGGAGTTGAACCTGAAGAAGGGCGACACGGCCGCGGCGCTGATCAAGAGCACCGATGTGATGATCGAGCGCATGGACGGCTAAGCTTTCTGGCTGCACCGTGTCACTTCCCGAACGTCGGCAACTCGCATTGCCTATGCGAATCGAATCGAATAAAGTTGAAGGCATGACCTCGTTCAAATTGATGGTCCATGGCGCAGCGATGGCGGCAGCGTGCCTTGCCCTGTCGGCCATTGGACATACGCAGGTGCTGGGTGACCTGAAGGGCCGCGTGACCGACGCATCCGGTGCGACCGTGAGCGGCGCGCGCGTGGTGTTGACCGACATGAACACCGGCGTGCGGCAGACGACGACGACAAGCTCTGCCGGCACGTACGACTTTCCGGACCTGATTTCGAGTCGCTACATGCTGAGTATCGACAGCGCGGGGTTTGCGCATACCGAGCGCAGTGGCGTGACGGTGACGACCGGCCAGACGGTCGGGCTCGATCTTGCACTCAAGGCAGGCTCCGCCAACGAGACGATCTCCGTTACGGCAGACGCGCCACCGCTGCAGAACAGCACGTCCGACATCCAGACGACGATCCCCGGCCGGACGGTCATTGCGCTGCCACTGAATTCGCGCAATTTCATCCAGCTGACGCAGCTTGCGCCCGGGGTGGAGTTGCCGCCAGGCACGCTGCTGCCGCGCATCAACGGTGGCCGGCCACGCACGAATGAGTACCTGTACGACGGCATCAGCGCGCTGCAGCCGGAGCCGGGACAGGTGGCGTTCTTTCCCATCGTCGACGACATTGCGGAGTTTACCGTTGCCGCCAACAACGTGCCGGCGGAGTTCGGCCGCTTTAACGGAGGTGTGGTCAATGTAGCGACACGGAGCGGTTCCAACGACCTTCATGGCAGTGTGTATGAGTTCTTTCGCAATGAAGATCTGAACACGCGCAATTACTTTGCCAGCGCCACGGCACGCAAACCGGAGTATCGACGCAACCTGTTTGGCGCGACCGTGGGCGCGCCGGTAATCCACGACAAGCTGTTTGTGTTTGCGGATTACCAGGGCATCAAGCAGCGGGTGGGGGTGACGCGCATCTCCACCGTACCCACCCTGGCGGAGCGTGCCGGCAACTTCAGCGGTGTGTCCAGAATTTACGACCCGACGACGACGCGTACGGTGAACGGCCGCATCATCCGCACGGAATTTGCGGGCGATACGATCCCGCGCGGCTTTGACCCGATTGCGCTGGCACTGCTGCAGCGCTACCCGGTTCCGAACCTGGCCGGCGCCGCAAACAACTACACGCGCACGGCCAACGACGACGATCACCAGAACCAGTTTGACTTTCGCGTGGATGGCGCGCGCGGCGACCGCGACCGCGCCTTTGCGCGGTACAGCTACTACAGTGAGGTGGAGCAGCCCGCAACACCGCTGGCCGATGGATCGGGCGCCATTACCGGCACGGTGATTGGGACGGGCGGTGTGACGGGCCTGACCAACGTGCTGGGCCAGCAGGCAGTTTTTAATGAAACACACCTCTTTACGCCGCGGCTTGCACATGAGTTTCGCCTGGGGTACACGCGGCGCGGGAACACGCAGCAGGGCACCTCTCTCGGCAACACGGCATCCGCCGCGCTGGGCATTCCCGGCATCCCGACGAACGCGGCGTTTAACAATGCACTGCCGCTGTTTACCGTCACCGGCTTCCAGCAGCTGGGGCCGGCTGCAAGCACCAACGCGCACTACCAGACGGCCGTGGGTGAGATTGTGGACAACATCATCTACACCCGCGGTGCACACAGCGTGAAGGCCGGGGTGGACGCGCGTCGTTATGAACTGAACGCGATCTCCCCGCCAAACCCGACGGGCTCGTTTGCCTTTACCACGACCGGTACCGACACGCAGACGGCGACAAGCGCGAGCAGCACCGGCGGTAACGCGCTGGCCAGCTTTTTGCTGGGGCAGGTCGATACCTTTTCGATCGACCTGCAACAGCGCACCATCCGCCCGCGCGACTACATTTACGAGATCTTTGGCCAGGATGACTGGCGCGCTTCGCAGAACCTGACGTTGAACCTGGGGCTGCGCTGGAGCCTGCACCTGCCCTCGACCGAGACGCACAACCAGGGTGCGATCTTTAACCTGGCCACCCAGCAGCTGGACTACCTGGGCGTGAATGGCAACAGCCGGAGCGCGCGCGAACTGCACTACGGCAACGTCGCGCCACGGATCGGCCTGGCCTACAGCATCGACCAGAAGAATGTGATCCGTGCGGGTTTCGGCATTGTATTTATCGACCAGAGCGGCATTACGACGCCGTTTACCACGCCGCAATACCCGTTCATTCAGAATGTGCAGCAGAGGACGCAGGACAATTACAACGCGGCGCTGCGGCTTTCCAGCGGGCCGACGGTTGCGCCCATTCCGCTGACCGCCAACGCCGGTCTGGGCCAAAGCGTGTATACCGTGAATCGGCAGGCGGGGTCTGGCTACAGCCAGCAATGGAACCTGGCGTTTGAGCGGCAGGTCACGAACAACCTGAACTTCGATGTGGCCTATGTCGGTTCGCATATTGTGCACGTCGGCATTCCCGACTCCAACCTGAACCAGCTTTCGGACGCGCAGATTGCGCAGGGCCTGACGAACCCTGCATCGTTGACCGCGCAGGTCGCAAACCCCTACTACGGGCAGGTGCCGACCAGCAGCACGATTGGCGGCAAAACGGTGGCGGCGGCGCAGTTGCTGAAGCCGTACCCGCGCTTTCAGAATGTCGCGACGTACCGCAACAACACCGGCCAGTCGAACTACAACGCGATTGAGGCAAAGGTGGAACAGCGGGTAACGCGTGGACTCTACTTCCTGTTCAGCTACACGCATTCCAAGCTGATCGACGATGCGTCGTCGGTGTTCTCCTCCACGGTGTTGTCGTCGCCCAATACGAGCTCACTGATTGCGGCGGACACGTTTCGCCCGCTGCTGGAGCGCGACAGCTCGAACGGCGACATGCCCAACGTGCTGACGTTTGCATCGACGTATAGCTTTGCGGATTTTCGCGGTCACGGGATTGCCACCGTGCTGCTGGGGGGCTGGTCGGCAAACACCATTTACACAATGCAGAGCGGCATGCCGGTGACGGTGACGCAGGCGACAAACAACAACAGCGCGCTTGGCGTGGCGCTGCAGCGACCCAACCTGGTCGGGCAGCCCGCATTCGCACCTGCGCTGCGCACACCGGCAAAGTTCTTCAACACCGCCGCGTTTGCGACAGCACCGCAGTTTACCTTTGGCGATGCCTCGCGGAACCCGGTGCGTGGACCGGCTTTCCGCGACCTGGACTTTGCGCTGGTCAAGCACACGGCCTTTGCGGAAAAGTGGGATGCCGAGCTGCGCACGGAATTGTTCAACATTACGAACACGCCGGCGTTTGCGCAGCCGAACGGGTCGTTTGGGGCACCTGCATTCGGCAGCATTACGGCGACCACCACGGATCCGCGGGTGGTGCAGCTCGCGCTGAGGATCCGCAGGTAGGTGGTGGTGGGGTGTAGCGGTGATTCGGTGGACTCGGGGCGGGAACTCGGGTTGGCGGCGCGACTTCCCGCTTTAGCAACGGCACCGGCAACTCGTGCTTTTGGCGTATTGTCGCGCGTGGGTGCGGGTGGTAGGATTCGTCACACCAACATCGCTGTTGATCGTTCCTATTGCAATGCCGTCGCAGGAGATTGCTCCCCATGACCGCCGTGTCCCGCTGGTTTGTGCTGTTCGTTCTTTGCCTGGTGGCACCCTGTGCCTATGGCCAGACGTATACGTCGATCCTGATTTTCGGCGATTCGTTGTCCGACACCGGGAACGTGGCCCACCTGACCCAGGCCAAGTACGGCGTGCGCGTGCCCGGGCCGACCGCCGGTTATACCGATGGCCGGTTTACCGATGGCAAAGACACGCTGCCCGCGGCAACACTGTATAGCGGGGTATGGATTGAGCAGCTAGCGGCGACGTTTGCGGCCAAGCCTGCGGTGGTGAATTCGCTGGACGGCGGCACGAATTACGCCTACGGCTACGCATACACCGGCACCGGGACGAGTACGCTGAACCTGACCACAGGGGTTGCCGTGAACGTGGACAACCTGGGCCAGCAGGTGACGGACTACCTGACCGGGCACCCGGCGGTTCCTGCGGGAACGCTGGTCGTGGTGTGGGCGGGAGCCAACGACCTTCTGAATGCAACCTCGTCCGCCGACATTACGACGGCTGCAACGAACGAGATGGCGGCGATCCAGCGGCTGATTGCGGCGGGTACCACCAACCTGCTGGTGGTAAATCTTCCACCGCTCGGGGATATTCCACGGCTGAATACGACCGCGAATGCCGCCGCAGCAACGGCGGGCGCGCAGGCCTTCAATGCAGCTGTCGCTTCTGGCGTGGCGATGCTGGCGACGAATACGAGCCTGAACGTCAAGCTGCTCGACGTCTTTTCCCTGTTCAGCAGCGTGGTGGGAGCGCCGGCGGCAAGCGGCCTGACCAACGTAACGTCGTCGTCCCAGGCAAATTTCACGGTGAACCCGGACACCTATCTGTTCTGGGATGGTTTGCACCCGACCACCGCGGGGCACCACCTGATTGCAGCGGCCGCAGCAGCGCTGGTTACGCCGCCTTCGCCGAGCTACAAGGCGGCGTTGTCACAGACCAGTGTGACGGTACAGGCCGGTGCGACGGCGACGTCGACCCTGACGGTGACACCCGCGAATGGATTTGCCGGGGCGGTGAGCCTGGCGTGCGGCAGCGTGCCTACGTATGCGAGCTGTGCGATTGCTCCGGCGTCGTTGTCGTTTACCAGCAGCTCCAGCACGGCGCAGACGGCGACGGTGACGATCCACACCAACAACACGATTGCGGCAGTGCTGCTGCCCCTCTTTGGGCTGGGCGCGTTGTTTTCGCGCAGGCGCGGATGCCGAAAACTCGTGATGGTGGTGCTGGGGATGGTCAGCTTCGGGTGGATGGCCGCCCTTGCGGGTTGTGCCGATTCCGGCAAAACGACGGCACCCGGCACCTACATGGTGCCCATTACGGTGACTCCGGCCAGTGGAACGGCAACCACGATCCAGCTCACGCTGGTGGTGCAATAGAGCCGAGCGGTGGCCCTTAGGACTGTTGGGGGTTGAGGCGCGATTGACGCCAGGTGAGTGCGAGTGCCGTGGCAAGCAACACGATGCAGGGAACGAGCGCATTGCCCGGAAAACGGCGGGTGCAGATGCCGCCGAGGCACGCACCCGCGGTAAAGCTGAGCACGATACAGGTGGCAAGGATGCCGCGGACACCGCCGTTCGGGTCGCGGTGATGCAGCCAGGCAAAGATGCCGGTGATGGCATTGAGCAGGTTGCCTGTGGTCATGGCGCTGTTGAAGGTTAACGGACCGAGTTCGCTGAAGCTGGTGATCTGCAGAGCAACGACAAAAGCGATGAGGGGGACGAACCAGCTCTCCGGCAGGCGTCCGCGAACGGCATGGAGCGTGCACAGGAGGACCAGTTCCGTTGCAAGACAGATGACGGTTGCACCGTAGGTGTGCTTGAGCGGCCCGACGCCCAGCAGCTTCGACACCAGTACACCCAGCGTAAAGGCAAGCACCGGTAGCAGATGGCTGAGCGCACCCAGCCAATCGCGCTGCGCCAGGCCAAGGCCGAAGAAGACGACGTTTCCGGTCTGGGCATTGGCGAAGACGTGATCGTGCGCGACCCACGCATAGGCGTCGAGGTATCCGCCGGTCATGGTTAACAGGCTGCCGATGCGCAGGAGCGGCAGCGTCCTGCGCAGGCTGCGTTCAGGCGCGCCGGCATCCGCGAAAACAGGGGGTGCCGTTCGGTGTCTCAGGGGAACAACTCCATCAGCTCCTGGGGCGGCACCACTTCCAGTTGCGCGTAGGTGCAGGCCGCGGGCGGCTTGTCTGTGCGCCACCGGCGAAAGTGGGCCAGGTGCCGAAATCGCTTGCCCTGCATGTGTTCGTAGGCGACCTCCACCACCAGCTCCGGCCGCAGCGGCTGCCAGCTCAGGTCCTTGGTGCTGTTCCAGCGGCTTTTCGCACCCGGCATGCGGTCCTCAGTGGCCGCTGGGTTGTCTGACCCGGACCAGTGCGCCCAGGGGTGATCGCGCAATGCATGCTCGCGGTAGGGTGCGAGAAATTCCACAAGCTCAGCCCGCTTTGTGGTGGTAAAGCTGGCGCACACGCCCACATGCTGCAGCGTGCCGGCATCATCGAACAGGCCCAGCAGCAGGGAGCCGATGTGCGTGCCATCGCCGTTCTTGTGCCAGCGAAAGCCGGCAACGACACAGTCGCAATCGCGCTCGTGCTTGATTTTGAACTGCGTGCGCTTGTCTGGTGCGTAAATGCCCGCGAGCGGCTTGGCGATGAGGCCGTCGAGGCCCGCACCCTCAAAGCGGCGAAACCAGTCGGCTGCAACGGTACGGTCTTCTGTCGCAGGGGTCAGGTGCAGGGGAGCGGCGGCGTGGGCAAGCACCGCCTCCAGTTCTCGCCGGCGCCCAGCCATGGGCATGTCGCGCAGGTCGCGGTCACCCAGGGCCATGCAATCGAAGAACACGATGGACGCGGGGGTGGTCTCGCTGAGCAGCTTGATGCGGCTTGCCGCCGGGTGGATGCGCAGTTGCAGGGTTTCAAAGTCGAGGCTGGTGCCGTGCCCGGCGGGACGAGGCATCACGATTTCGCCGTCCAGCACACAATGCTGCGGCAGCTGTGCAAGCAGGGGAGGGTGCAGCTCCGGAAAATAGCGGTCAAGCGGCTTGCCATCGCGGCTCTGGATGAGCAGGTCGTTTCCATCGCGGAAGACGATCGTGCGGAAGCCGTCCCACTTCGGCTCGAACTGGAAATCACCCTCAGCGGGCAGGGCATCGATGCGTTTGGCGAGCATGGGCAACAGCGGCGGTGCGATGGGAAAAGCCATACCAAAGCGTAACGCGCCCGGGAGGTCCGGACGCGTTGAAAGCGTATGGTGCTGCCTGCGACTAGGTTCCTGCGGGTGTGCCACCCATCATCCTGATGGCACGGTCCGCCATCATGGTGTGCTGGGCGACGACCTTTTCGCCTTTGGCAACGGTGGACTTGAGTGCGGGATCGGTGGTGGAAGCCTCCTCTGCCTTAAAGGCGTCGAGAGCCTTGTGGTGATCCGCGTCCATGTCCATCATGTAGGTTCGATCGAAGTCGCTGCCGGACATGCCGTTCAGGGCATCGAACTTGGCCTGGTGGGCCTCATCGAGTGTCGTTACCGGCGTAACGCCTAGCCTGTTCGCGAACGGGGTCATGTCGACCTCAAGCGTTTTGTGGTCTGCAAGCATCTTGTTCGCAAAGGCCTTGACGCGGGGATTTGTCGCTTTCTCCGTGGCAAGCTGGCTGAACTTCATCTCGGTGTAGTCGCTTTGCGAAGCGGCTGTGAGGAATTGCCTGTCGCTGTCTGAAGTTGCCTGTGCCAGCAGTGGTGTCACGCTCAGCAGGGTTGCTGCCGCAAGGATAAAGATGCACGTGTCTCGATTGGCGGTCATGTGAGATCTCCAAAGCAGCGGAGGTGGGATTGCTGCTTCTCGATGGTAGGAGTGGCCCGGGACGCGGGCCTGTTGTCTCCTACGCTGGACAGATTGCGCCATGCTGATACCACGAGGCGCTTCGACCGGAGCCGCAGAACGCCCCTGATCGCGCAGTGATGGACGCACTGCTCGGACTAAGTCCAAGGTGATTTTGTAAACGAGCGGGGAGGATGCAGGCGGGGACCGCCGGCTCATGGCAGAGGCCCATTCGAAATTACCGAATGGGCCTTTGCCTGGCTCGTAACCTGCTGCTCGGACCTGTTGCCTAGGCTGCGGTGACTGCTTCCATGCCCTTGTATTGCAGCTGTTCGACGTCCTGCCGCGAACCGTCGGTCGACTGTTTTTTGCCGGCCTGGTACTGACGGTCGAGTGCGTCCGCGGCGATCCAGCCGGACTGCATGACCATGGGCATGCCCGGGCCGGGGTGAGCCGCGCCGCCACAGAGGAACAGACCCTCGATGCCGCGAACGACGTTGGATGGCTTGAAGGCGCCGTTGAACCGGCCATGGCTGCTGAGGCCATAGATTGCGCCGTTCAGGACGCGGTAGCGCTCGTGGATGTCCTGCGGCGTGAGAGCGCGTTCGAAGACGATGCGCTCCTCAATGTCTTCCATGCCGGCTGTCCGTTTGAGCTTGTCCAGAATGACCTGCCGGTAGCCGGGGAACATCTCTCGCCAGTCATGGTTGGGCCGGAGGTAGGGCGTGTGTACCAGCACGTAGAGCGCATCGCCACCTGGAGGCGCGGTTTCCGGTTCCGTGCGGCTGGTCGATGCGATGTAGCAGGTCGGGTCTGGCGCCGGGATGCCCAGGGTATAGATGGCATTAAACTCTTCATGCGGATCGCGGCTGAAGACGAAGTCGTGGTGCGCCAGGTGGTCATACCGCTTATTGAGGCCAAGGTAGAGCACAACGCCGCTGCATGCGGGCTCGTACTTGTTCTTGCGGTCAAAGCTGGCCGATGCACTGCTGCCCTCGAGCAGTTCGCGGTGGGTGCGCACACTATCCTCGTTGCTCACGACCGCGTCGAACTTGAGGTGTTCGCCACCTGTCAAGGTCAGGCCATCGGCGACGGGCAGACCCGCAACCAGGCGCGTGTCGATCCGCTTGACGTCGGCGTTGGTGTGGTACTTGACGCCGAGTTCCGTGCCCAGTTTTACCAGCGCCTCCGGCACGGCGCGAGTTCCGCCCATGGGGTACCAGATGCCCTGCTCCGTCTGCATGTGACCGATCGCACACAGGATGGCGGGGGATGCATCCGGCGACGAACCGACGTACTGGACGAAGTGGTCGAGCATTTGCGCCGTGTTTGCGTCGCTGATGTACTCGCGAATGACGCCGGACACGGTTTTGCCGAGCCGCATCTTCATGACGTCTTTCAGGACGGCGGGGTCGAACATGCCACGCATTTCCAGCGTGTCCATCATGCTGCCGATGGGCTTCCAGAAGAAGAAGCGGTCGCTGATGTGGTGCAGCTGTTCGGAAACACCGATGAACTCGCGGTACTTGTCGCCCATGCCGGGGTGCCTGGCGTTCAACTCTCGGACCATGTCATCGGTCTGATCCTTGAGGTCGATGACGGTGCCATCTTCAAAAAAACAGCGCCATGATGGGTCGAGCCGCACCATGGTCAGGTAGTCGTCAAGATTACGATTCGCCTCTGCAAAGATTTTGCGCAGCGTCGATGGCTGAATGAGAATGGTGGGGCCCATGTCGAAGCGGAAGCCCTCTTCCTGCAGAACGGCGGCTTTGCCGCCCAGCCACGGGTTTTTTTCGAACACCTCGACGTCATAACCACGCGCGGCCAGAACGGCGGCGGATGAAAGGCCTGCAAGGCCGGAACCAATTACTGCAACACGCATTGACAATCTCCTGTGGTGCACCCGTCACGAGACTGGGTCAGTTCAACTTGCAGCGGCACCGGGAACGCGTACCTGAGGAATAGTGTGAAACACGCCGGCCGGTCCTGCAACCCCGGCTGGAGACGGTGCTATTGCACCGCGAGATCACGGTCCTGCAACTGGGACTGGTCAAAGGCGGACCCGGTAAAGTTCCACGCACTTTTGACGCCCAGATCGTCCAGCAGGAGCTTGCTGGAAATCCGCGCCGACTCAAAGATGACGGGGAGACCGGAGCCGGGGTGCGTTCCACCGCCGGCCAAGTAGACCCCGTCAGTTTCTTCAAAGCGGTTGTGCGGCCGGAGATGCAGCATCTGCTTTAACGAGTGCGCCATGGAAAAGGTGCTGCCCTTGTGCAGCGCGAATTCAGCCGCCCAGTTTGCCGGCGTCAGCACGCGCTCGGTGCGAATGCGACGGCGCACGTCCTTCATGCCCAGATTTGCCATCTGGTCCAGCACCCGCTCGCGGAACGGGCCGGCATCGCGCTTCCAGTCCACACCGCCGCAGGCATGGGTCACCGGGGCAAGGACATAAAGCGAACTCATGCCCTTTGGCGCGAGCGTGGGATCGCTTACCGAAGCATTCTGCACGTAGATGGAGGGATCCTGGGAGATGGTGTGGCCCTTCTCGATCTCGTAAAGATTGCCCTTGTAATTTCTGGACAGATAGATGGTGTGGTGGGCTGCCTCGTCGTAGATCCCGTCGATACCCAGATAGAGCATGAACGTGCTGCAGCTGTGGTCTGAAGCGGCGATGTTGTCATCGCTCCAGCGTGAGCGCAGGTGCTTCGGAATCATGGAGCGCGCGGCTTCGGCGAACTCGGCATTCATGACGACTGAATCGGCGGGCAGGTGCCGCCGTGTGGTGCGCACGCCGGTGGCCTTGCGACCGCTGAAGCAGATCTCCTCCACGCCTTCGCTGCGCAGGATCTCCACGCCCATGTCTTCGCAGATGCGTGACATGGCGCGTGTTACCGCGCCGCAGCCGCCTATGGGATGGAAGACACCATACTCATACTCGAGAAAGGAAAGGATGGAGAACAGGCCGGGGCAGCGGAAGGGCGACATGCCCAGATACTTGGACTGAAACGAAAAGCCGAGACGAATGCGCTCGTCGCTGAAGTACTGCTTTAGCTCGTCATCCAGCGAACGCCAGGGCGCCAGGATGGGCAAGAGCTTCAGCATGGAAGGCTTGACCAGGTCGCGCCAGCTTTCAAACGGCGACTCGAGGAAAGGCAAAAACTTTTGCAGCTTGTCCCGATTGTCGCGCATGAAGTTCTGAAAGTTTTTGGCATCCGCAGGGCAAAGCTTGGCAATAGCCTGCTCCATGCGCGTATGGTCGCCAGTTGCAAGGAGTTCACCGCCACTGCCGAAGATGAGCCGATACTGCGGATCGAGTCGCTTCATCGGCACTTCACGCTCGAGCGAGTAGCCGGCCGCAGCAAAGATCTCACTCAGCACACGCGGATACAGAAAGAATGTGGGACCGTAGTCGAACCTGAACCCCTCCTGGTCAAAGCTTGAGGTACGACCACCAACGTGGTCGCGTTTTTCCACTACCGTCACCTGCACGCCAGACGCGGCGAGCAGCATGGCACTTGCCAGCCCACCCGGGCCAGACCCTACAACCACGACACGCTTCTCTGCTGAAACCATTCATTCCTTCGATGCGTGCAATATCTTTGACGCTCGCGTCTGGTTGACATTGCCTGATGGGGTTGAAAAAACGCGAGTGCTTTGTACCACGCTGCTAAAACGCGAGGCCTGGGTGCCGGCATCCTTGACCTAGGTTACCGGGATGCCCTGCAAGCCGAGCATCTCCGCCCTGGATTGCATGGCATGCAGGCAGTTGCCGATATGCTGCTCCAGCTCCAAGCCCAACAGGGCGGCGCCGGCGGTGATGTCCTCGCGCAGGACGCCTCGCGCAAAGGCCTTGTCTTTCATTTTTTTGCGCACCCCGGAGACCTCCACGTCGTGGATGCTTTTGGATGGCTTGACCAACGCGCAAGCAGTCAGAAAGCCACTAAGCTCGTCGCAGGCGAACAGCGCACGATCGAGGTGGCTTTCCCGCGGGGTGTTGGTGTACTCCGCGTGGGCAAGGATGGCATGCCGAACCGGCTCCGGCCAGCCCTGTTCCACAAGCACCTGGTTGCCGACCCAGACATGCTCGTCCAGCGAGGGGTGCCGATCGTAGTCAAAGTCATGCAGAAGCGCGGCAAGATGGTAGGGCAGGACAAACGCCTCTGCCTCCTCGCCGGTCAGACCCTGGCGTTCCGCTTCCAGTGTGCCGTACGCGGCGGTGCAGACTTCTACAGAAAGCGCGTGCTTGAGAAGGCTTGCGGAGGCTGTCCACTCTGTGAGCAGCGCCCAGGCGCGTTCGCGGTCGTATGGGGCAGGGGCCGGGGCAGTATTTGGGGCAGTGTCTGGGGCAGTGTCTGGGGCCTTATCGATGGAGGACGTCATAGCATGCAGCATAGTGCCTAGGGCAATGTTTCGGCGCCGATGCTGCGCAACGCCTGTAAATCCTCCGGGGTGTCGATATCCATCTCGCCACCGGCAAGGGGAACCGAAAGGACGCCTTGCTGCTGAAGAAGGTCGCGTGCGCCGCGGTCGCCGTGCAACTGCTGCAGCGCAGGAAAGCTGGAGGCCGGGAACAGGGCAGGAACACCGAGACGTCCACCGTACCCTGAAGCCGTGATGCGATCGGGGTGGGAGGCCGCCACAAGCAGTAGCAGGTGCGCCGCCGTTACATGAATTTGATCACAGGTCATGACGAGAAGGTCGGTCGCGCCGTCATGTGCCGCCGCCGCCGCACCAACGGCAAGCGAGCTGCCCATGCCCTGGCTCCATGCCTGATTCAGAAGGACGCGCACGGGCGGAACGAGGGACGATACCGCTTCGAGGACCAGCGGGTAGCTGGCGCCGAGCACCGTGTAGACCGTGGTAGCGCCAGCCTCTCGCGCCAGACGCACGGCGCGCCCAACAAGCCGTTCACCCCGGTAGTGCAGCAGTTGTTTCGGCTGCCCAAGCCGGGTGGAGGCACCGGCGGCAAGGATCAGCGCGGCAAAACGGTGTTGGCCTTCCTGACTCACAATGCACCCGTGTTGCCCATGGCGCAGACCCCTTGCGCCCAGCCCAGGGCTTTCCCCTACGACTGTAACTCCTGCCCAAACGCAGGGTGGGGCAGGGTCGCGGCAGTCTCCAGCGCACACACGGGCACGGGGTGCGGCAGCGCGGCGAAGCGTTGCAGCAGGAGCTCCGCATCGTCAACGGTCATGCGTCGGGGCATGCCTCCGGCGTTCCTGAGGACTGCCTGGATCTCGGCAGTAATGGCCAGCGCGATACTTTCCGGTCCGTCGCCGCCGAGTTCCAGACCGATGGGCGCATGCGTGGCGGCGATGGCGTCGCGCAGAGAGATGTTTGCCGTGACGGATGCCCGGTCCAGCAGCAATGCCGACCTTTGCCGTGCACCGAGAAGGCCCAGGTAGCATGGTTTGATGGCCAGAAGCTCGCCAAGCAAACGCCCGTCCTGCTCAAACGAATGGGTCATGAGCACGACCGCATCCTGAGCAGTGACACCGGCCTGGGCGGCTGATTCTGCGAGCAGCACGGCATGGGCCTGGGGGAACCGCTCGGCCTTTGCGTGCTGCGGCCGGCCATCGGCAACGATGATGGTCCAGCCCAGCTCTGCGGCCACACGGGCGAGGGGGCGTGCGTCTTCGCCGGCACCAAAGACCACGAGCCGCTGCGCCGGTTTCAGGTGTTCGAGAAAGAGGTTGTGAGCCGCAGTGGAAGCCGGTACCCGGCCCAGCGCCAGAGCGCGCAAACTCACGACGTCTTCGGTGGCGAGGGTTTCGCTGCAAAAGAGCACATCACCCGCGCGGTCCAGAACCAGGCGCTGCAACGGCGTTCGCTCCCCGGGGAACCGCGTGACAAGGTGGCGGGCTTCCCCGGCAAGGGTCGCTGCCAGGGCGTCGATCACGGCCTGGCCTTCCGGCGTGTCCGTCCGCTCCAGCAAGAGGTCGACCAGGCCGCCACAGCCGAGACCGAACGGGACCTCCGCCATTTCGTCAAAGCCTGTGTCGTACCGATGCAGGATGGCGCCGTTGCGCACCCGCCAGTGCGCCTGCCGCAGCAGGTCCGCTTCCAGGCATCCGCCAGAGATGGTGCCGGCGGTGCGGCCGTCGGGCAACGCAAGCAGGCGGGCACCCGGCCTACGGTACGACGATCCCGCGACGCGCACCAGGGTCACGAGCACACCCGCACCGCCGTGGCTGGCGAGCGCCGTAATGTCGCGCCGTTCCTTGATGCTCATCGTTGTAATGTGATGCGGGAATCGAGTTGCCGATGCGCCGGAAGCGGTAACCGCGCGATGCATCAGGAGCGAAACAGGCGATTGTTCAACTCTTCCGTGATCTGGTAGCACTCGCAGGACGCGGTTTTCAGGTCCTCGCGGTTGAGGATTCTTACGCGGCCTCGCTTGTATTCGATCAGGCCGCTGCGCTGCAGGGCACCGGCGACCATGGTGACGGTGGTACGACGAGCGCCGAGCAGCTCTGCCATGAATTCCTGCGTGAAGTTCAGTTCGTCTGACCCGACCCGATCGCTCGCCATCAGCAGCCATCGCGCAAGCCGCTCTTCTGCCTCGTGCAGGCGATTGCAACCGGCAATCTGGGAGACGAGATTGGCCTGGCCCTGCACGCACTCCAGGATGCGGAGATGGATTTCCTCAACGGTCTCGTACAGTCGCCGGATGTCGTCCATGGGGATGCGCAGGCCGGTGCCTTCGAGCTGCATCACGCAGTTTGTCGGGACCTGCCCGGCTCCTAATAGATGCAGGCCGGCAGAGATGCCTTCATTGCCGATGACGCTGACTTCTGCCGACTCGCCATTTTGCATGCTGGAGATGATGGAGGCCATGCCCGAAGTGGGGAAGTAGCAGAACTCCGGCGTCACCTGCGCGGAGTACAGCAAAGTGCGCCGCGGCAGGGGTACTGCCGTGCAACGGGAGAGGAGCATATCCTGCGCAGCGGAGGAAAGCGCGCTGATCAATCGATTCGGCTTTTCGCTGATGGTGTCCTCTTCTGGATCAGGCGAAACGACCATCGCAGGCAATGGGTCCGTCACGTTCTGAGCTCCCAAGTTAATCGGGTCGACACTGACTATAGACGCAACCTTTCCCAACCTACCGTCTGCTAAGTGACTTAGTCTAATGACAAGCGAGCAACTCCATGGGGTCTCGATACACCGCTCGGTGCGGGCTATGCAATCATGCGTCTAGCCCTGAAATGGAAGGTGGTGTGATGTCTCGATGGATTGATTTGGGCGGCGTTTGCGCGCGACGTTTTTGCCCGCTTGCCCTGGCTGTTCTGTGTGGTGGGACGGCCTGTGTTCCGGCTGGCGCGCAGGCCGTCCCTGCGGCAAAGACGACCACGATCACGACCGTGGATTCTGCCGCCAAGCCGGTACCGCCGCCATCGACCGACGCAGTGACGGACGGCTCCGTGACGGTTAGCGGCAACCGCATCAACTACCATGCCACGGCCGGCACCATTACGGTGGGAGCGACCGACGCGCAGGATGCGATGCTGCGGCCGGACGGCCAGCAGACCACGGACAGCGCGATGGAACTGCCGGCCAAGCCCCAGGATCGGCCCGCGGTTGCACGCATCTTTTACACGGCCTATCTGCGCGCCGACGGCGACGCTGCAAATCGTCCTGTCACGTTCATCTATAACGGCGGCCCCGGCTCGGCCAGCATGTACCTGCACATGGCCGCGTTCGGTCCACGGCGGGTGGTTCTGCAGGACCTGGATCACCCCGATGGCGGCCCGTACCGGCTGGTGAATAACGACGCTTCGCTGCTGGATGCATCGGACCTGGTCTTTATCGATGCACCCGGCACCGGCTACTCGCGGGTGCTGGGCAAGGATGCGGAGAAGAGCTTTTATGGTGTGGATGAAGACGCCCACGCGTTTAACCGGTTCATTCGCAAATGGCTGTCGAAGAACAATCGCTGGACTTCGCCCAAATTCCTGTTTGGCGAAAGCTACGGCACCACGCGCTCGGCTGTTGTAAGCGACCTGCTGAGCGACGGCGTGGACCTGAACGGTGTGGTTCTGCTGAGCCAGATTTTGAACTTCAACGACACCGCGGATGGTCCGGAGGGCAATCCCGGGACCGAGCAGGCCTACTTCCTGTCCCTGCCGTCGTTTGCGGCGACTGCCTGGTTCCACAACCGGCTCGCAAACAGGCCGGCAGCGCTTGAGCCGTTTCTGCGCGAGGTGGAGGCGTTCTCCGTTGGAGAGTATGCCACGGCGCTGCAGCAGGGTGCGGACCTGCCGGCAGACCGGAAGGCCGCGATTGCGGCAAGGCTGGCGGGCTACACCGGCATTCCCGCGGCTACCTGGAGCAAGGTCAACCTGCGCATGAGCGGCGCGCAGCTTTCTGCACTGCTGCAGACCGATGCCGACCTGACGACGGGCCGGCTGGACAGCCGCTTCCAGGGGCCCGCGCTTTCGCCATTCAAGACCGAGTCGGAGTACGACCCGTTCGACCAGTCCATCAGCGCGGCGATCCTGGCCGCCATGAACCAGTACAGCCGTACGGAGCTGCACTATGGCAGCGACCTTGTGTACAAGCCTTCCGCCAGCGACGGCCCGGACTTTCACTGGAATATTCTGCACAAATCGCCCATCCAGCCCGGCTGGGAGGGGACGCTGAACGTGATGCCTGACCTGGCCGACGCGATGAAGAAGAGTCCGCACCTGCAGGTGTTGCTGATGGGTGGCTATTTCGACCTGGGGACGCTTTACTTTGGCGCGACGTACGAGATGAAGCACCTGCCCATGCCGCAGTCGCTGCAGCAGAACCTGCACTACCAGTTCTTCCAGACCGGCCATATGGTGTACGTGAACCCGGAAGCGCGGCAGCAGATCCACGACACCACGGCTGCTTTTATTCGCGAGCACAGTCGCTCGCGCTAGCCTCGCTCCAGCCGATGCAAAGCCCCATGTCTCCAGTGCCGGGACATGGGGCTTTCTTTGCCCGATACACTGGGAGCAATGAGCACGATCAAAGCGGTCCGCGGCACACGCGACCTTCTGCCCCCTGAAACTGCCTTATGGAACCGCGTCGAACGAATCGCCCGGGACGTTTTTGCACGGTACAACTTCGGGGAAATTCGCACGCCGGTGCTGGAATCGACGGAGCTGTTTGCGCGCGGTGTCGGGGAAGAAACCGATATTGTGAGCAAGGAAATGTACACGTGGGAGGACCGCGCCCGGGCCGCCAGCGAGAAGGCGCAGTCGCTTACGCTGCGGCCGGAGAATACGGCCGGCGTGGTGCGGGCCTATATTGAGCACAAGCTGGGCGACACCGGCCAGTTGCAAAAGCTGTACTACATTGGCCCGCAGTTTCGCCGCGAGCGTCCGCAAAAGGGCCGCTACCGTCAGTTCTTCCAGATTGGCGCGGAGGTGATCGGGCCCGCATCCTCCGGCGCGGAATCGCCCCTGCGCGATGCGGAGGTGTTGCAGATGCTTGCGGCCCTGCTGGATGCACTGGGGATTCCGCGGGCCAGCGAAGCCAATGACTTTCGGGGCTGGAAGCTGCTGCTCAACTCCGTTGGCTCGTCGACCGATCGCCCCCGCTATGTTGCGGCACTGCGCGCGGCACTGGCGCCAGTGAAGGATAGGATGTGCCCCGACAACCAGCGCCGCGCCGAAACCAACCCGCTGCGCGTGCTGGACAGCAAGGAAGAAGCCGACCAGGACCTGATCGATGCGTTGCCGAAGATTGCCGACTACCTGGACGACGCCTCCCGCGACCACTTTGCGCAGGTGCTTGCCGCGCTCGACGCCTGCGATGTGCCGTACACCGTCCAACCGCGGCTGGTGCGCGGCCTGGATTATTACACCCGCACCACGTTCGAGTTCACGGTCGACCTTGGCCTGGGAACGCAGAATGCGCTGCTGGGCGGCGGCCGGTACGACGGCCTGAGCGAGATGCTCGGCGGTCCACGCGCGCCCGGCATCGGCTTTGCCATCGGGGAAGACCGGCTGATTTTGACGCTGCAGGCGCTGGAAGAAGCGAACCCACACAAAGCCGGGGAATCGAAGCTCGACGTCTACGTTGCACCGCTCAGCCCGGCGCAGCATACCGCTGCGCTTTCCCTTGCTGCAGAACTGCGGTCCGCAGGTCTTACGGTCGAGGTCGGTGATGGCAGCTTTCGCCTAAAGAAGTCCTTTGAAGCCGCCAGCCGGATTGCCCGCCAGATCCTCATCCTTGGCGAAGATGAAGCGGCCCAGAACGTCTACACCGTCAAGACGTTTGCCACCAATGAACAGCAGAAAATCGCCAGGGCTGGCCTTACCGAAGCGCTGCGTTCTTTGGAAGAGCGGGCAACACCAGCGCATAAGTCGGATACGGAAGGCGATGAAGGCAACCTGCAGGCGTGAAGGAAGCATGCTCGTATCCGGCGCAACTTACGCGAGGCCGACAGCAAGCCGGGTCGTCGACCCCCGCATTTTGAGAGGAAGACTGGGTGACCGGCGAAGTAGCGAGGATAGGTGCGTCGTGCGCTGCACCGAGGCATTTACCTTCGGCTCTCCAGGGTCGTGAACCGCGGCAACCGGGTTGAAGATGGCCACCCATTTCGGGTGGCCTTCTCCTGGAGCTATGCCGCTTCTTCCGCCTTGAGCGTGGCCATGTCGATGACGTAGCGGAAGCGCACGTCGCCTTTCTCGATTTCCTTGTAGGCGTCGTTGATGTCATGGATGTCGATGACCTGGAGGTCGTGCGCGATGCCGTGCTCCGCGCAGAAGTTGAGGACCTCCTGCGTCTCCGCGATGCTGCCGATGAGCGAGCCGGCCACGCTGTTCCGATGACCCGCTGTCTGCATGTTGTTGATCGGCTCCAGCGGCCCCAGGTCTCCGCACACGACCATGGTTTTGTCCCGTTTGAGCAAGGGTAGGAAGGGATTCAGGTCGTGCTTCTTGGGCACGGTGCTCAGGATGAAGTCGAAGCTGCGGGTGAGGGGGTTTGTCGGATCGATCTCCTTCTTCAGATCCTTTTCCATCACACCTCGGGCGCCGATGCGGGCGGCCTCCGCCAGCTTTTCCTCGGTCGTGGTGAACAGTGTGACGGTGGCGCCCATGGCAATCGCCATCTTGGCCGCAATGTCCCCCAGGCCGCCGAAGCCCACGATGCCGACCGTGTCACCCGCCTTGACGCCCCAGTGCTTCATCGGCGAGTACGTGGTTACGCCCGCGCACAGCAGCGGCGCCGCAACTTCGGGCTTCATGCCGGCAGGGATTTTGAGCACAAAGTCTTCCGGTGCAACGAGGACGGTGCTGTACCCGCCGAAGGTGTTGTCGCGATCGTACAGGTTCGACTTCTCCGGGGATTTCTGCGCCGGGACCATGGGTCCGTTGTAGGTGGCCAGCCAGCTGTTGGGTCCCTCGCAGTAGTTTTCTTCGCCCTCGCGGCACGGCGCACACTGCCGGCAGCTGTCGATCATGCAGCCCACACCCACAAGGTCGCCCACACGATGCAGGGTGACGTTTGCCCCCACGGCACGCGCCCGGCCGACGACCTCATGGCCCGGCATGCACGGGTAGACCGTGTTGCCCCATTCATTCTTGACCTGGTGGACGTCGGAGTGGCAGACGCCGCAGAACAGGACATCGATCGTGACCTCATGCGGCCTGGCGTCCTCGCGCTCGAACCGGTGCGGCTTCAGGTCGGTAAAGGAATGGTTGCTTGCATATCCAACTGTCTCGATCATGGGGGACATCTCCTCTGGCTGCGACGCTCTGCACCCTCAGGTGTGATGCTGCCGCCCAAGCCATGAGGTAATGTGGAGGGGCCTACAGACTGTTTGCGGGGGCGTGCCGAGCATCGAAGCAGGGCGGAGGCAGCAATGCAACTGAAGAAGTTTAATGTCACCATTCGGCGGTTCGATCCAACAAACACAGGCAGCGGCGAGGAGTTCGTTCTTCCGGTCGATTCTCCGGATGCCGAGCACGCTGCGTCGTCCACGCTGGCCAATGCGATCTCCTGGAGCACAAAGACGGACGGCAAGACCGCGCTGCCCGTCGCTTTCCAGTGCGTCGGCATCACCGAGCGCGCCGACCAGGAGTAAACCGTGCGCTGGGCGGAAAGCCGGCGAGGCATGCGGGTGTTGCGGGATGGGTGCGGTGCAGGGTTTGCAGTGCTGCTCCGGAAACTCCGTAGAATGGAGGGATTGTGACTCTCGACTTTCTCGGCCAGCACCAGCGCACCCACATGTGCGGCGACCTTCGCGCGAGCGACGCCGGTACCTCCGTAACCCTGATGGGCTGGGTCAATCGCCGCCGGGACCACGGCGACCTTATTTTTCTGGACCTGCGCGACCGTACCGGCATTACGCAGGTGGTTGTGGATCAGTCGCAATCGGGAGCGGCGCTGCTGAAAGCCGAAGCCGCGCGCCCGGAGTTCGTGATTGCGGCCGTAGGCAGTGTGCGCCTGCGCGGCGAGGGCCTGTCGAATCCCAGTCTTTCCACGGGCGACGTTGAGGTGGTCGCGCACGAGTTGCTGGTGCTGAGCGACGCAAGGACACCGCCGTTTTCGCCGGCGGAAGATGCCATTGCGAATGAAGAGCTGCGTTTGCAGTACCGCTATCTCGACCTTCGCCGGCCGCAGATGCAGCAGAACTTTCTGATCCGCCACAAGGTGGCGCAGGCCATTCGCGCGCAGCTTTCCAGCGAGGGATTTCTGGAGATTGAAACGCCGATGCTGACCAAATCGACGCCGGAGGGTGCGCGCGATTATCTGGTGCCATCGCGGGTGCACGCGGGCGAGTTTTACGCGCTGCCGCAGTCCCCGCAGATTTTTAAGCAGCTGCTCATGATCGGCGGCTTCGACCGCTACTTCCAGATTGCGCGCTGTTTTCGGGATGAAGACCTGCGCGCCGACCGGCAGCCCGACTTTACGCAGGTCGATCTGGAGATGACGTTTCCGCAGCAGGAGCAGATCTTTGGCGTGGCGGAACGCTTTCTGGCGGCCGCGTTCGAGGCTGCCGGCCAGCCAATCCACACACCGTTTCCGCGCATGACGTACGACGAGGCGATCCGCAGGTATGGGATCGACAAGCCTGACATGCGTTTGCCGCACATGGCCGACCTGACTGAGGTGCTGACACCCGAACTGCGCGAGACCCTGCGCATTGAACCCGCGCTGCCGGTATTCGGCTTTGTCATTCCCGCGGTCGGCGAGCTTAGCGGCACCGCGCGCAAGGCACTCCTTTTGGAGATTCGCGCCTACTTTGGCGACAGCGGCCTGGACGTGCTCGACCTGGCACGCCTGCGTAGCAACGCGAGCTTTCAGCCACTTACCGAGGCCATCGCCGCACATCTGAATGCGACGACCATCCACTTTCATGGCGGCAATTTTACGACGGACGACCTTGCGATTGTGGTGACGCCGAAGCTTGGTACGGCGCCGGTGTGGAACTTCGATCGCCAGTGGATTCCCAAGCGGGTGGGTGGGCTGCGCCTGGAACTGGCGCGGAAGTATGCGGAAAAGCATGGGCTGTTCGTGAAAAAGGGAACTGCCGACGACTTTCGCTTTACGTGGGTCACCGACTTTCCCATGTACGAGTTCAACGAGCAGACCAGGGCGTGGGACGCCGCGCATCACCCGTTCACTTCGCCCCACGAGGCAGACATCGCCAGCGGCGCTCTTTACCACGACAAGGGTGCTGTCCGCGCGCAGGCCTACGACGTGGTTCTGAATGGGATCGAGCTTGGCTCCGGGAGCATCCGCATCCACCAGCGAGAAGTGCAGGCCGAAATCTTTCGAACGCTCGGCATGACAGACGATGAACTTCGTAGCCGCTTCGGGTTTTTTCTGGAAGCGCTGGAGTACGGCACGCCACCGCATGGGGGCATTGCCCTGGGTCTCGACCGGATCGTCATGCTGCTGACGGATTCGACCAGTCTTCGCGAAGTCATCGCCTTTCCCAAGACGGCGAAGGCCGTGGACCTGATGTGCCAGGCGCCCAGCACCGCTACCGATGTACAACTCCGCGATCTGCACCTGCGCACGATCGTCCGCAGCTAGACCATCCAAAAACCACCGGGAGGGGCCATGACCGACACCAACAGCATCAACACGGTAAGGCAGGTCTACATTGCCTTTAACGCGCGAGATGTGGACGGTGCGGTGGCCCTGATGACGCAGGACGTGAGCTGGCCAAAGGCGGCGGAAGGCGGCACGGTGGTTGGACCGGAAGCGGTCCGCGCCTACTGGACCCGGCAATGGGCTGAGTTCGATCCCCATGTCGACCCGCTTGCGCTGGTTGCGCAGGACGGCGGCAAGGTTCGCGTGCAGGTGCACCAGGTCGTCCAAAGCCTCGAGGGGCAGCTTCTGTTTGAGGGCGAGGTTGTCCATCTGTTTACCGTGGTGGACGGCCTGATCGCGGCCATGGATCTGGGCGGTGAAGCGGGTGTCGACGGCGGTCCGTCCGCCGCGTTCGCACACCGCGCCTGACGGGTTTACCTGGCACCGGCCTGGCCCTCGCGGAAATACCGCTCCGTTGCTGCCCTGTACCCGGCGACCGTTCCGCGGTACAGCGGGTGTCCGTCCATGCGCGCCGAAGCCTCACCGGCGACAGAAAAGCCCAGCCGCCGCAGCACTCCGGCGCCCTGCACCGACGCGGCGATGGCAACCGTGCTCTCAATCTGAGGGAGTGGACAGACGCGCGCGAGTAGCTGCAGGTACGACTGGAGGAACAGCTTCATCATGCGGCTGCGCGGGCCCTGGAACTCCGGATCGATCACAATGCTTTCAAAGTGCAGCACGCGGACGGCACCGGTCTCCGCAACTGGAAACAGGTCGTCCGCCCGCAGCTCCCGTTCCACCAGATGTCCCGCAATAAAGCCGTCCAGGGCCGCCGGCTTGAGGGGCAGAAGATCGAAGTTCCCGATGCGCGCGTTGCCACACCAGAAGGTCGAAAAGCCGTGCGGATTTCTGTGAAACCATTCCACCATCGTCGCTTCCGGGATGACGTCGACGCCGCCGTACACCCGTGCGCCCAGCGCCGCGGCCCAGCGCACATCCTGCTCGCGCGCAGGCAGGATGCTGTACGGGTTGCGTGCAGTGCCGTCGGTCACGTGGTCAGGACCTCCCCTTGGACCCGCGTGCCGGCATAATCCACGCTACCGCTCCGGGTGGTACAGCCGCATGCGCGAGATGTAGAGCATGACCTCGGGTGTGAGGCGGCTGCCGGGCGATACGCCCACGCGCAGCCGCTCACGGAGGTCTGTGGCGGAGGTGTCGTCCTCCACGTCTGCAAGCAGGTGCACGCGACGGTGCTGCTCCGGGGTCAAGGTAGAGGCTGCAAGGTTGTCCAGGGAGAACCCGGGCCGCGAGACGGCGATCCATTCGGCCAACGCAAACAGCCGGTCCGGCTGCTTCCAATGCGGCAACGAAAGAAGGCTGTCGGCGCCCACGATGCAGAAGAGTTCGGCGTCCGGGAGCTGCGCGTGAAGGGTCTCGAGCGCGTCGACGGTGTAGTTGGGGGAACCATCGGGGTGCGGAGCATCAAGCTCGCTTGCCTGCAAGACGTCTGCGGGTGCTGCGGTTACAAGCGAGTTGCCCACCGGGACGCCGGCACCCGATGCGGCAGCGCACAGCAAACGTACCATCGCCAGCCGGTCGGCATACGCGGCCTTCGGCTCAGCTTTTTTGAGCGGTTGCTTGCCGGTCGGCGCAAGCAACACGCGATCCAGACGGAATTCCCGCGCGGCAGCCATTGCGACGGCCAGATGGGCCCGGTGTGGTGGATCAAAGGTGCCGCCGAAGTAGCCGATGCGCATCGTTCTACCGTACGCGACTGCAGCCGCCGGCGCAGACCCAGGGGTTGCGCCACCGCAGGGAACTGCCGTGGCGCAAACCGCGTATGTTGAAGAGATCGCCGCCCGTTGCGGCCTGGAGACCCCTTATGCAGACCCGCATTCATGGAACCACCATGCCCGCGCTGGAGGTGCTGTTGCAGCCCGGTGAATCCGTCTTTGCCGAGGCCGGCGAGCTGAGCTGGATGACGGCAAGCATTCAGCTGAACACCCATACCCAGTTCGGCGGTGGCGGGGGATTTCTTGGCGTGATCAAGCGCATGGCCGGCGGCGGCACGCTTTTTATGACGGAGTACCAGGCGGCCGGTTACCCCGGGGAGATCGCCTTTGCGACCAAGGTCCCCGGCCACATTGTGCCTATTGAACTCCACAGCGGGCGGGACGAGTACTTTATTCACCGCCACGGCTTTCTGTGTGGGACACCCGGCGTGCAGATCGGCCTTGGCTTTCAGCAATCGCTGGGTGCGGGCATCTTCGGCGGTGCGGGCTTTCTGCTGCAGAAGCTTACGGGGCAGGGCACGGCGTGGCTTGAGTTGTCGGGCGAACTCGTCATCCGCGACCTGCAACCGGGCGAGACGCTGCGGGTGCACCCCGGCCATGTTGGTGCGTTTCAGTCCAGCGTGTCGTTTCAAATCACGCGCGTTCCGGGGA
>CAXUHM010000041.1:0-28486 GCA_964250935.1 uncultured Terriglobus sp.
GCAGATGGAAGCAGGCGAACGATGGCACGGAACCGGTTCACAGCCTCCCCGACAAATGTGAGTTGTGGGGCTAAGTGGACCCGGAGCTACGATACTCAGAAGGAATCAGATGCCCGATGAGCAACGATCAACAACGCCAAGCCGCTGTCCGAAAATACGTTGTTCTCCGCCTGAAACTGATTGAACTCATGCACGTCGTCTTACTGAGCTGGGATCTGAACGAAGCGCATATTCCTGAAAACGTGCTTGGACACAGTGCCGATAGATTCAGAGAAACGCTGCTGACGGTCGCTGTGACAGGTTTCATGGCGCTCTGTGACGAGAGGGATGAGCGGAATTTGAGGGTCGTTTGGACGTTGCTCTATCCGGGGGAAAAGAACCACATCGATCAGATATGGAATAGCCGGATCACGCCTGGACAAGAAGTAATGCAGCGGTTTCGAGATAAAGCAGGAGCTCACGCCGATGATCTCCGGCAGTACTTTGAGGCCAAGATGTACCTTTTTGAGAGCAAAGACAAGATCATCACTGCGCTTGATGCCTTCTTTGGGCTTGCCGTTCATCTACTTGCCCTTCAAGACGAGCGCCTTCCAACGTTGGATTCTGAGACAGAAGCACTCCTGTTAGATCTTGAGCTCAGCTGGCCAGACAAGAGCCTGAATCGGACATGGCTAAGGCAAATGAAGCTAACGCAACCAGGTCCGTATAGAAGACTTTTCTAAAGAGGCCGCGAAACCACTAGGAATAGCTGCTTCACCCAAGACAAGCCCAATCGTCGGGAGTGGGAGGGATTGTCCTTACTTTGCAGGAGTACTCGCGGCACGCTTGGTGGTCAGGCAATTCTCCCTGATTCTTGCCTTGAACTCTTGTGAGACTGGTTGCTTTGACGGTGGGCTCAGCACGGGGGCTGCCGCATCTGCGATGACTTGAGAGTTCACTTCTTCGAGCGTCGCAGGACCGGGCATGCCAACCAGCTTCATACGCCGTAGCCATTCGGCTCGGTAGGCTTGATCAAGAGCGATGTCCGCAGGTAGGGGCTCGACCATTGCTGATTTCGGAGGGCCAAGGTAGAGGATGGCGTCGAGCTGATCTGCCATTGTCGTGGCAGGGGCCTTTGCAAAGGCGTCGATAACGTTGCAGTCCTGGTCGGTCGTAAGCGGCGAATCCATGAAGGTGTCGAGCTTCAGAGAGCCAAGTTTGCGGTTCTTTGTCCTGAGTAGGGACGGCCACACTCCACCTGGAGCAAGTGCTTTTTCGAAAGGCTCTCCGGTGGGTCCGTAGTATCCAGGATCACCGATCACGATGAAGGTTTTGCCCGGGTAGTGGCGCTCATACCTCGTCACTGCATCCCCTTGTCCTGGTCCACCTCCGTGCAGCAGATGGAATACTCCGAAAAGCATCAGTGCCTTGCGGTGCCTGGAGAGAACTTCCGTCTCCATCACAAAGGCAATGCTGCCGTCCCGGTCGAAGAACGGCGTGAGGTCCTGGTAGGACTGGATTTTGCTCCAGTCAATCGGCGGGTCTGCGGCCACGACTCTCAGTCTATTTACTGCAGGAAGGTGGTGATTGAGCGAGCGGACGAGCGGAAAGAGCTGCTCATAAAAGCCTGAAGAACCACACATCTGCTGAATCGTTGTGTCCCGCCAGACATGTTGAACTTCAGTAAATGCAACATCTTCGCCAGCAATGTACCGATCCAGAGTTGGTTGAAGTCGCCTATTTCCGCACTCCACGACGATGTCGTTGACCAGTGCTGGAAAGCGCGGATCGCGGATGAGGGACAGAATGAGATCGTCAACGTCTTTCTGCCCGTGAGCTGCCGGCATACCGACAACCTCGAAAGTTTCAAAGGCCTTCAGTATTCCTGGAATTGCAGGGACAGGCACTGCGCTCTGAACACTAGAAGGAGCATTGCCAGCTTGGGCTCTACAAGGCTGCGTAAAGAAGGCGAATGGAAGGAAAAGGATTCCGAAAACGTTGGTCAGCAAACGAGAGAAGAGTCTGTTCATGGGTGTCAGCTCCTGCGCTGTTCATCTATCGTTACGAGACTTGAAGCCACTGCCCTATGGGTTCGGCAAACTGTAAACGTAACCGCCGTACACCGGACTTGCTGCAAGCAGGAGTAGCATACTACATAGTGTCCACTAAACAGCTTTCGCATAGCGCGGCCCTCATCCTCAAGGCTTTAAGCCTTGGATATGGCTTTGGCCTAGAAGTCATGGTAATCACCGGGCTTCCGAGCGGTACCGTGTACCCGGCACTTCGCCGGCTTGAGCGGGATTCTTTGGCTGTGTCCAGGTGGGAATCGGAAGCGGAGGCAAGCTCAAATCGGCGGCCTTCACGTCGGTACTACGAGGTGACAGCAGCTGGTAAAGAAGCCGCACAGTCAGCGACAAAGCGGTTCCCCCTCCTGTCACTGTTGGTGGGGAAGCTGTCGTGAGTTTGCCAGCCGTCCCGGCCCTTCCAAAAAGCGACCGCATGCTTCTACGAGCGATGGGCTGTATCGTGCCGTTCAATGCTAGGAGCGAATGGTTGCGATCCTGGGAGGCTGAGCTGTGGTGGCGAAGACATGCACCATCTCATAAGGGTCACCACCAGCTGTTCACGGACCTGTCCATAGGATTGTGCCGCGACGCGCTGTGGCTTCGCATGGACAGTTGGATACGAGCCGTGTGGGGGGGAGCTTTGCTCTGCTTCCTCATAGTCGGGAGCGTTTGCTTTGTTGGCGTCTTCCTCAAGGTTTGCCTCTATGGTGGCTGGTATGGACGGCTTCTACCCTAACCCGATGACCTAGCTCAATGCGCTATTACATTCATTCGACGGACGTAGAAGAGGCGTCGCACAGGGCGGGAATGATGGCGAAGCTAAGCGCGCCGCGTCTTCTTGATTGCCAGCCAAGTCACACCCACACCGAGGACTATAGCCCAAGGGTGAAAGACGGGGTGCACAAGACGATTTGCTGCGTGATTCCATCTGCTGTATTGCATGGCGGCAGTTCCATAGGCGAGTAGGACAACACCAACGACGAAGGGGCATGTCGGGCCATCTGGCAGGTAGCTCCAAACCGAAGGGCGAGTGAGTGGTTGAGGAACTCGATTTTGCTTTCTCCTGCTCGCTTTGCCCATTGGCCGCTCCGTCCTGAAGATAGCCCTACGCCTGTTCCCGCAAAACGATTCTGCATCAACGAGTTGATGGATCTCAGTACGTAGACGCGATTGGACTGGACATGGAATGAAGCTTCGCTATTCCAGAATGAAGCAGGCGAACGATGGCACGGAGCCGGTCTACCTTGCCCGATGAGGCGGAGTTACCGGACCATTAAGCGGCATCTTTAGCCATCAGGAATGAACGAACGCGACTACCGCACGCTCACCAAAATCCAGTGCGTACCAGCGCCCAATCTTAACGTGCTGCCAGATCCGGTGAGCACTGCGCTGCACGCGGGCCCGGCCGTCTCCAGGCTTACCGCAGGCAAGCCCTGAACGCTCCCTGTCTTGAGCGGGACAGATTTCTCGCCAAAACTAAACTCACCATTGTGAGTTGTGGCGACGGCGTCGTTGATGTTTCAGCAGGCAATCGGTGCCGAAGTTTAGATGTGTGACGTCCTGATCTGTTGGATCCTTTCCAGATGTGCGGCGGACCTGATTGTGGGTCTCTCGGTGTATGAGCGCATTGACCCAACGTTCAGAGGTCCGCCGTCACTGGGGAGGCAGCAACGCATAGCTGACAAAAGCGACCATGCTGCTGTCTGGCGACCAGGAAGGGACGTTCATGGTGCCCTGCCCGCCAAACAGTTTTGCCAGAGTTTTGGTTTTGTGGTCAGAGAGCGTCATCATGCGCACTTCGACACCCTCCTGATTTGCTGGGTGCCCCTCCGTTCCTGCGGCAAACGAGACCCAGGTCATCATCCGACCGTCAGGCGAAAGGTGCGGGAACCAGTCGTCACGCTCATCTTTCAAAACCTGCTCCTGGCCACTGCCATCCGGATGCATACGCCAAATCTGCATGTGGCCGGACCGGACAGAATTGAAATAGATCCACTGGCCATCCGGCGAGTACTCCGGGCCGTCGTCCAGTCCGGGTGCCATAGTCAGGCGAGTTTCAGAGCCGCCCGCAGCAGGCACTGTATAGATATCGAACTCACCCGCGCGTAAACCGGTGAACGCAATCGTCGTGCCGTCAGGGGACCAGCCATGCCAGTAGGACGGACCTTCTGGTGTTATCAGGTGAGGCGTTCCACCGTTGGAAGGCAGCGTGTACACTCGGGATTTGTTGTCTGTGCCACCGTCACTGATGACCAGGAGAGTGCCATCCGGCGACAGTCCGTGATCGTTATTGCACTTTGTCTGTGGTGCAGTTGGTATCGGCGTGGACGCCGTGGACAGCGGAAGCGTGCTGTCGGTAGGGTGAACACCATTATCGAGGCGCCAACGGTGCAGCGTGCCATCCTGGTTGAAGATCAGGTCAGCACCGTCACGGGTCCAGTTGGGCGCCTCAAAATGCGCAGGTGCAACGTATCGGACGCGGCGATCGGTAGAGGCCACAAGCACGGTCTCAAGTGTGCTGTAGAGTACCGGCGTTGCCGTTGTGGCAGGGAGCGGTTCTATCTTGACATGAGAGAACATGGCGGTCTCCGTAACATCCTTATCGTGAGAGCAGACCGCCAGACCGATATAGAAGCTGCCATCAAGATCAATACGCATGGCAGCGCCGGAAGGTACCATCTTTCGGGATGCGTCTGGCACAAAGACATACGCGTACTTTCCGCGCTTCTCAATGCGTAGTGTGTGCGGACCCCTTGCAGCTGTCTCGACCTCATGAGTGTCGGCGGATTTCTCGTCTCGATACTGCAGCGAAGTCAGGCCGTCTCCATGACGCGCAGCATCGACGTACGCCGATTCCGGATCGAGTGACTGCCGCAACATGAGCGCTGCCTTGCGATGCGGGTTGCCGCCGGTCCCCACGAAATCGATATCGGCCGTAATGGCGACATCACCCGAAACACGCGTCCACACGAAGTGGAAGTCGTCACGCGTGCCCCACATGTTCGCGCCGTTGCCTGCGACCCTGTAGGTGGCCCTTCCAGCGTCGAACGTAGCACTCCCTGGATGCGCAACCGTGCCCACGTCCGCATGCCCTTGAAAGCTGCCGATCGGGTTGCCGGCCTGAGCTTGTGCAAGGGCAGCAGAGACACAGGCAAGCGACAGCATCACTGAATGGAGTCGCAGCTTAGACAGACGTTTCATCGTGGTCTCCAGGTACGGTAGAGGCAGCGTGTTAGTGGCCGAGTTGTTTCTGGAAGAAGCGCGCCATGATCTCGTCTGCCTCCCTCGTTTCAGGCAACGAGGAATCATTCCAGAACGCGTGCGGTAGAGCTTCAAATACCACGAGTTCGGCACTGTTTCCAGCTCTCAGGAACGCCCGGTGCAGTATTGTTGTGCCACTTAGAAGCGTGTCACGAGTACTGGTCAGGAACAGGGTTGGCGGCATGCCGCGAAGGTCTGCGTAGATGGGCGAGAGCGTCGGATCTTTCAAATTCGTGGCGGTGGCGTAGTCATCACGACCGCGGGTTGTCGGCACGTCCAGGTGGCCCGCCAGTCCGCGCAGGGCAAAAAGCGACTCGGAGTCGCCACGATTTGCCCAGTCGCCAAAGCCGGAGAAGATGCCCAACGCTCTGGGCTCCGGCAGGCCAGCCTGCTTTAGCCGAACGGCTACCTCTCCGGTGAGGATCGCGCCTGCAGACGTTCCGTAGATTGCGACATCCGCGGGCTTGTGGGTCTTGAGCACTTCACGATAGACGGCGACGGCGTCGTCAAGCGCGGCCGGAAAGGGATGCTCGGGCGCAAGGCGGTAAAGCACCGCAATCGTTCGCATCTTTGACAGAGAGGCGACGGGCACCGACTCAGTAAGCGAACCAGAATCTGAGTTGAATCCTCCGCCGTGCAAATTGATCAGAACGCGGTTTCGCTGGTTTGCGGGAATGTCTGGCGGCGTAATCAGACGTACAGGCACGCCGGCAAGCGTGGCGGACTCCACCTGCACCGGATACAGGCCGATGAAGGTCTTACCTGCACCGCTTTGCCAGGTATCCGTGCCGCTGCGACGCTCTGCAAGCGGTTGTGCAGTGGCATCGTCCGGCCAGGCCTTGGCGAGCGACTTCTGTGCCGCTGGACTGATCGTTGTCGGGACCGGCACTACGCGAGTAACCTGTGCCGTACCGTCCGGCAGTATGGTGCTGGTGTCTGCTGCAGCAGGTGGAATTACGGTCTGTCCCTGTGCATCCGATACAGACGCACACAGCAGCAGGGCGGCAAAAAGTAATGCGAAATGTGAGCTGTACCAGGCGGAACCGCAGGGGAGATCCATCCGTTGCTTTAGCTGTTTATTCAAAAGCTGCATGCGAACCAACGGTACACGATAAGCGCCTAGTTTGGCATCAGTACTGATATCGATAACTAAAGGGATTTGCGAGCGACCCTCTCCGTCATTGCCGTGGTGTATGCCGTGTCTTGCTCAGGACACATTCCGTCGCCCTTGCCACGCCTGCATAATGGCAAGTGCAGGCTGTACTCAACTGCACGAAGGCGTGCTGCAAAGTCAGGGAAAAAGCGCACACCTGGAGCTGCACGTAGCCGTTGGAGGTCCTGAGGCGCAGAGCGGCAGTGATCCGCAAGTTCGCATCAAGGCTTTGACCACATCGTCAGACGCGGTGAAAACACGTTGGCCTCTGGTTGGTTGCACTGGAGAGGAGTGGATTAAGGCTTCCATCCCCTGTTAGCGATGAGGCCGGTGCCCTCCTTGAAAGTGAGCAGGCGATCAATGCCGACGTTTGGGTACCGCTCGTGCGCTCCGTTGGGCCAGTAGACTTCGACATCAGCGGCGGTGGCCTTGCCCAGGCCAAAGTGCAGGCGGGGATCATTGCAGGAGAGATAGCTCTGCTGGCTGACGAGGTCCTGCAGCTGGACTTTGCCGTTGAAGTGAACGACGACGCGGCTGCCAATAGCGCTGCGGTTAGATTGGGTGCCGACGAGTTTGACTTTGAGCCAATGATTGCCTGGAGGCGCGTCGTTGCGGAGCAGCGATGGCGGTTCGTTGATGTTCATGATGAGCAGGTCTAAATCGCCGTCGTTGTCGAAGTCGCCGACGGCCATACCTCGGCTGCTGTGCTGCTGTGCGAGGGCAGGCCCACCTTCCGCGCCGACGCGGTCAAAGGTGGCATCGCCGCGGTTGCGGAACAGGACGCGCGGACCCTTGAAAGGGTACTGCAGATATCGGCGTTCGACCTCGGGATAGACGTTGCCGGTCGTCCAGAAAACATCGAGCAGACCGTCGTTGTCGAAATCCGAGACTGCAATACCCCAGGACACGTAGTGGGACTCTGAATCCAGGCGAGAGTGGGCGGTGACGTCATCAAAATTAGCTTTGCCCGTATTGCGGTAAACGCCGGTTGATTCCTTCTGGAAGTGAGTGACGAGCATGCTCGTGTTCCCGCTAAAGTCGAGGTCGCCGAGCCCGATGCCCATGCCTGCCTGTTCCTTGCCCTCTCCGCTTACGGCGACGCCGCGGTCAAGGGCTTCTTCTCGGAAGGTGCCGTCGTGGTTGTTCATCATCAGCAGGCTTGGTGTGGAGTCGCAGGCTACAAAGATGTCGGGCCAGCCGTCGCCGTCCAGGTCTGCGGTTACAGCTGTGAGGCCGTAGGAGCCGGTGTATTTGGCAACGCCCGAGGGGATGCTGACATCGGTGAAGGTGCCGTCGCCGTTGTTGCGATAGAGCGAATGGCGGCCTGCCTTCATGCCGCGTGGGCCGCAAGAGACGGCAATCCCCTCGTAGCTGCAGGTGGTTTTCTCGATGCTGGGTAAAGGTGGGTGCTCGGCATCGAAGGCGACATAATTGGCAACAAAGAGATCGAGGTAGCCGTCGCGGTTGTAATCGAGGAAGCTGCAGCCGGAGCCGAAGCGGATCTCAGCTTCGAGTAGGCCGGCCTGCCTGGTGACGTCGGTAAAGGTACCGTTGCCGTTGTTCCGATAAAGTTTGTTTCGGCCGTAGTAGGTGCAGAAAATGTCGTCGAAACCGTCGTTGTTGTAGTCGCCAACGCAGATGCCAGAAGCCCAGCCGGCATCATGAAGACCGGCGTGCTCGGTGACATCGGTGAACGTGCCGTCGCGATTGTTGCGGTAAAGACGATTGGTGGCCCCGGGTGGTGGGCCAGCGAGAAGCGTGCCGCTCAGGATGAAGATGTCCATCCAGCCGTCGTTGTCGTAGTCCAGAAAGGCGCACCCGCCGCCGACGGATTCGTAGATGAACTTCCAGGTGCCAGGCTCGCCGTAAACAGTGGGTGCCCGCAGGCCGGCCTGCTGCGCGATGTCTGTGAAGGTGGAGAATGGTGCGGGGGCTAGGGCGTGCGAAGGACCGCTTGCAAGCCAGGTTGTAGTTGCGGCAGTCTGCGCAAGAAACTCTCGCCGGTTACAAGTCCAACCGCCGGAAGGTGTACCGCTCATCGAGCACCGGCGCTTTGCGCCGGCAGAGAACGCAACAGATGCGCGGCATCGGTGCTGCCAGGGTCGATGCGAAGGGCCGTCGATGCTGCCTCGCTTGCCTCACGAAACCGGGACTCGTCAGCGAGCGTTGCGGCCAGGTTGATCCATGCGTCGAGGTAGCGCGGGTTGACGTCGATAGCGTCGCGAAAGTGCCTTTCTGCTTCGGCGTTCTTGCCTTCACCGGCAAGCAACGAACCCAGGTTGCTCTCGGCCTCGGCAAATTGCGGCGCTGAAGCAAGAGCTTCGCGAAAGTGCTGCTCAGCTGCAGCGTTCCGGCCGGCGCGTGCGTCAAGGTAGCCGAGCTGATTTTGTGCGGCGGCGTAATGCGGTCGGTGCGCGATGGCCTGTTCTAGCGCCGCTTGTTCGCCGGCGAGGTCGCCAGTGCGGTCAAGAGCTACGGCGAGCTGGAGGTAATTTACGGCGTCCTCCGGCTGCTGATCGATCGCTTCGCGGTATTGCACCACGGCGGTCGCGGGGTCGCCTGCAGCCAGCTTCTGCGCAGCCTCTGATGCGAGGGTGGAAGCTTGATCCTTCTTCGCTTTGTTCGTGGTCAGGCGGTGGTAGATCGCGAGTTCCGACTGTGCGGCTTCCGGCTGCTTGAGCGACCGCAATGAAGCGGCAAGCTGGAAATGTGATTCTGGGGCTTGCGGTGAAAGTGCGATCGCCTGTTGCAGTTGGGCTTGGGCCTCCGTCGGCAGCAGCAACTTATTGAGTACGAAGCCCAGGGTATAGCGGCTGTCGTAGTGCTTTGGATCAAGCGCGACAGCTGCCTGCAGATGCTTTCGGGCCTCTTCGTATTGACCCTGTTGCTTCTCCAGCAGGCCGCTCAGATAAAGCGCGTCAAAGTCGTTTGGTTTTGCTTTGAGGAGGGCTTGGGCGAGAGGTGTTGCCGTCTCGATATTGCCGGTGAGTGTGAGGATCTTAAGATAGAGCAGACCGGTGGCTTCATCGTGCGGATGCTCCGCGACGGCGGTTCGCAGGACGGCGAGAGCTTCTTCATATCGGTTGCGTTGGACGAACACCGTGGCTAGCGCGTCAGGCAGGCGAACCCAGTCAGGATGGGCCAGGATGCGCTCCTGTGCACGAGCGACGGCGTCGTCAGACTGACCTGACCTAGTTTCAGCTGCGACGAGATCGAGTGTCAGATCCTCGGTAACGGGCGCTGTGCGCAGCAGGTCTGCAGCGGCGGTGTACTGCCCGGCTTCAATGCGTGCTTTGGCGAGCCAGTCCAACGCGAGCGGCAGCGTTGGGTCGGCCTTCACCGCGAGTTGCCACTGCTGCATGGCTTTCGCGGTTAGGCCCATGTCATGGTCGATGACGCCAAGCGCGAGGTGCGGTTGCGCAAGGCTGGGGTCGACCGCGATGGAGCGTTCCAGGGCGGCGATCGCAGGCTGCCGCTTGCCCTGCGTATAGAGACTAATTGCAAGGGAGTACTGCAGTGGTGCCGAGTCGGGGTTCAGATCGAGGCCTTGCCGGTACGCTTTGGCGGCGCACTCCATATTACCGGTGTTTTGAAAGGCGTTGCCTAGCCGGCCGTAGTCGTTGGCGGACATGGCGGTGCCAGGGGTTATGGCAGGGCCTGCAGGTGGCGCGGGACAGTTCTGAGCATGCATCGCTGTACCCACCAGAAAGGCTGCAGCTAGGCAAAAGCCCACGGCCCGTTCAGGCGGTGGTCCAGAGTGAACCGCAGTGAGGCCGGCCGGTCGACCTGCTTTACTCGCCGTGCTGTGCTGGAAGCTCATCTGATCCTGCTACCGAACAGCTTAGCGCGAAGCGACGACAACAGAAGCATCTTCCACGTTCCAGCCACGCAGATCGATCTTCGTGGCGCCAATGATGGCGTTTGCGGGGTAGCGAATCGTAACGGTTTTGCTTTCCCCGGGAAGAACGGTTATGTAGTTGTCTGAGAAATAGGCGGGTAGAACACGGCGATTCGTCTTGGTCTCGAGGAGAGCGGCCTTTGTTTCGAGCGCGGCCGTGGCGCTGTCGTTAGTGAGCTGAAGGGTGATAACGGACTCTGCACCTTCAGTCTGCGTGCTCGCGGAGCTTCGCAGTTTGACTGGTGCGAGCGCGTTGAGACGGCGGTATTGCTGTTCGTCGGCGGCAAGCCAATAGACGTTTTCAGAAAGCAGCTTGTCGTCAGCACTCTTCATCTCGAGCTTCACAAGCACTACGCCGTTCTGCACGAAGAGCGGTGCGAGGGCAAGTTGAAAAGCGTTTGCGATGTGGTTTGCGTGCAGTGAGAGCTGTGCATCTCGGGTGAGCAACTGCTGGTTTGCCAGCGAGTAGACGGCAGCGTGGACCGTGACCGGGCCACCGTCGGTACCGGACGTGTTGACCACAGCGACGGTGAAGTCGGAGAGGTCAAGCTGAACGTGCAGCGGCTCGCACGCCTTTTTGACTCCGTAGAATGAACCCGGCGTATCGTAGTCGGCGTTGAAAATCTGCCACATGTTACTCGGCCATGCCGGTTGCGTCATCCAAAGCATGCGCCCGCTGTTTGGCGTCCACAGGTGCTGGTTGAATCCCTCAAAAATGGCGCGGTGCTCGGTATAGCTCAGCATTTGTGCCTTCCGCTCAAAGTCTTTCAAGCTCGTAGCCGCGCCGAACTCCGTTTCGATCGCCTGCATAAATGGCTCAACCTTGCCGTTTCCGGACTGGTGCCAGTCGTGGTACGCCCAAGCATCGCTGATGGGCCATTGGTCTGCGGGGACCATTTGCGCCTGTAGCGCTTCAAGCGTAGAGGGGGAGGGGATGCCGAGTTCGACGGAAAAGCCGCGGTCCCACTTGGTGTAATAGGTCGTCGGGTCCTGGTAGAAGTATGGGCCGCTATTACGCAGGTTGATGCGGTTGGACCCAGGTGTGTAGTAACGGGTGCCGTCTTCCTCGCGCAGCACATTAATCAGACCTTCGTTCAGGATGGGCTGCGGCACGCCTTCATTGCGGCCGCACCACATGACGATCGACGGATGATTGCGGAAACGTGCGACCACGTCACGTGCGTTCTGCAAAAAGAGGGGAACATCTTGCGGCTCTACGTTGTAATCCTGCGTGGAGGCCCAGAAGTCGTTCCACACCATCATGCCGTACTCGTCAGCGAGTTGGTAAAAAGTCTCCTCTGTGTTCTGGCCCACCCAGTTGCGGATGATGTTGACGTTCGCTTCGCGGTGCAGGCGGAAGTAGGGTTCCAGGTGCTCGCGGCTCACGCGCTTGCGAGAGTCGTCCATGCCCCAGTTGCCGCCGCGCGCGGCAATGCGCACGCCATTTACCTTCAGGACGAGGTCGGTCAATCCAGGCTCATCGGAGACACGCTTTACAGCTGGAGAGTGCTCACCGGCGGGTGTGAGCGACGCTGCGGCAAATTCCGCCTCACGATTGCGCATGGCCTCGTGGCGCACGTCGACAACCTGCTCCATGCGCGCGCGAGCCTCTGTTGGTGACACTTCCACGCGCTCTAAGCGGCCCTTGCTGTCGAACAGGCTCAGATCATAGGTGATCTCACGCACACCGAAGGTGAGAGTCTTTTCGTCAGAGAGTTGCGCACCCGCGGTGGCAAAAAGCTTCAGGTGGTACAGCTCCGGCTTACCGTAACCGTTGGGCCACCACAGGCGTGGATGCTCCACATGAAGCTGCGGAAAGTCGATGCGTGTAAGTTTGATGATGGTCTGGCCGGGTAGCACCGTGGCTTCCTTGCTGACATCCACACCTTCAAAGTTGGCCTGGATAGTAGCTTTCACAGGCTGTGCCCCATTGTTTTGGACAGGAACATCAATTTCGATGTCGGCCGAAGAGATGTCAGGCAGCGGCAGGTGCGTGATGACCTGCGCGTCGCCAAGTTGAAGATCGTCAGTGGCCTGTAGCACAACGTCCTGCCAGATGCCGGAGTTGCGATCCCGGATAGCGGGAATCCAGTCCCAGCCTTCAGTTGCAACGAAGGTGGGACCGTCAAGGACCATGGCACCCCCGTTTTCGCCCGGTCCACCCTTGATGGACTGCTCCTGTGGAATGCCGGGATGTGGCGGCGGCTGGATGCTAACGGCGAGTGTGTTCTTGCCACTGGATGCAAGGTACGGCGTGATGTCGAACTTACCGCGCAGGAACGCGCCTTTGATCGAGCCGAGGTCGTGGCCGTTCAGCCAGATTTCCGCGGCGTAGTTGATGCCATTGAACAGAAGGGCTGCATGCGTTTGCTTGAGCGCTGCAGGTGTGTCGAACTCAACGCGGTACCAGTAGTTCTGCTTATTCAGCGACTCCGGAATCGCGAGATTGTTCAGGCCGAAATCAGAGTCGGGATACACACCGCGATCGATCATGGTCGTAAGCACGGTGCCGGGCATCGTTGCGCGCATCCACTGACTCGTGTTTACGTGCGTGGAAGACAGCGTTGCGCCATTTGCTGCGATGCCGGGTGCCGCGGTCAACATCCAGTTATTGCCGATGGTCCAGGTCCGCTCATCTTGTTTGACCAGCGCGGATGCGGCGAACGGCGGCAATGGTTTTGCGACAGCTTTGCCGAGCGGTGCCCGGCTCTCTGGCATCAGCGCCGGGTCCTGAGGCGCAAGGTAACCGGCCTGGCCGCGTTCCTGAATCGGCCATGGCTTGGAGGATTCTTCCACGCGCAACAACGCCTCGTTGGGCGGCATCGTATAGGCGTGACGCATCACGTCGGGTGCGGTGGACGACGGCGCAAAAGTGACGCCCGCAACCAGGCCGCCCAGGTGCGAGAACCCCTCACCGGGCGCGGGTGCGATCATGAGCTCCGGCTGCACGCGCGCAAGTGGAGCCGCGCCGCTGGCAACTTCAACTCCGTCCGCATACAGGTGGGCCCGGGTGCCGTCGAACGTAGCCGCAAGCAAGTGCCAGCCGGTATTGGAAACCGGCTTGCCGGCAACGAGTTCATCCCCTTTACCAAAGCGCAGGATGGGGCGCCCGTCCCGCAAGCCCAGAAAGCGCGAGTCCTCCGAACGCGGGTCGCCCACGCCGGCGATCAGCGTCGTCGCGGGTACAACGTCGGACATCTGCAGCCACGCGGAAAGCGTGTACTGGCCGCCGGCCTCGATGGCCTTGCTGGTGGCGGGAACAGGCTTGCCAAGTCCTGGTCCACCCTGTAGCACATGAACATCGTACGGCCCCACAACCCGCTCTTCCATCTGCACGGGAATCGGCAGCGGCGAAGCCTGCGCGTGTGCGTGTGGCAGGTGCAGCGCTGCGGCTCCGGTAATCAGGGCTGCCATCGTGCAAAAGGAGGATCTTCTCACGTGCTTCATCGATCGATTCACTGACGTTACCTGGCCTGTTCCTTGCTGTCGAGACGCTGCGCTGCGGGGGGTGGCTGCCGGGGCGCGAGCAGGGGACTGCTCAGCGAAAGCAGACGTGCTGCGTGAAAGTTGGCCTGCAGCAGCGCCGGTGAGTTGCTGTGTTCGGCCACGCTGCTCCACATCATGAAGTGGGCCCAGCGTGGTTGCTGCGCTAAGGTGTCGAGAGTGGGCATGGTGCCGACCTCCGCAAGCGCAACCGGCTTGTTCTTCGCCAGAAAAGGCATTGTGTCGAAATAACTCTGCTCGAACTTGCCATAAACATCGATGGTGTAGAGGTCAGCATAACGCTGGCCGGGGTCGTAGTCCGCAATGCTGTCGGCGACGGCGCTCGGCGCATTCACATTCCACACCCAAACGAGATTATGTAGGCCATGGACGCGGACGAAGCTGTCGTACAGCATTCGATAAAGTTGCGCGGAACCTTGTGGACCCGGTCGGCCGCCCCACCAGAACCAGTTGCCGATCATCTCGTGAAACGGACGAAAAAGGACGGCTACACCGCGCTGCTGAAGCTGTTGCAGGCCGGCTGCAGTGACGTCAGTTTGGGCCTGCCAGCGCAGGTTCAACGGTGAGCCGGGGGTGAGCAGTTCCGTCCACTGTGCATCGGTCAGGTGGCCCTGCACGCTGTCGTGGAAGGTAACGGGTTCGTCGTCGGTCGGGCGCACAGCGTGCCAGCACAGTGCGATCACGGCACCCCGTTTGTACTGACGCTCCACCTCGGCGAGCATGGTTGGACGTCCAAGCGTGGAGTCCTTGTCCTCACCGCCGGAGAAGCCGAAGTCCTGGCCAAAAAGGGCAGGAAACTCGCCGGTCAGGTCGAGGACTCGGTCACTCCAGCGGGAGACGTCATATAGATAATTGTGCTGACCCATGAGCGTGGCCTGACCGGAAAGCGCGTCCATCTCCGCCAGCAAACGGCGTGTGCCAGGTGTAACGTCAGGGTCGATGGGCTGATCCCATGGTGCACCGCTCATCGTCGTACCAGTCAGCGTGGCAACTGCAGCGGATTGCGTGGTCTGGGCGGCGGGCGTGTACGCGCAGAAGGCCGACGTTACGAGAGCGATGAATATCGCGAAGGTTTTCATCTCTGTCTCCGAAAGCGGCAGGTCGAGAAAAGCTAAGTGCAGGCCTGAGAAACCTAGTTGTTGCCATGCCACTCGTAATCCGTGACCAGCCGGCCCTTTTCGTCGATGAGCAAAAGCGCGGCGCGCCCTGCGTCAAGGGTGCCCTTGAACGTCTTGCCGCTGCGTGAGTCGGTAAAGGAGATGGTTGTCGTGTCCGTCTCAGAGGTGAGAACGTATAACGTCGCACGCGGGTAGCGCGTTGGACAGATGAGGATGCCGGGATTCATCGTCGTCGTGGTGTAGGTGGGCGTCACGCCTGCGACTTTTAGGGCATGGGCGTACACCTTTTGCGTCGATGTATCGTTGCCGTTCAGCTCTAGTGGAAGCGCGCTGTACAGAATGCGGCCCTTCCCGAGAGGCCGTTCGATATAGTTTCCGCCGTCTGCGAGGCGGTCGCGGTCCAGGACTGTGATCGCCATGCTGCTGTCATAGGTGAGCGGCAACTCGCCAAAAGATGTGTGCAGGGTTTCGTCCCGCAGTTGCAGCGGTGCAAGCGTGGCTTCGATGCCCAGGCTATTTTCACGTAGGGTGGCGTGCATGTGCTCGTCGGCACCAAATGGTCCGGAGGCGAGTAGGGTAGCTCCGTCACGTACCCGTGCCTCGATCACCTGCCATGACGTGTCAGACAGGCCGTATGCCGACGGAAGGATAATGAGCTTCGGTGTGCCAAGCGTGTCTACCTGGTATTCCCCAACGGCGTAAGCCTCCACGCGGTTGCGCTGAAATAGCGTATGGACGGCGGTCTGCTGCGCCTGCAGTGCCTCCGCATTGTGGGTGGAAAGTTGAAGCGATTGCGGAAGTATGATGGCCACCTGCGGAGCCACGAGCGCGGTTGCCGATGGGACAGCGCGTTGTGCAAACGCGCCAAGTCGCTGCATCACGGCTTGCCATACTTTGGCAGAGCCATCGCTGCGTTGCATGCCGAAATCAACTTCCCGCGCCCAATCCCACTGCATGGCTCCGGAGGAACCTGCTGCGAAGCCAAGCGCAAGCTTACGTTCTTCAATGGGCAGGCCGGTCACCTCGTCGTAGCGCCATGTACCGTCAGGGTTCCACGCGGGTTGGTAGCCGGTTTCTCCAGTGATATTCGGCATGCCGGGTCGCTTTGCCGCGACTGAGTCCCACAGGAGCGCATGGTCTTGCCAGTAGGTGTGATTAGTGGTGAACGACACACCGGCGGTTGCATAGAACTGGTTCAGTACGCGATTTGTTACGCCGCCCTCATCCCGGCCGACGTTGATCAGTTGCTGGCTGCCGGTCGTACGAATGGTTTGCACCATGCCGCGCACCCAGGCGGCATACATTTCTTGTGCGAACAGGTTGTAGTCGAACGCGCGCACCTGGCGGTTGTTGCCGTAGCGGTCGTAGACCAGGTCTGCCTGGGCTGGTAGCGGGATGGACTTGAAGCCATCTAGCTGGTCTGGGGTGATACGCCAGGCGTTCGCCATTTTCGTGACCGTGCCGTAGCGTTGCTGCAACCAGGCGCGCCAGGCTGCGAGTTCGGCCGCGTCGTCATTTGGAACGTTCCCGTGGAAGATGAGGCGAGGGTTGGAGAAAGACGGTTCGTTGATGAGGTCGTAGCTCAGCCATGGCACTTTGCTGAAGCGCTCGACAACGGAGCGGACGTAGGCCTGTTCCCCAGCAACGGCGCGGTGGTCCAGGTAGGGATTGGGAGGGGCTGTCTCTGCGGGCGCACCAGGTTCGGTTACGGTTGGGGTGAAGGCAAAAAAGGTGAAGTTCACTGCGATATCGTGACGATGCGCCGCGGCAAGATAAGCCTCAAGGTTGCGTAGGAACCGCTCGTTGGTCGCGCCTGTCCCGGCTTCAACAAACTTGCTCGGATTCATCCAGACGCCCGTACGTACAAAGCTTACGCCGTGGTGCTGCATGTCAGCAAAGTCGCGCTCCCACACAGCGTCATTTCGCGGACCGGAAAAGTCCCACCCATCTTCTTCAGTTGTGAAGTAGTTCGTGCCTACCGGGAGGAAGGGTTTACCCCCTAGTGAGAGAAAATCGCCCTTCGTGCTGAGTACGTTTCCGGTCTGCAACCTCGCAAGATCTTCGACAACGAACCCGTTCTCGGCAAATTCCTGCGGCGCATCTCCGCCTTCGGCCGACCACGTAGCGTGCACCGTATACACCCCCGGCGGCAAAGCCTTGCGGAATGGGAGCGATGTGTTAGTTTCGTTCGCATTTAGCGGGATCGTGGCGTGATCCAGAACGACATCGCCCCGTCGAAGATCGACGGTAACGCTACCGGCCGAGCTAATGCCGGAGCCTCTGTGCAGGACTGCGCTAAGTTGCGGTATTTCATCGGGCCGAATTGCGCTGAACTGTGTCTCAAGTTGTAGCCTGATCGCGCCCGTCTGGGCGTAGCGCGCAGCGGCTTGCAGCAGATGGGTGCCGTCGATAGAACTCCAGAAACCTGCCGAAGGCATGAAAGGAAGTGCGACGATGCGGCTGCCCGGCATGGTCGTGCTGGACCCGTGGTCTGCAACGATTACAGGTGATGCTGTGTGAGTGCCGTCGGCCTCGTCCAGATAGCCGAGCCCGTTCAAACGGCCTTCCTGGGCATACACCGTGAGTGGCTGAAGAGTGATTTGGGGCAGAAAACGATAGCCCTCCCGCCATTGAAAGCTGGTGGGCTTGCTGCCACGTGGAACGGCGTAGCTGTGACGAAAGTCGATCGCGCGGCTATAGCTGTCCTGTACAGGACCCTGCAGGAATGCGCCGTTTTCGCTAGCCCAGACAGGCACACGCAGCGGCTCGCCGCCTAGCAGCAGCAGATTGCCGCCCTCTTGCAAGTAGTGCAGGATGGAAGGCCACGCATCGGCGGGAAACGCCGAACCATAGGGCAGGATCAGGACAGATGCTTGCCGCAAAGCGTTCCCGGTCTGCAATTGAGCCACGTCGACGTGCTGGGCTGTGCTGAAGGCGGCGTGAATGGCGGCTTCGCTAAGCGGTTCACTTCCTACCGTGGGAAAGCCTGTCTGTTGGAAAATGACGGCGCGATCGTGAGCCCGTTGAGGAAGAACTACCGAAGTGCATGTTAATGCGATAAGGGCAGCACAGTAGCGCAAGTTCATCGTAATCCTAAGCAGCATTGCCGTGTAACTCTGCGAAAAAAAGGGTGACCGAGTGGCCGCCCTTTCAGTTAAAAATGATTTAGAAGGTGAACTTGCCGGCAATTTGCACCTGACGAGCGCTATTTTGATAGCTTGACACCTGTCCAGCTGAGTTGGTCTGGATGATGCCAAAGGTGCTTGAATTTGTTTGATCCGTTCCCGGGCCGCTATAGATCTGATGGTTCAGAGTATTGAACATTTCAAAGCGGAACTGAAAGTTGTAGCGCTCGTTTGATCCGAAGCGGGAATTTTTGACCAGTGACGAATCGAGGTTGTTATAGCTGGGGTTGCGTACATCGGACATAACGCGCGGTGCGTTGCCGATCGTGTAGTCAGGCGTTCGAGCGATAGATGCGGTGTTAAAGAAATGCGCTCTACTGGAATGAGCAGCCTTGAAGTCCTGACCGGTAAGTACAGGCCGTTGAGCAAACGTGAAGATTGACTTGGCTGTATTTCCGTTGTCATAGGAGGCAATAACAAGCGGTGTGCCGTCGGAATAAGTGACGATTCCATTTACCTGCCATCCGCCGATTAGAAGGGCAGCAGCCCTGGGCAGGTTGCCACCGAAGCGCTTCCCATGACCGATAGGCAGTTCATAAATAGCGCTGGAGGTGAGAATGCGGGAGACGTCATAGGCGGACAGGCCGAACTCGCGCTCGGGGTGGTACTGATCACCGTAGGTCTGCGATGCCGGTCCAAGATAGTTTACGGACGATGCAGCATTGTCCTCAGCCTTGCTTCCCGTAAAGGCGAAGGTGTAGCTGAATCCACGGCTGAACTGCCGCTCCACACGCAGGGTGAACGCATGATAGATCGAGCTTGATCCAGGCTTCCGAAAGCTGGAAACGCCGTTGTATTGCGGGTACTGACGAAGCAGCTGGCTACGTTGGATGGTTGCTTGCGAAAGTGGCGAACCAATTGTCGTAATCTTGCCATAAAACGGGTTGGCGACTTGATCCAGCAGCGAGTTGCCTAGAGCGAGGTCGGCTGTGGGGAGTTGATCGAACGGCTGGCCCGGGTCGCCGTTGATCAGGAACGTGCCTTTGTTGCCCAAGTAGGCTGCCTCAACCACGAAGTTGGACGGAAGCTGGTACTGCACACTCAGGTTCCATTGCTGCGTATATGGAGTACGAGAACTGCTGAAGAATGACTGTGAAATGCCGTTGCCGATGTCGATGTTTGCGACACACGATGGTGTCGCACGGCAGGTTGGGTCCAAAGCCGGCGCAGTCTGATAGCCGCTCGGAAACGGATTCGAGAGATCGGCGATCGGGGCGCTGTGCTGATTGTCAAAGCTGGGATTGAAGTTGGTCTGTGCGCTGAAGCCTTCTGTACCTGCCGCGCCAGAGGTGCCTGCCGCCTGCAGCGCCGACGGCTGGAACACCAGGCCGTAGCCACCGCGGACCGCTATCTTGGGAAGCGGGTTGTAGGCAAAGCCGAAGCGTGGAGCAAAGTCCTTGAATTGCGTGTTGGTTTGGTGACGGCCAAACCTGGAGTTTGACGCACCGGCCAAAACGATCTGGCCACGAAGGTTGCTGCAGCTCGGGCAGCTTACACCCGTTGCCGGCTTGACGCTTCCGAGGGCACTGGTAAGCGAGGAATCCCAGTACGACAGTTGGTTGTTGCTTTCCGTGCGGGGCAGTTCAATATCCCAACGCAAGCCGTAGTTGAGGGTCAGGTTCTTCGTTGCCTTCCAATCGTCCTGTACAAAGGCTGCAAGGTAGTACGAGGTCTGATTCGTGTGCGGGTCAAACGTGATATCTCCACCGGAAGGCAAACCGAGTAGAAACGACGCAATGGAGTTACCGCTGCCAACACCGTTGACGCCCGTTGAATCAGAGTGGTCGGGGCTGAGGCGCGTCCAGCTTTGATCGGAGTTATATGTTCCGGACGGATAGGTGTACTGGTAGAAGTCGAGATTGAGCAAGCGGAACTCGCCGCCGACCTTGATGGTATGGCCGCCAACAATTTTGTCCAGGCTGGCGTTCACATCCTGCGCCAGAGGATTCTCCTGCAACGGAATGTAACCTTGTGCTCCGACGTCGGAGTAACCCTGGCTAAAGCTGAAATGCGGAAACAGCCGGACGTTCTTATCTGCCTGGGTGTTGACCGAATCCGGGAAGCCGAGCGTCGTCGAGTCGAAACCCTGACCGACCGCAGTGCGAACCGAGGTCGACTTCGAGAAACCGTACCGGAACTCACCGATCAGCGTTGGCGAAAAAGTGACGACGTTATTGAAGGAAAGGCTATACGCGGTACTGTTGTCGGGGCCGTTATAGCCTCCTGTTGTTGCCGCATTGCCGAAATCGCTAAGCGGTACCGAGTTGCCGCCGAAGTGCGAAAACCGGATAAATGAGTGCCACTTCTGGCCGAACTGTTGATCGACCCGGGTGTCAAAGTGGTAGTAGTTGTTGATTGAGCTGCCTGCCACGTTCACTGAATGATCGCCAGCACCGGCCGCGGTGGGATAGTACGACAACACCTTCTGAGCAATCTTGGACGCTGTCGTATTCAAGTACTGCGCGGGGATCTGATTACCGACAAAGGGATCTCGTACATAGTTGCCCATGCCGTCGGTGTGGACAGAATAAGGGTTATAGATCTGGGCGCCGTAGCTGGCGAAGTTGCCGGTCAGATAGGCCGCATTCGGAACGAACAACGAGCTTGAGCCTGCAACCGACTGCCGCGAATCCTCATAGTCTCCGAAGAAAAACGTCTTGTCCTTGCGAATAGGTCCGCCGATGGTACCGCCGGTTTGGTAGCGGTGGCCGTCTGGCTTGGTTGATCCGCTAGTGCCAAAAGCTTGCGCGCCCAGCGCCGAAGGTTCCGCGAACTCGAATACGCTTCCATGGAACTGGTTCGTGCCCCCCTTCGTCACGAGAGAGATGATGCCACCTGAGAAGCGGCCGTACTCAGCCTCGAGCACGCTGGATTGCACGTTCACCTCCTGTACAGAGTCGATGATCGGCGTGTAAGCGCTCAGGTTGTTCCCGACATTGTTCTCGGGCAGAATGTTGGTCATGCCATCGATGAGTTGCTCATTGTTGCCGTTGCGCGAGCCGCCGATGTGCGGCGTGGAGGCACCGCCGACGTTGCTCACAGTCGGCGCAAGCGACGCAAAGTCAAAAGGGTTTCGACCATTATCGGGCAGGTCGAGAATCTGACGCGTCTGGATGGTCGTCGAAAGGTTCGACGTCTCTGTATCCAGATGCTGATCGTTTGCTGAAACATCAATCGTGTCGGTCGCTTGGCCTACCTGCAACTTGAAGTCCGCTGTGTTTGTCTCGGATACCGAGACGTGGATGCCAGTCTGTGAAGCAGGTGTGAAGCCACTCGCAACTATCTTCACGATGTAGTTGCCGGGATCGACAAATGGGACGCTGTAGCGGCCTTGGGAGTCGGTCGTTAGGCTCTTGGTCACATTTGTACTGATCTCCGTGACTGTGACGGCCGCTCCCGCGATCGCACCTCCTGAAGAATCGGTCACGGTGCCGGCGATAGTACCTGTTGGAGTCTGGGCCAACGCGGTAACCGCGATGAGGCTTAGACCTGGGGCGATGAACCGAAGTGCGCGCATCTGGATTCTCCTAATGGTGCAGCAGTCGTTTGTGAATGATTGGCAGATTTCGCCTCAGTCCTGAAGAAGCGGCCAGGTATGTGATCGTTAACATTACCGAGGAAAGCCTAACCCGTGCGATAGCTTCCTGATGATCTGACTACTAAGTAAAAGCCGTTTTTCGACGTTTGTGATCGTTATCAAAGATTGCGAAGCGATTTATAAAGGCGCGCGACGTACCCTGTCAAGACCAAATCTACAAGGCCCCATCTGATGGGGATTGTTAGACCAGCCTTGTGGATTTCGCTCGTCTAGCCGCGTGCACTGGAGGGTTAGCAAATTGCCTCTCCGAAGCACCTGCATTGGCCCTTAGGCATTCCAGTCAGACCGAGGGTATGCTGCCGCAGGATCCGCGCACAACTAGTTCCACCGGAAGCGTGATGCGCTGTGGCGAATGTGCGTGATCGGTGTTGTTCTTGCCGAGCTGAGCAAAGAGCAGGTCCGCGGCTAAGCGTCCCATAGATTCCACAGGTTGCCGAACCGTTGTGATACCGGGCCGAAGCAGGTCTGCTGTGTCAAAATCGTCAAAGCCGACAAGCGCCACGATGTCCGGCGGGTGAATCCCGTACTCTTGCAGGCAATGAAGAACGTGCCGGGTCGTCAGATTGTTCGCGCAGAACAGGGCGGTTGGTGGTTTTTCGCCTCTCATCAGGCGGGCAAGTTTCTGCCGAGTGCTGTCCAAGGTCTCGGTCACGTGCGTTAGTACAGGTTTGAGGTTGGCGTCCTGCATGGCATTGCAATAACCCCGCTCCCGCATCTGCATTGTGTACAGGTCAGAAGACAGGCCAAGGTACGCAATTTGCGTGTGGTTGAGGCTGATGAGGTGATGCGTGCCACGCCGTGCACCTTCGGCGTTCTCGACGAGCACACAATCGTAGCGGTCACCCTGGAAAGGTCGGTCAAGGGCAACGATCGGCAGGTGATCGAACGTGCGGTCCTTCACAAAAAGCGAAGAATTCGCGTTGGCCATCGCCGGAATCATAAGCAGGCCATCGATGGTACGCCGAACCATCCGTCGGGCCTCATCGAACTCGTCCTGCGCGCTTTCGTTTGATGTCGATAGCACGACGGAGTACCCGTGCTGCTTTGCTACCGCCCCGATGGTATGCGCGCAGGCTGCAAAGAATGGGTCAAACAGATTCGGGACGAGGATGCCGATCTGGCGGGAGCGGCGCTCACGCAGCGAGCGTGCAACCTCGTTCGGCTGGTACTGAAGGCTTTCGATCGCCGCCAAAACTTTTAGACGCACCTCATCGGACACACTGCTGCTGGCGTTCATGACGCGAGAGACCGTCATGGTGCTCACGCCTGCGACTTTGGCGACGTCGCTCATTCGTGCGGGTTTGTGCATTCTAAAGCGGTGACCTCGATGGCCTACTTGATCGACCGATCCCGTATACAGACGGCCGTTGTTGCAGTCGGCCCTTGCCTCACGTCCGAGCGAACCTCCTGCACTTACGTATTATGCATCTCTGCCCTCCGGCCGGCAGATGAATCATTGTGAGAGCCTATGGACCCTGGGGCGTTTCCCTCCATCCACAAGCATGAGTAATGAATCGCTTCTCTTCTGCCAAGAAGGTTGTTCGCTAGTTGATGAGGCGACTCATCTACCGCCGTCACTGACAGTGCTCAAAAGACCCTTTGCGCCTGTGCAGAAACGAGCGTGTGTAACGAAGGTGAGCTTGGGTGGCCTGAACTCATGTGACTTGATTAGAATTCGCGGCATGACAAGATCATGGCTTTCTACGCGCCGCCAGTTTGGCGCGCATCTTTCAATGGCGATACCATTTCTGACGCTGGCTGGTCCGGGGCTGTTTGCAGAAACAGACACGGTCTCAGCGGGATTTAATCCGCTCGCATTCGGAGCGCGAGGTGACGGCAAAACCAGTGATACTTCGGCACTGCAGGCGACGATCGATGCGTGCGCAAAGGCGGGTGGTGGAACTGTTCTGCTACCAGCGAACCGCACATTCCTTAGTGGCAGCCTAAGCCTGCGAGCGCACGTGCGGCTGCATCTGCAGGGTGGGTCGCGACTGGTCGCGAGCACAAAACGTAGCGAATTCCATACCACGGGAGCGCTGCTCTTTGCTCAGGATGCGCAGAACATTCACATAAGCGGGACTGGCGAAATCTTTGGCAATGACACGGCGTTTTTTCCGGCCAAAGGGGCGGACGGATATCCCGTGCCGCAACCCTTCCTAGGCCCATTCGATCCTTTGTACGACGCGTCGAGACGCAACCCACCCGATGGAAGGCCGCGGATGATCCTACTTGTGAACTGCAAAAACGCTATTTTGCAGGAGTTCACGATTCGTCAAAGCCCCACCTGGACCATTCATGCGGTTGGCTGTGAAGACCTGCATATTTCCGGCATCTCTATCCTGAATGGCTTGGACATTCCAAACTGCGACGGCATCGACATTGATCACTGCCGACAGGTGCGAATTGAGGGATGCAACATCGTTGCGGGAGACGACTGCTTGGTAGTTAAGGCGTCGCGGAACTTCGGCCGGTTCGGTACTTGCGAAAACATTGCGATTACGAACTGCACGTTGGAGTCCTCGTCCGCGGGAATCAAAGTTGAGACTGAGGGCGCGTTTCCGCTTCGTTCGGTGATCGTTAGTAACTGCTCGATCGTCCGCAGCAATCGAGGCATTAGTTTTCTGAATCGCGACGGAGCCATGGTGGAAGATTTCCTGTTCACTGACATGGTCATTGAGACGAATATGCAAACAACGATGTGGTGGGGCTCTGGCGAGCCGATTGCCGTGTCCAGCGTGCCCCGTGTCAAAGGTGGCCCTGCAGGACAGGTCAGAGGAGTTCAGTTTGCCAACATCCTGTGCCGCGGGGAAAGCGGCATCTACTTGCGAGGTTCAACCGATGCGCCACTGCAGGACATCAGCTTTCGCGGCGTTGAACTGTCACTCGCTAAAACCACTGCAATTACAGGGGGCTTTTATGACATGCGCCCTGGCGACCTTTTTGGGGACAGCGGCCTCGACCGACGGGATACTGCTGGCTTTTTTGCAGCAGACGTGGATGGACTCTCATTGGACGGGGTCCACGTGCACTGGCCAGGGACGGTGCCGGCCTATTATGGAGCCGCACTAGAGCTGCACCGTTGCACAAATGCTTTGCTGGCGCATGTTACTGGTAGCGCTGCGCACGCAGGTCAAGCGGCCTCAATCCTGGATCGGGTTTCCATTGCGACACCTCTCACGCCTTGAGTTTGAATCAACATGCATTTGCTACGAAACAACCTATTCCATGAGAAGGGAAAAACCATGTAGCAGCTCTTTTCAGGTGCCTAGGCGATTTGAGCCATCGTCGCAGGGTCCGCTCGCGAGATCATGATCTCGCAATTTGGTGCTCATGACCCTTCCTCAAAGCCCTTCCTCAAGCTCTGCCGCAAAGCCTGCGGAGATTTGGGGGCAGACAAGTTTCTAGTCAATCAAGCGCCAACGCTCATCATTTGTGCCTATCACATGGCGACTGCAGTGACTTGCCCACGACAAGCCCAATTGTCGTGGGCTGTTCTCTAGGCGCGGATTCCGAGATCCAGGAACTTTCCCGGGACACGGTTAAGGAAGGAAGCCTTATGTGGCTTCTGTGATTTCGGTTCCTGACCAATCGATGACTTCGGAGACAAAAAGCCGGCACTTCAATTGGTGATCTGAGAGCAGAGCAGACACCCTACGGCAGATCAACTCTGCGTTTTGCTCGGATTGACCGAAATAGAGACCGGACGGCAGCTGGAATACCCAGCCTCGATCGCTGTTCTTCTTGGTTGCGAAACCAACGAATTCCACGGTCATCATGATGTCGTCAACCTGGACGAGCCGCTCCGGTGTTGGTTCAGCAAGCTCAACGCGCACGGTGTAGTTTTTAGGATCCATGTGGGTCTGTAAGCCTTCTGAGCAGCAGAATGAATGGGGGTGCCTGCTTCCTTCGCTTGGAGTGTGCCGTACTGGTACGGGATGCCCTAAACCTTTTCGTCACTAGAAAGGTCCTCAGGTGGTAAGGTCCTGATTTGTAGGGGCCGGGTAGATGCGGGTGTTGATTGCTGAAGATGATGCAGCTCTCTCCATGTTCCTGAGAAGGGGATTGGAACTGGAGGGCTACAACATTGACCTCGCTGGCGATGGAGAAGCAGCCATCGAATCTGCCTTGAACGGTCCCCCGGACCTGCTTATTCTTGACCTAAATCTGCCGGGGATAGACGGTATCCAAGTTCTTCAAGCTTTACAAAAGACGACTCCCCCCATCGCAACGCTGGTCCTCACGGGCCGCAACTCCGTTGAAGACCGCATCTCCTGTCTGGATCTGGGTGCGGATGACTACCTGCAGAAGCCGTTTTCTCTTCACGAGCTACTGGCACGCTGCAGGGCTGTCCAGCGGCGAAGAGGAACTGCCGCTTCTACTGTGGTTGTACATAACGACTTGCGCCTTGACCGGGTGAGCCGTGCTGTAGAGCGCTCCGGCATCAGAGTGGATCTAACAACAAAGGAGCATGCGTTGCTGGATTACTTTATCTTGCATCGCGGACGCATCATCGATCGTCCAGAACTGCTTGTTGAAGTCTTCCAGCTTGTGCCGGAGACGCAGACCAACGTGATCGATGTGTACATCTCGTATCTGCGGACCAAACTGAAGGTAAAACCGGATTCGCTGCCGCTGATTGAGACGGTTCGCGGCCAGGGCTACCTCGTTCGGCTGCCAGAAAACCCCTCCAAGCCGAAACGTCCGTTGCAGTCAGTTTCCCTTCCCACAGAGGATTAGGGGAGAGCTGAAAACGGCTAGTTTCCACCGTTGGTTCTCTTGCCTGTAGGCTTGCGGCTTATCCGAGCAAGCTTTCTATGAGCTTGTCCGCCACCGCCGATGCCGGTACGTTGTAGGTACCTGCTTCGATGGCCGCCTTGATCGGAGCGACCTTCTCGTAGCGTACATCTTCCGCTCCGGCATTCTGCTGCACAAGCAGGGAGGTGGTGCTGAACTGGGCTGAATCGCCGGTCACCGATGTCTTCGTCACCAGGTGGGTCTTTGAAACTGCCACTGAACCATCACGGCCCGTGCGCGCCAGCTGTGCTTCCATCACCGCCGAAGAACCGATTCCATTGATCTGCTTCATGATGAGTCTCTCCTCATAATCTCCATCGGCACCCCCGTGAAGTACTTTAGGACATTCCTTAATAAATCTTTAGGGAAGAATCCAGGAACCCTGCCGATAAGGTTTTCCCGTGAAGGCACGCTGTTGGCCAAATTGGCAAGCTGCCCACGTTAGGGTCCAGATGGTTGCCGCAGCAGATCACAGATGCCGTTACATTCCTCCAATGGTCGTTGATAACCTGTAACGAACGATTGCGAGATCGTCCAAAAGCCGATTTGTGAGCTATTGCGGGTGTCCACGGCGCGGCAGGGCGCAAGCGGATTGGGCCTGGAAGCTCAGCGTGCGGCCGTAGCCGCACACCTTAATGGCGGCGATTGGACGCTCCTACGCGAGATCGTCGAAGTTGAGAGCGGCAAGCGGAACGATCGGCTCGCCTTGGCTGAAGCCCTGCGGCTTTGCCGGCAGCAAAAGGTAACGCTCGTCATCGCGAAGCTGGACCGCCTTGCCCGCAATGTCCATTTCATCTCCGGTTTTATGGAGTCTGGTCTGGAGTTCCTTGCCGTTGACATGCGGAGTGCGAACCGCTTCGTTGTTCATATCCTGGCAGCCGTCGCGGAGCAGGAAGCTGAAGCCATTAGCAAGCGAACAAAACCGGCACTGGTCGCAGCAAAAGAGCGGGGAACTGTGCTGGGTGGCCGGCGGGTCTCAGCTGAGCGACTCCTGGATGTTGCGGCCTCTGCGCGAGAAACCTTCAGAACTCAGGCCGCAAAGGGAAGGATTCAAGTGCTGCCTGTCATTGCTGAGATTCAAGGGCAGGGAATCAGCACTCTACGCGCAATCGCCACCGAGCTGAACGCTCGCGAGATCGATGCGCCTCGCGGTGGCAGTGAGCGCTGTGCAGGTGCAGCGGGTCCTTGCTTGTTAATGCAATCAGGCTAGTAGTTTTGATTCAGGTTTAGGAGAGCTGCGTAGGTCTGACATGGCCCTGTATTCAATTGACGCAAGCCCGACGAGCGTAGTGATTCGCTTCCATACGTCACGCCTGGCTCGGCTTCTAGCAGCTGTGGTGGTTAGTGCCGTCCTTGCAGGCATCTTTCTTTTTGCAATGCGGATGGACTGGAACAGCGACTTGTTGTCTGGGGTTTTTGGCGGCTGTTTTGGCCTCATGGTGGTGACTTGGTTTGCGGTGTCACCGCATCTGACCAGATATGTTTTCTCTATCGAGCACGACATCGTGTCCTTTAGTCGGGAGTTCTACGGGATTCCGGTAGGAAGGAGCAAACTTTTCGCACGGTCGGCGGTCATGGATTTGGGTGTATATCCGCTCGACGGACGAGGATCTGCTGATCGCTCTCAATTGTTCGGCACGCTTTGTGTCTGGGTAAACGGCAAGTCGATCGAGCTGGAGCCATACTTTCCGATTCAGGTCGGAGTTGCCCTTGCGAGAGATCTTGAGGGCGTGGGAATCGCCTTCCCAAGAACCTACGATCAGCTAAATGAAGAACGCTTAATGTTCGGCAGATCAAGGTATCTCTCATTCTGAGCGGCTCTTTTGGAAGCATTCTCATCAGCCTGAATCGGTCATTTAGAACTGATGAACAGAGCTAAACGTCGGTTTTGATTTGTACAAACATTAGCAGCGGGCAATGGAGCGTGGTT
>CAXUHM010000042.1:0-13830 GCA_964250935.1 uncultured Terriglobus sp.
CATTCCCTTGAGCCGCATATCGCCGTCGTCTGGTCCGGCCTGTGGAACTTCATCGGTGTGGTCACAAGCTCCGGCGCGGTTGCTTTCTCCATTGTCGCCCTTCTGCCGGTTGAGCTCATCCTCAAGGTCTCCGCCGGCTCCGGCTTTGCCATGATCTTTGCCCTCCTGGTCGCTGCCGTGCTTTGGAATCTGGCCACCTGGTGGCGCGGCCTGCCAGTCTCGTCGTCTCACACCATGGTTGGCTCCATCATCGGCGTGGGTCTTGCGAACCAGTTCATCCATGGCCAAACCGGCACCTCCGGCGTTGACTGGGAACAGGTCACCAAGGTGTTAAAGGCGCTGGTAATCTCGCCGCTCATCGGCTTTGGCCTCGCAGCCATTGTCTTCCTCTTGTTCAAAGCCTTCATCAAAGACAAGCGCCTGTACGAAGCACCCGAAGGCACCGCGCCACCCCCCTTCGGCATTCGCGCCCTCCTTGTGCTTACCTGCACCGGCGTTTCGTTCGCCCATGGCTCCAACGACGGCCAAAAGGGCATGGGCCTCATAATGCTCATCCTGGTCGGCACCGTTCCCACGGCCTACGCGCTCAATCACGCCGTCGACAAGGGCAACGTCCAGACATTTGCCGCGGTTTCCACGCAGGTTGCCGGCGCGCTCAGCAACTACGTTCCGGCCGGCACGCCTCCCGCGATCCCACAGCAGGCAGGCCTCACGCTCGAGCACTTCGTCTCCGACCACAAGTTCCATCCCGAGACCATGGCCGCCCTTCAGAGCATGGTCACGACCATTCGCGACGAAGCCGTCGGCTACGGCTCCCTTGGCAGCGTTCCGCAGACCATGCAGGCCAACGTGCGCAACCAGATGTACCTCACCAGCGAAACCATGCGTCTGCTGCCGAAATTCGGCCCCAAAATGGCTGAGACCGACGTCAAGCCCATCGAAAACTACAAGGGCTTCCTTGACCGTTCCACCAAGTACATTCCGACCTGGGTCAAGGTTGCCGTCGCGCTTGCCCTTGGCCTTGGAACCATGGTTGGCTGGAAGCGCATTGTCGTAACCGTCGGCGAGAAAATCGGCAAAACGCACCTGACCTATGCGCAGGGTGCGGCAGCGGAGCTGGTGGCCGCACTCACCATCTATGGCTTCGATCGCATCGGCCTGCCGGTCTCCACGACGCACGTCCTCTCCTCTGGCGTCGCTGGAACCATGACCGCGAATGGCAGCGGTCTCCAGATGTCGACCCTGCGCAACATCGCCATGGCATGGATCTTCACCCTTCCCGCCGCGGCCCTGCTCTCCGGTTCGCTGTACTGGCTCTTCGACCGCATCGCACGTTAGGCGCGGCAGTGCCGAGCGGTGCCGCCCGGGATTGGCGAGGATGCCACTCCCGGGTAGTACCGCTTTGTCATTGCCGTAGCCATTCCCGGCACGCTAAAGCACTTTCTTCTCGGACCCTGCCTGTCGAACCGCTCCGTCTCGACCATCGTTGTCTGGAAATCACGGTCACCCCGAAGTCGTACACGATGTTCGCAGGGCTCCGTCCAATCATGGCAGGCCTTCACCCGTGAGCCGTACGAAGACGCGGAACCCCTGACGCGGAATCCCTGACAAAAGACAATCGCCATCCCGACCAGGATGGCGATCGTTCGAGCGGCGCTTCTACTGCACCGTCAGGACCACCGGCAGCACCTGGCTGCTGGTTCCGCTGGTCGCCACAACGTTCACGGTGTACGTTCCGGCTGCGGTCGTCGCGGTTTGGGTGGAAGCGCTCCCGCAGCCGGTGATGCCCAGAAGACCGACCGATCCCGCAAACATCGCCGCGAGCAGCAGCAGTCGAACGGGAAGCTGAACCCTGCGGCGCCACAGGCCAACCCCCGCAAGCAGCAGGACCGACCAGGCTAGGCGAACCCCGTCTCCAGGCGTACCCCGCCGGTTAGAGGACATCACCGGCGTCACCGTGTTGAACGTCACGGCCGTCATCTGCGCCGCGCTCCCGCTGGAGAAGGCAAGCGATCCCGGCGACACACTGCAGGCCAGGTTTGCCGGCACGTTGCCGCACGCCAGCATCACCGTCCCGGTAAAGCCGGAGATGGGCGTTACCGTGAGCGACGCGCTGTTGGAGGTGCCGCGGGTGACCGTCAGGCCGAACGTCCCCGTAACACCCGTTGCGGAAAGGACAAATGGCGCGCTGTTCACGACCTGCGTCACCGTTCCGCTGGAGGCCGCGTAGGCCGCGGACCCGGCATAGGTCGCCACAATGGTGTGCGTCGAAGCACTCAGGGTCGTCGTCGTTGTGGCAGCCGCGCCGTTCACCAGCGGCACGGTGGCGAACGGGCTTCCGCCTCGACCATCCGAAAAGGCGATAGTGCCCGTGGCTGCCCCACCGCTGACGGTGGCGGTAAGGGTAACGGCCTGGCCCACCGCACTCAGCGCCTGCGAGGTCGTGACAGTCGTGCCGCTGGGCAGTAGTCCATTCACGACGAGGGTGGCGGACCCGGACGAAGCAGCGTCGTTGGCGGTCGCCTGGTACACTGCGGCAAGTGCGTGCGTCCCGGGCAGCAGCGCCGCGGTCGAGAGCGTGGCAACGCCGCTGGTCAACGGCACACTGCCGAGCGGCGTTGCGCCATCCAGAAATTGCACGGTACCCGTCGGAGTCGGGCCGGTGCTTGCCTTGATGCCCGCGGTCAGTTGCACGGCAGATCCGGCCGGTGCGGGGCTGGGGGAGGCGGCAAGGGCCGTGCTTGTCACAGCGGCATTGACCGTCTGCTGCACGGTACCGGTGGACGCACCATCGTTGGTCGTGGCCTGGTATGCGGCCGCGATGGTGTGGGACCCGACGGCCAGCGTTCCGGTCGTATAGGTCGCAACGCCGCCGGTCAGCGCAACCGTCGCAAGGGCAGAGGTGCCATCGGCAAAGACGACGGTACCGGCTGGCGCGGCGCCGCTCGAGGCCGTCACGGTCGCGGTGAACGTCACGGCCTGTCCAAGGGTTGTGGGCGTCTGGCCGGTAACAACCGTGGTGGTGGACGTAGCTGTGATGCCCGTGCCGGTAAGCGTTGCCGTACCCAGCCCAGCGGCGTTGCTGGCGATGGTGAGCGTGCCGCTCCGTGCGCCGGCCGCCGTGGGCGTAAACGCGACGTTCACGGCGCAGGTGCCACCCAGCGGCAGCGTTGCCGGGCAGTTGTTGGCCTCTGCGAAATCGCCGCTGGCGGCAATGCCCGCAATGCTGATGGGGCTTTGCCCGGTGTTGGTCAGCGTCAGCACCTGTGTCGGGTTCGACGTCGTCCCGATCGCCTGCGAGGCGAACACCGTCGTGCCGGTAAGCGTGCCGGTGATGGTGGCCGCGGGAACAGGAACGTACGCCAGCGCGGCATCGTGGTCCGATGTGCGCGAGGGACTTGTGACGTCGTTCAACAGGACTTCCGGAAAGTCCGCGTTCAGGTGAGCGTAGGCCAGGCGTGTCGTGCCGGCGATATCGGCTGTGGCGATGATGTGGTCCAGAATCTGTGCGTTGCCGAACTCGACGTAGGACTGGCGCTGGTTGGCGGGCAGCAGCGTCGCAAGGTCCGTCGCGGCTGGGTGAATAATGACCTGGCCCGGCTCGACGACGGTGGAGGGGTCCGCGACGCGGCCGGTGATGGTGCCAAGCGTGTCGGTATAGCCGTCCGAGAACTCGAAGGCATTCATGTCGCCCATGGCAAGCACATGTTCGCCGTTGGTCTGGTAACCCTGAATCAGGTTCGCGAGCATCTCGGCCTGCAGCTCCTTCTTCAGCCGGGTGTCGGCGCTTGTGCCGATGCCGGTGAGCGCCTTCAAGTGGTTGGAGATAAGCGTCACCGGGTAGTCCGCCGCACCGTTGGGCCGCTTGAAGCCCACGTGCAGCACGTCCGACGGACGGTCGTTCAGGGTCTGCGTCCCGGTGGACGCCTGAAAGGTTGAGGTCGCGCCCACCTGCTCAAAGGCCTTCACGTTGACGGTGGCAGGCTTCACCAGAAACCCGATGGAGATGCCGCCCACATCGTCGGTAAAGGTGCTCACAGAGTCCGTACCGTAAGCCGCGTAGTGCGGCGGCGTCTGGCCGGCGGCGGTGGCATCGGCGTCGATCTGCGCGCTGATATCGTTCAGCACGGACACGTTCTCCACCTCTTCCAGCGACAGGACGTCTGGCAGGTTGAGCACGTTGCGAATCGCAAGGGAGAGCTTGGCCAGGCGACGCGCATACGCTGCGGGTGTCACATTGACCGCGAGGCTGGTGCCGGTGCTTCCCGTAGCGGCGTTGTAATACTTGTTGTCCGCGGCATTTGGGTTGAAGAACCGCTCAATGTTGAAGGCGGCCACGGTCACTTCACCGGCGTTCGGCAGCGGCAGCGGCTGCACGGCAAGACCCGGCGTAACGCCGGCCGCCGTCACGCTGTTGGGCAAAAGCAGCAGCCGCGCGGGATCGCCATAGGGCGAGTCGGTAGAGTAGCTGAAGTCGATTACGCCGGTCGCGTTGGGGATCACTGCGCCGGTGGAAAGATCGAGCGATGTGCCACCGCCGAGCGAGCTCTCCACCAGCAGCCGCTCCGGATTGTCGTCGTAAAGCACCACGTTGGGCGGCCGTGGAACGTTGGCGCTGGTCGCTGTCGCGGTGCAGTTGGCCTGCGTCGGGCAGGTTGTCGCGGGAAAGTCGCGAAAGTCGATGCCCGGTTCGCGAAAGGGTCGCGGCACCCCCGTCACCACGGCGTAGAACTCTCCCGTGGACACAATCGTCTCGGATGCTTCGGTCAACGTGCCGCCGGTGCCGCTGGTCGCGGTGAGCGACGGAAAGCTGACCAGCATGCTCTCGTACGGCTTCAGCTGGTAAATGCCGCCAGCGGGTGTCAGTGCCGTGCCCGAAAGCGCGATCGGTGCAGGCAGGGCGTTGCCGGTGCTGATGACCGTCGCGGACGGGTTGTTCAGTTCCAGCGATGGCGTGTGACTCGTGGCGGCAGAGGGGTATTGCGTCAGTGCGCCGGTCACGGTAATCAGGTTTCCGACGGCGACGCCTGCTACCGCGCTGCTGCCGCGGTACACGTACAGGCCTTCGTCGCCGGTGGAACCGGGCGTGGAAGACGGCGTCTGCAGGTAAAAACCGCTGCCGGTCACAAGAGTAACAATGCCGCTGGTCTGGACGCTCGTGCCCACGTAAGTGGCCCGGTTGGCCTGAAGGGTGGCGATGGGGACTGTCGCGACCGTCGGCTGGATCGTAAGACTGATACTCCCGGTGGCCGTCTCGTTCTGCGCGTCGGTGGCGATGACCGGGAGCGACTCGCTGCCCGCGGCAACCGCGCTCCCGATCGTCGCAATGTAGACGTACGTGTTGGCCGTGGACGAAAGTTGGAAGGCCTGGGTAGCGCTGCCGCCGATGCCGGACAGGTCTGCCTGCACCGCAATCGACGTGCTTGCAGAGCCGGGTGAGACCACCACCGAAAGCGTAGAGGTGCCGCCCTGCATCAGGCTGGCGGGGCTTGCCGTCACGCTGAGGATCGACAGCGCCGTGACAGGTGCAATCCCCGAGCAGGGTGCAGCCGTGGTCGAGGAGTTGCGAAGCGCCGGCGTGCCCGGGGTGAAATCCGCCTGGTTCGAACCGGAGTCGGTACAGGATGCATTGCGGATGGCGCTGGTCGTCGTGCTGAGCGCATTGACCGGCGCGCCGCCCTCCGCGCAGGTGCTGCTGCCAAGCGTGCCGTAACCCACAAGGCTTACGATGGCGGGGCTGGAGCACGAACCCGTGGCAGACAGCAGCGTTGTGCCGTGAACCAGCGCGACCTTGCCCGACGCCGCCGCGAGAGAAATAGTTCCCGTCTGGTCGGGATTATTGAGCGTTGCACCGGTGGCGCCCGTCGCACTTGCTTCTTCGACCAGGAAGTACTGCCCCGGTGCGAGCAGGCCACCAGGAAGAGTGGCGGAGGAGAGCGCCGTGATCCCTGTAAACGCGGTGTTCGGCAACGCGGCGGACCCGGCCGGGCCGTACTGCAGGGAGTATGCCGACAGGTCCACGCTCGTTGCGCCGGCGTTGAAGATCTCCACAAAGTCGTTCTTGAACGACGGCGTCGGATTGGTGCTGGTGCTGCCGCCTCCGCCATACACCTGCGTGATCAGCAGTCCGGTCTGCGCCTTGCCCAGGGCCGCGCACAGCGCCACACACAGGACAAGCGCGAGGGCGCGGACAACTTGGTGGTTCCGGCGAACGAAGATCTTCATAAAGCCTCCAAAGGCAGAACGGGAATGGGCCAAAGTTCCTACAGCAGGGTTCCAAGGCGAGCGAGGAGGCGCTCAGGGTAGAACACTTTGATGAACGCTGCATGGCAGCACAAGCGCTGCCGCCACAGCCAGCAGCTTCTCAGCCCGCCGAAAGCCATGCCGCTCGTGCCACGGTCCCTCGACCTTCCTTGCCGGCCATCGTTCCCGGACTACTCCCACGCAGGCAGGTCAGGCAGCCTCGGCTTCGGCAACCGTCGCAAAGATCGGCAGGACCGTGTTCACCTTGGTCAGATCGAACAACATCGACACCCGCTTGCTTGGGGCGGCAACCGCCACCTTCCGGTTCTGCTTCTGCTGCGCGCTCAAAAGGTTCAGCAGGGCGCCAAGACCGGCTGAGTCCATGTACGGCACGTGTTCCAGATCGACGATGGTCAGTTCGGCCGTAAGCGCGCGCAGGACCGGCTGCAGCGACGGCAGGGCGCTCAGTGTCACCGGCCCATTCAGTCGAACGATGACGATTCCGGGGTGAGAGCCTGATTTCTGGTCGATCGAGAAGTCACTCATGGCAGTGAGGCCATTCTAATCACAACCTCCTTTCGCGGGCCTGCCCTCAAGCCGAACCTCCGTGGTTATTCCTGCGCGCCGCGTCCCGGCAGAAGATACAGGGAGGATTCAGGATGGTGCAGGGGAGCTGCGATGTTCTGGCGTGAGATTCCACCTAAAGAGGACAAGGCGTCAGCCAGTGGTGTGCAGCACTGGCAGGACCTTCCCTGCCCTGCCTCTCAAGCCGTATCGGCGTGGCTTCCCGACCTGCGCAATGCATCCGCGAGCGAGGTTCGTTCGGCGTACCGCCAAAGCGCGCGCCGGCTCCACCCGGACGTTGTGCCCCCAGGGGAGCGGTCCGCGGCAGGTGCGCGCATGGCAGCGCTAAACGCCGCATACCGGGCGTGGATGGAGCAGCAATGACGGCACCTCCCCACCACGACGAGCCCCCGGAGACGCGATACAGCCGCCAGGAACTCCTGCCGGGATGGCGGCAATCCACCCTCGAAGAAGCGCGTCTCCTCGTCGTCGGTGCAGGCGCACTGGGCAATGAAGTCCTCAAAAATCTCGCGCTCGCCGGTGTAGGTCGTGTCGATGTCGCCGACTTCGATGTCATCGAACTCAGCAATCTCTCCCGCTGCGTGCTCTTTCGCGAAGGCGACATCGGAGCGCGCAAGGCCGAGGTTGCGGCGCGTCGGCTGCGCGCTCTCAATCCCTTGGTTCGCAGCCGCGCAATCCACGTCGACATCGAACACGCGCTAGGCGCCGGCACCCTGCGCGGGTACGACGCCGTAGTCGGCGCGGTGGACTCCATCGCGGCGCGCCTGGCGCTGAATCGGCTTTGCCGGCTTGCGGGCGTTCTCCTCATCGACGGCGGCATGGACAGCAGCGGCGGCCAGGTCGCGCTCTTCCATCCGCGCATCGGCGCCTGTTATGAATGTGCGATGACTGCAGCCATGTGGGCTCGCATCGCGCAGCGCCGGGGATGCCTGGCGCAGGGAGCGGGAGCGACCGTTCCTCCGCCCAGGCTTGCCGCCACGGTCACCATGGCGTCCTGCGTGGGTGCAATGGTGGCGCAGGAGGTGCTGCGTGTTCTGCAAAAGAGCACCACAGGCGTCCCACCCTTGCCTCCCGGCAGCCGCGCCTGCTTCGGCAGCGCTCCGTATAACGCCGTCGTGCTTCACAGCTCCATCCGCCCGGACTGCGCGGCGCACGCCACGGACGACCTGCCCCGCACAACCATAGACGGTGATGTGGACACGCTCACCGGCGCCGTGCTGCTTCGCAGGGTCGGTGCGGAAACGCTGTCGCTGGGGTGGGACGTTGTTACCGCGCTTGACTGCTTTGACTGCTCCCGCGAAGAAGTCGTCCTGCCCCTGTTTGCGCTCCCGGCGGAAAAGCTGCCGTGTCCCCGGTGTGGTCGGGTCCGCATTCCGCAGATGCAGTCGACCCTGACTGCCGCGGAGCCGCTTGCCCGGCACACGCTGCGCGCGCTCGGCGTGCCTCCACTCGCCGTGCTGGAGATATCGCAAGAGCATGCCTGGCAGCTGCTGGAGCTTACCGGGAGCACGTCGGCTCCATGCCCCGGCGCAGAACACAACTGCATCGGCGCGAATGAGGTGCATGCTTGATGACGATCACGCTTTCCATGTACGACCAAAGCCGGCGCGCCGCCGTCACGCTGCCACCGTCCACCACCATCGGCGAGTTGCTCGAGCAATGCGTCCAGCGTTGGTCGCTCCCCGAAACGACCTTTGCCTTCCGGCACGTCTCCACCAACCGCCTCCTGCTCGAGATCGAAACCATGGCCGACGCAGGCGTCGAAGATGGTGCGGAGCTGCAGATTTTCCCGCTGCTGGAAGGTGGCGCGGCGGGCGACTCCAGCGCGTGTCCCCGGTGAATCTGGTACGTCTGCGGCGCCTGCAGAGCGACCACGATGCGATCTGCGCCCTTGCAGAAGCCTCCGGCAGCCGGCTCACCATTGCAAGCGTTGCCGGAGCGCCGCCGGAGACCTACCGCCTTGTCCTGCGATGCCGCAGTGTCATCGGCTTCGACGGGGGACATGTCCGTTTTGGCGAGGAGCACCATCTGCGCCTGTACCTGCCCGCACAGTACCCGGCGGTTGCGCCCGTCGCAACCATGCTGACACCGCTGCTCAACCCGCACGTGTGGCCCAACCGCACAGTGTGCCTGGGCGCATGGTCCATGGCAGAAAAGCTGGACAGCGTCGTTCTGCGCATCGCGGCGCTGCTTGTTCTGGACCCTGCGGCCCTCAACTGGCGTAGCGTCGCCGACGAGACCATCGTGCCCTGGGTCAAGCAGAACCACGCGCGGCTGCCCCTCGATGCTCCCCTTCGGCAGGGCAGGAGCCTCCCTTGACCGACCCCGGCAAGCACATGGCATGGCACCCTCTGCCTCCCTTCGCTCCAACAGTGTGCGATATGGCGGCACAGCTCGGCGAGGAAGCCGCCGGGAACGAGTGCCGGCTCGCCGTCCAGGCCGATGCGCTCGACGAGATGGTTCGCTGTGCCACGCTTGCACCGCACATCGAGGTCCTGGGTCTGCTTCTGGGTACCGTGCTGCAGGATGAACGGACCGGCCATCGTGCGACCCTTGTGCAACAGGTCCACATGCTTCCGGATGCCCCGGCTTCCCGCGTCTTCGTCCGTGCAGACGCAAACGCGTGGGCGGCGCTTTGGCCCAGCCTGCCGGCCCGGGCGCAGGTGGTTGGCTGGTTTCACACCCATCCCGGTCATGGCATCTTCTTTTCCGCAACCGATCGCAACACGCAGCGGCAGTACTTTCAGGAGCCCTGGCAGGTCGGCGTTGTTATGGACCCCGTGCGCATGGCGTGGGGCGCTTTTGCCGGAGCCCTGGCGGAGCCGGTTCCGATGCGGATCGTTCCCCCGGGGTCAGCGCCGGTCAGCTTGCGATGCACAGCTGCAGGCGCTCCGGATCCGGAAGGACATACACGGTAGCCGCAACGGCGCGGCGGCACTGGACGCAGCAGCCGCCGGTGTGCTCACCAAGCCACAACCGCGTGGACACACGGTAGCCGGTTCCGCACGCGCACAGCGTCACCTGCTCGCCGGGCGCAAACGGAACGCCGTCAATCGGGTCGGCGTACAGGTCCATCTCTGCGGGCAGCGGCTGCACCGCCATCTCAGGCGTGGCAACGTGTTCCTCCGCGAGACAAACCTCCGTCCACCGCAGCGACAGTGCAGGAGCGGCTGCCCCTGCAGGCGTTCCCGCAAGAGGCATCGCGACCCCGCCCGGACTTGGCAGGACCGCGGCGGTCAGGGGAATCACGGCGCTCACGGGTTCGCTTGCCGCTCGAACACACCCGAGATACACCACCGGGATCGCGTCTTCCCCCATCGACTCCAGACCGGTGCGTGGTGGGGCAACGTCCCCGTCCAAGGCGTCGTGCATCTCCGCAAGCGCCTTCGAGCGCAGATCCGACCAGTCAGGTGCAGGCTGCGGCCAGCCTTGCTCACCGCCCGTCACGGCACGCCGGCCCACCTCCCGGCATTGCTCACGATGCGGCTCCGTCGGCGCTCCCATTGGCAGCGACGCACGGCCCCGCCGCGTCCCTGCGCGCTGGCGCGCCCTGGCAATGACAGACACTGCGCAGGCACTCACCGCAGCCAGCAGAACGGCGTCCACCGCAAGCAAACTTGGAACGATCGGCATGGTGCGCTACCGCCCTTGGACACCAAAAAGCTACGACCATCATTGTCCAACGCCTCCGCCGGCCCGGTGCGACGAATTCGAAAAGGGTGCCACACCGGTCACGGGTCTCCGTTGACTTCAGGCGACATCAAACCGTATCCTCGGCCTGCAACGCCGCTAACTCCTCATGCCCATGGATCGTTCTCGTGCATCCCGTCGAACCGGGGCGACTGCTGCGCTGATCGCGTGTTGCTGCACGTTGGCCGGGTGCAGCGTCGCAATGAAGCCCGTCCGCATGACGGGTCTGGTGGCGAAGGATCTCACCATGCAATTGACCATCGATGCCGATGCCAATGACAACAGCGTGATCGCGGTCGACCTGGTCGCCATCGACGACAAGAAGACCCTGGCCGCCATCCAGGACATGACCGCCGCCCAGTGGTTTGCCAAACGAGAGGATGTCGTCCGCATGAAGGCCAGGGACCTCAAAATTGCCTCCTGGGAGTTCGTTCCCGGCTCGATTCTGCCCGACCAGCATGTCACCGCCGGCGTGGGCAAGCTGGGCGTTGTCCTGTTCGCCAACTACAGCAGCAAGGGCGAGCACCGCGCCGTTCTGCCCCAGGTGGGCCGCGTGCAGGTACAGTATGGCGCAACCGACTTTACCGTCACCGGACCGGCGCAACCGTCCGCCGACGATCCGGCCAAAACAGCACCGTTCAAAGCACCAAAGATTCCCAAGGCACCGAAACTTCCCTGAGGGAACAGAAGCGCAGGACGAACAGAACACACGGGAAAGGGTTTAAACGTGAGCGGCCGGCTGGTTTCCATTCCAAACGCGATTGAGTGGCATGATGGCATGCTGCTGACGCCTCAGCATTTCGACGACCTCACGCTGCGCCTGGAAGGTCTGCTGGAACATGCCGCCTCCATGGCCGCGCCGTTCAACTGGGGGGTATCGACGCTTGAGGTCGGCGAGGCGGAACTGCTGGACGGCTTCTTTACCGTCAAGGAGCTGGAAGCCGTCCTGCCCGACGGCTTTCCCGTGTGGCATGACGCACGCACCTCGGCGCAGCTGCAGCTGCATCTGGAAACCTTGGAGCCGCAGTTCAAGCTCGGCGTCTTCACCGTGTATGCCGCGGTCCCCGCCCACCGCGACAGCGCCGACCGGCTCTGGCGGTTTGAGCCGGCGGAGCCCACCCGGCAGGAGCAGGCACAGGCGGAAACTTCAGAGACAGTGCCCATTCCCCGATTGCAGCCGCGCCTGCAGCTGATTGCCTCGCACACGCCACTCGGCTCGCGGTACAGCAGCCTCCCCCTTGCACAGCTGCAGTACCGCGGCGGCACGTACACCCAGGTCGACAGCTTCGTTGCACCCACGCAAAAGCTCGGTCTGGAATCGCCCATCACCCGGCAGTGCGTCAGCATGCTGCGGCGCGTGCGCGAGGTCGCCATCGTCCTGCAGCAGCAATGGCGCTCGCTCTCGGCCCAGGAGCGCGAAAACCAGGACCTGTCGCGGCGCACCGCGGTGCAGCAGCTGGTCGCCATGCTCCCCTACGCCGAAGCCCTGTGCGAGGTGGGCGAGGTCCACCCCTTCCAGATCTTTCTTGCACTGTGCACGCTCGCCGGACACACCGCATCCATCTCCTCCGAGCCCATCCCTCCCAACTTCGCCCCTTACAACCACGCCAACCTCCAGGGCAGTTTTCTGCAGGTGCTTCGCTTTATTGAGCATTATCTTGAATAAAACTCGTCCGAAAACTACACCGGCATTCCCTTCCAGTACGGCGACGACAGCTTCTACCTGCTCTTTGAGCCAAGCTGGAAAGGTCGTAAATTGGTCCTCGCCCTGACGGGTGGTGAAGCTCCGGCGGCGGACGTGTTGAGCTGGGGAGAACACGCCCTCATCGGTGCTTCCATCCTGCAGGACAGCATGCGCGATCGCCGCATCCTGGGCGCGCGGCGCGTGCACGTCGACCGCGAGCAGGGACTGTTTGTCCGGCCCGGCACCCTGCTCTTCGAACTCTTCAACGACGACGAGTTTGTGCGCGGCGGCGAGATGTTTGAGGTCAGCAGCGGCCAGTTCGGCCGAACGGAGGGAAGACCGGCAGAGATGATGCTCTTCGTGATGCAGGCATGATCGGACGGACACAAACCGGATCCGCGGCAGACCGGGTACGGCGGCGTGTCCCGGGTGTGGCCGACGCTGCCCGGCGGCCCGGAAGCGGCGGCTCGGTGGACTTCGCGGGTAGCGGCAATTCCCTGCTCCTGATGCAGTTTCGCCAGTTCTGCGCGAAGCTGCTGGAAGGCCGCGACCGGCTTGAACAGGTCGGCGTCCTTTCCGCAAATGGCAACGGACCGCAGCCTGCTGCAGACCCGGCGGCACCGTCGCCCGTCGACGTTGCGGTTGCCGCAGCCCAGAACGCCATTGCCGCCGCGCAGGCCGACGCCGCGGCCAGAATTGCGGCAGCCCTCGGCAGGCAGCCCGCAGCGGCAGCGCCTGGCGTAACGCCGCTGCCCGCAACGCCCGCACCGCCTCCCATCGGGCCAGACCCCATTGCCGCAGAGCGCGACGGCGTGCGCGCAGTCTTGCTGTCCCTGCTGGAGCAGCAGACCACCCAGGCCGTGTCGCTCGGCGGCACCTTTGCCCTTGGGACGCTGCGCGAAGCCCAGTACGTGATGGCCGCCCTCGCCGACGAGCTCATCCTCACCGCACGCTGGAAGGGCAAGCAGGGCTGGAGGCTGCTGGAAGAAGAGTTGTTTCGCTCGCACGCCTCGGGGGAACTCTTCTTTGTCCGCCTCGACACCCTGCTCGGCCTCGGCGAAGCGGGATCCGTCGAACTTGCCATGGTGTTCTTCCAGGCGCTCTCCCTGGACTTCCGCGGCAGATATCGCAACAACGACCCGGCTCAGCAACTGCCGCGGTACCGTCGCCAGCTCTTTACCCGAATCTTCAACAGCCCTCCGGAGCTGGCAACCAGCCGGCTGATGCCCGCCCCGGAGCCCATGCAGGACGACGCAGCCCTCCAGTGGCTGCCGCATCCCCTCCGCTGGTGGGGGGCCGTGGCCGGCGTCCTGCTGCTCTGGCTGCTCGTCTCGGCCGTGGTGTGGGGCAGCATGACGCGCGGCATCTCGGCACAGCTGGATCACATCGACGCCTCTATCCGGCGAACCGGGTACAGGGTCCAGCCATGATGTCGCCGACGGCCTCCCTCGTCCTTCTCGTGGTGCTCGTGTTTGTGCTGCTGCTTGTCGCGGCGATCCTCTTTTTTGTGGTGCACCGGGCGTCTTCGGCGGCAGCCGAATCGGCCGAACCCGAAGCGTCGACCCGCACGCCTCAGCCGGCAGCATCGACCGAGGAAGCCGCTCCCACGCGTGTGGCCGGTGCGGAGA
>CAXUHM010000042.1:13840-28098 GCA_964250935.1 uncultured Terriglobus sp.
AATCTTCGCGCTGCCCTGCGCCTGCTGCGCAACCGCCTTCGCGGCGCAAACACGCAGTATGCTCAGCCCTGGTTTTTGTTGATCGGCCCCGCAGGCAGTGGCAAGACCGCCCTGGTCGAGCAGTCCGCCCTGACGGCGGAGGTGCTGGAGCAGGTGGAGGTTCAGGGCAGCAACGGTCTGACCTGGAGTGTTTTTGAAAACGGAGTTGTCCTCGACGTGCAGGGCGGCTGGTCCTTCCAGCGCGGCAGCGCTGTCACCAGTGTCTGGGCGCGACTTCTGCGCGCCATCGTCCGAGACCGTCCGTCCCGTCCCCTCGACGGCATCATCGTCGCCGTGCCGGTCACCAGTTTCCTCGGTCCGGACGCTCTGCCCCTCGACGCCATCGCCGAGCTGGCGTCGTTCCTCCACGCGCGCCTGCGGCAGGTGCAAGCGGAAACCGGGTTGCACCTGCCCGTGTACGTCCTTCTGACGCAGTGCGACGCCATAAATGGATTCGCGGCATTTGCGCGCGGGCTGAGCGGGGAGGAGCGCCAGGGTCTGCTGGGCTGGTCCAATCCCTTTTCGCCCGAGCTCCAGTTCCAGACCGAGTGGACCGACATGGCGCTGTCGCAGCTGCGCGTCGCCCTGGAACACCGGCTTGCGCGCATCTTTGCCGTGGACGAGTACACGCGCGAGCACGACGCGCTTTTTCTGCTGCCGGGCCGTCTGCTTGAGCTGCGCTCGCGGCTGAACAGTTTCCTGTCCCGCGCGCTTCGGCCGGCTGGCGACGTGCCGGCACCCATGTTCCGCGGCCTCTTTCTCACCGGCAGAAGTGAAGAAGGCTCGGCGGAACTCGGAGCGGAGCTCGACGGCCTCTTACCGGCGAGCATGCCACAGTCCGAAGCGTCCTATGCCTGGGGTTCGCTTGGGCTCGGTGGCATCAACCCGCAGACCGACACCTCTTCTCCGGACATATCGTGGGCGCCGGCTGTCCCCGTGGACTTTGTCGCGGACCTGTTCCGGAAAAAGATCTTCCCCGCCCGCGCGCTTGCCCTTCCTCTTGTCCAGGGACAACGCACCCGCCGCCGCACCGACCGCCTGCTGCAAGTCACCAGCGCCGCGTTGGGCGTGGTTCTTGCCGTGGGCATGGTCGTCGGGTACCGCCGCATCCACCGCACCATCGTGCGCATCACGCCGCTGCTGACCAGTGTTTCCGGGGACTTCTTTACCCACGTCAGCACCGGGCTTTCCGCGGACGGCGACGTGCACACCCCAACCGACGATCTGCTGCACGTCATGCTCGAACTCCGAAGCGCTGGCCTGCAGTCGGTGTTCTACCCCTGGTCATGGGGCCGCTCGTTGGAGCAGCGCATCGAACACGCGCTCACGCCAGCCGCACGCATGTTTATTCTGGAGCGGTTCGAACGGCAGTTGGAGCTGCGCGCAAGACAGCTCACCGACCCTGAATCCGCCGCATCGCCCGGCGGTGGATTCGCGGAAGACACCGGACTGACCGGTGCCATGAATACCGGCCCAGACGGTGCCCAAGACGCTGCCCCAGACTCTGTCACAAACACCGGCATCGACCCTGTCACAGACACCGGCACGTCTGCGCGCTCGGCCCTCACCAGCCGGCCCGTGGATCTGCTGCCGGAGTTTGAGCGGCAGCGTGCCTTCACCGACGGCATGCTTGCCCTCCAGCAGCATCTCGACCTCTACACCCAGCTCCGCAATCCCGACAATCCCGGCGGCCTGCAGGCGGTCGCTGCCTTGGACGGTTACCTGAACCATCGCATCCCCGTCGTGTTGCCGGACGATGCATCGAGTCCGATCCTCGATGCCGCATTGCAGCAGGCCCGCTGGCAACCGTTCAACTATCGCTCCCGCGACCAGGCAAATGCCGCACTGCAGCAACAGATGCTGGCAGGCGATCTGTTTCGCGCGGCCATCGAGCAGAACCGTGTGCGCCGCGCTGCCGACGCCCTCGTCCAGGCCTTGTACCGGGTCCAGGGCGCACGTCCGGCCTATGACGATATCCGGCGGGCACAGCAGGCCTACGATACCGTCAATGCGGCGCTGGCCGACCCGCAGTCCGCATGGATCGGTGCTCCGGATTTCCACCTGCCGGCAAATCTGGCCGCGGTCACGCTTGGTGCGCTTGGCAGAACGGTGTACCTGCCGATCGGCATGCGCCCCCGAACAGAGGCGCTGGCGCAGGCGTCCTACCAGCGATCACTGGCCGCGCTTGTCGGTGCTCGTTCCCCCCTCACGGGACAGCTGCTGCAGATCCGCGATGGCCAGGTGGAACTGGCGCCCCGCGCGCAGGAAGTACAGCTCGGCCTGGACAACCTCCTCAACCTTTCCTTCATGGGCAGTTCCCTTGCCTTTGGCGACACCACCTCCGGCCGCATCGGCAGCACCTCCGCCGGTGTGGGCCGCTCCGGCGGCAGCGCGGTTCTCCGCGCGCCGCAGCCGCTTGGCCTGCGTTCGACAGCGGGCGGCATCCAGGCGTTGGGCGGCTCCATCACCTGGAGCAAGCCGGCGCTGGACGCAGCCGCATCGCTGCCCGCCGCCTTGCAACACTACCTGTCGGAAGACCTGGAGCAGGCGCCGCCCGGCCTGCAGGCAAGCCTTGGCACCATCGCCAAGGACCGCCTCGCCGTCACGCTCGAACAGGCCGTTGCGGGTGCGGAAACTCCCGGGCCGCGGCTGCCCCTCCAGCCGCAGTTGGAGACCGACGTCCAACCCGCGGTGCAGGCCTTTGTCACTGTGGCGCCTTCGCTCCGCACGGTGCTTACGTCCATGCGAACGCTGGGTCTGAACGGACCTTCCTCTCGTCTCCAGGCAGTCACCAGCCTGCAGGCGCTGACCCTGCTCGATGCCCTGAACCGCTCCTTCAACGCCAGCGCTCCCTACACTGCGCCAGGTCCGGCACTGGACCACTGGACCGGCTCCGTTTCCCCCGCCGGTGCCTTCTTCAGCGCGGGCACTGACGACGACCTGGCAGAATACCTTTCGACGGAACGGGCACGGGTAGCGACCTACGACATGGTCGCGCAACCGTTGCTGGATTTTCTGCTGGCCAACGGCGCCACGGGAAACGCGACCTATCGCCGCTGGAAAGGCATTGATGTCGCGCTCAAGCAGTACGAGGCCAAGCGTCCCGGCAGCTCCCTGCGCCTGCTTGAAACCTACCTCTCCGGCGACTTCAGCAAAGCTCGCCTCACCAGCGGTTGCGGCAATGTCCGATCCCCTTTCCCTGCAGGCACATCAGACTACTTTGTCGAAGCGTACTTGAACATTCGTGCTGAACTCGCGGCACGGTGCGCTTTGCTCAGCGGCGCAGAACAGGGATCGGCATACACCCTGCTGGCCGAGCGCTTCAACCGCACGCTCGCGGGCCGCTATCCGTTTGGGCCGCAGCCGTCCAATCCATTCAGCGAGGCAGACCCGCAGGATGTAGCAAGTGTCTTCGCCCTGTACGACGGCAACACCGGGCCGCTTGGTCTCACCTCCAGCTCCGCGCAGCGCAGCTTTCTTGCCACCCTGGCGACGCTTCGGCCCTTCTTCGATGCCCTTACGGCAAAGGGCACGGCATCGATCGACGTGGTGCCGCGCTTCCGCGTGCTTCGAGAACGTGAAGCAGGCGGCGATCAGATCGCGGACTGGACGTTGCAGATCGGCGCGGCAGAGACGGGAACGCAGGTCTTCCGTTCCGGCGAGCCCGAGCACAAGGGCACCTGGACCGTTGGCCAGCCGGTAACGCTGACGATCCGCTGGGCCAGGAACGCGCCCTTTGTGCCCGCACCGGCTGCGACGCCCAACATGCAGGCAAGCTCTTCCGGCGTGGTCTACCGGTTCGCGGATGCGTGGGCTCTGCTCCGGCTCGTCCACGCCTTCCAGGCACCCCTGCCCGATCAGGATTCGGTGCGACGGGATGGAGGCGTGCTCGTTTTCCGCATCCCCGAAGTGGGCGTCGCCAACTTGGCCAGGCTCCAGCCCTCCACTGTCGCTGAGGCCCGTGTCTACCTGCAGCTGGCGATGTTTGCGCCGGGCAAGCCCGATGCGGTGGCGGTGCCCATCTTCCCCCTGCCAGCCGAGGCGCCCGCGTTTTCCGTGGCTGCCCCCGGCGTTCATGCGGTACGGTCCAGACTGTCCAGAGGAGTCCCACGATGAGCACACCAACACGTGCCGTTCCGGAAACGCTGTTCTCCGTTGAAGCGCTGTTGCGTCCGGTTCGCGACGATGCCCCCGCCGGCGATTCCCTGCGCTACACCGCGGCCTGGGACGCAATCGTCGAGGCGCGGTCGTCCGATGCGGAGCTGCCGCAGGGTGTCTGGCAGCGCAAGCAGAAGAAGGCGGACTGGCGCGAGGTCGAACGGCTTTGCTGTGCCGCGCTGCAGGCAAAGACCAAGGATCTGCAAATCGCCGTCTGGCTGAGCGAGGCCTGGCTCTACCAGCGACGGCTTCCAGGATTTGTCGGCGGTGTTCAGCTACTCACAGGGCTGCACACCGACTTCTTCCGCGCCATGTATCCGACCGATCCGGGCCAGGGCGCGCTCAGCCTCGATACGGTCGAGCATCGCACCAACCTGATCCAGACCTTTAACGAACGCCTTGCCTTTGCGCTCAAGTTTGTCCCCCTGTGCGAACCGCCGGACACGGAGACGTTGCATGCGCACACGCTGGCCGATGTCGAGCAGGCGCAGTATGACGACCAGGTCAGGCGCAGGATGGGGTTGCCGGCGCCGGAGCAGCGCCCGCTCGAGGCCATTGAAGCCGCCATGGCGGCAACTCCGTCCGTCTGGCTGGTGCAAATGGATCGACAGCTGGCCGACGCGGAAGCTGCCACCGGCGCGCTCGATAGGCTGCTGGATCACAGCTATGAGACCCAGAACGGCGGCCTCGGCGACATTCAGCGAACGCTTGAGGCCATGCGGCTTCACCTGCGGCCCAGGCTTCCGGAGCCACCCGTGCCGGAGACCCTTCCGGCCGAGTCCATCCGTGTGCCCTTCGACACAAGGCCTGAGGACGCCGGCATCCTTTCCAGGGTGCGGCAATTATTTTCTGTCGTTAACGAGCCACACGAGCAACAAATTGGTTATGATCCTGTTGCGCTCCAAACGGAGCAAATGACGCCATACGACACACCGGAGCAAATGGCACCCTCTCTTGTTTCCTCGAGTCAGCCAGGCGGAGCCTCGGTCATTCCGAACCGGGCAGTGGCCTATGAGCGTCTGCGCGAAATTGCAGACTTCCTTGCTCGAACTGAACCCCACAGCCCCGTTCCCTTCCTGCTGCGGCGGGCCATCCGTTGGGGGTCGATGGACTTCGGCGATCTGCTGCCGGAAATGATGCGCAATTCACAGGGTCTTGAAGAGTTGAATGAGCTTCTGCGTCTGAAATCGGCGGACTAGCCGACACCATCCACACCAACCTGGAGAAAGCACATGTCAGAGAGTCTGCAGCACAAACTGGACCGTGTTCGACCGCCTCGCGTTCAAATCACCTATGACGTGGAGATTGGTGGAGCGATTGAGAAGAAGGAACTGCCCTTTGTTGTCGGCATCATGGCAGACCTGTCCGGGTCAAACACGCCGGAGACGACCGTCAAGGAGCGCAAGTTCGTCGAGATCGATCGCGATAACTTCAGCGCGGTCATGGAGTCCATCGGGCCGTCGTTCCAGGGCTCCGTGGCGAACCACACTGTTCCCAATGGCGGCAGCCTGCCGATCGACCTCAAGTTCACGTCGATCGACGACTTCACGCCATCCGCGCTGGTGCGCAACGTGCCTGAGCTGGCAAAGCTGATCCGCGTGCGGCAGCGGCTGAGCGACCTGCTCGCCAAGCTCGACGGCAACGATGCCTTCGACGATGCCCTGCTGAGCGTCGTTGCCAAACCCGAGGAGTTGAAACAGCTCAAGAGCAGCAACACCGCACCAGAAGGGGAGACGGCCAATGCCTAAGGAAACCACTACCGCTGTTGCCGAACCGACGGTCGTCGATCGGGTGCTCGATCAGAGCCACATCATTCGCGACGAATCGCAGCGCCCCTACGCCATGGAACTCCTGTCCGAGTATGCGGTTCAGGTGCTCGACGAGGGCATGACCGTCGGCAAGCACTCCACGATCTCTGGCATCAAGCATCGCATTGCCCAGATCGACCAGATGATCTCTGACCAGATGAACGCGATCCTGCACGCTCCCGAGTTTCAGAAGCTGGAAGGCTCCTGGCGCGGCCTGAGCTACCTGGTGCAGAACACCGAGACAAGCACGTCCCTCAAGCTTCGCCTGCTGAATGCAACCAAGGGTGAGCTGCTGACGGACATGGAAAAAGCCACCGAGTTCGACCAGAGCGGCCTGTTCAAAAAGATTTACGAGGAAGAGTACGGCACCTTCGGTGGTGCGCCATTCTCCTGCCTCGTTGGAGACTATGAATTCGGTCGCCACCCGCAGGACATCCAGACCCTGACCGGTCTCTCGCAGATTGCAGCCGCCGCGCACGCGCCGTTCATCACAGCCGCAAGCCCCAAGCTGTTTGACATGGACAGCTTTACGGAGCTCGGCACACCGCGCGACCTGGCCAAGGGCTTTGAAAGCAGTGAGCTCATCAAGTGGCGCTCCTTCCGCGAGTCGGAGGATTCGCGGTACGTCGCGCTGACGCTGCCGCACGTCCTTGGCCGGCTGCCCTACGGTCCGGACACGGTGCCGGTAGAAGAGTTTGACTTCAAGGAAGACACCGACGGCACCGACCACAGCCGCTATCTGTGGAGCAACTCCGCCTACGCCCTTGCCTCGCGCGTCACGGATGCGTTCTCCAAGCACAAGTGGTGCGCCGCCATCCGCGGCGTGGAAGGCGGCGGCCTGGTGGAAGGCCTGCCGGCACACACCTTCCTGACCGACGAGGGAGACATAGCCCTGAAGTGCCCGACCGAGTTGGCCATCACCGATCGCCGCGAGGCGGAGCTGAACAACCTCGGCTTTATCGCGCTCTGTCACCGCAAGAACTCCGACCAGGCGGCCTTCTTTGGCGGACAAACCGCGAACAAGCCCAAGCTGTACAACACCGATGCCGCCAACGCCAACGCACGCACGTCAGCCATGCTGCCGTACATCCTCGCCGCATCACGCTTTGCCCATTACCTCAAGGTCATGATGCGCGACAAGATCGGCTCGTTCCAGTCGAAGGAAAGCGTGCAGATCTACCTCAATACCTGGCTTAGCGACTACGTGCTGTTGAACGAAACAGCTCCCCAGAATGTCAAGGCGAAGTATCCGCTGCGCGAAGGCCGGGTCGATGTGGTCGAGGTTCCGGGTCGGCCGGGAGCATACCGCGCTGTCGCGTTTTTGCGGCCGCACTTCCAGCTGGATGAGCTGAGCGTCTCGATCCGGCTGGTGGCGGAGTTACCCGCTCCCGTGGCCTGACCGCGCAACACGCAAAGCAGCACCGGGCCGGTTCTGCCCTTCGCGGGACCGGCAGCTCCCATAATGGCCCTCAATGATTGGAGACTCCCTTGGACGTCATGATTATCGACTTCGGCACCACGATTCCCGGCGAATCGACGCTGACCGACTTTGCGCAAAAGGTAGAAGTACTGAGTTACAGCCACGGTGTCGCCCAGCAGATCACCGGCGACCAGAGCAACCAGAAGCGCACCTCCGGCAAGCCCAATCACCAGGACTTTACGATCACCAAGTATCTGGATCTCGCCAGCGCACCGTTGATCGCGGCCTGCAATGCGGCAACCATCCTTCCGACCGTGACCTTTACCGTCGGCCAGAATGAGAACGGCAAGGTCAACCAGTATTGGATCGTCGTTCTCACCAATGTGCTCATCTCGTCCCTGAGCCAGGGCGGCGGCGGCGGTGGCAAGCCACAGGAGACCGTCACGCTGAACTACAGCGCCATCTCCTGGGCCTACAAACTACAGACGGCTGCCGTGGGCGACCAAGGAACGGCATCGGCGACGTGGAACCTGGCCACCAACGCAGCAGCGTAACCGTCGGCGCAGCAACGGCATCCCAGGGCGAAGCCGCACATCCGCCCTGGGATGCTTCGAAGGAGACACGATGCTGCGACCACGTTCACCGCGGAATGCCAGCAGCCATGCGTCCCCGTACCGCGAGCCCCTTTTCGACCTGCTGGCCGAGGATGTGCCGCAGGCTCTGGGTGTTCGGTCCGACCGCCGGCGCGACCTCCTTCACTCCATTCGCCGGGAGATTGCAGCCCTGCTAAACACGCGGCGAAGCAACCCCGACCTGCTCGATCCGGCCACAGCAACCACGCTCGATTACGGCATTCCCAACTTCAGCTTCCGCAGCGCCGATGCCCCGTTACAACTCAACAGCCTTGCCCTGATCCTTGCCAACGCGATCCACATCTTCGAGCCGCGCCTGATCGGGCCTGCAGTCACGGTGGAGCGCCTAGTGGGCGAGCGCACCCTGGCCGTCGCACGCATCTCCGGCAGCGTGCGCCTGGGCGCGGCCATTGAGCGCTTCAGCTTTCCTCTCGCCATTGACGAACAGACCATGATGACGGAAATGCCGGAGCTCGAAGAGGAGTAGCAAGCGGCCTCCTGGCTGGAGGGCGCACGGCCCTCCGCGCCGACAAGGGTCCTTGGCAAAGACCCCCATACATACAAACCGCACGTGAGATTGGGCTGAATGGACGCGCAGGAGGATCTTGTCGGGTATTACCGCGCGGAGCTGGAAGCCTTGCGGCAGGCCAGCGGCGCCTTTGCGCTCCGGTACCCCAAGGTGGCGGCGGCTCTGGAGCTCGGCGTGCAGGGCTCGGCGGATCCTCACACCGAGCGGCTCATCGAATCCTTTGCCTATCTCACCGCGCGCCTGCAAAAGCGCATGGACGATCGCTTTCCCGAAATCACCACGGGCTTGCTTGGAACGCTGTATCCGCACATGGTGCAGCCCGTACCTCCCATGACCATCGTCCAGTGCAGTCCGGACCCCGGCAAGGGCAAGGTCATGGCCGGCTACACCGTGGCTCGCGGCACGCAGCTGTTCACCACGTCCGCCGACGGTGTCACCTGCCGCTTCCAGACGTCCTACGACACCCCTGTCTGGCCGCTGCGCGTCACAGAGGCAAACTTCCCACCCAGGGCCTTTGCCGATTTTCTGGAAGACCGGAAAGCCGTGCAGGCGGTCTTGCGTATTCGGCTGGAGCCGGTCGGCTGTGCGCTGGACGAGCTTGACGTCCGGTCGCTCCGCTTCTTTCTCAGCGGCGAAGGCCAGTTGACCGGCATGCTGTACGAGCTCATTCTCGGCCACACGCTGAACCTTGCCCTGTTCGATCCGGCAAGCGGACAGGCCACGATACTGCCAGCCAGCGCAGTCCGCGCCGTCGGCTTTGCCGAAGACGAAGACGTCATCCCCTATGGCGCGCAGTCCCAGCCGGCCTATCGCCTGTTGCAGGAGTACTTTGAGCTGCCGGAAAAGTTCCTCTTCTTTGACGTGACAGGCCTGGAGGCTCGACCGAACACCCCCGCGCTGGAACTCCTCTTCCTGCTCGACACGCTGCCGCGGGAACGGTTGACCCTCACGCCGGAGACGTTTCGCCTCGGCTGCACGCCGGCAATCAACCTGTTTTCCAGGCTCAGCGAGCCGATCCGCATCGATCACCGGCGGTCGGAGTATCGCCTCCTCGCCGACCTTCGGCGCGAGCGAACAACGGAGATCCACTCCATCACGTCCGTCATCGCGTCCTCCAATCCGCAGGAGCGCTCCGCGACGGTCCGCCCCTTTTACGACTTCTCGAACAGCGACAGCTCCGCCACCGTCTTTTGGCACGCACGTCGGCTCGCCAGCGAAGACCCGACCATGCAGGGGACGGACATGGTCCTGTCCTTTGTCGACCTTGACTTCGATCCGCGGCTGCCGCCATCGCAGACCGTGTACGCCAACGTCCTCTGTACCAACCGGGCGCTTGCCGCGCAGTTGTCTGAAGGCGCCCTGCTTTCAACGGAGTTGCCCTCGCCCCTTGCCTCCATTCGCTGCCTGCTGAAGCCAACCGCAACCGGTTATCCACCTCTGGGCGGCAGCAGTCGATGGTCGCTGATCTCCAATCTCTCGCTCAATCAGCTCTCACTCGACGGTCCGCATGCACTCACGGCCTTCAAAAAGATACTCCGCCTCTACAGCCTGCATGACGCGCCGCAGGTCGTCCGGCAAATCGAGGGCATCCGCTCCTTGCAAACGCGTCCTGTCCTGCGCCGTATGGGCACGGGCTGGCAAGGGTGGGCGGAGGGCAAGCACGTCCAGATCGTGCTCGACGAGTCCTTCTATGAGGGCGTCAGCATGTACCTGTTTGCCTCGGTGCTGCAGCAGTTTTTCGCGCTGTACGGCAGTGTCAACTCCTTCAGCGAACTGGAAGTCGGCACAGTGCAGAAAAGCACAACGCACCGCTTTGCAGCAATGCAAAGCGGGCAGCCGAGGTTTTGACCCATGGAACCGACCAGCCGCGACCACCGGGAAAAACAGGCGCGAGAGATGCTGCGCGCCCTGCGCCGGCGATCCCGATCGCAGGAGTACGGTTGGGGCGGCGACATGTCGGTCGAGGCCGGCCTCCTTCTGGAGGGCTCACGGTTCGAGTTCGTCCAGGCCATGCGCCTGCTCACCCGCATCGCACGAAGACTCGCCACGGCGCGATCCAGCGGCATCGAATCAAGCCGAACCGTCACCCTGCAGGCACCGGGCGAGGCCACCAACGCACCGGCCCTGCCCGCCGTCGAGCACGCGCCAGAGGATCAGATGATCGGCGAAGAGAGTGACGCCTCCCAGCGCCTGCCGGCCATGGATCGGCCAAACCAGCACCTGTCCATCCGCCTGCGTTCGCGGATTGCCTTTGACTTCTCGCCTGCATCGGTCCACGGCATCTATCCGTCGCTGGACGAAACAGGCGGACTCGAGGTCATCACCAATCTGCTCCCGCTGGGTGGGCAGAATGCACCGCTGCCAGAGCCGTATACCGACATGCTGCTCGACCGTCAGCGGCAGCGCGACATGGCGATGACAGACTTTCTCGACATCTTTCATCACCGCCTGCTCGAACTGTATGTCAGCACCACGCTGCACACGTCGCCATGGCTGCAGTGGAAGCATCCCGCCACCAACGACCTTGCGCAAATGCTGTATGCGCTTGCCGGCATCGGGCCCGTCGATCTGCGCCATCACATGGCGGTGCCGGACCGCCTCTGGCTCCGCTACGCCGGTCTGCTGTTTCATCGGCCGCGCTCCGTGGTTGGCTTTGAGCGCATCGTCCAGGATCACTTCAAGCTTCGCGCGCGGGTCGAGGGTCCCGTCGGCCGCTGGCACAGCATGGAGCCCGAGGACGAAAGCCGGCTCGGTCGGCCAACCTGCCGGCTTGGCGAAACGCTGACACTCGGCCGCCGGGTCTGGCTCCGTGAGTCCGCACTCCTGCTGCGCCTCGGTCCAATGAACGGCGAGGCTTTTGAAACCTTTCTGCCGCACGGCGTCCGCTATCGCCAGCTGCAGGACATGACCAGCTTCTACTTTGACGGTGCCGTCTCTCTGGAGCTCAAGCTGGAGCTGGAGGCGGGTGACGCACGCTCTGCCAGTCTTGGTGGCACGCGCCTTGGATGGACAAGCTGGGTACGTCCGCCCCAAAGCGCTACCCGCCTGCGCTTGCGGGTTCATGGACGCACCACAGCCCACCGTTCCACGACTGAAACCATGTCGCGATGATGTATACAGGAGAAACGTCGCAGCCCTGGGCTTGCTCACGGGCTGCAGCAGACACAAGCAATGGCCGCCTTCGTCACACTGAGCACGCCTATCTCCGACACCGCGCTGGTCCTTGTTTCGTTGCATGGCGACGAGGCCGTCTCGCAGCCCTTCGAGTACACGCTGGTGTTGCGCAGCACGGTGGCCAACGTGGATGCGACCACGGTTCTGGGCCAGCCCATCGTCATCACGCTGACAAACGCAGAGGCAACGCCGCAGATCATCAACGGCGTCGCCGTCGAGTTCACCCAGGAGGCGACGGACTCCACCCTGCACACCTACTACACGGTGCGCTTGCGGCCGTCGTTCTGGTTGCTCTCCCTCCACAGCGACTACCAAATCTTTCAGGCGAAAAGCGTCATCGACATCCTGTCTGCCGTCTTCTCCGCACAGGGGTTTACCGACTTCAAGAACAGCACCACCGGCACCTACACCGCCCTGGACTATGTCGTGCAGTACGGGGAGAGCACCCTCGACTTCGTCTCCCGGTTGATGGAAAGCTCCGGCATCTTCTACTTCTTCGAGCACACGTCGTCCGCGTGCACCCTGGTACTTGCCGACGACGCTTCGGCCTACGGCAAGCTCCCGGGAACAGGTACGATCCCGTACGCGCGGCAGCCCGGCTCCGGAGACCGACGCCCGTTCCTCGAGGGTTCGTTGCAGCAGCGGCTGGTGCCGACCAGCTACAGGGTCGCCGACTACAACTTCACCGCTCCCGCGCCCCCCCGGCGTTCGCCCCGCCGCGGCGCCCCGCCCGACCAGCGTGGGGGGGTCCCCGGAAAGTATGTGGTGAAAGCCCCCGGGGACGCGCTCGCGGCCCTGCGGCTCAGCGCCCATGAGTCGGATGCCCGGCTCCTGCGCGGCAGGTCGGCCTGCAGCACCTTTCACGCGGGCTATAGCTTTACCGTCAGCGGACATCCGAACACGGCGGCCAACGCGGCCTGGACCCTGCTGTCGTTGACGATCAGGCTCGACGGGGACATCTACGAGAACGAGTACGTCGCGTGCCCGGCAACTGTCACCTTCCGTCCGCGGCAGGTCACGCCACGGCCGCGCATCCATGGCACGCAGACCGCGCTGGTCACCGGCAAATCGGGCGAAGAGATCTGGACCGACAGTTATGGGCGCGTCAAGGTCAAGTTCCACTGGGACAGCACGAGCGCCAGCGACGAGACCACCTCCTGCTGGGTGCGGGTGGCGCAGGTCTGGGCCGGCAAGGCATGGGGCGGCCTGTCCACACCGCGCATCGGCTCAGAGGTGGTGATCAGCTTTCTGGACGGAGACCCGGACCAGCCCCTGGTCATCGGCAGCGTCTATAACGCCGACCAGACGCTTCCCTACACGCTTCCGGCAGACCAGACGAAAACGACCATGAAGACCTACAGTTCCAAGGGGGGCGCCGGCTTCAACGAGCTTCGGTTTGAGGACAAGGCAGGCTCGGAGGAGGTTTTTCTGCAGGCGCAGCAGGACATGAACGTCAACGTAGTCAAGGGCAACTACGGCCTTGCCATCGCGACCGGCAATGAGACCCACAGCACCAAGGGCACGCGTGCCATCACGGTCGAAGGCAAAGAGACACGCACCAACAAGGCCGACTTCCAGCACGACATCACCGGCAAAACCGCCGTCACCTGTACCGGCGATGAGAAGCACACCAACAGCGCCAACTTCGAGCAGGACGTCTCCGGCAACTACACCCTCAACGTGACGGGCAACCTCGTCATCAAGGCGACCGGTTCGGTCGACATCGAATCCGGCACGGGTTTCACCATCAAGGCAGGCACCTCGCTCGCCGTGTCGTCCACGCTGGACACCAGCGTCAAGGCCACCACCCAGCTCGCACTGGAGGGCAGTGTGACCGCGGAGTTGAAGGGTGCGGCAAGCGCCGCCATCAAGGGCGGCATCGTTCAAATCAACTAACGGTCCACATCCACGAACAGGAGGCGCGACGCATGAGTAATCTGGTGTGCATGGGGGCGATGCTGCAGTGCAGCTTCGGCGTGGCGCCAACGCCGCTGGCGGTGTTGCCCACGAACAAGGTGCTGAGCGGCACGCCTGCCGCAACCATCCTGGACAACAAGCCCCTGGTCAACATCGCACCATTCGGCGCCTGCAGTTCACCGGCGAACCCCACCGTCGCAGCTGCCACAACGGCCGCGCTTGGCGTGCTCACACCCATGCCCTGCGTGCCGGCGACCGCGGCGCCATGGGCCCCTGGCTCGCCGACCGTCCTGGTCGCAAACCTGCCCGCGCTCAACAGCACGTCAAAGCTGATGTGCAACTGGGGCGGCGTCATCCAGATCGTCACTCCCGGCTGTTTCACCACAATGGTGCCATGAGGCTCGCCGCTTGAGTTACGACCTGAGCTTTGAGAAAGGCCAGCTCTGGCTGCTTGCGACCATGCTCGCCCTCGGCGCCATCCTGCTCGTCGGCGCGGGCTACCTGGCCGGCCGCCTGACCAGTCTGCCCGTTGCAGGCCCGCCCGTTGTTGCACGCCCGCCCGTTGCAGGCCCGCCCATCGC
>CAXUHM010000043.1:0-27988 GCA_964250935.1 uncultured Terriglobus sp.
CTCCTCCCCATCCTCGAAGTCGTCCCCCTCCAACTCCTCGCCTACCACATCGCCGTCCGCCGAGGCTGCGACGTCGACCAACCCAGAAACCTCGCCAAGAGCGTCACGGTCGAGTAAGAACCGCTTTTCCCAGGAATCGAGGGATCTCAACTTAAAAGAGAAGAACGGACCTTCTCGTCAAATTGGGAAATCCCGGAAAGAAGGTTAGCCACTCTCTTTCTCTCCTGCGACGGAGATGAACCCTGAACCGACTTTGCTGTTGTATGAGCTGTTCCTCCACGCAACGTGCCAAAGGCATCTAGGTCCGCTAGCAGAACGGGATCGACATCTCGGTGATTAAGGCCAAGAGGCATAAAGATCCTCAAGATGTTTGAGCTCTTCAGCCCATGGTTGCGGTTAACAGTCTTTTCGAAAAAAGAAACAGCGCCGGAAATGCTTTCATTCGTCGCCATTTCGATTTTTTCGTCACTACGTATCGCCCGATAAAGAATCAGTCGAGAAACCACAGGCTCGCAACTTGCCGGGCCACTTCTTGCCTTAGCCCGGTGAGCTGTAAACAAGGCCAAAGTTTCGAAATACTGCTCGAATTCCGCATGGGCAAGCAGAACGTAAGCACGTACTCTGTCTTCTTCCTGATCCGTGTAATCACCTGCGAGTTTATCGCTGGGTAGTAAAGACGTGTCTAATCGCTGGAGGCGACTTTTGAGTTCATCGTACGTAATTCTCCGACTACTCATAAAGTTTAGGAGGCTCGTTTGGAATACCGGTCGCGGTCGAAAGTGCAACAGCCCAGTGGTTGTACCTGGTTGAAGTCGCGCCTTTACTCTTGGTTGTAGTCTCAACCGACCTTATGAACGCAGTATCTTTATCGCATAGCTTCTTGAAAGCCGCCAACACAGCTGACTTCTTTAAAAGAGATGCTCGCCGTTGTTTTTCGTCGGTAAGGAAGTAAAGAACAATGTCAAAAATTGCTCGATTGAACCGGGGTTCATAATGCCCGTTATCCCACTTTCTGAACGGTTCCCCTTCAAAGATCTCGTAGGCGGCTTCCACCGCATTCTCGAATTCGTGGGCTTGTCGCTGGATGAGGGCCTGATTCTTAGACCAGTCCTTGTTTAGTCGCTTGCAAGCGACGTCTAAGAAGTCCTTAAGATTACCTGTATAAGTCGATGCAAAGTTCTTGAATGCGAAAAAGCGAACCAAAAGCTCTATGTCTCGCATTCTAAAATCTGGTTTACGCAATTTTAGGATGCGGCGCAGAGCAGAGCTATTCTGCGAATGTTTATCGCAAAACGACAAAAAGGGGCCTGGATGAAGTGCCTGTCTGAGCTCTTGCGGCGATAATGGTAATGTCTCGGAATTCAAACGGTGGAAGATCAGATAAAGCATGTCTTCTTTTTTCCAATTCCGAATCACGACCGTTCGAATCGTCTGGTTTTCAAAGGAAGTTAGATCAGCAGCTTTTTTTCGCAAGTCCTTGTAAGTGAAACCATTAAGATCATGGCGCAGCTTAAGACTGGATAGCGCAAAAGGTTGCTGTTCATCAAATACCTGCGTGAATCGCAAGAGACTAAGTAATCGTTGCTTTCCATCTATGACCAAGAACTTACCCTTACTGCCGGCCTTTTCAGCTAAAACGATCTGGGGTACCGGAAGACCTAGAATCAGCGATTCGATAAAGAGGCTCTTGCGTCGAGGCGTCCAGGCGTCTCTTCGTTGGAAAGCGGGGTCTAGATCGATGTTGCCTTTAGTCAATTGCTGAATGAGTACTTCAGTGGTCCAGTCTGTAGAGAAAACGACGGCTTGCTTCAAAATACTTTTTGAAATCTCGGCAAGATCATCTTCGGTTTCTAGGGTGAGGTCTTCGAGTTCTGGCTCTAGCTCAAGCAGAGAAGTCTCGGTGGGCGGCTTTTTACTTGTCATTGGAACCGAAGGATAGCAGGGCGGGTGGCCCATACACCACCTCCCGAATCCAAAAGAAAATGGATGCCCCATACATCGGGCTTAAACGATGTATAGAAGCCTGCACTCCCCACCCAGGCGCTAAACTCATCCGGTGCCCACAGGTCGAAAGCGGCGGGTGGCCCGTACACCACCTCCCGAACCAGGAAGAACTGGGTGGACGGGTGGCCCACACACCACTTCTTGACCAGAAAGAACTGGGTGCCCCATACATCGGGCTTTATCGATGTGTGGGCCATTCGTGCAAAGCACGAACCCGACGCACTCTCCCACTCATAAAACCCATGGGGAAACTCCGAGCCTGCTCCCTGTCCTGAAGCACTTCACAACTTAGAGGCGACTCCACTTCAGAGGGACTCGTACGCCCATCCCCTCTGGTTGTCACCGCCGCAAACGCTTTCTCGCAGCGCCCGACGAGTGGTTGGTCTACCCACTGAACTCCGAATCAAGTAGAACTGGGTGCCCCATACATCGCGCTCTTTGCGATGTGTGGGACATTCGTGCGAACGCACGAACCCAACACACTCCGCTCAACGGGTAGACTCCGAAGATGCCCACCGGCCTGAAGCGCTTCCAACTCACCGGCGACCTTCACTTCATCACCTTCAGCTGCCACCGTCGCAAGCCCTTCCTCGCAGAACCCGAAGCCTACGCCACTGTCGAACAGGCCCTTGAAGACACCCGCAAACACGACGGTTTCTTCGTCGCCGGCTATGTCTTCATGCCCGAACACCTCCACATGCTCCTCTCGGAGCCGCCCGGCGTCGTCCTCGCCGCCGCGCTCAAGCGCCTCAAGTGGTCCACTTCCCGCGAGCTCAAAGGCACCTATCGCGACCACTTCTGGCAACCCGGCTACCACGACTTCAACGTCTACTCCCAGTACAAAGTGGAAGAAAAGCTGGACTACATGCACCGCAACCCGGTCAAACGGTCCCTCGCCGAAAAACCCGAAGACTGGCCATGGAGCAGCGCCCGCCACCACCAATCCGGCCACACCGGCACCATCGAAGTTGAATCTTGGTGGACCGAACAGGCGCGAAAGCGTCAAACATCCCTAACGCCACCAGGCATCACGTTCTAGCCGGCTGCCTCACACACCGATTCGAACGAGGAACAACGGGATGTCCATACATCGAGCTTGACCAAGGGGTGGGGTACCCGGATCGTCGACCTTCCTACACCGCCAGCGCGTGACTCCGCCGTGCCGCCAGTCCCAGCGCCAGCCGCGACACCCCGCTGAACAGGATCGCAATGCCGATGAGCGTTCCCGGCACCCAGTCCGCCGAAAACGGCAGGTGCGTCCAGATCAGGATCGACAGCACCACCGAGACAACGCCGTTGAACAGGAGCCATCCGCTGCCCGGCGCGTGGCGCACCGCAAACCAGCCCACCACCTCCGCGATACCTTTAAACAGCAGGTAGATTGCGATGAAGAGGGTGAGCGTCACCAGCCCGGCCAGCGGATGCAGGAACAGGTACACCCCCATCACCACGTACACCAACCCCACCAGCACTTCCCACACCAGCCCGCCCGCATGCCGCAGATGGTAGGCAAACACAAAGTGCGCGATGCCGCCCAGCAGCAGCGCCCATCCAATCAGCGCCGTAACCGCGACCCCGGCCACCACCGGCGCCGCAATCGCCAGCAACCCGATCACCACCAGCAACACGCCCAGGCCGATCGACCAGCCCACCGACTGCCGCTGAATCCCATGCCGTACCGCCACCATCTCCATGCGCCGTCGTCCCCGTGTCCCAGTAGGATGCGGCAACTCCTGCCGTGAGCCTCCCTGCCTTTGCAATCTGCGGCAACCGGCTATCCACCCAAAACCGGGACTGGTGCAAATACTGTCAAGCCCCCTCGACCTCTAACTTGTTCAATCGAAATGGGATCGCCGTGGCAGGTAATTACCGCGAAAGCGTTAGAATAGAGAGAAGGGCAACAGAAACCTCACCCTTTTCCGCAAACCCTCCTGAATGAAGAACTTGCAGGCAGGCCCAATCGAATGAGGAACTTGCAGACCCGCCTCAATCGAATCAGGAATTTAGCGGAAAAGGTCGGAGGGGTAGGGTCTCACCTTCAAGCAACACCGAAAATTGCCGATGAGCTGCTGAGATGCCTTTTTTCGGAACTGCAGAATCGTTGCTGGCAAGCTTCACCGCTGCATTTTCCAGCGTGATGCTCGTGCTCTACGAAGGTCACGTTCAACTTGTGTTCGGTGACCGAGCCACCTACACCAGCGTCTTTCACCACAAATGCGGTGTCATGATGCTTCTGACCATGGCCTGGGCTGGCCTCGAAACCGTTCTGTTCCTGTCATCAATCCTGCGTGAACGAAGACAGGATCGTGAACATCGCGAGCGCATGCGATCAACGCGTCCTAGCTCAGCACGAGCAGCGTACCCGTATGGGCGGGTAGCACAAACGTCTGTCCGGTAGCGGTTCGGCGACTCGACGTCTCGCGCACAACGGTGCTGACCTGCGCTGTACGTGCTTCCAGCGAAGGTCCCGTGAGCACCTGCAATGTCTGAAAATGCGGTGCGGTGATCTGCAGCGGCTGGTCAGCTTCCTTGTTCAGGATCGCAACCAACGTTTTGCCATCAGTCCGTCGTGCTGCGTAAGCGATGACGTTGAGCGATGGACCCGGTTGCGTCAGCGTGACAGGAAGGATAGTGCAGCCGGCAAAGGCCGTGGCAAACTTCATGCCCTGGCCGACCGGCTCCAGCACATAGTCTGGACTGAGCTTGCCGGCGGTGCCACTGCCGGCAAGCGTGCCGACGTTGGCGATAGGCGTGTAGAACGGCTTGGGATGAGGCAGATTGGGGTCGGACATGAGTTCTTCGCCGCGAAATCGATTGCCGACAGAAACCGCCGTTGCATGACCAGAGCCGCCGTGCAGGTTGACACCGCTGTAGCCGTAGCGCATGAGTTCGAACAGGTAGGTCGCGCTCCAAAGGGCCGAGGCGTATACGTCGCTCACGCCGTCCTTGCCGGCCTGATAGCAGGTATTGCCTTCGGTCATTCGTACTTTTACACCCATGCGGGTAGCTGCGGTGGTGGCGAGCTCGGCATACTCCTCCACCTTTGGATCCCGCTTTAAGATCGCCGCGATCGTCATCTCCGGATTGCTGGGAGGACCACCAACGTAGTAGTGGTGGCTGAGTGTTTTCACGTTGGGTTTGTCCGGGACTGCGGCCCAGCGTTCCGCAATCTGCGGCAGCCAAGTGACATCGGCGGCGACATCGGGCATGCCGAAGACCGCGGCAGGGCAGGCTTTTTGCACGGCACGTGCAATGGTCAGCCACTGTTGCAGATAGGTGTCGACATTCCACGTGGCCTTATTGCGCAGGTGCCGGTAGAAGATGTCCACTTCATTCCCGATCTGGAAGGAGAGCAGACTGCTGCCGAGGGTGTGGTAGACGAACTCGGCCTCGGGCACGTCGGTCGCGATGGTACCGTAGCCCAGGTTCAGGCCATAGATGCAGGTCCAGCCGGTAGCGTCGAGAAAGCCTTTCAAGGCCCTGATGGCGTCTGGAGTGATGGCGAAGAGGGTGTCGGGCGACGGTTCTCCGTCATCAACAACGCCCTTAGGGCGCACCGGTGCCGGATCAGTTGCGTTCGCCTTCCACCAGCTGAACTCGCTGGTGTTGCCGCCCAGTCGCAATACACCGTGAGGCGTAAGCGCGCGAAACTGTTGCACCAGGCCGACATTGCCGGGAGAGAAGAAGGTCGGGTCTTCCAACTGCATGGCTTCGTAGGACAGACCGATGAAGTCGCGTGGCACGGTGGGGCCAGCGGGACCACTCTCCACGGTGAGCGTTGCACCTTGCGTAAGCGGCTGCTGCGCGCGTACGAGAGGAGAACTGATGGCAGCGGAAGCCGCAGCGGCACGGACAAGGAAGTTACGACGAGAGATGACAGAAGAGGACATGCGAGGGAAGGGTAGCACCGGTTCAGTCCTGGATGGAAAGGTTAGGCGCACCTTGCAATGGGAGTTACACCTGACTGCGTCGCTAGATGGTCGCGGTGGCAACCGGCCGGCGGAGGCGACCGGCAAGGTATGCCGCAGGTGCTGCGACCAGAAGGGCAAGTGCCTGCGCGTAATGATGCTGGCCTGGTGTGTGAGTTTCTGCAAAAGCGGCGGCAACGGCGATCAAGCCAGCGATGGCGTCTGCTGTGCCGCGAGGAGTAGCCGGCGCGGCAAAGGCACCGACGAGGCCGCCCACCAGGCCACACACGGCGGCGACAACGCCGGTGAGCACGATAAAGCCAAGAGCATCGCCGTCCCAGGGGCTGTCGTGGTGGGTAATTTCAAAAAACCACGCGAGGTAAAGCCCGAGCGCGAGAAACGACCCGAGGAGAGCGGCGACGGTAGCACGAGCGATGCGCATGATTGTTCGGTTCGATGAGGATAGCGCCCTTGCGGATGCAAGGGAAGGAGGCGACAACTTATTGCGGTCCGGCGAGCCAGGCTTTGCGTTCGCCCGGGGTGAGACGCTCTATGCTGTAGCGCAGGGTGGTGCGCGGCAGGCGTGTGTAATGGCGGCGCAGGAACGCGAGTAAAGCAGGTTCTTCGCGCTTGCCGGCCTCGCGCAGGAGCCAGCCCACGGCCTTGTGGATGAGATCGTGCCTGTCGCCAAGAAGCCCTTCCGCGATTGTGAAGGTAAGCGCAGTCTGGCCAGTGCGAAGCTGGGCGAAGGTGCTGACGATGGAAGCGCGACGCGTCCACAGGTGTGGCGATTGCGCCATGGAAAGTGCGGGCTCGCCAGCTGCGTTTGTGTGCGTGCCGACGAGTACCGCGGCAGAAATGTCGACCAGGTCCCAGTTGTTTACGCGGTCGATGTGATCGAGGTAGAAGCGATGAAGGTCGAACTGGATGGCATGGTTGGAGTGAGTGTGACGTTTGACAAGAATGAGCAAGGCAATGAGCCGGTGCTCATGCCACTCGGACGCGAGCAGATCGTGGAGCGCAAAGATTGGAAGGTCACGGTAGGCGTGGGCGACCTTGCGCGAGACGGGCACGGTGAGGCCGAGCATGCGGTCACCTTCCGCGTACTCGCCTGGCCCGGTGCGGAAAAAGCGTTGGAGAAAGCTAGCGCGTTCCGGGTCTCGCAATGCGTGCACATCCCGGCGCAGGGCGACGAGTGTGGGGGCAGGTTGCGTGTGAGAGCGACCGGGCATTGTGCGCGTCAGGCAAACATGGTGTGTTCGGCTTCAAGGGCGTGCACGAGTGCGTCAACGTCAGCCTGGGTGGTGTAAAGGCCAGGGGTGACGCGGATTACCGGACCTTTGGCGACGCCTTTGCGGGCAACCGTGAGCACGTTGTATTTACTGAGCAGACGCTGCTGGACGGCTTCAGCGTCGGCCATGGTGTGCATGCCTCGGAAGCGGAAGCTAGTGATGGCGCAAGAACGGGCAGGGTCGTTGGGCACAGTGATGTCAAGGCCGGGTAGGTCACGGACACGATCAACCCAGGCATTGCGCAGACTGCGCAAGTGCTGCTCTTTTGCAGCGGGAGAGACGGCACGATGAAAGGCGATGGCGGTGGGCACCGTGAGTTCACTGGCAAAGTTGACGGTGCCGGCGGGGACGCGGGCGCGCAGGTCGGTGAGGTCGTAATCCGGATTGCTGTAGCTGCGGTCGATATCGGTAATGCGACTTTTTCGCACATACATGGCACCGAGGCTGAGCGGTGCGGCGAGCCACTTGTGCATGGACCAGCCAATGAAGTCGGCACCGGTGTCGGCCGGTACGACATCGAGGCAGCCGATGGCGTGCGCTGCATCAAGGATGGTGTCAACGCCGCGTGCGCGCGCCATCGCGATGATGTCCCGCACGGGAAGCACAAGGCCGGTGCGATTGGAGACGTATGTGAGCAGGAGGAGCTTTGCACGGGGCGTGCGCTTCAGAACGCCGTCGTAGGCTTCCAGAATGTTGGCCGTGGTCGCTGGCTCTGGCATGTCAAAGCAGACTACCTGCAGGCCGCGATGGTCACCAAGGTAGTTCATCGCGGCGATCATGTTGTCATAATCGAGGTCGCAGTAGATGACGGCATCGCCGGGTTTGAGACCGCGGTAGTTCACGATCAGACTTTGCAGGCCTTCGCTGCCGTTGCGGGTAAAGGCGAGTTCGTCCGGGAGCACGCGGAGCAGGTCGGCAACGCTGGCGCGCGCGGCTTCTAACTGCGGGTAGATCGGATGGTCGGGCATGCTGTTGCGTGCGAACAGCGAGTTGTAGCGGTTCACGTAGGCGACGTACTCCGCGTAAGCGGCGGCGGTGACACGTGGCATTACGCCCCAGTAGGCGTTTTCCCAATTAGCGATGCTTCGATCAACATCGAAGTGGTGCGGCAACGTTTCGATCGCAATAGAATTGGGCGCTGGTAACATTGCCGCTGGCAAAACCTGCTGGACGGCAGGCAGGGCCATGGCTGGGGCGCAAACGGCAGCCGTCTTCAGGAAATTTCGACGGTCCGTCATGCGGCGTCTCCCGTTGATTTACTGTTCGATGCGATAGCTGTAATTTTCGATCACGGGATTTGTGAGCACCTCGGAGGCAATGCGCTCGACCTCGGCCGTGGCGGCATCCCCGTGTAAAGTGTCGTCCAGTGTGAGGACGAAATACTTGCCTTGGCGCACATCTTCTACGCTGGGGTGGTGCAGGCGGCGAAGGGCATTGGCGATCGTCTGGCCCTGGGCATCGAGCACTGTCGGCTTCAGGGTCACGTATACATGGGCGCGCATGCATTAATTATAGAAGCTACACATGGCAGGACCGCCACGGAACGCGGTAGTATCGAGGCGTCACTCGTTGCCCGTTGCGGCATCAGCGACAGTATCCGGTTTTCCGCCCATGGCGGCACCGGCGCTCCCCAATTTATTTCCGAGAGACCGAAACGCATGCCCAACTACCTGGAATTGCCAGTCGGCGCAAAGGCGCCCGCCGTTGTCAACGCGGTGATCGAAATTCCGCTTGAAGGCAAAATGAAGTACGAGTACGACAAGCAACTGCACGTCTTCAAGCTGGACCGCAACCTGTATTCGCCGGTGCACTATCCTGGAGACTATGGATTTCTTCCTTCAACCCTGGGTGATGACGGCGACCCGCTTGATGTGTTGGTGCTGGTGGACGAGCCGAGTTTTCCAGGTTGCCTGCAGGAAGTGCGGCCGATTGGCGTCATGCTGATGATTGATAGTGGCGAAGGCGATGAGAAAATCCTGGCGGTGGGCTGCGCAAACCCACGTTACTTCGACATCACGAACTTTGAGCAGATCCATCCGCACAAATTGAAGGAAATTGTGCACTTCTTCTCGACGTACAAGGACCTCGAGGGCAAGAAGGTAGAAATCCACGGCTGGCGCGATGCGGCCTATGCGCACGAGGTGATTGAGAAATCGATTGCAGCGTACAAGGGCAAGACCGTGGCCTGATAAGGTCGGTGCATTGCGGTTGCAGCGGAAGCCTCGATGAGGCTTCCGCTTGTTCTTACGGGTGGAGTAGGATGGCGCGATGCGATGCGGGCCGACACGCCGATCTGTCTTGAAGGGAAGTGCTGCCGCTTCACTTGCGGCTGGTTGCGGTGTACTGCGCGGGCTTGCGCCGCAGCCCTATGCGAGCGGCCCGTTTGCCGCGAACTACCCTGCGTTGCAGCGGCACTATCGCACGCCGGACTGGTTTCGCGATGCGAAGTTCGGCATCTGGGCACATTGGAGCGCGCAGTGCGTGCCGGAGCAGGGGGATTGGTACGCGCGCCGCATGTACCTACAAGGGGAACCGCTGCACGACTGGCACTCACAGCACTACGGGCATCCATCGACGTTCGGCTTTATGCAGATCGACCACCTATGGAAGGTCGACAAGTGGCAGCCGGAAGAGTTGATGAAGTTATACCAAGCTGCCGGGGCCAAGTACTTCTTCGCACTGGCGAATCACCACGACAACTTCGACAATTATGCGTCGACGTACCACGCGTGGAACTCCACACGCATTGGCCCGATGCGCGACATTGTCGGCATCTGGGCGAGCGTGGCGCGGGCATATGGCATGCGGCTTGGTGTGTCCAACCACAGCTCACATGCATGGCACTGGCTGCAGTCGGCGTATGGGTACGACGCAGTTGGCCCGATGGCGCAGGTGCGGTATGACGCTTATACGCTGACCGCGGCTGATGGCCAGGGTAAATGGTGGCAGGGCTATGATCCGCAAGAGCTGTATACCGGGCGCAATCTTGTCCTGCCGGATGGCATGACCACAATTGCGGCGCAGACCGCGTGGCACGATGCGCATGACAGCCGCTGGCACGAGGAAGATCCTCCGGAGAACCCGCGCTTTGCGGAACTTTGGGCATTGCGCTGCCGTGAGTTGTTGGACAAGTACGATCCCGATCTTGTCTATTTCGACGACGATGCGTTGCCGCTGGGACAAAAAGGGCTGGACGTTACGGCACATTTTTACAACAACTCCGTTGCGCGCCATGGTTCGCAGCAGTGCGTCGTGTTCGCAAAAAGGCCGACGCCGGAAACTGCGGGTGCGTTTACGCTGGATATCGAGCGCAGCCGGTCGACGCAGATTCTGGCGGAGCCATGGCAGACTGATACGTGCATCGGAGACTGGCATTACAAGCGATCCATCTTTGAGAATCACACCTATAAGACGGCAGCAAATGTGATTGCACTGCTGATCGATGTGATCAGCAAGAATGGCAATCTGTTGCTATCGATCCCGGTACGTGGCAATGGCACGATCGACGAAGACGAGCATGCGTTTCTACAAGCGCTGGCGAGTTGGGTGCCGCAACATGGCGAAGCGATCTACGGGACGCGGCCGTTCCACGTGTACGGTGAGGGGCCGCCGGAGCCGATTGAGCAGAACTTTAGCGAGAAGACACGGGTGCACACGGCCGAGGACATTCGGTTTACACGGCGTGGCGAGTTGCTGTACGCCTTTGTCCTAGCCTGGCCAAATGACGGTACTGTGCGGGTCAAGACGTTACGGCGCAGCAGCGAACATCTGCCTCGACCGGTGCAGCGGGTCGAGTTGATCGGTGCCGCGGGGCCGTTGAGTTTCCAGCAGACGGCGGAAGCGCTGGTCGTGACGATGCCGGCGCAGAAACCGAATCCCTATGCCTATGCCCTGAGAATCTACACTTGATTCCTGAGGCGAAGGCGATGGCGCGCAAGCAGGTACAGCGGTAGACCGCATGCCGCAATCAACAGGGCAAACAGGGCGGCGGGCATGTGGGCGGTCCGCTCGCTGCGAGCGGTCCACAGTGCAAACAGTGTGAGGACGGCGGGCCCGAGGCCAAGCAGAACCGGCACGGCAACAGGTCCGGGAATACGGAAGGGACGCGGCAGGTCGGGCTCGCGCAGGCGCAGCAGGATGAGCGCGGCAAACTCCAGCAGCAGCGACATGCCCCACAGCAGCAGGTCGATGGTGATGAGCCGTTCAAAGGTGAGGCCGAGCGCCAGAGCCCAGCAGGTAGAGCACGCCAGCAGAGCCACCCAGGGTACGCCGTTCCCCAACCTGCGCGTGAGGGCGCGTGGTAAAAGACCGTCGCAGGCCATGGCGTAGGGCAGGCGCGTGTAGCTAAGCGTAAGCGCATTGAAGGTGCCCATGCTATCCAGCGATCCTGCGATGACAACGGCAATGCCCAGCAGGGGTCCGCCGAGCAGGCGGGCGGCGTCGACCCAGGCGCCGGTGGAGAAGCGGTCTGGCGGGATGCCGGCCCATGCAACCGCAGCAATGGGTGCCAGGTAGGTAAGCATGACCATGGCAGCGGCCAGAAGCATGGCGCGCGGGTAGGCGTGCTGCGGGTCGTCAACCTCGCCGGCAATGGTGGTGGCATTGTCCCAGCCCATGTAGTTCCACATGGCGATGAGAATGGCGCCGCCGAAATTCAACTGCGCCGGTGGGCCCAGTGTGGCGTGCGGCGTGTGCATCCCGATGTAGGCCGCGATGCCAACAAGAACGACAAAGGGCGATAACGCCACAAACCAAAGCCACACGGAACCATGGCCCACGGCTGCGGCGCCGCGCAGGTTCCACAGCGTTGCCAGCACGACAACGGCCAGCTTAATGGCGAGGCCGCGATGGCCGGCGGTGAGCGCGGGTGCAAGGTGCTCGAGATAGAGCACAAACGTTGTTGGATAGATTGCCATGTCGAACACGGAGGCGGCAAGCGAAAGCCACGCCTCCTGAAAGCCCCAGAATGGACCCATGGCACGGCGTACCCAAGCATAAAATCCGCCCTCTGCAGGAATGGCCGCGGAGAGTTCGCCAAGCATGAGCGCAGTGGGCAGACTCCACACAAAGGGCAGCAGCAATAAAAGCAGCAGCGCGCGGCCATAGCCGGCGAAGCCGATGATGTCTTCCAGGCCATAGGGGCCGCCGGAAACCATGAAATAAGTCGCCGCGAGCAGGGGGAGCAGGCGCAGTTTGCGCGGGGAGGGCTGGTTCATCGTCGGGTTGCTTCACCGCTATTGACAGGGATGAGCGATCGCTGGAACGGCCGCCGCTGAACGATGAGCGTATCGCTTTTCAAGCTGCTGTGCGAGAAATTACGTGGGTGCCTGCGCTATGCTCACTGCCATGTGCATTGCTGGCAGTGTAGGCAGGGGCGGCAACAACGATCGTGATGATGTCCGTACCGTGCAGCTGCTGCTGAATCTGAACGCTCCACAGGCTGTTGGGCCAATGGTGCCGGATGGTGTGTGTGGTGCGGGCACGATCGCGGCGATTAGCTTGTACCAGCATGGCGTGATCGGTGGCAAGGACCCTGTGGGCGTTGTGACGCCCATGGCCGGTGGAGGCACAACGCTGCATGCACTGCAGGCAGGGATGGTGCTGGGATTTACAGCGGAAAAGCTGCAGGGTCTTTACATTCACGCGGGTGGCAACACGGTTGCGAACTTCTTTGCGCCGCTGGTTGCGGGTATGGCACGGGCGGGCATCACGACGGGGCTACGACGCGCGCATTTCCTGGCACAGGCAGGCCACGAAAGCGGGGAGTTGCGGTACACCGAAGAGATTGCCAGTGGAAGCGCCTATGAGGGCCGCGCTGATCTGGGCAACACCCAACCGGGCGATGGGCCGCGCTTCAAGGGGCGCGGCCTCATCCAGTTAACGGGGCGTGCGAATTACCATGCATTTGGTTCGTTCTGTGGCCAGGATTTCTGCTGTGCTGGCGCGCAGGATCGCATCGCCAAGGACCCGACGTTGGCGGTGGATGCAGCCATTTGGTTCTGGCAGACGCACCAGTTGAACGAGCTTGCCGACAGGGATGACGTAATCACGATTACGAAGCGAGTCAATGGCGGATTGAATGGCCTGGACGATCGTAAACGGATCCTGCAGCGGGCAAAGTGGTTTCTTACGTCGCCATCGCCGGATCCGGAGACGATCCGACTGATGCAGGCTATGGCGGCTGTGGAAGAGGACTTGGAGTGGGCAGACGCGATCTGGTAGCTGGCCGGAGTTCTGCTTGTGCTTGTGTCCCAATACCATGCTGCGATGGAGTTGCAGCAGTGGGCTTTGTGACGGAAGTTGTGGTGGGTGTTTGGCAATTGTGCGATGGCATGACTGCGCAACAGACGCGCCCGGAGCAGGCAAGGCACGATGTAAGGCAAAGCTCTTAGGTCCAGGCGCACCTTTGCGTCCGGAGCCTTGGACGATGAGGATGGAACCCGGATTTCGCGGCGACGGATGGTGTCGACTCTGGGCGTTGCTGCGGCTGCAGTTGCGGTGCCGGCACGGCCGAAGCAAAGACGACAGCAACGGCACAGCCCTGGTAAACCCAATGATTGAGTGCCCGCAGCCACCATACAAGCACCTTGGCGGGTCTGACATCCTGGTGTCCCATGCGCCCACAGCACTCGGTTCGAGCATTCTGGACACGCCCAGCGAACTGTTCGACTGGATGATCAAGACGAACATCTACGCGCCCTTCTGGATGATTCGTGAACTGTGCCGCACATGCCGCCAAGAGCGACGATCATTGCGACCACGTCAGAGCAGGCATACGATCCGTCGCCGGACCTGTACGACTATGCGCAGACCAAGGACGCAACGATGATTTGTGAAGTTATTAGCGAAGCAACTGGCGTCAGAGGGGCTACGCGTTAATGGTGTGGCACCGAGTCCAAATGGGGACGCCGTTGCAGATCGCCGGTAGAGCGCAACCGGAAAAAGTACACCAAGTTCGGCGGGAACTATCCGCTGATGCGCGGTGAGCCCGCGAACTGGAGTCGATTGATGTGCAGCTTGCGGCGCAGGATGCAAGCTACACGCCTGGCAACGTCTACGACGCGGGTCGCAGCATGGGTAGCCGTAATGCTCTGAACTCGCGACAGACAGGAGCGACCTTGGCCGCGCCCCATTTAGGTTGGCTCGCCTTTGCCGGGTACAGGGTTACCCTCTGCGTCGTAGGGACAGTGGCGGCAATCATTCCCGCAGCAGTAGCCGCGGCGCAGGTGATAGGAGGCGGTGAAGACGAAGTTTGGCCCATCGAAGTAGTACTCGCCGTCCGTGGCGAGGGGCGCGGCCGGGCGCGCCTCGGTGCACTCTGGTGGCGGAATAGTCGGAACAAAAGATTTCTCAGGCAAACAGTCCACCCTGCGCGTGGGTTGGCGGTGGAACTGTGGCGGACGCATTCACGGGTGGAGCGACATTGCGGCGCCCGCTGGCCGGCATGCGCGTGCCTTCCGGCGTTGCCACGGTGTCGAGCGGGCTGCCGTGTTCGTCACAGGCAGCACCATGGCGCAGGTGGACGCGGCGACCTGCGACGGCAGCGGTGCGCTCACCCGGGACAATGAGGCCGATGAGGTTGAGCGGGTCCGAAGCGGCGATGACGGTGATGTCGTCGGAGTTAGTATTCCGGTGCAGGCGGAGACTTTCGACGGCTTCGGGCAGGGCGTATTGTTCTCCGGAAAAGCCGGTGACGAATCGCCCGCCGCGCACATCGCCGCGGGCTTCAAGCCGACGGAGCATGCGAAGGAGATCGCGCCACTTGGGGGCGTTGCTCTCGCGTTGAATGAGATCGCGGAAGAGGACGCCGTAGCGCTGAAGCAGGACTTTTGTCGCGGATTCGAGCGCGGCTTCGGCGATGCGCGCTTTTTGCGGGGCGGTCAGACGAGAGGTGTCTTCGCAGTCGAAGAGGGACCAGCGTCCGCCTGTCGCGCGCGTGCCGCGTTTGGTGCTATTGGCAATGGGCTCAGCGGTGAGAGGCTTGCGTTTTGGATCCATCATGACGCGAAGCTGGTCGAAGCCGTCTGCGGAGACAAGGCCTGCGGTCGCAAGTTCCCACAGGGCGGTTTGTACCTGTGGTTTGGTCAGGGTGCAAAGCCGCTGCAGATCGGCGGTAAAGCATGCGCCGCGCTGCTGCAGGACTTCGCGCGTGGCGAGCGCTTCCGGCGAGAGAGCCTGCTGCAATTTCGATGCTTCGACACATTTCGAATCGAGCACGGGTGCGAGCCAGTCGGCGGATTCGCGCACGTAGAAGGTGATGGGTGCCATGTTGGTGGGGATCACACGACGGGGTGCGGCACCATCACCAGCAGCCCATGCGGGATGCGGGCTGAGGCGGCCCCACCCGACAGCACCACTCAGGCAAAGCGCATCCAGAAAGCCGGGCTGGTAGTCGCGGACGCGCTGCGGCAGCAGGCTGCGCTCCCACTCGACGGCGGGAGCTTCAAAGCCTTCAAGCTGGAGAAGGGCGTCGAGGGTGCCTTCTTCGCCGGCAAGCTGCGTGCCTTTCGCAAGATGTTGCCAGTGCAGCAGCCAGCGCATGTAGGTGGCGGGCGGGACGGCTTCTACCTGTTTGCGGAGATTGCCGAGCGTGAGACGGTGAATGCGTTGCAGAATGCGGCGCTCACACCATTCGATTTCGGCGTCGTCTGTGGTGGGTTCCTGTTCGAAGATGCCGCGAAGGGCGAGGCCCTGCATCTCGATGGCGACAAGTTGCTGAAAGATGGCGCGAGGCTGAAGACCCGCGAGAGACGCGATCTCCCTGGAGGTCGTGGGGCCGAGTAGTTGGAGGTAGCCCTGGGTGAGCAGGCGGAGAGCATCGGCGGTGATGGGCGTCTCAGGGTCAGAGGAGTGGGGAGTTTCAGCATCTGGACTGCCTTCGACCGCGCTTTGGGTGCGTTCTGGTTCGGTGGCGCGCAAGCGCGGTAGGACGGCTAGAGTGTCGGTGCCGCGCGGAACGGCCGAGGGCAGGCTAATCTCCGCGAGGAGACGTGCATGGTCCGTACGTTCGGTTGCGACCCAGTGGTCAGTATTGCCGAGGCGGATGATGCGGGCGCGGCCGCGGGATGCGAGCCGCTGGAAGAAAATTGGCCAGTGACGGGCCGCGTGTGCGCGATGCGCCTGCAATTGGTCGGCGGACTCAGTGGTTCCTGCGTCCGGGTGGGTCTCCGCTCCGTGGCATCCTTCAAGGTCGAACAGGGACACAGGCAGGGCAATGCACCCGAAGAGAAGGTCGTGCAGTTCGTGCTCGTCGCGGAGATCGGGCCAGATTTCCATGCGTGCCTGAAGAATGGCCCGGGGGTCGAGGCGGCCGGCTTCGCCCAGTACGGAATCGGGGATGGTACGGCGCAAGGAGACGGCGCGGGCGCGGCGCTCCTCAAGATCGGCGTCATCCAAAAACGCGTTCTGATTGGCGTTGAGAAGCTCATGCGAAAACTGCGACGGGACGGGTGTATCCACGGCAATACACTCGATCGTGCCGTCGTCAATGCCGCGCAACACGGCGAGCAGGCCGTCGAGGTCCATCGCTTCCTGCAGCACGTCTTGCATGACCTCGCGGACGAGGGGGTGGTCTGGGATCTGGATGTCTCCAACGATGGTTTCAAAGCAGGCGGCAGCCTGGGGAAAGACGGAGGCGAGCAGATCTTCACCACGCGTGCGCTGAATTTGAGGAGCGACGCGCTTGCCCTTGGAGAAACGCAACAGTTGAAGGGAGCGGTTGGCGGCCCAGCGCCAGCGCGTTTTGAAGATGGGCGAGGCAATAGCGGCCTGCTCCAGCAGCTCCTTCGCCGTGTTCTCGGTAAGGTAGCGGAATACGTCGGCAAGAGGGAAGCTATGCTGTTCTGCAAGGCAGATGTTGATGCCGTTGTCGGTGGCAGCGGCCTGCAGCTCGTAGTTGAAGCCGCGGCAAAATCGCTTGCGCAGGGCCAGGCCCCAGGCGCGGTTGATGCGGCCGCCGAAGGGTGCGTGCAGGATCAGCTGCATGCCGCCGCCTTCATCGAAGAAACGCTCGGCGATGATGCGTTGTTTCGTCGGGACCGCGCCGAGGACAGCACAGCCGCTGACAATGTACTGCAGCAGCTGCTGTGCGGCGGATTCCGAGATGCAGCACTCGTCCATCAGCCATACCGCAGCTTCGTTCACCTGCGGATCTTCGAGCGTGACACGCTCGTGGTGAATGCCCTGGGTGCGCGCGCGAAGCTCGTTGCGCAGGGTGCCGACAAAGTCTGAAAGAACGTCCGTCCGCTGCGGCGCTTCACCTGCCCAGAAGGGCACACTGGGCGGCGCGCCATGGGCGTCCTCAACAAGGACGCGACCCTCTTTCTCCACCATCAGCACGCGCCAGCTCGCGTTGCCAAGCTGGATCACATCGCCGGGGCCGCTGTCGATGGCGTAGTGCTCGTCGAGCGTGGCAATGGTGACGCCTTCTGGCTGCAGCACGACCTGGAAGACGGCGGTGTCGGGGATAGCGCCACCGTTGCCGATGGCGGTCATGCGCGCGCCGCGACGGGGGTGTAAGTGGCCGGCGACGCCGTCACGGAGGAGGTAGGCGCCGTAGCGGCCACGGCTGTTTTCAATGCCGGTGTGCAGCAACGTAACCAGCTCGTCAAACTCCGCGCGCGTCAGGTCGCGGTAAGGGTAGGCGCGGGTGACAAGGGCATAGAGCGCATCCTCTTCCCATGGCTCGGCGGCGCAGGTCGCGACCATCTGCTGCATGAGGATGTCGAGGGGCTTGGGTGGGATTTCAAGCCGGTCCAGCGAGCCGGTGCGCATGGCCTGTACGAGCGCCGCCATCTCCAGCAGGTCGTCGCGGGTGGTGGCAAAAAAGCGCCCCTTGGGAATGGCACCGCGCCAGTGACCAGCGCGACCGACACGCTGCATGGCAGTGGCGACGGCGCGCGTGCTGTTCAACTGAATGACGAGGTCAACGGCGCCGATGTCGATACCAAGCTCGAGCGAGGCGGTGGCGACGAGACACTGAATTTCGCCGGCTTTGAGGCGCTGCTCGGCATCGAGGCGGAGCGCACGCGAGAGGGAACCGTGATGAGCAGCAACGTTCTCTGTCCCGAGGCGTTCCGCGAGGGCGCCGCACAGGCGCTCGACCATGCGCCGGGTGTTGACGAAGACGAGGGTGGATTTGTGCTCACGGCAGAGGTCGGCAATGCGGTCGAAAATTTCAACCCACATCTTGCTGTCGCAGACCGAGGAAAGTTCACTGGAGGGGATTTCGATGCCTAGATCCAGGGTGCGGCGGTTGCCGACCTGGACGATGGCACAGCCGGACAGGGAACAGGGGACATGTGGGTCAGGAACACTGGTTGTGAACCTGTCCCCGGCTATCGTCAGGTGTGCTTGACCTTCTTCTTGCCGCTGAGAGTGCGTCGTCCCCTGTTGTTTTGTTCCAGTCAGGAAATTTGCAACGAGTTCAATGGGGTTTTGGGTCGCGGAAAGGCCGATGCGCTGCGGCGGCTGCGAAGTGCCGGTGAGCATGCTGCCGGCGGAGAGTCGGTTTTCGCCAGTGACGAGGGCGTCGAGCCGTTCCAGCGTGAGGGCAAGATGTGCGCCACGCTTGTCGTCGACCATGGCATGAATTTCATCGACGATGACGGTGTGCACGCAGCGCAGATTTTCACGCGCTTTTGCGCTTGTCAGCAGCAGGTACAGTGACTCCGGTGTGGTGACGAGGATGTGCGGTGGCGTTTTGAGCATCGCCACACGCTCTTTCGGCAGGGTGTCTCCCGTGCGTACGCCAGTGCGGATCTGCGGAACAAGGCAGCCATGCTCGAGTGCTAATTCGAGGATCTCGCGCAAGGGACCTTCCAGATTTTTCTGGACGTCGTTCGACAGCGCTTTAAGCGGCGACACGTAAATGACCTGCGTGTAGGGGCTGAGGCGACCTTCCGTTGCCTCGGTGAAGAGCCGATCGATGGCAACCAGGAAAGCGGCAAGCGTCTTCCCGGAGCCTGTGGGTGCGGAGATGAGCGTCGGATCGCCGCGAAGGATGGTAGGCCAGCCTTCGATTTGCGGCTCGGTAGGTGTGCCAAACTTCTGCAGAAACCATGTACGAACAATGGGATGCGCCCAGGCAAGGGCGTCCGGAGCGCCAGCGGCACGATCGCGTAGGTCTCTCGGGGATGGCAGGATGGCGGTGGCCATGCCGTATTCTATCGCCTGCCTTCGCCGCATATTCGCCCAAGTTGCAGTGCAAGGAACAAAGGCCGGTGCTGGGCATCGGCCTTTCCTTCCTGCTTGTCTCGTAAAGAGGAGCACCCCTGAAACCGATTGGCTCTGTCCTGCGCGTGACCTGGGTAATGGTTGGATTATGCGGCGGCGAACTGGCCCGCTTCACTGTTGACGCGATCGGCAATCATGGAGAGCAGCTTGTCCGCATGCTTTTCGTCGTTCAGAATGCTTTCGAGGATCTGGGCATCGTCGTTGCGCCCAAGCAGGATTGCCCATTGGCGAAGCGTGCCGTAGACGGCAATCTCGTGGTGTTCGACCTGCTGGCCTGCGCCGATCAGCGCGATGTCGAGCACGTGTGAATCGGTGACGTGCTTGACGGTGTCCTGTGCTTCCGACACGAGCGCGTGGATCACCCTGCAGGCCTGGCTGCTTGTATCTTTCTGCTGGCTCAGCAGCTGCTTTACCTTGGCGACATGGGTTTCGCTCTCCTGCAGGTGCGATTGAAAGGCTTGCTTGAGCTGTGCATCGGTCGACTTTTCGATCATGTCGGGGAAAGCCTCTACACCCTGTTCCTCAAGGTCGAGAGCTTTGCGCAGCTCAGTGTTGTAGAGAGCAGCCAGGCTTTTTACATTTGCGGAAAAGATTTTCATGCACGTATCTCCTTGCGGATATGGCCAGCCGATTGGCAGCCCCTCAACGAGTCTGATGCGCCTCCTTCTGCAGGAAAACGGCAACGGCGATGGACAGATTGCGCCAGCGGCGGTGGATGCGCCGAGTCCATGGTTCAGGCGCATCTCACCCACAGGCTCAGCGGCGCTGTGTCGTGGTCATGGAGAGAGGAGGAACTCTTGGTCGATACCATTCGCAGGCTGATGGTTGCAGTGCTTGGGCTCGGGATCGGACCGGTCGTCTCGCAGACGCTCACACCGCCCGGCACACCGGGTAGTCCGGGGTTTGTGACGCTTGCACCGGGCACGGCAATCTCGATTCGCCTCTCCGGCGAAATCAGTTCGAAAAAGGCGAAGGTCGGCGACACCTTTCACGGTACGACTTCCAGCGACATCACGGCGAGCGGTGTCACGATCATCGGGACAGGCACCCAGGTTACGGGGTTTGTCGCTGCAGCAAAGGCTGGCGGACGCGTCAGTGGCGCGGCACAGCTTACGCTGCAACTTACCAGCATTCGGCTGAATGGCTCGACTGGGCCGCAAGAGGTCACTGTCGCGACCGATCCCCTGATCAATCAGGGTGAAGGTAAAGGTGGATCGACGGCCGCCCGCACGGGTGGAGGCGCAGCGCTTGGAGGTCTGCTGGGCGCAGTAACCGGCGGCGGCACGGGTGCGGTAGTCGGGGCAGTGGGTGGCGGTGCTGTCGGAGCCGGATCGAGTGGCGTGACCAAGGGCAAACAGATCGACCTCAAGGCAGAGCAGCTGCTGCAGTTTCGGCTATCGACGAGATTGGATGTGGCTACAACGCCCAATGAGCCGCTGGTTGCGCCATCCACAATGCTGCAGACGCGACCCCTGCCACAGTAGAGCTGCGATGATGAAGCCATGGATGAACTTACTCCCGAAGACCGCGCACGCCGGGTACGCGTCATCGTGTTCGACGTAGATGGCGTTCTGACTGACGGCAAGCTGTTCTTCCTGCCTACCGGGCGTGACGAGCATGGCAACATTACCGCAATGGAGACGAAGGGCTTTAGTGCGCACGATGGTTTGGGCATTGCCATCGGAAGGGCGGCGGGCCTGCGCTTCGGCGTCATTACCAAGCGCAGCAGCGATACCGTAGCAGTGCGCATGCGCGACCTGAAGGTAGACCACGTGTACATGGGCGCACACTACAAAACGGAAGCGCTGGCAGAAATCGCCCGCATCGAAGGCGTCCAGCTGGAGCAGATTGCCTATGCCGGCGACGACATTATCGACCTGCCGCCCATGCGCCAGGTGGGCTTTGCAGTGGCAACCTGGAATGCGCGTGAGCAGGTGAAGCGTGAGGCCCATTGGGTGACGCCAACCGCTGGCGGCCATGGAGCAGGGCGCGACCTCATCGACTTTGTGCTGGCCGCGCAGGGACGGCTTGAGGAAGCTTACGCGTTCTACCTGAGCCGGGCCAACAAAGAGATAGATATTGGCAGCGGTGGCATGTGAAGAACGGATGGGATCGTTACGCTCCACCGGCAGGCGGTTCCGCTCGGGGATGCATGCCAAGTCGCTCTTCGAGCGTATGAAGGTGTGGAACGGTGATGCCAAGCAGGTGCCGGGTCATGACAAAGGCAAGATGGACGGCGATAGCAAGAGCGCTGCCGATAACCGTAGCGAGCACGCGGCGTTGCAGTACATCATGCGCCGGATTATGTGCAATCGCGAGCAGAAAGCAGATGTAACCGGTGAGTACCGTGGCGAAGGCACCGTAGTTCACATTCGTGAGCAGGTAGCTGAGGAACAGAAAGAGCAGGACCAACGCCGTAAGCACTTCGCCGTGAGGGTGAAACACAATGACCACCAGTGTGCATACCAGCGCGCCAAAAAGCGTACCTGCAGAGCGCAGAAGGGATCGCGCGGCGGTGGATGTCCATTCCGGTTTAGGGATCAGAACGGCAGTCATGCCGATCCAGTAGGCATTCTGAAAATTGAAGTGCCGGTACACGTCGACCGCGAGTAGCGCCGTGGTGACGACGCGCATGGAATACTGCACGGCCGGTGAACCCCACTGCAGCTGCTCGCGCAAAAACGCCCGGCCGAAGTGCGTGGGGTCAAAATCGGGTGAGCTGAATTGCGTTTGTGCCTGCGGGAACCAGTGGCGAAACGCGAGCAGTAAAACAGTCTGCAGGGCACCGCCAGCCAGCACGCCCGCGCCCCGCAGCAGTGCGCTGGAAACCAGGTTGTGCGTGGTACCGGGCGTGGAAAGCGTGGCAGAAGCAATGATAAGGAACACGCAGCACTGCTGGCCTACCCACCCAGCAGCGCTGCTGATGCTATTGCTAAGGCCGTACAGCAGCGCCCATACCGTGGTCGCGGTCAGCAATAGAGCCGTGCTGTCGCGGCAGAGCGCGCCAACAAGGGCCGATAACCCGATGCCGACCGTTGCGGCAATCATGGGACCCGAGCGCCGGAAGAGTGGCTGTTGAAAGGAACCAAAGCCAACTGCCTGTGCGCCGCCGGCCATAAGGACGGCAGTTCCGGGATAGCCCAATGCAACGCCAAGGATGAGAGGGAGGCCGACCCCGGGCAGACACAGAACGGAATGCAAGGGTTCCGACGCCCGCCACTTGAAGCTGCGTAGCTGTTGCCAAACGTCGTTCAAAGGGGAAGACTTTATAGGGACGATCACACAATTTCAGCTTACGAGGGCTCGTCCGTCCGTGAATCGGTTACTTGCAGAGACAGTTAGCCTAACCGTGCACTTCCACATCGGCAAAGGTCAGGACGACATGGCCGCGTACGGCCTCGCCCATGATTCGTGCAGGACGAAAGACGCCGCTCAGCATGCGTTCGCGCAAGGCACGCACGCCGGCTGCGTCCAGCGTGCCGCTGAGCACCCGGTAGTTGTATACGCGGCCGCCGGCATTAATCAGGGCTTCTACCATCACCGGGTTTTCATCTGCGGAGATGATCGGCTGATGCAAGCCGGAGTCGGAATAGAGATAATGCGGCGAAGAAAAACCAATTAGCGGGATGTCGTTGGCCTCGACCGTTTGATCCGGGGCCACGGCGCCAAGTCTGGCAGCAACGCCAATCAGCATGAGCATAGCAACTGCGGCTATGGTGCCCTGCACAGCAAAGGTACGCATCGTATTCTCGCGGAAAAGGTGCAGGCTGTGCGCAAGACGACCGCCAAGCCGGCGCTCGGCACGCACCCGCTCATGAGAGACTGCGACGCGCAGCCGAAGCTGCAAGTCTGCCGGGACAGAGATAGGCGCCAGCGTGTGAAGCGCGCCGTCAGTTGCAAGGCGCTCCGCCGTTGTTTCTTCCAGTTGTAACGCTTCTCGCTCGGCCAGGGCAGCGCTACTTTCCGCACGCAACGCGCGCAGCCTTGCCAACGAATTGTGAAGGATGCTGCTCATCGATTCTTTTCTCCGGTGTCGCCAGTAGATACCCGGCTGTGCGGCACGGTCTGATCCATTGGTTGTACGTTGGAAGTGTGCTGTGCCGAAACGGAACGCAGCGGCTTCCCATGGATGGAAAACTGAGGCAGCCGCGCTGCAAGCAAGACGCGCAATGCAGCCCTGCCCCGAAGAAGCCGACTCTTGACGGTGCCGATTTGAATGCCCAGGATCGCAGCAATTTCGTCGTAGGCCATTCCCTCGATCTCCCGAAGGACAACGACGGTGCGAAAGGCCTCGGGGACTTCGTGCAGTGCAGCCTCAACCGTGGAGCGTAGTTGGTGCTGGGCCGCGATGTCATAGGGCGAATCCCGTCCGTCCGCAAGCGTATCGCGGAGAGGAAAGTAGGTATCGTCTCGCTCGTCGCCGGTGTCGCCATCGATCGTGACCTCCTGCCTTTTATGACGAGACCACCAGCGGCGGCTGTTGGAGGACTCATGCAAGGCGATGCGATAGATCCAGGTGCGCAGGGTGGACTCGCCGTGGAAGCTCCCGATCGAACGAAAAATCTTGATGAAGACTTCTTGCGTAATGTCCGCGGCATCAGCAGGGTTGGGCAGCGAACGAGTGATCACGGAGTAGAGCGGCGCACTGTACTGCGCAATAAGCTGTGCAAACGCCTCTTCCGAGCCGGCTTGCAGGGCAGCGACGAAAGCCACGTCCTCCACGCGCAGGTCGGCGTTCGCCTGTTTACGCAGCGGATCAGTGATGCCGGCGAGGTTTCCGTAGTCGTGCACGAGCGCTGCTCCCACGAGTGACTCCTTTCACAGTACGGCGGAGATGGATGCATCGCAACCAAGGCCGCATGCCATTCTGCGCGATGGTCTGAATGCGGAGGAGTACGTCACCGCCGGCGGTGCGGAGTGCTCTCGCTCACTCTACGGTATAGACACCGCGGTGTACCTGTTTTGTTCCCATGGTCCGGAGATGGCACAGGTGCGAATATGCCCTGGCCGGCGTTGGCATTGACGGCGCGGATGGACGTTCTACGATTCTGCTGGCCTGACAGAGCGCAAGCAAGCGGGATACCGTCGGTGGGCCCGCAATCAGTACGCCGTGGCTGCGGAGAGCGGTGCGGAAGAGCGTGGTTCGCCTCGTCACCTGCATTCTGCAGGAACACTGCTACACGTGGGCGCTGGTTGTTCTTGATACTTCTGGGTGCAGAGATGTTGCTTACTCCGCGCATTTGGGTCCTGTGGCGCAAGCTACAGCAAAGGGCGCATTGACGGGAATGCCTAAACCGGCGAAACTGTAGCTAGTGGGCCTGTGGCGCAGCTGGGAGCGCGCTTCCATGGCATGGAAGAGGTCATCGGTTCGATCCCGATCAGGTCCACCAACTAACCTTTCAAATGAAGCAGATGCCGGAAGTGCTTGGATCCCTCCTGTCCATGACTTTGTGTCGTTTGTGTCAAAGGCGAGAGTGAGCGCTTCGGAGCCTTGCGACGGTCGTGCTCCACTGCGCCGACTGAGGTCGATTTCTTCCGCTTCTGCCGGTTGACTTCAGGCGTATTTCTCAGTTCACGATGGATGAAATTGATCGTGAACTGCACGCTTTCGGGGATCTCCTGCATGTAGACATCCATAGTGGTCGCGGTACGCGAATGCCGCAGCACACCCTGCACGTCCTTCACCGTGCCCTTCTTCTGTGCCAGCGTCGCGATTGTGCGACGGATTACCTGGAACGTCAGCTTGGGCAGGTTCAGATCGCGAGCGAGCTTGTGGAGCACACGCTTGCGGAAGTTGTCTGTATCAAGAAACCCTCTAACTTCGTTGGCGAAGATGAAGTCATCCGGCGAGAGGACGGCAGACTTGCTTCTGTCCTTCTCTGCGGCCGACCGCGCCTTCTCCTGACACTCGGCATGCCAGGCGTGCAAGTCGTTGGCGAGTTCACGCGGAATGTGGATCACCGCGAGGCTCTTCTTCGTCTTGCCCCAGTCACGGATGCTGCCCTTGTGGACTGTTTCCGCAACGGTGAGACTCAACGCTTTGTAGTCGAAGCGACGCCAACGGAAAGCAAAAAGCTCGCTGGGACAAAGGGCATTCGTCATGTCGAGCTCAAGCAGAATTCGGTCCCGCAGACTCAGTTCGAGAGAGCAGGCAGAAGCTGTTCCCAAGTCGAAGTCGTCGTGTCCGTCGCCCGCAGTTGTGCCGGCGCCTTGATCTTTCGGGCAGGGTCTTTCACGAGGAAGTCTTGATCGACTGCCTCGGCAAAGATGTCCCGAAGGTATGCCCGCATCTGCAGAACGCGATCCTTTGACCCTGTTCAGCCAGCTTGTTGAGGTGCAGTTGCAAGCTGAACTTGTCGAAGTTGACCAGCGGGATTTCGCCAAGCGGTTCGACGAGGTCGAGCTGGATGAGGAGCTTCTTGGTCTTGGCCGTCTCCGCTTTCCAGACGGCTTCTTTTGAGAGGTATGAACCGGTTCGTCACGAACCAAGAGAACGTAACGGAACCGTTATTCATGATCCTTGTTGGGGAGCCGGGTTGGCCCAATTGCGCTGTGATTTCATGTTCCAGAACCTGGTGAGCCTCGGTCTTGGTCATGCTCGACTTTGAGCCGAGATTCACCGGAACGCGTACCGACTTTTCAGTGTTTGTTGTGGGTCATTCACAGTCTTGCGGTAATACCCGTACCACTGTTTCCCGCGAGTCGTGACATAGCCACGTTGGTGCGAAGTACCCATTGAAAATCCTCATTCCTGTGGCGGGAAAGAGAGGGCGCTTACCTCGATTTTACGCGCGTTTGCAGAGGAAAGTGCCTGTTAGCGTAAGCCAATCGCGGTGTGCGGTGGTCTTCTGCTGGCGTCGCGGAACCCTCTTCAAGCACGAAGGCGCAAACCTGAAAGACGCGCTCTCTCGTCGATGAAAGCCTCGATACCGCTAGCGCGATATCGCAGTGCACCATCGCCCATGCGGATCACAGGAAGCTTAGGAGTCTTGCGCGATGAGTGGTCCCAAACCCAATCTCGATTCACGTTCAACCGTCGTGCGACATCTTCCACCGTAAGCAGAGGGTCAGACACTTGCAGCGTGCTCGCCCGCTGAGGCGGCTTCTTCGGCGGGGCGGACCCGAGCGGTTGAGCACCTACTTCGGCGTCCGCGTTCTGGTGTGCTTCGGTTTTGTAAGCCTGGCAGATTGCGCTCATAAGCGAACTCCTGTCCCGACAAAATACCGTTTCGCCGAGTTGCAGACCCACGTGCAGCCCGGCAAAGCTGGTTATACGAAGGTCAGGCGCAATGCGAAGCGTTGCCCAATACCGAAAGGAATTGCCGTTATTCCAAATCAGTCTGAACGGTATTGACTTGCGTAGATTGTGAGGCGGATACTTTCGCCGTTGGCCGACATCCCCGTCGAGTATCTGCGGAGTTGGACGATGGAATTACCTGGGCTCCATTGCTGCAAACGGCCGTAATGCTCGCCGAAGTGAGGAACTACTCGCGGGCGACGCAGAGGCTCGGCATCCATCAGCCAAACCTTGCAAAGCGCATTTTCAAACTTGAGCAAATCATCGGCTTCCAACTCTTTCTTCGTTCGACGCAATTTGTTAAGCCCACCGAAGCCTGCAAGCAGTTCGTTCCACGCATATAGTCCAGCTACGCGGTTGCGTCCGGTCGCTGCCGTGCAATCTCCAGAATGTTTCCGAAGCTGTAGTCGTGGAAGCGGCTCATCGCGTTAGGTACGTAATCGCGTAGACGAGTACAAGGTAAGGCTGTGTAAAGCTCGCCACCATACGGGGCCGTCGTTCTGCTGCGCTTGCGACAGCGTATTCATAATCGAGTCGGTTCTATCCGTGCCGATGAGTCCGACTAGGTTCTGGGCTCCTCCATTGATAAAGCCCTTCAGTGAAGACCCGACTCCCGGTATCGCGGAGTCGTAATACTTCACCATCGTGTAAGCGAATGTGACGAGCACGAAAAGCTGACGAACCGCGCCATGCTGAATCCGGGTCCGCCCTGAGCAGATGCGAGCGCTTCCTGCACCCCGAACCAAACAAGCATGATCGTGGCGAGCGCGATGCACATGCGCAAGCCCATCGCAGTAATGGAAGGTGCGGCCGTTGACGCCAACTGGTCGCACCCTTGTGTAATAAAGTTCAGTAGTCCCACACGGCAACCCCCGCGTTCAATGCGGTTAGTACCTCAATGCGGACGTTGCGCCGGTGTAGGCCGGCGCAACGGTTGAGTGAAAAGTGTTCTGATAGCTGACGGCGTTTTGGAACGTAGTCTTCAGCGCATCCTGCTGCTGTTTGGCAGCCATCATTTGCTGAAGTGTTTGCGCCTGGCTTATCTGGTTCGACTCCTGCTGCGTGCGAAGCTGCAGCAGAAGTGCCTGGTTGATGCGCTGCAGAATTGCGAGTTCGGTCTGCTGCGCGGGGTCGGGCGAGTGGCTGGCAGCCTCCAGAGCGGAGATGTCGGCCTCTCGTCGTTGTGCATGCGCGCGGATTGTTCCGTGCGTCTGCAGGCTGGTGGCGTTTACGGCGTCGTTCAAGTCACTGGT
>CAXUHM010000044.1:0-19875 GCA_964250935.1 uncultured Terriglobus sp.
TCAAACTTCGTGCGAGCCTGGTTCGGTTCGCCGGCTTTCATCAAGGCGTCTCCCCTGCGCCCGTTCTCGGGTTGCGCTGTCGTTATCCCCCAAGAACCACTTTGTTGGTCTTGAACACGAGATTGGGGGAGTCGTGCCACAAATGCACTAATCTCGGTCTGGTAGGCGTACCGACACTGGCAGCCACAGCTTCGCGATACAGATTTTCTGTTATAAGACGTAAGCTGTTCAATAAAACAGCTTATGCCCGATGCTAGCTCTACTCCTTGGGCGGAACCACGGCATCCTTCACGGCCTTTGCGAGACGAAACTTCACCGTCGTGCTGGCCTTGATCTTGATCGCTTCGCCGGTTGCCGGGTTGCGGCCCATCCGTGCAGCACGCTGTGCTTTCACCAGCTTGCCCAGGCCCGGAATCGTGAACTCGCCTACCTTCTTCGTCTGAGCCGTAGCCGTCTCAATCAGCAGGTTGAAAAACTGTTGCACCTGCTTGGGCGGAACGTCCATCTGCTCTGCCATGAAGCGGATGACCTGGGTCTTGGTCATATTCGTAGCCGGCAGCTTCGGCCCACGCACCGCCTTGGCCGGTGCCGCTGCCTCCACCGGCGCTGTTTGGGCCGTCTTCTTTGCTGGTGCCTTCTTCGTTGCCATCTGGCCTCCTCAAATGATGCTTCTGCCTCTACAACAATAATCGTGCCCACTCCGGCTGCGTCTATGACTGTGATGCCCGACAGAGACGATCCATCGCAGGAGCCGGTCATCCCGACCTACGCCGGAGCTTTTCGCTGTATCGGTCCAGAATGCGAGGACCATTGCTGCGCAGGCTGGAACATCCCTCTTGATCGAAACACCTACGAAGCATACAAAAGCTTTGCACCCGGCCCGCTCGGACGCATCGTTTCAGAGTATGTCTTTCTTGAGCTCCCCGACTCACCAACGGGCATGTACGCCAGCATCTATCGTGAGCCCTCGGGTGTCTGCCCGTTCTTTGGCTCAGATCGGCTCTGCGGCATTCAGCGGGAGTACGGTGCGGAGCTGCTTTCCGCCACTTGCTCAATCTTTCCGCGATCTTTCAGCCGGTTGGATGGCAAGCTCGAAGGTTCGCTCAGCCTGTCCTGTCCAGAAGCTGCACGGCAAGTGTTGCTCGATCCATGCTTCCTTCGCGTTCACGCCGATCTGCTCAGCGGAGCATTTCGTACCGACAACGTGTTTCAACCGGCACGCGAGAGCTCAGCGTTCGGTTCGATCCGTCGATTGCTTATTTCAATCATTCATGACCGAACACGCAGCCTGGCTGATCGCCTGCTACTGATCGGTAGCTTGGCACGACAGCTGGACCGGATCGAAGAGCAGCATCTTCAGTCGCTGCTCTTGCATTACGAGAAACTCGTCCAGGACGGGGCACAGGTTCCCTCGTTGAATGCGCTTCGCGCGAATCCAAAGCTTCGATTGAGCCTGTTCTTCAATCTCACGCAGCAGTTGCTGGCCGATCCAGAGGTGTCACCCCGCTTCCAGGAGATCTTTTGGACCTTCGCTGAAGGCATTTCAACTGATCAAGGTTTCGAGACAAACAGCTGCCAAACAGGCGGCGCTGAAGGGAAGGGTGAGTTGAACAGCCTCTTCAGCCGTCCTGCATACTGGGAGTTCCACCAGTGTCATCCGCATCTGCTCGAGAACTACCTCATCAACCATATGCTTCAACATCTGTTTCCCTACGGTCGTAGCGGTGGAGGAACAGGTTCACGTAGTTGCTCGGCTCAATGGGTCCTGCTTGTCCTGCAGTTTAGCTGGATGGAAACGCTCCTCATTGGGGTCGCTGCTGCGCGGGGATCCCGCTTTAGTACGGGCGATGTCGTACATGTCGTTCAGTCCTTCTGCCGGGCTACCGAACACAACCCGAAGGTGCTCGATCGGGCTCTGGAGGAACTCACAGCACTTCAACTAAATACCATTACCGGGATGGCGATGCTGCTCAAAGCTGACTAGCTTGCATTCCGCTTCTCTCGGTAAAGAATGCAGGCAGAACTCTCGACGTTCCATACGGATAACGGATCAACTTCCAAAGTATATGCGCGAGGCGACACGCTGGTACCTTGAAGTCGCATCGTCATAAGGTATCCGAAAATGGGCTGAAGCAGTTCCTCTTACCTGGCATACTGCAAGCTATAGAACTGCAACTCCTGCGAGCCTGCGATCACCAGGCTGTTGCCCTCGGGCGACAACGCGTATGTGTCATGGCCCAAGGCGAAGTCTTTGGTTCTGATCACAGTTAGAGCGTGACCATCACTTCTGCGATACACGCCAACATCCTCTTGCACCAGGTCATCGCGACCGATCGGTTGGCCGTTGGTGACGGCTTTGGCAGCATGTACCAGTCGGACGGCGAACTCACGCTGACTCGCTTCATCGGAGGTTTGCATGAGTTCGTCGGAGGGGGAATCAGCTTTCAGGACAGCCCGGCCATCCAGTCGCATCATGCGGTACCAGTGACCGACAGCGGTACTGCAGCCGACAGCGAAAATCAGATCCGGGGTTGGAACCGAAAGCTGCGGCCGGCAGGATGACTTCAGAGTCGACACTTCGACCTCGCTTCGGTCCCACCGGTAGATCGTCAACTTCCAGCGTCCCGATCCCTTCCTGATGAGCCGTAGTTCGCCGGTGTCGGTCAGCAGTGGCAAGGGGCTGAGCGTGGTACGTTCCGTTTCGGCTACGACCTTCATGGAAGCATCAAGCACCCTAACTTCGACCGGCTCCTCCGGCTCTTCCGCCAGATCTCCGGTGAAACGATCCCGCGCCTCGGCACTGTAACGCTCGCGTATGGTGCCGACGACGATGCGATCGCCGGAGGGCGATGCAACAGCGAACGCAATACGTCCATGGACGCGCATGCTGTGGAGTGGATTAAGGTTGCCGTCCAGGAGTTGTAGGTCGTGACCGATGTGCACAAGGACGTGCCCGTTGCCGGCGCGCCAGAGATAGGCATCGTTGCCGCGGGTTCGCCATTCCACAACATGCTTGATCTTCAGTGTGCGTGGATCGATCAGGACGGCACGTATCGTGCGCGCACCGTCTTCAGCCGATGTGTCGTGCTCTCGCAGAAAGTGCGGATCGAAGGTGCACAGCAACGTATCCTCGGACAGGTAGGTTAGTGTCGTCTCCCGATTGAAGTCTGTGCGAAGGCGCCTGTCGTGTGGCAGATAACGCAGGGCTCGCAGCGAGAGCAGGCGCACCGCTGCTGCGTTCGCCACCTCCGCCGGCCTTACCTGAGTACATTCCTCCGCGCAGACTTCACTTCGGTCTGGGAGCTCAGCAACGGCAGACATTGCGAGGGCAGGCTGAGGACCGGAGGCTGACACCTTTGCTGCCCTGGGCAGCAGTTGAGCTTGACCGGTCAGTCCCGCATCGGGGACGACGCCGGTGAGCAGCAGGATGGTTCCACGCTCCAGCCTGACCTCATGCCGTTTGTTCGAAACGACACTGCCTCCGTGGATTCCTCCGGCAACCGCTAGTTGAAGTTCAGGCAGGTGAAGAACTTCTCCGCGATGGAGGTACGCCGGCAGGCCGGCCACGAGCGGGCGAGCGGAGTAGCTGTTCAGACTGGATGCTCCAGAGATACTCCGTAGATTGTTACTGCCAGTGGTGCTGCCTCCGATTGCGAGACCTGGCGTGTCCGCCAGCGGTGGAGCTTCTGTGACGCCAGACTGACCTCCAGGATTCGCAAGTGGAGCAATGAGGGCGACTACTTCCAGCCTCACCGGTGAGTCGGGGCGTCCGTTGCAGTCGGCAGAACCGAACACCAGTTCGACGCGGGATATCGGATTGACTTTGGAGCGGCGCTCGACGGATTCGACCCTACCCTGGACGGTGACGCCCGGTTGCAATGTACAGTCCGGCCCACTCCAAGATTGGAGGACGCGACCGAGAACAAGGCTGCCCGTCTGCAGTCGGCTCGCGTCCAATGGTGCGGTTGTCGCGATAAATAGAGGTGTAGCCGGCCCGGCCTGACCTTGTATGGAAAGCCCTAGGCAGGTGGTGAAGAGGACGGACAGCAACCCAGGTCGGAACGTCATGCGTGGAAAGGATACTCCTGTGGACATGGGACAAGCGACTCAAGGTGGTCGAGTCCTAACGCGGCAGCGTTCGATCCTTTTCTGAGGTGATGGTCATCCGGTGCTGGACCACGGGTTCATTGAATCCACGCTGGAAGCATCTGCTCCATCTCTGTTTCAACTTCCCCGGTGAGCGATCAATGATGGGATGTGCCGCTGGATGCAGCACCAGAAACTGTGGTGGACGTGGTATGAGGGCTATAGGTGGTCGAGGAGGTTGGCATATGGCTGGCGGACAGAGACGTCGTGCTGCCCAAGGCAACACTGGAAGCTCGCGGGGCAGCAGCAACTGCTGTGGGCGTGTGGTGAGCCGTCGCCGTGTCACGAGCTTGGCTTTGCGGGGGTGTAAAGGCGGCATGAGCAACCACCGGAGCGGCAACCATACCATCGTGTGTAACTTGGGCAGAGACGTCCTTGAGCTTGCCAAATGTCTGGCGAGGAACGCCAAGGCCGGCTGAATCCTTGCTGAAAATAAAGGTGTCCGAACCCTTGAGACCTGAGGTGATGGGCGAGTGGGTACGCAAAGGGATAAGTGTGGGCGCGCCCGGTTCCGGGGCATGTGGAGGTTGATTCAGCTTCTCGTGGAGAGGTGCCGCCAGTACGCCTTGGTTGTTCAGGCCGGCCCATTGACCTTGCGGGTGCCACCCCCAGCCATTTGTGCCACATTGTTGCCACAGTCCTGTGTGGAACGGTGCCCATCCCCACGGATAGGGGGAGACGAAGGAGTAGCCCGTCCCCTGGTAAAACGCCCAGGTACCACTGGCGAACGGATCCCACGTGGTACTGGCAAAATACGGTCTCCAGACCGAGCCACAGCCGGGCAGGTCGCTGAAGCTGCCATAGTAGTTCAGGTCACTGGTGCCGTAGCCCACACCTGATCCGCCGAAAGCGGACGTGTTCGCGTAATGGGCGTGGTAATTGGCAGCGCTCTTGTCCCAAGTGTCATAGGGTGATTGATCGACGCCGGCAATCTGCACAGGTTGTGTTGCCTGGACTGTAAGGTCGCCGAAAAGCGAATGCTTTTTCGTGACAGTCGAAATCGCGCGACCGTCGGGATCTTGAACCGTCGCGAAACCATCCAAAACAGAAAGACGGAACGTGGGTTCAACGACGGAAAGTGCGACATGTGCCGACGGTCCAAGAAGCAGATGCTGCGCACCGAAAGCAAGCGAGACACTGTTTACTTTGCTGCCGGTACGGCTTACGTAGACCTGTCCTTGTACGACACGGATGCTGGAAACAGTCGCTCCGGTCGAATTCAGTCGAAGTTCCGCAAACTCGACAGAGCTGTGGGGCGTTAAGCGTAAGGTGCTATTGTCTTCGAACTCAACCTCTGCCACCCCTTCACCGGTTTTCAGCCTACTCTGCTGAACGATCGGCAGATTCGTATAAGCGGCTTCGTAACCTCGGCCAATATCCCGGTCCATCTGAACCTCACCATCCACCTGACTCAATCGAATGATGCGCACGCTCGAACCAGATCCTTCAATGACGGCAGCTCTTGCGGGCTGGGGCGGGAGCGATGTGCCGCTCATAGCAATACCCCTAGAGACTGGGTCGGCCTGTTGCGCAGGTAAGAGCCCGACCTGGAGCCCCAACACGCAGACGGCGACAAACGAATTTGGGATTAGATCAGGCATGCTTGCTCCCTGAGGACGACGCACGCACCCGTGGCCATGGTGAGCATGCGGCTTTGATGGTGCAAGTATAGACCTCACATCAGCACTTGGGCTACTGCTCACCAGAGGCCGAGACGCTGTAGACATTTCTCGTCCCGCCTCATGCCCTGAGCCAACTTCTACGGTATAGCGGTTCGCATTTGTCCAGACACATCGCAAGTCAATCGTCGGGTATAGCTGCAAACCCTACGGTGCCGAAGAACTCGTATGTTGATGGTATTGAGAAAGCTGAAAGTACGTGCTTTAAAGTCGGTTTGTGTTTTACGCTACAGGCCACGGCCAAAGTGTCAAAGCCAAATGCCATAGACCACCTCCCGAAAGGGCAGACGGTGGGGTATGTGAGGGTGAGCAGCTTTGAACAGAACGAAAGCCGGCAGCTGAAAGGGTTGGCACTGGATCGTGTGTTCAGGGACAAGGCGTCGGGCAAGAACATCCAGCGCCCTCAGCTCGAAGCCCTCATGAAGTTTGTCCAGGAAGGCGATGTGGTTGTATGTCACTCGATGGATCGCCTGGGCCGCAATCTGGTGGACTTGCGAAAGACGGTCGGCTAGTTGACTTCGCGCAAGATCAGCGTCCGCTTCATCAGGGAGAATGTGACCCTGACCGGTAACGACTCACCGATGGCAATGCTGCTCCTGCATATGATGGACCCGTTCGCGGAGTTCGAAGTGGCGTGGAGCCGGGAGCGCCATCAAGAGGGCATCGAGCTGGCGAAGCGAGCCGGTCTTTACAGAGGCCGTAAGCGCCTGCTCACGCCGGATCAGGCAGCGGAGCTCACCCGCCGCTTGGGTGCGGGCGAGAGTAAATCGGCTTTGGCACGTGAGTTCAAGGTGGATCGGACGACGGTCTACCGCTACATCAAGCGCGTACAGGCCGAACCTGGAAAGGCGAGGAAGTGACGCGCCTTCTTCAAAGGTTGATACATTGTCCCTGCGGGAATGCCAAGGTCCTGGCGCTTGGTTGTGCTCAACCTGCTACACGCTAAAGCTTCGATACTTTCTGTCGGTGGCTGCGACCGTTCATTGATTCTGCGATGTAGGTCGCTCGTTGGTGCGCTGGATTCGCTCTCCCATCTCTCGATGAACGACGAAAATCTTTACCGAGCTTTGTTGAAAAGGTAAGGAGCGTTCCTTTAGCTAATTTCGTTGTCTTCGATGTATGTGGAGTTGAACTCGCGCGTGTGTCGCAGAATGCGAACCGCCGACCAGCATCGGGTTTTAGTGAACCTGCCCGGCCTTGTTCACCAGGGTCACGTTGGAGAACACAGCAGTGTCCAGGGTGGCAGGCTGATGGGAACAAAAGCCGATCCCGACATAAAAGGGAGAGTGCAGCTTCACTTCAATCGGTGGGCCGAACTGGTGAAGCGGCTCGTCTTTCAGGGAGACATACAGCGAAAATAGATCGCCGCGCTTCTCAATACCGATGCGGCGGGCTTTGATATCCGCGAGTGAACCGCCAAATCGGAAGGCGGCGTCTGTCATGAATCCGTTGGTGGTAGCGCGCTCCGCAATGTGGATCATGCCGGTGCCGTGTTCCCCCGCCACGGCCTCTATAGCGTCGTCATCAAGGCTCTGACGGACCACGAGGACGGCTTTACGGTCATCGTAGCCCTGGCGCTCGGGAAACGAGGCGTCCGCGGTAAGCGAGAGATCGCCGCTCATCGTCTTCCACAAAAAACGGAATTCGTCGCGGTTGTACCAAATGTTATAACCGGCAGACCTGACCGTGTATCGACCTGTGGCGGCATCATAGCTGGAGGCTCCGGAAACCAGAGGACCACCCACATCGGACTGTCCTTCAAACATCCCTAGTGGCAAAGACACGGTACGAGTGAGCCGGTGAAAGCCGTCCGGGGGCGGAACCTGTTTATGGGTGGGAGAGCCGGGTAGCGCCCAGTCGGGAACTTTTAGTGGTTCAGCCTGATGCTGCATCTGGGGACGGGCGGAACCCAGTGCGGCTCCGAGCAGGAGTGCGAACACGGAACGAATCAAATTGGGCTCCTTGCCTGGCATTGGCCAGGGCGTCAGGGCAGTCGCTCGTAGCTGACGTATGCGAAGTGTTCGGAATCCGGCGACCAGGAATTCACGTTGATGGTACCCTGGCCACCCCTGAGGGTAACAAGCGTGGAAGGCATTTTGCCAATGCTGACGCCTTCGATGGACACCATGCGAAGCGTGACGTTCAGTTCCCGCGAGTTGTGGGTTGGTGTCCCAGCGGGATAGGTGATGTAAACCAGCTTGCGGCCGTCGGGCGCAAGATGAGGGAACCAGTCCTCCTCAGTGTCATTCACGACCAGGGAAGCCTGTTTGTCAGCAATGCCGTGGCTGGTCGCCAGAAAACGCCACACAGCTTCCTTGCCGGAGCGGGCAGAGTTGATGTAAATCCACTTTCCATCGGGGGAGTAGTCCGGGCCATCGTCGTGCTGCGTGTCTGCTGTGAGCTGCGTCTCAGTACCACCCGTGGCGGGGATGCTGTAAATATCGAACTGGTCGGAGCCTCTGCGCTGGGCAACGAAGGCGAGTGTCTTGCCGTCCGGTGACCATCCATGAAAATAGCTCGGACTCTCGAAGGTCACTTGCCGCACTTCGGTGCCATCAGCGTGCGCGACATAGACCTCTGAACCCGGACTGGAGGGCATGGACGCTGAAAAAGCAAGCAGCTTCCCATCTGGAGAAAGAGACTTGTCGTTGTTGCACAGGGTGCCTGCAGGAAGGGTGAGCTTTTGGGGTGAGGCCGGCTGAACTGCACCGAGGACCAGCCTGTATAAGTTGCCGGCATGGTTCATCAGCAGATACTTTCCATCCGGCGACCAGTTGGGTGCCTCCCAAACGGCGTCGTCGGTGAAAACCTCTCGCGAACTCTTATCGGCGAGGCTGTACACAAAAACATGGCTGCGCAGCCGGGGCTCAGCAGCGTTTTGTGTGGGTGCCGTGTTTCGCTGGCCCAAAGCTAAACCAGCGCTGAATACAAAAAGCATGCCGAGAGTGGATCGAAAGTGCAAGGTCGACGGCATCGTAGGTCCTCCAAGCCAAGAATCGCTACGAGATGAGAATACTGGAGAACGAATCGGATCACGCGAAGACTGAGGAGCAGACAGCGAGAACAGGCCTACGGTGTCCGGCGGGTATCCTTGCCATGCCGGAGCTTCAGCCAGGTTGGCGGGACCGGATCTTTGAGCCGCTCGTCCACTGCGCTTATTCGTGAATGCGAGGCGTGTCGGAATGGCAGAAGCGGCTCTACTCGTCTCAAGTCCCTCTAGAACGAGGTTCTCGTCAGCAGTGATCTTGTGTTTCTTCGGCTTCTATCCTGGCGTGCCATCCACCCTGCCGAGTCCAAATGCCTGATACATACTTCCTTGTGAGTACGCCTAGGTAAGTCATGCAAGCGCAGGCAAGTTGGAACCGTTGTGTATGGTGATTGCAAGCCATGGTTCCGCAAGACACACGCATTCAGCCCAAGCAGCATTTCGAAATTCTTGACGGACTGCGCGGCATTGCAGCCATGATGGTGGTCATCTTTCACCTGTGTGAGACATGGAACGGCGACGACCATGCCAAGCAGATCGTCAACCATGGCTACCTGGCCGTGGACTTCTTTTTCATGCTTTCTGGCTTTGTGATTACCTACGCCTACGACGATCGCTGGCATCCGACAACCGGAAAGCTACGCATGACGCTGGGGGACTTCTTCAAGCGCCGCCTTATCCGTCTCCAACCCATGGTGGTCAGCGCAAACCTTCTTGGTGCATTGCTTTTTTACCAGAGCGCCAGCCCCAAGATCGCGGCTGAACGACAGCACCTCATTCCAGTTGCTAAAGCCGAGCAGCTCCGCGGTCTGAGCCGGCCTGCCCTGCTGCACATCCTCGAGCAGCCGTTGCAGGGTCCTGGTACCGCCGACCACCGCGCACCGGACATTGCGCCGCAGGCAGTTAAGCAGGTTTCCGATGACCCCGGCATTGCTGCGGGACAGCAGGGCATTCGGCCGGACACGTGCCAGCTGCGAATGGATGGAGGGATTACCCTGCAACGCGCTCTTCGCCTTCAGCGTGCGCAACACTCTGGTGGCAGCGGCGGCGATCTCCGGGCCGAAACGGAAGGACCGGGAGAGCAGAACGCGGTGCGGCGAGGAGATTGCCTCCATGGCATTGATCGCGCCGCGCCACTCATAGATCTGCTGGTATGGGTCGATCCACTCTGCTGCATGGCAAGCCGGAGATACGGCATGGCGAGGCTGGTCGAAGATACTGGAAGCGCAGGTTCCGGCGGGCGGTAGAATTAGCGCCGCGTCCCGTTCGCTCGACAAGCTCGATATCTTTGTTGCGGCGAATGATGCCCATGTATATACAGCGGCGTGGCAGGCCGGAGACACGTCATGGCGGGGTTGGTGGCCACTGACGAAGCCCTAACCTGCCGTCGAAATCGTAGGGGTTTGCCGGACGCGATCGCCGTCGAGACACTTCGTCTGTCCTGCGCAGCAACAATGGCACAGTGTGCCAAGCCTGCGCAGGACAGCCCGTGGCTTATGCCATGTTCCCTATGAACTGGACGGAAAGCCAAAACTTCAGATCTTTTATGGTTAGTCTCTTACGAGTACTTTGACCCGACGCGTTGCTGCAGAAACATTCGTTTAAGGCGAATTGGACTCCTTTGCCGGTTGTGCTGTCGGTTCTCCGGTGAGGGACCGCAATGGGCGTACCTCGGTCGTCGTGGGAGGCAAGCTCTTCTGGGAAGGAGAACTAAGCCGGGTGAACGCCACCGTCTGCGGCTGGGGTTATCTCAAAACGCTGTAGGCCCTTTGTTCCGGCCAGAGCTTGCCTTTGTTCTGCTGCTTTTAGGTGTCGTTTGCCAAATTAAGGGGCACACTCCTGATCACGCTATCTGGCACACAAGGAATGGCAAACGCGATTTTGGACTGATCTCGATTCGAGCGCAAGTAAGTCTCCAGGCCAGCTTACCGCTTCTGCAGAGTTCCGTGACTGGGGCGTCCCACAGAGGTATGCCAAATAATTCGAACAGAAGTATGCCAGATAATTAGAAAAATGACCGGCAACGCAACCGGCTCCGCATCGTCACCGTTCCCGCGGCGGTCAAGACCAGGATCGATGTCTGGCTCAGGGCGGCCGGGATCGGCTCCGGCCGGATCTTCCGTCCGGTCAACAAGGCCGACGTGCTTGCCGGCACGGAGATGCGGGACGAAAAAGCCGTCTGGCGGCTGGTGATGCGCTATGCACAACAAACGGAGCTGGGCAGGCTGGCGCCTCACGACCTGCGCCGCACCTGCGCCAAGCTCTGCCGCAAGGCCGGCGGGGATCTGGAGCAGATCCAGCTGCTGCTCGGACACAGCTCCATCCAGACCACCGAACGCTACCTCGGCACCGAACAGGCCCTCGCCCATGCCGTCAATGATGCGATTGGACTGGAGCTGGAGTAACTGTGAGCCCTGATCTCGGAGTAACCCGCCCCTGTTCCGACTAGAATATGCCCGGCACGAGCAGGCGGAACACACTATGCTCATGACGTCTCCGGACTTGATTCCGAAGTAGGCGATCGTCCAAGTAGGAATAGGCAAACCGTGTAGCTAAACAGCGACACAAGCAGTCTGCTGATGCTGTAATCTTTGCGCGCAATTCAAGTTGCCTTAAAGTCCGTACCGGACTGTGACGGAATTCGGTGCGAAGCGCGGATAGTAGAGCCGGTTCGATGCCCCGGTCTGAAGGCTTTCGTTCAGCTTGATTCGAAACCCATTGCTCGTGCACCCCAGTTAAGTGGGCGAGGCACTATTAGCGACGGGCATTGCTTATGGCCGTCGAAGCTGTGTTGATTCTTCACGGGAGAAGCCACATGCCACTGAACACTATTGCATGGCACGGTCGCACTTTAGCCGACCACACAAAACTGACAGATGACAACGCGGCCAAGGGTTTTCGGTTTCTGTCCCTGTGTGTATACGGGGATCGCGACAATCCAACCTATGCCGCCGTGATGATCCTGCGGCAGCAGATCATTGCGCAGAAATCCTGGGCAAACCTGAACGCAACCCAGTGGCAGCAGACCTTCAACGAAATGTCCGGTCAGGGTTGGGGGCCCTTTATTGTTTCGGCCACGGGACCTGCAGACAATCCAGTATTCGCTGTCGCCTTTCAGCAAATTACGCCAACACCTACCACCTGTCCTGGGTTGACTTTACAGCAGTTTCTGGAAACAAACGCGGACCAGGTTAAGAAGGGCGCCGTTCTCCATTGGGCAGACAGCTACGGGTCGTCGAGTGATCCGCGCTATATAGCCGTTTGGTTCCCGAACACGGAAAATCAAGCGTTGAATATGGATGCTGTCGATGAAGATACGGCGACATTGCAGAAGCGCTTCGACGCACTAACAAGAGGTGCCTGGGCGCGACCCCTTCATCTTTTCCCAACGCCCTCAAAGAAGTACACGGAGCTATTCGGCGACACAACAATTGGTGCGTGGACCAGTCGGGCCGGCATGACGCCCGGGGATTACCAAGCGCAGTTTGACCAGAACATGAACAACGGGCTATCACCTGTACGGGTCATGGCTGAGGGCACTGGTGGGGATGCGCGTTTCGCCGCCCTCTTTGCAGAAAGGGAGAACGTTGATGGACGCATCTTCCGAAGTACGGGCTCGCCAGAGGTCTCTGCCATCGACAATGCTGTTGCTGCTGTTATGAAAGCAAACCAGGTACGAGGAGCGTCCCTGGCCATAGTAAAAGGGACGAAGCTCGTCTATGCAAAAGGCTATTCGTGGGCAGAAGACGGGTACCCAAGCGTACAGCCGACAACGCTGTTTCGTCAGGCCAGCGTTTCGAAGCTATTTGCAGCATTGGCAACGTATCAGCTAATTGAACGCGGCAAATGTTCGTTAGCCACCACGCTCCAGTCCATTCTGCAACTCAAGCAGCCAAATGGAAATGCTCCGGCGGACGCCAACTTCGAGAAGATTACAATCCAGCATCTCCTGGAAATGACCGCTGGCATCGATCCAGGTTTAGTTTGGAGAGACGTTCCGGCAGTCCAGGCTTCCGGCGCAAAACTGCCAGTTAACCCCGACCAGCTCTTGAGATATTGTGCGACGCAGATGCTGGTGAGTACGCCCAGAGACAAGACAAAGGCGACTTACAGCAATGGCGGTTTTTTTGTGCTCAGCCAGGTCGTTAAGACGTTAAACGGCGCGGGATCATTTGAGAGTGCCTTAACCGCCTCACTATTGCAGCCATTGCACATCACCCGAGTGAAACAGTCGCGAACTTTGATCGAGAGTCAGGACCCCGCTGAGGCGCGCTACCATTCACGCCCGCTAGCCGTATCTCAGAGCGTAATGACTCAAGACCAGCCTTTGGTGGCGCTCGGCTACGGTGAGACAAATATGGAGAACTGCGATGGGTGTGGTGGGTTATCTGCAGCCGCTACCGACGTAGCTAGAGTACTTGCAGCATTAAGCCTGGACGGGGATAGCGCCATTCTAAAGAAGGCCACCTTGAATCAAATGCTGGCGAACGCCGCCCAAGCGACTCAAACGATCCCAGCATTTGGTTTCTACGGTTTCGACGCAGTGAGCGTGATCGATGCAGCGAAGCACCAGTATGCAGGATATAAAGGTGGCTCTCTCAGCACGAGCCAAAACGGAATTGTGTTCCAGACGGGCGGGATCTCATACGCACTCTGCTGGAACACAGCAACGCCCACTGGACCACAGTGGTACCCGGTGTATACCGATATCGTGCTAGCCGCAGAATCATACGATTGGGGGTCAACGGACCTCTTTCCTCAGTATGGAATGCCGTCTTTTGCTCAGCCTGCAAGCGCTGCTCCGCCCATGGGAACGCATACTAAGTTCCCGCGGAACTCTCAGATTGATTTAGAGCAGGTTTCGCTTCGCCATCCCGTTAGCGAGCTGATGACGCACTCCGCGTGATGGAAGAATTATAGTGAACACCTTTCTAGGTTGTTCTGAACGCAACGTAAAGGCGAGAAAAAAGACTCATAACTATAGGCTATTTGCGTTCTCTTACCGGGCGCGGGGTAAAGCCATCCACGAATGTGGGTGCCGTCCTTCGACGTGAACTCTACTGCCTCCCGAACGGAGGATGGCTGGCTCTTCCGCGCCGAAAGTGACGGCGGTTTCGGTGGCTGGAGGACATCATGTCGGTCAGCGTGTTCGTGATAGCTGCTGCAAGTAGCAATGGAAACATCGGACTCGACTCTCGGTAAGCTCATCTACGCTCAAGAAAGGTCTCCGGTCCATTCAGCCGTATAGAAACGCCCTCATTACAATGAAGGTTTGGTAGCGTAGAGCACTCAGCTTCCTACAACGGCGCTTCTTGGTATTGACGTGGAGTGTAGCCTAACCTGTACTCGCCACCAAAGAGACTACTCGCGAACGAGAGTAGCTGGGTGCGCAGTGACTCTATCGAGCGGTTCGAAGATCTCGAGAACGAAGCGACAGCTTTATTGATTTAACCCGTCCTCTTGCACCCAATGGAAGCCTCGTGTTTCCAGCTTAGAATCGGGGCGAGCGCGGCGAAGGCGAAGAGTTGCGGGTTGACCTTGCCATGTGCCCGTGAGCAGCAGCAGACCTTCGCGCTCCACCATCCAGTGCAGGACTGCTGTGGGAGTTTGATTGCTGGTACTGAAATCATGCCAGTCCCCGAAGATGCGCAGCGTCTGGCCGCTGGTGTCAATTTCTACTTTTCGATATTGAGCTTGTCCGCTTTTCGAGATGCGCACGGCATCATTGCCGTTCGTGGACAGGCTGGTCCACCCTTCTTTCGCGAGAGCCTCGCCAGCGGCATCGACCTTCCAGGCTCCGGAAAGGGGTGTTTTGCCGTCGTGCCACATTCGCCACGCGCCCAGTCCGCTTGTGTGAAGAATCCAACCGATCGTTACGACTTGAATGCCGGTTGCGGCAAGACGCAATGCGCCCCGCTCAGACCGAGGAACCCGGCCGCGAGCGAGCTGTGCGCTCTCATTTTTGAAAAAGATGAGCCACATCGGCCGCAAATCCGGAAGGAGTAGAAACGCTGCCACAAGTAGCAGCTCGATAGAGTAAAGCTTAACGGCTACGTCATAACTGAGGTTCAGAGCAACGACGTTGAGCATCACTGCCGTTGCTCCAATTGCCCCCAGAGTCGCCGTTCGGCGGAAGAGCAGCAAGAGTCCAGGAATGACCTCTGCCATCCCCCCAAAAAAGCTGTACAGGGGGGACGCACCCATAAATCGCCATAGCAAACCTGCGGGCGAGGAGTCGGCGTATGTGACTGCGAGTTGTTCCGGTGTTGGAGGTGGAAACTGGAGCGGAAAGACTTTTCGGAAGCCATAGATCAGTAGCGAGAGAGCCAACATCAATCGTAACCCGAGCCGCAGCCACTGATGAAGAGTTCGATACTCGGAGCGGCGCCCGCGCGCTTCACTGATACCAGTCCAGATAACGCAAACGATCAAAGCCGTCAGCACAAGAAGCAGTGCACGAATCCAGGCCAGCGCAGTATCTCCTGAGCCGGTGGGATGGAAGGTTGCGGCGACGCCTGTGAGGTGAAAGATGGTGTGGCCCGTCCAGAGGGTCAGCGCAGTGAGCGGCCAGTTCAGAGCATTGCCGACTTGGTTGTCGAGCCATGGCCAGAACCAGAACATGAGGGTCGTCATGCCTGAATCCAGGAAGTAGAGTGCCCAGAAGCAGAATGCGAGACGAAAGCAGACTCGCTTGGTGATTGACCAGAAAGCAGGTGAGACCGTTCCTGGTGCGGCTCCGATTTGCTCTGTGTTGTTCAAAGGCCACCTGTTAGCAAAGCATGGGGCACGTTCGAAACTATTCAGACACCGATTTGAGCCGCTTACGCCGCAAATACACGAATTTACTAACCGCGCTCGCTGCGCGTGCGTGTTGTCGAGCAGTGATTCTACCGTCCCTCTCCGAATGCACACGAGAGTACGTCGAACAAGCCACAATCTGCAATAGAAAAAAGAAGGGGTAGGAGCAGTGGCACTTGCTCTTGGTCTACCTATTCAGCGCGGGACCGTTGTCCGGCACTCGTCCAGAGCGAAAGTCATGCCTCACATCGGAGTCTGCTAGCAATACCGGTGCGAAGCCGAATCTGCTTCGGTCTCGCATAGTCGGACTATGGCTTCACCCCCTGGTCGGATCTAATCAGATCCTCGCATGCTCGAACAGCATCACAAACGAAGGTTGTGACAGCATGCGTGGTCAACTCCCCCCAACGGCGTCTATGAGGGCTGATGCACGAAGGCCGCGACGCGTCTCGCTGACTTCCTTAAAACCCGCAATGCGGAGTGGTTTTCAAAATACACTTTTATGATGGGTCCACGCCGGTACAGAGCAAGTTGGCTTGGGTCGCTTACGGTGTTAAATGCAGGCGTGTGTGCTCTCCTTCTTGCACTGCTCTATGGCGTCCTAAGCGCTTTCGCGGCCTTCGCAGCGAGAATTGAAAGCTGGCCTTTCGTTGTAGGAGCTGCTCTCCTTATTTTGGGGACGGCGCTGTCCGTGACTTCATACGTGGTTTTGAGAGGCGTCCCAAGGCGTCTGCAGCGCTGGTTGTGTTTGGGCGTAAATAGCGGAGCGCTTCTGATTTACCTCACACTGATTGCCGGGGCCACGGCTGTGTGGCTCCAAACTGCCAGAAGGCTCTTTCTGGTTCCCGCCGGATTTCAGGGTGAGTTGTACCTTGTACACGAGTCACGAGCCTTCGAGCGGAACCCGCTATGGCGGACGAAGTATCTGTTCCCCCGCGATGGCGTTCTGAGGACGACGCGCAAAATGCCGAGCCTTTTCTCAGACGAATACCGACACGTGTTCCCGGACGGGCGTGCCCAGATCGTTAAAGATGCTGGTCCCGGCACCCTTCCGGATACTCCTGAGAATCGGTTTAACACGTCAGAAGTTGTCGCCTACTTCGGTCGCACATCTCAACCAAACGGGCCAGATGGCTGCTATATCGAGGAAATGTCGATTGGCACGAGAGCGTTTCTCTTGGCTACGCGCTCTACAGGTCCAAACCCAGTTGTTAAAGAATGCCGTTAGTGTCCAGCACCATTGGTCAGTCCTGACAAGTCGCACTGTTGTAAGTAGCGTGACTCAACTCCACAAACGAACGTTTTTGGTAGTGCATTCGGGCCCAATTTTCTTGCGACGGCATATTCCGTTTGCCACCCAGTCTACCGTTGTCAAGCGCCTCTCTGCAGGCTATGGGACACGCCGTGATCTCGTAGTGTGTGTCCTTGTGAACACACGTTGCCTCTGCCTCGGCAGCCCTGCCGTGCTCGAAACCAGATGACGCAACCAGAACCTCTGGGCACGCACTACCCTCTGACACTGATTCATCTGCATAGAAAGACCTAGACTTCTAGGCATATACTCTCGGTTGCATAGAGGTCTAGGTGTCAATACATGGCTCAATGTGATCTTCAAGGCAGTCTCGACCTGCTGGTGCTCAAAACGCTGGCACAGCGCGGGAAATTGCATGGCTACGGGATGGTGCGTCACATTCAGTTCGCCAGCGACGATCTACTGCGCGTTGAGGAAGGTTCACTCTACCCTGCACTTCGGCGTATGGAGCAGGCCGGGTGGATCGCTTCCGAATGGAGTGTAGGCGAAAGCCAAATACGGGCAAAGTATTACCACCTAACACCATTCGGACGGAAACGGTTGAAAGCCGCAGAAAGCGAGTTTGACGCCCTTACCAGGGGTATACAAGCGATGCTGCGTTACGCGTGAGGTGAGCGATGGCGAACTGGCGTCGGATGCGGAACTTGTTGCGTTCCAAGGATGTACAAGCCGATCTCGAGGAAGAGCTGCAGACCCATTACGACTTCGCGCTAGAAGAGGCGATGTCCGATGGTATGTCGGAGCAACAGGCACGTCAGGCTACACGACGCCGCTTCGGCAACCATCTCTCGATTCGCGAACAGGCATACAAAGAGGAGGTCTTTGAAATGCCCGAACAGATCATGCGCAATGCCAGGCAAGCATATAGGCAATTGCGGCGTTCGCCTGCCTTTACTCTCCACTCGATCCTGACGCTCGCGCTTGGTATTGGTACAACGACGTCTATCTGTACTCTCGTCTACGAAGTTCTGCTCAAGCCGCTGCCCTTCAACGGAGCGAGCCAGATTGTCACGCTTCAGGAGAAAGTCGCGGAATGGACCAGCCTCGCTCCTGCACTGCCGGTGAGCGCAAATCACTTTTCCTACTGGAGGCGCAACAGCCGCTCGTTCGAGAGCATGGCCTTGATGCAGGAAGGTGCGCAGCCGATGGGCCTTGGCGACCATCCAGAGCAAACGGGCGTTCTCGTTGCCACGCCCGGTATCTTTACCGTATTGCGGGTGTCGCCCGCGCTCGGTCGAAGCTTCACTGAAAGCGAGGCTGTGCCCGGAAGGGACAACGTTGCGCTTTTGACTGATGCGCTCTGGCGCAACCGCTTCCAGGCGGACGCGCGAGTTGTCGGAAAAACGATCCAACTCAGTGGGATCTCCTACGTCGTCATCGGCGTCATGGCTCGTTCCTTTTACATGCCCGACATCAACGCTACTGGGTCGATCGGAGAGGCGGACAAATCGGTCCCCCTCGGCGTGATCGTGCCGCTGTCCTTCTCTGCGAAGCGTCTTGCGGAGCAGATGGGTGACCTCAACTACTTTGGGCTTGGCAGGCTGCGCGATGGTGTGACTGTCGGTCAAGCCACCGACGACCTGAACCGATTGCAAGGAGACATTAGTCACGGTCTACCTGCCGGGCAAGCGGCGACCCTATCCGCCCTGGTCACCCCTTTCCAGCAGCAACTAATCGGGAACAACCAAAGGCCGCTGCTGCTTCTACTCGGAGCAGTAGCCGGCCTGCTGTTTGTGAGCTGCGTCAACATCGCAAACCTTCTCTTCGCTCGGGCTATCGGGCAACGGCAGCAAACGGCGATTGTCGCCGCTTTGGGCGCGAATCGTGCTGAGTTGCTCCGCGTGGCCCTCCGTGAAGTGGTCTTGCTAGCAACGGTCGGCGGAGGTGTCGGCATCGTGCTGGCTGCGGTGCTACTGCCGTTTATGCAGCGATTTCTGCCGTCCAGCCTGGCTTTTCGCGGAACGCTCCATCTGGGCTGGGCAGGATGCCTATTCTGTGTCGTGGTCACCGTCTTGAGTGCCGTACTCGCCGGAGCTGGCCCTGCCTGGTTGTCGCTTCGCTTGACCATGGACGCACTCCTCCCTGGCGAAGCCCGGCTTGTGGGCGGAGGGCGGGGCGTTCGTACAACGCGAAACGTTCTCGTCGGATTAGAGGTTGCAATCAGCATCGTGTTGCTATCGATCGCCGGGCTGCTGACGGCAAGCATGATCAAGCTGCTTCATGTCCCGCGAGGCTTCTCCTCTGACCAGAGCATGACAGCCATGATTGATCTGCCCCACACGCAGTATCCGAATGACCAGCACCGAGCCGAGTTTTACCGAGAGCTCCTCACCCGCTTCGCGTCGGTGCCCGGAGTCGAACAGGTTGCAATCACAAGTGTTCTTCCGCTCGCCGGCGATAGCTGGGGAGACTCAGCCCAGGTCGCGGGCGACCCACGGCCGATCATGCAGCTCCCTACCGAGCGTTTCCGTTGGGTAAGTCCTCAGTATGCAAGTGCGCTCCATCTCCCGCTGTTGTCTGGCCGGTTCATTTCCGATGGGGACTGGGGACATAATGTCGCTGTCATCTCGGAGAAGGCGGCCAAGACATTGTGGCCCGACCGCGACCCTGTCGGAAGGCAGTTCCGCAGGGCGGGTTCAGACGATTTGGAAGACAAAGAATCATTCATCGTTGTAGGCGTTGTTGAGAATGCGCGCACCATCACGTTGGCTGAAAGCGATCCAATGATGATCTATGTGCCGTATTGGTACCGCTGTGATGAAAGCGCGGGTCTGATCGTTCATACACGGGGAAGTCTCAGCTCCACGGTCCCTGAGATCACGCATACAGTGTGGGGGTTGGACCGGTTCGCGACCGTCTCCGATATCGTGTCCCTCGGCGCAGTCGTGTCGAGTTCCGTTGCAAACCAACGATTCCTTTTCAGTCTGGCCCTGCTCTTCGCGACCGGGGCGTTC
>CAXUHM010000044.1:19885-23244 GCA_964250935.1 uncultured Terriglobus sp.
GGCGTTCAGTCTCGCCGCCCTAGGAGTCTTCGCGGTCGTCAACTACTCCGTTGTGCAGCGCCGCAGGGAGATGGCACTGCGCCTAGCGTTTGGGGCTTCACGTGCCGACATCTATGGACTGGTTTTCAGGGGTGGTCTACCACCCGTTTGCTGGGGTATTCTCAGCGGACTAGCCGCCGCTCTGGTCACCGCGCGGCTCATTTCAAGCCTGCTGTTCGGCGTCAGCCCGTACGACCCAAGCGTGTTGGTGGGTGCCGTGCTCCTTCTCCTGCTTACAGGCGCTTCAGCTTGTCTCTTGCCGGCGCGAGGCGCGTCGATTCTTGACCCTGCACACGAACTTAGGTCGCAGTGAAGTTGCGATCGGAGCCGAACGGAGCCGGCACACCGAAGCTTGGCTACAGTTAAAAGCACACCGACTTGCCGAATCTTGTTGCAAGCGACCGAATTTTTGCTCCGAGTTTCTTTAGGTAATCCGACCCATCACAAACGAAGGTTTGTGGCGGCCTTCAGGCCTCTCGAGTTGTGACGGGTCGGAGGAACAAGCGTTCGTACCGGGTAAAGCATTTGGTCTCTCGGACGAGCGCGGCCATCGCTAGGCACTCTGGATCGGTGGCAACCGCTTCCCGATACTTTTGGTAAGACTTGTCGCTCGGGAAGGTGAATAGAGCCAGTGCAACATTTTCTGGGCCGTCATAACCCAACCCAGGAAAGCTTGCGCCCTTTACGTCTGGACTCATACGGGGGATGAAATACCCATGGTGCACACCTCCGTAATGATTTATGAGGACCATCCAAGTACGCGCGTAGGTCTCGAATGCCGCAAGCTGGTTCAGGTCAAGCGTGTATCGGACTTGGCACGTCACTGATCCTTCACTCACCGTCATCCTCTTTCGCGTTTTCCAAATGTGATGTCGTGCGCTTCATCGTCAGCACAAACGAACGTTTGTGACGCTGCTGTTGCAAACGTTAGCGTGGACCGTATTTCGCGATTAGCTCGGTGACGTACAGTCCGAAAAGCGTGAAAAGCGTAAACGGCACCGCAACTACAAGTAGCAGTATGCGAGTCAGGCTTCTTCGAATCCAGATCGCCCCCAAACCACAAGTGACAGCGATCGCGGCAGTCCAGCAGGTATGCAAAATCGCGCTACGCTCTTCAGGCACCATAGGCATGATTCGGATCGTACCAGCAGTCCGTTCGGCTCGATCTCGTCACAAACGACGTTTGTGACAGCGTACGTGATCACTTTCCACAACCGCGTTTCTGGGTAGTGTAGAGCCCTTACCTTGCGAGAACGGCATTTCTCATTACCAATCCAATCAGGTCCGCTTAGGCATTAAGGGTACCGTGTCGGTCTAGCTCCGCTGCTTCCGCAATCTGCTGATTCAGCCCACTGGAAGGCGACCAGAAGGCTGGCAAGTGAAGATCGCAGACTTTGGAGCGGCTCGGCTCTACGATGCAGAGCGAATTGCGGCGCTAGACGTGACAGTACAGGGCTTTGCTGATGGCGGCAACCTAACCCAAGCAGTGGGCACTGCACAGTACCTCGCGCCCGAGGTGGGACCAGGAAGACCGCCAACAACGCTGGCCGACATCTACTCGCTCGGCATCGTCTTGTTTCAATTGCTGTGTGGAGACTTCCGGGAGGTGCCCTCGCCAGGTTGGGAGAAGCGAATCAACGATCCATTGCTGGAGCAAGACATAGCTAGAGCCGCCAACATCGACCCCACCAAGCGCTTCAATAGTGCCGCAGACCTTGCGATCAATCTACGCACTCTTGCTACCCGCCACGCAAAAGCTGCCCAGGAGAGAGCGCAGCAGCGTGCGAAGGATGAAAGCCTGCTCGCTGCGCAGCAAGCTGAATTGGACTCAAGAAGACAACTTGCGGAGCGGGATGCTCGTCGCCCCTGGGTTGTGGCTGCGCTGGTCCTGCTTGCTGCCGGGTTCGGCATGTCCACGTGGTTTTACATTCAGGCGCGGCAACAGCAGGCGAAAACCGATAAGGTGTATGGCTTCCTCGTTCATGATGTCTTGGGCCAAGCAAACCCGTCGACTGGTCATCGCTCCGATGAAACACTGCAACAAGCCGTCCTAGAGGCTGCGACTGGCATCGACCGTCAGTTTCCCCAGGAGCCTCGTATTGCAGCACCGTTGCACGATGCCGTCGCCAATGCACTAGGCAGTTTGCTGGATCTACGATAATGCTGGCAAGGAACTTGACGCAGCGGCGATGCGCTGGACGGAAGCTGAGGGCCAGCTTTCAGAGCATGCACTAGCGTCGCAGTACGAGCATATCGCGATGAACGCGCGCAGCTTAGAGCCGAATTCAGGAGAGAATGCGCGTATGTTGCTTGCAAGCGAGGAGAAACTCTACGCTCAGGTATATCGGCCCTCTGTGGCTTTGCAGGTTGCGCGTTTTGCGGGCAAGGGAGCCGTAGAACTTGCGAATTCCAATCCGAACCAGGCTCTCAAGGATTATCAGGCCGCCAGCGGATTAGCGGTCAAAGACCCTGACCTACCTTTAAATTACAAGCTCACCATTCAGCAGCGTTTGTGCGTTACCGAGTTGAAAGCTGGTCAGCCGGAGCAGTCAGAGGCATGCAGTCGACAACTCATCAAAACGATGCATGAGAAACTCGGCTTGCACGCTAACACCAACATGCCGGAAATAGCATTGACGCAGGCGCTGCTTCTACAAGGGAAGTATCGGGAAACCATTGCGGAGACGACCCGGATCTATCCAGCGGTTGCTGCAAGTCTAGGATCAGAGAACGCTCAGACTCTGCAGGTGTTAAGCACTCGAGCTGTTGCTGAAGGAACACTGCAGCAGTGGGACGCTTCGATCTCTGACGATCTCGCTGTTGCCCGAGAGGCGCATAAGAGTTCTCCTCACGGGTTGATGGCCATCGGTCCACTTGCGGATGCTGCAACTTCGGAGTGCCGTGAGGGCAGGATATCCGCAGGTGAAGCACATGCTCGACAGGCGCTAGCTGACGCCGATTTTCCTGGCGTAAGTCCCGCACTTCCAAGTGGCGTACGATTCACTCTCGCAAGCACCCGTTGTTCGGTCAATCGAGCTAAATGGCTTCGACCTGATCTTTATCTAAACCTTAGTTCAGACGTGTTCGGGCGCTTCAGACTGGCAATCAGGCTCCGCATAATACGCCATTGTAGGCATCTAGAGCCGCTCGTCATTGCTGCTAATCATGGACCTTACCGGGACATCTCACACCGCATAAGCCAGCACAGTACAGCTCGAGACTTCAGTTGCCTCGTGCGATGTCAGTTTCCAGATCAATCCAAAACTCAAGTTTACCGGTAAGCTCGGCAGCGGCAAATTCAATGGGTTCGAAGTCATGTT
>CAXUHM010000044.1:23254-27974 GCA_964250935.1 uncultured Terriglobus sp.
ATGTTCAATCTCCGAGAACACAGCCAACGCCGCCACCCGTGTCGGAGCCAACAGAATTTCAAGAACCCGCTTCCTCAAACTGCCTAGCTGCGAAAAATACAATTGAGCTACGGAAGCAGGGCAGGGCATCCCTTTTCGAACATTGAAAAGGAGATGCTTTGACTAAAAGGACGCTCGAGCGGTCAACGCGTGCCATCAAAGAACTTCAGCTAAATCACACCTAAACTGCTCCCGCTATGAGTGCGTTTGTCGTAATCAGGCATGGTTACCTGGGAGGGCTATGTCTCAGGATTTGAGCAGATTGGGTGGGAGGCTCGTGCAAAACTGAGCATGAATTCTATGCGAAAACAACTTGCTCTACTGAACTCCCTTTTCTTCTTGTGTGCTTTGGGTTGCGGAAGTGCTCCAGTGACGTCAACATCGGTCGCAGCAACACCGGCATCGACTGTGACGAACGTTTATGTCGGTGGATGGTCAGCTGCGGGGAACGTGGAGGTAGCAACTGTATGGAGGAATGGAACGCCAATGCAGGTAGGAAGCCCCGGATTGGCTTCATACGGCTACGGCCTTGCAGTCTCCGGCAGTGATGTCTACCTGGTAGGTCCGCAGAGTAACGGATCCGGAACAGTGCCGACATTATGGAAGAACGGTGTTGCGCAAACGCTGCCACTGCCATCCTTTGCTACCAATGGTTTTGCGACTGGCGTAGTCGTCGTTGGCAATGACGTATATGTGACTGGCACCGTGACTGACAGCTATAACAATTCTCTTGGGGGAATGCTCTGGAAGAATGGGGAGGGTACTTACCTTCTCGGGGCAAACAATACTGGCCTTCTCGAAGCGCGCGGATTGTTCATCTCTGGAACGGACATCTACATCGCAGGCAGTCAGGAAGTTGTAACATCAGCGACGGAATACACCGCTGCCGCATTATGGAAAAATGGAATCACAACGCGGCTGAACAGTGCAGGAATAGCCTCAAGAGCGAATAATGTTTTTGTCCTAGGTAGTATCGTGTACGCAGCAGGAGGTGTCTCGGCCACGACATCCATCTACGATTCAAAGCCTACGTATTGGACCAACGGGTCTGCCACTAGCCTTTCCTCTTCGTATGGTTTCGTCAATAGTATTCAAGCGTCTGGGACAGATGTGTACAACACCGGATACCTTGTAGCACCCCCGCCCTTTGCTGCCATTCTTTGGAAGAACGACAGCCCTCAGTCGTACGTACCGTCCTGTTCGCAATGCGGGTTGAACGCAAGTGTCATCACTGGTAGTTCGCTCTATGCCGTGGGCGGAACCGATCAAGGTGCCGCTTTCTGGAAGGACGGTGTGCTTACAAACCTGAACACTGGCGATCCAAAGGGTAACGCAACAGCAGTTGTTGTGACACAGGATTAGATCGCCGAGTAAGCTTCACGTAACCGGTGGATTGAGCCTTTGGTGATGAGCTCCGAGATCGAAGGCTTGGCCGACCGGCTGCAGCCACGCGAACTGTAGTCGCGCATTCGCGTGCGTGCCGTGAAGATGAGGGCAAGAAAGATTCGTTTCCGAGATGACGCCAGGGCGGTCGTTATTTCTTCACAAACTTCACGTGAGCGGACTCAAGTTCCGATCGTGGAAAAGCGACGCCCCGTGCTTGCAACGCTTCTTCATCGGCCTTTGGCATGCTGGCAGGGAAGTAGTCCGCCCAGAAGTCGTACGTACCCGCTTCACCGGGGATGCCAGGGTCGTAGACCATTTTAAGAATCAGGCTTTCGCCGGGGAGCAGCGTCTTCCAGGTCTGCAGGCGATCCAAAATTGGCTGGTAGGTGAAGTCCGAAGCGCACCCATATTCTCGGAGTTAGCGGACCCCGGTTTTGCGGCAACAAACGTAGAGTGGAGCCAGATCGATCCGTGGGCCACATCTCCGCACTCGAATGAAGGCATGGGCATGCAGATCTCGTGTTCGCTTCGATTCACGATGGCGATCGTGAAAGCCTTGGGGATTCTCATACGGATGGCTTCGGGTTGGAGACGCAGCTCAAGGTCTCCGTGCTGACCGTTGGATACGGTCTGCGCAATCGCACAGATCGAGAAGCCGATGGCTACCATTAGTCCGAGATGATTCAGCGGATGGTTCACGATGCTCTCGAATGCATGATAAGGGACGTTTTCAGATTAAGACAGGAACATTGGGTCAGTGAGGGGGAGACTTCATCGGTGCTCTGCCTCAATGTGCGTGAACGGGGTGAACGTCGGGCGGCAATCCTTGCTTGATGGTGGCGCCAGTGACGCCAACATTGCCGCCTTCGGTGGCGGCGAGATAAAGGCTGCTGGGAGCTCCTCGTACAGGCTGGAGATTTAAAACCTGCACGCCCCAGGAATGATCAGACCGGCTGAGAGGCATGCTGTCACCTGGCACAAAGTGTCCGACTGTAACTTTCGCTTCGGTGTCGGAAGAATCAAAGAACAATGTTCCTTTTCCATCCTGATCCAAGAGAAGGGTTGCGCCTCCTCGCTCAGATCCGCTCGGGATCAGTTCAAGAGACGGGCTTCCTTGCTGTGACCAGCGGCCATGAGTGCTCAGTCGCATTCTGACGACTCCGGCGTCATCAACGATGCGAAGCTCTCTTAACGTCAGCTCGTTGCTCTGGGCGAACGGTTTGGAGAACAGCCTGTCTTCGAAAACCAGCGTGAAAAGGGCCATCGTGAGGAGGCTGGCAAGGAGCGCGGCTCCGATCGTCTTCATGTCTCTTGGACACCACCTGAAAGACTTCTGTGCCTGCAAAGGGCTGTGCTATTCCCCTTCGCACCACTTCGGTTTGTTCCTTGTCTGAACCGAGCACTTCAGTGAATACAGAGCTTCTGAGCCGCGTGGGATGATCGACAGAAGCGAAGGAGGCAGACATGACCTTGGAAGAGCTCGATGCTTCTCTCCCAAATGGCTTGCATGACGCACGTATCGCTCAATCCACCACAACTTCGCGGAAGCCAAGGTGGTCCTGGAACTTGAGATTTTAGTGGGGCTCCCTGAGCAGCCCACGCAGAGCGCTTACAGGCCTGCCGCCATCACTTTCAGCAAGGCTTTGTTTTGCGCCGTTCAGGTGCCGGAGAACGAACGGATTTTAGGCGTCCCCGGTAGCGTCTGGTTTCTCTTTGAGAGACTCGGGCGCGATGCACTGAACACAAATGTGGAAGGTGCCATCCCGGACAATGCACTCTGCTACTCCCTCTACGTCCTTGAGTGGGAAGCTTGTATAAATCTGGCGGCTCTGGAATTGAGTTTTGAATGGAGTAATCCCTAGCGCGGGTCGCCTACGACAATGCCTATTGTCGGAGTTACGGCGATTAGGGGTGACGATGCTCCCGGGGGCAAGTCGCCTGATACGTTGTTACATGAAGTAGAAGGGTCGATAGGGCACACGAATGCTGGCAAAAGCTAGAAAGATCTCGCACGGCTTGCTGGTTGGAGCGCTTTTCACAAGCGGAACTTTAGCCCGCTATACGCAAGCACAGAACGGCGGTCCGCTCGCTTCTGAGGTGCGCGTGCCTCTCAATCAGTATGGCTTGCCTTCCGACTTTTTCAGCCTAGGCACCGATACCAAGTGCAGCGCTCATATTATCGGCTATCGCTTTGTCGCATGGCTGAACGTCGAGAGGGTCTCTGTCGGATTCAACACAAGTCCGAACTGCCGCCAGTCTCCGAATCGCAAGGTAGACGGCAAGGCGCATCTGCTCGTGTTTGATCTCCATGGAGTTGTTCAAGCGACTCGCGATGTTGCGTATCTTGCAGATGGAAACGGGGAGATCGTTGCGGATGGAGAAGCAAAGTCAGGACCAGGCGGTACGCTTCTGTTCAGGATCAGTCTGTAAACCTTGACCCAGAAGGGGCGCACGAATCCAAATCCGGCGTTTTTTTGTTGGATGCAAAGCTTAAGACTGTCGCTAAAATCGATGGGTTTCTGGAACAAACCACGTTCGTCGATCATGCCTTGGTATTTCAGAAGGGGTTCACGATAGGCGGTCCCCGCACATACTCCGTTTTAGATGGCGCTCCACCGACTGAAATACAGCACTGGTCGGAAAACTGGCCAGTGGGAACCATGGACCGAAAGTTCGGTGAGCATCAACTGGTCTACATGCTCTGCAAGCAAGAACTCCAGCCAGGCAAGGCTGTATCCAGCAACATCATCTATGAAGGTGTGCCCCGCCACTGTTCTATGAATGTGGAAACGGCTGATCGCGCTAACTGGGCTGTTTCTTTGAAAGAACAGGGAAGTGCAGCAATCGTAGGCACTCTGAACGATGGAAGCGTAGCCGGCGAAATTAACCTACAGGGAGTGCCGGCCGGCCGCTTGGTGATTTGGAGGAAAGATGAAACAACCGAAGTCCTGCCATGGATTCCGGCTGATTACAGTGGCGAGATCGAAAGTGGGACTGCCAGCATGTCTCGCTATGCTGCGTACGCCTCGAACGATAGCAGGGAATGCATTGAGTTCGAAAAAGGATGCAGCACCAACGCTCACTGGTTCATCTTCGACCGGCAAGCGAAACTGCCGATTGTGAACAGAAATTTTCCCAGAAATGGGCGCGCAGCATTGTCACCGGACGGACGGCACTATGCCAGCTTTGACTCGGGCGAGTTGCACATCTACTCCTTGCCCTAGCTTGTTACATTTTTTCAACGGACGTTGATGGTTTGTCAAAGCTAGCCTTTGCGACCTCAACTTTTCTGCAC
>CAXUHM010000045.1:0-27939 GCA_964250935.1 uncultured Terriglobus sp.
GAGACCGCGTTCACGAGCGGGCAGACGCACCAACGGGAAGAGCGAGGGCTCTTCCCGTTGGGGGTTGGAGGCGGAGCGTTGGAGGTTCCGGAGCTAGGTGTGTCTGCGTTTGCGCCGGGTGTGCTTCCGTCTGCGCGGGGTCGGCTTCGGCCTGGGAGTGCCGTACGCCTCGCCGTGGGGGATGACGCTGCCTTCGACGACGGGCCGAGTTCCGGAGGGGTCGGCGGTGGCACCGGTCGGAACAAGGGTGTTCGCCACGGATTTCGCACTGGAGGAGCCAGTGCGGAGGGTGATGCGGGTACTGTCGATCCCCTTTTCATGGGTGAGGTACAGCCTGGCATGGATGGCACGCTCTGCGGCGACGTCAGCCGGTTCGCCGGGGCCGGCATTGCCGGTCTGGACAAGGCGGCTGTCGGCTTCCCGCTCCAGGGTGAGCGCGACGTCATCGAGGCAGCCCTTGGCTTCGTTGTCGACGCGCGCGGGTCGACCGAGATCCCGGTCGAAGCTGAGGGAGCAGAGCTCACGCGGCTGGGGAATGGGCGGGATCTCCGGAGCGATAACCTGGACGGCGGTGGTCGCCCGGGCAGTCTGGCCGCGATCATCCACCACGGTGCAGGTGATGGTAACGGTGCCGGGCGCCGCGCCTGCAGCGTTGAGCGTGGCGAGGTTGTCCTGACCGCTGATGCGACCGGCGGTGGTGGCAAAGGTATAGGTGAGCGGACGATTCTGGGGACTGACACCGACCGAAGTGATGGTGGAGCTTTCCCCGGTGTGGATGCTGGCGGGATTGGCCGAGCAGGTGAGCGTTGGCGGCTCAATGGCCTTGACCTGGAACGCTGCCGAGCAGCTGGCGTTCTGGTAGGGCTTGCTGCCCTGGGACACCTTCCCAAGCACGACGTAGCTGCCGGCGGCGAGGCCGGCGGTACTGACCTGAGCCGTGGGACCGTTTCCCGCGAGGTTGCCGCCGTTCGCGGTCCAGGTGTACTGCGCAGCGCGCTTGAGGTTGAGGCCGGTGGCCGTGGAGGTGATGGAAACGGAGTCGCCGGTGAAGACGACGGCCGGGGTCGCGAGGCAGGAGAGTGCTGTGGCGAGCGGCGGTGTCAGGTCACCGATGCGGTAGACCAGGCCAGCGGAGAGGCGGTAGGCGTTCATTTTAATGACACCGCCGGCGTAGCCCCCGGGAAGGACAAGCGGGCCGTAATCCACGTGGTTGTAGTTGTAGTCGGCCTGGATCGGACGGAGGGCAAAGTGGTCGTGAAACTGCGGCAGGACGTAGTCGAAGCCTAGGCCGCCGGTGATGCCGTAGCCCCAGGTGCAGGGCTGAAAGATGGGTCCACCGACCTTGGCGCCACCGCCGAGGGCGTGGGCAAAAGGAATGAAGCGGTGTACCGGGTAGCGGGCGACGGGGCCTGCCTGGGCGGTGTAGACACAGTCGTTGGGGCCGCCGGGATGCAGGCCGCCTTCCGCCTGGACGCCGAGATAGCGATTAACGTAGGCCGTGACGCTCAGCAGGGTGCCGGGGTTGATGGGCTGGTCCTGAAAGTTGTTGATGTCGGCAGCGACCGGGTGCAGGTAGCTGTACCCGGCGAAGAGATCGATGCGCGAGGGGCGCACGGGCGGGGTTGGCAGGGCAGACTGGGCTGCGGCCGGGTGAGCGCCGGGCGCGGAGAGCACGATCAGCGCGGCCACCGCCATTGGTTTACCGGTGCGGAGCTGCATGGGAACGACCTCCAGAGGTGGGCGAGACGGGTAGCACAGGCGTCCGGTTGCAGTACCGGACAGGGGTGCAGGCGGAGCAAGCGCGCGCAGGCAACGGTTAGTTGTAGGTCGGCTGGCCGACGTAGAGGTACACCACCGTGGAACCGGGCGGCGGGCCGCCGAAGACGCTGGTTCCGGTGATGGTGATGGGATAGGTGTTGTACGCGGTGTTCGGGCAGCCACACCCGGAGAGGCCGGCGAGCACAAGCAGGGACACAAGCAGCAGGAGAAAGCGGCTGCCCAGGCGTGGGCGGCGACGGACACCTGAGGCAAACAGGCCGAACGTGCCGAGTTGCAGCGGGAAGACCGCGGCCGCGGTGAGGAGCAAATCCCCGGGCTGACTGTTGCTGCCTGCGGGCGGCGTGAGGCCTGGAAAGACGCGGTCGAAGCGGACAAGCCTGGCGTCGGCAAGGGTGGTGGTGGTCGTCATGGTGGTGGTTGCAGTGCCGTTGGCGGTGAGCGTCACGGTGGGCTGGGCAAAGGCGCAGGAGGCATCTGCGGGAAGGCCGGCGCAGGTGAGTGCGACCGGTCCGGAGAAGCCATTGACCGAGGTGACAAGCACGTTGTACACCGTGGTCCCGGCACCCCGGATGAGCTGGGTTTGCGGCGTGGCGGTGACCAGGAAAGCGCCTGCGGGAAGGACTGTGACCTGTGTGAGCGACGCCGTGCTGGGGCCAAAACTGGCAGTGCCGGTGTAGGTGGCAACGATGTTGTGGCTGCCAACAGCAAGGGCGGAGGTGGTGAGGGTGGCGGTACCCGTAGCGTCTCCATTGACGGTGCCGAGCGAGGCTCCATCGGCGGTGAAGAGGACCGGGCCGGAGGGAATGGCCGCCGTGCCGACCGGAGAAATGACCGCGGTAAAGGTGACAGGGGTGCCCACCTGTGCGGGCGTGCCGGACGTGGTGAGGTGGAGCGTGGTTGCCGCCGCAACCACGGTGAAGTTGCCGGGCATGATGGCGACGGTGTAATTACCGGCAGCGCTGCCAGCAACGGCTGCCGTGATGGATGCCGGATAGACGCCGACCGGAGTGGCCGCCGTTACCGTGGTGGTGTAGACAACGCTGATGGTCGTGGTCGCCGTATCCCCGTTCACCAGGCCGGAGACGGTCCCGGTGAGCGGCGGATTTGCCGCACCGTAGATCCTGCTTTTGCTATCGACGGTGATGGTAAGCGGCGCGGGGGTGACGGCCAGGGTGGTGGACGTGCTGCTTGCCACGTAGTTGGTGTCGCCGGAGTACGCCACGGTGACCGGATAGGTGCCGACACCGAGACCGCTGCCCTGGGGCACGGTGCAGGTGGTGGACGTGGGGCCATTGACCGGCGTGGAGCAGATAACCCTGCCGCCAGCGCTGAAGGTGAAGGTACCGGTCGGGGGGACGCCGCCGCCGGTGCTGTAGCTGACCGAGCCGGTGTAGACACCGCCGTAGACTTCCATCTCTGCCGGTGCGGTAGGGGCAGCGGCGCCGGAACCGGAGCCACCGGTGCCGCCTCCCGGACTGCCGCCGCCCGTGCCTCCACCACCGCCCAGGCTTGCCTGGGTGACGGTAAGCGTGCCGGGGGTGTTGCTGACGGCATAGTTCGCAGGATTGGTGGAGCCCTGCGGCGTAACTGTTGCCGTGATGGGGTACGTGCCGACGGTCGACATGTCTGTGGCGGAAGTGCTGTACCCGATGAGGAAGCGATCGGTGCCGACGCCATTGACGATGGAGCCGGTCTGGGTCGCGAGACCATTGGTGGTGCCGTCCAGCGCCGGGTTGGGCTGGAGATACACCTTTGTCTTGTTGTGGACAGTCTGCGTGATCGGACGTGGTGTCACAGTGTCCGTGGTGCTGGATGTCTGCGAGGGATAGTTGCCCGTAAAGGTAACGGTCACGGGGTAGGGCGAACCGGGTACACCAAGTCCTGAGCCGTTGGGCAGCGTGCAGGTGGCTGTGCCGGAGAAGGTACCGGTCAGGGTGCAGGTCGCGGCGCCGTTATTGATGTTGAAGACGAGGGTACCGCTGGGCGCCGTGCCGCCGTTGGTGGCGATGGTGGCACTGCCCTGGTAGGGACCACCGTAGACTTCCGTTTCTGGCGGTGTGGTGAACCCCGTGATGACAGCGGGGATGGCGTTGGCGGTGAGGCCGACGACCTGGGGGCCGCGCAGGTCGTTGTCGTTGACGGTCGCGGTGCCGCTCTGTTGGCCGGTCGACGTCGGCTGGAAAGAGAAACCGAGGTTGCACATGGCACCAACGCCGACGCTCTGGCCGCAGGTGGTGGAAGCGCTGTTGTTGGCGAACTGTGGATTGCTGAGAACAGGGTCGGTGGTGCGCAGAAGCGGGGTATTGCCGTCGTTGAACAGTGCCTGTGTCAGGACTGCGGCGGAGCCGACCGGCTGGTCGCCAAAGTTGAGCAGCGGCAGTGGCGGGAAGTTGGGAAAGCTGATCTTGCGAAGGACACCGTTGCCGCTATCCACGACGGCGATGCTGCCGTCCGGAGCGACCACGGCGCTGGTCGGCCCGTTGAGCGTGGCCGCGTTGGACAGACCGCCATCGCCGGTATAGCCGGGTGTGCCGGCCTGGGAACCGAAGACGCGGGTGAGGTTCATGACGGAGTTGGAAGCGTTTGAAATGAGCAGGACCTTGTTGTTGGCGCCGTCGGTCACAATCACGTCACCCGCGGCGTCGACCACAAGCTCGTGGATGTTGCCAAAGCCCTCGCCAAGCGCGGTCGCGGCGACGGTATTGCTCGAGGTGCCATTGCCGGCGTAGAGATGGAGGACCCCGGAGGTGTCGATGGCGTACACGCGGTGGGCCAGAGAGTCGCCGATGTAGACGGTACCGCCGGGGGCCTGGGTTACAGCGGTGACAGACTGGAAGGCGACACTGGTGGCGGGTACGCCCTCTGCCGGAGTTGCCGTGCCGCCACCCGCGAGAACAAGGCGCACACCGCCGGCGTAGATCCTGAGAACATCCTTGCGTGTGCCGTTTTCACCGATCAGCGCGTTGCCAAAGCCATCGACAAAAAGGGTGTTGGGGCTGTCGAGATTGACGATGTAGCCGGTCTGGGGCGGTGAGGTCGAGGAGTAGCGCTGGATACTGTTGGTTCCGGCGTCGGCGATGTACCAGTAGCCGGCGGCGTCGGTGGACAGAGCAGTTGGATGGACAAGTCCGCCGGCATTGACGGCGACGATGGAGGGCCCGCCGTTTGCCGGAAATTCGCGAACGTCAGCGTTGCCGCCGGTTCCCTGCTCCAACACGTACACGTTGCCGGCGGAGTCCACCGCCGCATCGACGCCATTCGAGATACCGGTGGCGGCCGTGCTGGCAATGCCCTGAAAGAGGAGGCCCTGGGCGCCCTGACCGATTCCCTGCAGACCTGCCGTGACCAGGCCGGAACCCGTGGAATCGAAGACGGAGACCGGCGCGTTGCGCTTACCGGGCCGGGTGGGCGAGAAGACGACCGACACGGTGCAGTAGGCGGGTGTGCTGCCGGCCGGATTCGCGGTTCGCGCGCCGTTGCAGGTGTTTTGCAGAAGGGCAAAGTCCGGCCCGACACTGACGGAAAGATTGCTGTTTTGATTGATTTGGAAGGTGAGCAGACTGGCGTTGCTGGTGCTGCCCTCGGGCGTTGGGTCAAACAGAGTTCCGAAGGAGAATTTGCGAATGATGCTGTTGCCGCTGTCGGCGACGTAGGTGTTGTTGTTCGCGTCAACGGCGATGCCAAGGGGTGTGTTGAGCGGCACCGAAGAGGCGGCGGCACCGTCCTGCGCACTGCTGTAGCCGCCGGCGGTGCCGTCGGGGAGACCCGACACCTGGAGCAGGGTTCCGGAGCCGACCATGTACCGGTAATACCGGGCCGGGCTGGAGGTGACAAAGAAGAGATTGCCGGCCTGACTGAACACAAGGCCGTGAGGGTTGGTGATGACGGAAGACGGACTGCCGCAGGTACCGACGGCGGTGCCAAAGGTGCCGTTGGTCAGCACGCGGATGCAGTTGTTCGCCGTGTCGGCGATGTAGAGCGAATCGGCCTGATCGAGCGTAACGGCGCCAGCCTGGTTGAGCGTGACGGTGTTGGCGATGCCCGGGCACTGGGTCGACACCGCCGCAGAGGGCTGGCCGGCGACAAGGCAGACGTTGGTGGACGCAGTGCCCGCGGTATGACGGATGACCTGGTAGATGCCGTCGGCCACGTCGCGGACCACGAGGTACATGTTGCCGGCGTTGTCTACCGTGAGGCCAGCCGGCGAGGGCGCGACGGAGGCAAGGGTGGAGTTGCCGCAGGTGCCGATAACGGTGAGAAGATTGGCCGCGCCGGGGGAGTTGATCGCCGGCAGTTCACGCACGCAGTTGTGGCCGGAGTCGGCGATGAACAGGTTGCCTGCAATGTCTGTCGTGATGCCGGCCGGGGCGAGCAGGCCCTGCGTGGTGGACGGCGTCGGATTTGCGGCCGTGTTGCAGGTGTCGTTGGCACCGGGAGCGACAAGGCCAACGACGACAGTTTCGGCGCCGCTGGGGTCGACCTTGCGGATGCAGTTGTTGCCCTTGTCGGTGATAAAGAGGTTGCCGCGCAGGTCGAGCGTGACGGCGCTCGCACCGTTGAGCTGCAGGCTGCCGGACTGACCGAAGTCGCCGTTGTAGCCAGCCGAACCTGTACCGGCGACCTTGTTCTGATTCGGGACCAGGGTGACGGCCTGCGCCGCAGCCAGGCTCGGAGTCAGAAGGGCGGGGCCGAGGATGGCCAGACTGAACATCCGATGACGCGCCCGATGACGCAAAAGACCAAGACAACCACTCATGAACTGTCGACCTCTCCGAAACTTCCGCACAGCACCCTACCGGCGGGCGTCGCGGAAACCCGCGCACCCTTCGTTTCCTGTCGAGTTTTCTGCGCCAGTGGAGGAATCCCACGAAGGAACCACAAAGAACCAAGAAGGAACAGGCACGGCTGCCGACCTCAGGCGAGGACAACCGAACAGCTCCTGAGAGCAAAACCAACCAGGAGAAAAGTGGTGCAGAGGCGCAGAAAGCACGCGACGACTCAGGCGGGCTGCTGCCTGGAGGCCGGGAACTCTGTCGGTGTAAGGCTACAGAGGGATGGGTCCACGTTCAAGCTGAATGCGGTGGTGGGATTCCCAAAAGCGGTGTGCAGGATGGAGCCTGTGCGTCGACAGGAAAGGATGGAGGATGTACGGGACGGAGCACCGATCTCTTTTCTTTTGAGGTATTTCAGGAAGTGGCGAGGACGGGCCTGCAACATCGCCCAGGCCGGACCGCTTCGTGAAAGGGGGTTACCTGTAAGGATCGCGCGGCAAAACAACCCTTGCACCGGAAGCGCTACAAAGGCGCACCGAAGATCTGCGGGCGATCCGTGGACCATGCAGAAGCGGGTGCATGGAGGCCGCGCTGCGCAACCGGTCAAAACAGCACGGGGGCGTAACGGAGAATGAGCGGGTGCAGGCACAGGGGAGCGGGTCGCGTCGCAAAGGGTGGCTACAGCGGGTTCTGTGAGCGTGGCCAGAGGCGATGTGCAGCAGCAGTACACGGAGGTTGGGCGGCAATGCGGGTGCGGGCATGGACGGCCACGCGATAGGATCGGATCCATGGCAAACCCCTCATCTCCCGATACCCGGAAGCTCCCGATCGAGACGGCGCACGCGCCCAAGGCAATCGGACCGTACAGCCAGGCCATTCGCAGCGGCGACCTGCTGTTTACCTCGGGCCAGGTAGCGCTGGATCCCGTGACGGGAGATCTGGTGAACGGCGGCGTGGCGGCCGAAATCGCGCAGGTGCTGCAAAACCTGGAAGCAGTGCTGCTTGCGGCTGGCCTGGGCTTTGCCGATGTGGTAAAGACGACCATTTTTCTGAAAAGCCTGGGCGACTTTACGACGGTCAACGCCGTGTATGGCGAAGCCCTCGCGCAGGCAGGGGCATACCCGGCGCGGTCGACGGTAGAGGTGTCGCAGCTACCGCGAGGCGCACAGGTGGAGATCGAGCTGATTGCGCGCTATCCCGCAGCCTAGCGCACCGCAGGGCGGGCTTTCACCATCTAAACCGTGTGAGGGCGAAGACCATGGCAGAGATTTTGGGATTGAATCATGCGGCACCGATCCAGGAGAACGGGACGGAGGCGACGGCGGGCGGCAAAATACACAAGACCGACGCGGAGTGGCGTGAGCTGCTGACGCCTGAGCAGTTCGAGGTGTTGCGCGGCAAGGGAACGGAGCGCGCCTTTACCGGCAAGCTCTACGAAAACCACGCGGATGGCATGTACCACTGCGGCGCGTGCAATGCACCGCTGTTCACGTCGGACACGAAGTTCGAGTCCGGCAGTGGCTGGCCGAGTTTTTTCAAGCCGGTGACACCAGACGCGGTTGAAGCCATTGAGGACAACAAGTACGGCATGCGTCGGGTGGAAGTGCTGTGTGGCACCTGCGGATCGCACCTGGGACATTTGTTTCCGGATGGGCCGCGAGAGACGACGGGGTTGCGGTATTGCATCAACTCGGCATCGCTGCAGTTTGCGGGCAAGGACGGCGACCACAAGCCGGGCATTAAGTAGCGCGGCGCGGAAGAAGGGGAGTTTGTTGCCTGCATGAGGCGGCAAACGCCCCTGTGGTTAGCGCATCCGTGCTGCCGAGCTGAGCCAGACGAAGCCGGGCCGGCGTTGCCGGTCTTGACCCATGAACGGAAGCCCGGTATGCTTAGCAGGTTCGGCAGATCGAGTGCTGCGACGGATGGTGTACTCCGGTCGTGCCTGGCTCGATGACGGTTTCTGGATCGTTCATGCCCTTCGCAAGAGTAAGGAAAGACAGCATCGGGCGTTGACGCCCCCTGTCGAAGCGCGCCGCCCGGCGGAGAGCGCGGAAGGATTAAATCGATGTACGCAGTCATCAAGACCGGTGGAAAGCAGTACCGCGTGACACCCGGCGACACGCTTCGAGTGGAAACGCTTGGCCAGGAGACCGGTGCCATTGAATTTGCAGACGTGGTTGCCGTAAGCAGCGAGGCTGGCCAGTTTGAGCAGGAGCTGAGCGGTGCCAAGGTGCTGGGCGAAGTGGTAAGCGAGGGCCGTGGCGAGAAGATCCTGGTCTTTCATTTCAAGCGGAAGAAGCAGTACAAAAAGCTGCAGGGACACCGGCAGAATTTCGCCGAGATTCGCATCCACGAAATCCAGGTAAACGGCAAGAGCTTCAAGGCCGAAAACAAGTAGAGCGGCGCGCGTGATCGTCGTTGGAGACGGTCAGGACGCCCCAGGAAATCGGCAGGGCTACGGCGGCCGAAGAGCGAGAGAGACACATGGCACATAAAAAAGGCGGCGGAAGCTCTTCTAACGGTCGTGACAGCAATGCACAGCGATTGGGCTGCAAGAAGTTTGCCGGCGAAGTGGTAACCGGCGGCTCCATCCTGGTGCGGCAACGTGGTACACCGCTCAAGGCTGGCCTGAATGTGGGCCGGGGCAAAGACGATACGCTGTTTGCCAAGATTGGCGGACGAGTGCAGTTCAGCGACCGCGGTAACCATGGCCGCTTTGTCTCCATCGAGCCCATCGCCGCAGCTGTGTAATTAGCGACGCTTATCCTTCCTGACTCCGGCCCATGCGGCCGGAGTTTGTGCGTTGAGCGGTGAGGGATGCCAGTGGTGCGGGATGCCAATGGTTGGGTTGCGGTGGGTCTTTGCGCCTGCCAGAACCAGAGGGCGTTTCCCTGCTGCACGCAAGGCTTCACAGGGCAGCCTGTGGTGGCGCTTGCACCGTAGTGTTGAGAGAGCTTCAGGACGACGGGCGGGTCTTCAGGACCATGCGAGTCCCGGGTCAAGCCGTTGACTACACGCGAGATTCCGGCGTAGGCAAAGTCGGCCCGACGATCAGGCAGACTGGCGGACCGGTCCTTATGCGCTACTCGCTGAGCTTGAGGGCGATGGTGAAGCTGTTCTTGGTGTCAAACGAGCTGATGCTCTTGACCGGGGTTTTCTTGCCGTCGGAATCGGCCCAGATTTCGTAATCCGTATTCCCGGACAGCTGGGCAAAGTGGTAGGTGCCATCCGCAGCAGTAATGTAGCTTTTTTGCGAGAGGGAGCGTGTGTCCTTGAGGTGGACGACGGCACCATTGACGGGACCACCGCTCTTGAGCGTCACGGTACCATCTACCGTGCGACTGGACGCCGGACGCTGCGCCGCAGCGGGCAGGGCGGCCGTGGCGAACACCCCTGCGAACATGAAGAGTCTTGCAGCCAACATTGAACGGTGAACAAGCGAAGCGGCAGAAGAACCGTGGAGCGAAAGGCGCATCATGGCAAGTAGTATACGGGCGCGATAGCTGCGAGCCGTCCTCTGCTGGTGTAGGACACGGGTCAGAACGGAACGTTGTGGCTGAACTTGCGGGCGTTCCATGGCCCGGTCTCGATGCGGGCACAGGAGTGGCTACGGAACAGACAGCACGCCCACTCTTCCTGGAGGCGTCCTTCTGGAGACGGGAGCTACTCTTCCTCTTCGTCGTCGCTGTCATGACGAACGCTGTCGTCCTCGTCGTCGTAGCCCTCTCCATCGACGACGGCCAGGTGGAGGGGTTCGGTAGAGATGATTTCGAGTTCAGTTCCGCACTCGTCGCAGGTAACGGTCTCGCCCTCTTCGACCTCATCGGTATCGATATCGAGCGGATTGTCGCATTCGGGGCAGGTGGCAGCCATCGTGTTCTCTCTTTGGTCGATGATTCGTTAGAGGTTGCATACGCCTGCAGGGCGTTGAGCGTGTGGTTGAGGGGGAAGACGCGTGTTGCTCGACAGGGGTTGTTTGCGCGGACGATGGCGCGAGACCGAACAACGAACCGGCGTGCTGACCATGGCAGGAACGCCTTAACCAATGAACCGGGAACGTCACTGCGTCACGCAGGAAGTCACGACGTGCTATGGAGTGGGCGAGGGACGCATTTTGTATTTTTATTGCACCGCATTTGAGGCAAAAGACGTATGCTGATGAGTATGGATTTCCTCGACATTGTGAAAGCGCTCGATGATCGCATCGCCACCCTGCAGCAGGCCCGAACCTTGTTGAACACGACGGCTGTTCCGGCAACGGAAAAGCGTGCAAAGGCAGCGGTCGAGGCCATTCAGCCAAAGGCGGCGAAGACCGCGCCGGAGAAGACGCCTGCCAAGGCGACGAGCGGGCGTAAACCCATGAGCGACGAGGGGCGCGCGCGCATTGCGGCGGCCCAGAAGCAGCGCTGGGCGCTGAAGCATGCAGGTGGATCCACTGCGGCGAAGAAGACCGGAGCAAAGACAGCACCGGCGAAGGCAGTGCCGGCAAAGAAGGCAACGGTGGCGAAGGCTGTCGCCAGCAAGCAGGGGCCGGCGAAGAAGGCTGAGCCCAAAAAGACTGAGCCGAAGAAGAGCGTGGCCAAGAAGAGCGCGATCACCCCTGAGCCCGCGGCGACCGAGGCACCCGCAAACTAAGCGGGCATCACCCGGTTGAGATGCCGGACGCCTCAGGGTGGTTCGCCTATTTCATTGCACAGCCTCATTGCACAGCTTCTTTGTGCCGCTAAGCTTGCGCGTTGATTGCTGGGCACATGGTCCTGCAATGCTGCTCCTGCATCGCCGACAGGTTTAGCAGGCGCTCTACCGGGCGCTGGCGCGAGGTGCTGGAGTTGGTGGTGGGCCCACCAGGATTTGAACCTGGAACCAAAGCATTATGAGTGCTCTGCTCTAACCGTTGAGCTATAGGCCCGCAAGGCACCCGTGGTATGCGGGAATCACTCCTGATTGTAGGCCGCCGTTACTGGCCGGTGGTGGTGGGAGTGATGCCGGTGTTGGCGGGAGCGGATGGGTTGAGGCGACCGTCTGCGTTTTCCGGGGTGTCGGAGACGATGGCCGTTCCACCGGGGCCGGCGGTGGAGGGATTTTCACCGCGGTAGCCGCTTGGCTCTTCCCCCTGCTTCATCTCGCGGGCCTCCTGGGATGCGGCTGCATTTCCCTCGACCGGCGTACCCATCTCATCGGCAGTTTTATCGCTGTTGTCGCGCTGTGGCTGCTCGTCGTGCACGGGGATACTGGTGTCCTGGCTCATGCAATCCTCCTTGCGCTTGTGGAGACGCGCTTTGTCCAGTGTGACTCGCAAAGCGGCGATGGGGATGTCCCCGGGGAAAGCATCGGGGCGGCATCGGCGTGGGGTAGCACCCGACGGCGCGGACGGGCGGCGCGGACGGCAGATGACGGGATGACCGGTAGCCGCGCCAAGTAATTTGGAGCGCTTCCATTTACACTGTTTGCTAAGTGGCGAAGCCGACCTGTGCGTCGGTGAACCAGAAGGACTGAATTGACGTTGAAGAGCTTGCCCCGGCGCTGCCTGCTGAAACGCCATCCCTTAATGCTTGCGCTGCTAGCCACACCGCTGTTGTGGAACGATGCAGGCCGAAGCCAGACCCCGACGGTGCCACCGCCGAGCGTGACCACGACCGTGACCACCGCGCCACCGACGACGGGCACGGTCACAGCCGCTCCCAGCGTGAGTCAGGTGGCCAATGCGGCACAGGCGAATGCCGCCGCGCAGAACGCAGCACAGAGCGCTTCCCAGACCGGCAACCTGGTCGCCGACCCGCCGACGCCGTTTCAATTGCTGGTGCAGGATACGGTGGGAATTACGCCGAAGATTTTTGGGGCAAGCCTGTTTGACCGGCCACCCAGTACCTTTGCACCGCTCGACAATACGCCGGTTCCTGCCGATTACGTTATTGGTCCGGGCGATACGCTGCAGATTACGACGACGGGGCTCTATGCCTCAAACCTGACGCTCGCCGTGGATCGCAACGGCAGCATTAACTATCCCGGCATTGGCCTGATTTCGGTGACGGGTGTGCATTTTGCGCAACTGCGGGACTACCTGACGCAACAGGTTGGCCGCATCTTCCGGAACTTCGAGCTGTCGGTCTCCCTGGGAACGCTGCGGACTATTCAGGTATACGTGCTGGGGCAGGCGCGGCGGCCGGGGCTATACACTGTGTCGTCTCTGACGACGCTGCTGAATGCGGTCTTTGCATCGGGCGGGCCACTGAACAGTGGAAGTCTGCGCAACCTGCAGCTGCGGCGGGGCGACCGGGTGGTGAGCGATTTGGACTTGTACGACCTGTTACTGCGGGGCGACAAGACCAAAGACGTGCGGCTGGAGCCGGGCGACATCATCTATATTCCGCCGACGGGACCTCAGGTGGCGCTGCTTGGATCCGTCACGACTTCGGCCATTTATGAGCTGCGCGGAGATACGACGCTGAACCAACTGATCGCCCTGTCCAACGGGCTGGCGACCAACGCCGACAGCACCGACATCCGCATTGAACGGGTGTCGGAGCATCGTGAGCGATCGCTGACGGAAGTCGACCTGGGCACGGGGGGCGGGGTCTCACTGCGGGATGGCGACATTATTACCGTGCGCGAGATCAGCAACCGGTTCAAGGACGCGGTGACGCTGCGCGGGAATGTGACCAACCCCGGCCGCTACCCGTGGAAGGCGGGCATGCGGCTGCTGGATCTGGTGCCGACGCGCGACGACCTGGTGACACGGGAATACTACCGCCGACGCAACCTGGTAGCGCAGAACAATTACGCTCCCAGTGAGGGTCGGGTAGCCGTGAGCACGGCACCGACCGTGAACGCGGAAACCGGCCAGGTAACGACCGGCACCACGGCGAGCGGAGCGACGGTGAGCACCGGCGGCAATGCGTCGACCAGCAGCGCCAGCGGCAGCGGAAGCACGGTGGGCGATGCGCTGACCCAGTCCAACAGCAGCTTCGGCGCGCAAAACCAGATTCAGTTGAGCGCGCCGGATGTGGACCTGTCGTATGCCGTGATTGAGCGCCAGGACCCCGTCACGCTCACAACGTCCCTGATTCCGTTTAACCCGGGCCGCCTTTTGAACGACCACGACCCGACGCAAAACCTGCCACTGTTTCCGGGCGATGTGGTGACGTTCTTCTCGACCGCGGACATCCGTGTGCCCAGTTCGCAGCAGACGCGGTTTGTACGGCTGGAGGGCGAGTTTGTGCAGGCGGGCCTGTACAGCGTGGCACCCGGCGAAACACTGCGTTCGCTGATTCTGCGTGCCGGCGGCCTGACGCCCGATGCGTACCTGTATGCGTCGGAGTTCACGCGGCAATCGACACGTCGCATTCAGCAGCAGCGGCTGCAGGAGTATGCGGATTCGCTCGAAGCGCAGATCGACGCGCAGAGCAACCAGCGGATCGCGACCTCCATTACATCGACGGATGCACAAAGTGTCAGCGTGAGTGCGGCGAGTGCGCGGGCCGCGGTGGAGCGCCTGCGGCGGACGCAGGTTACGGGCCGCATTGTGCTGCAGATTCCGCCGAACGGCGTTGGCCTGAATGCGGTGCCGGACCTCCCACTGGAAGACGGCGACCGCTTTATTGTGTCGCGCCAGCCGTCGACGGTGACGGTCGCGGGCCAGGTGTACAATGCCTCCGCCTTTCTGTTTGAGCCGGACCTGCAGGTGCGCAACTACGTGCGCGAGGCAGGCGGGCCCGACCGGTTTGCCGACCGCAAGCGAGTGTTTGTGATTCGCGCAGATGGGTCGGTAGTCTCGGAGCAGTTCCACAACATCAGCAAGGCGACAATTCTGCCGGGCGATACCGTGGTCGTCCCGCCAAAACTCGGCACACGAACGGTGTTGCAGGATCTGCTGACCATCACTACGCTGGTTACGCCCATTGCCAGTACGCTTGCGCTGGTCGCCGTGCTTCGCAATTAACCCCACAAGCCAGAGCCAAAACGAGCCAACAACGCATGTCTGAACTCGCAAATTCGCTGACTGACCAGAACAAGCAGGAGTTGCTGGCGACGTGGCGTCCACGCAACTTTGACCTGATGGACTATCTTGCACGCGTGGTGCGCGCATGGCCGCTGCTGCTGACGCTAGTCGGGATCGGTGCGCTGGGTGGTTTTTGGTATGGGATGACCGAGCCTCGGCTGTTTGAGAGCTCGGCGACGTTTATGCCGCCGCCTGCGGAGCTGAACGCAACCGCAACGGCCGGCACCTCGCTGTCGTTGCTGAGCGCAAGCCTGCAGGGCGACATGTATCTGTACCTGATGACCACGCGCACGCTGACGCAGGATGTAGTGAAGCGCACCGGCCTGGCCAAGCACCTGGGCATGGAGCCGGAACTGGCGCGGTACTACATGCTGCAGCGCGCGACCTTCGACGTGCAGCGCAGTGCGGTGGTCACCATCCGGTACAAAGATCCTGACCCGGTGTGGGCAGCGAAGATCTGCAACGCCTATATCGACTCGCTGTACCGGCTAGAAGGCACGATGATCGACTCGGCGTACCTGCACCGGCTCGAGTTCTTCAAGGACCAGCTCAAGTCGCAGCGCAACGTGCTGGAAGAGGCGGAGGACGTTCTCGCGACCAACCAGCAGAAGCTGGGCACGCTCAGTCCCGAGGGTCAGGTGACTGCGGAACAGGGCCAGGAGGTTGGGCTGCAGGGGCAGATTGATGGCCTGGACACGCAGATTGCCGTGCTCTTGAAGAGCCAAACCGAGCAAAGTCCAGCGGTGATCGGGCTGCGTAACCAGCAGGCGGCACTGCGGGCACAGCTGGCACGGGTGAAGAACAGCGGCTTGAATCCGAATCGCGGCATTCCCGGCTTCCAGGGCGCGCCAGAGGCGATCCTGCAGCAGAATCGCCGGGCGCGCGATGTTGCCGAACAGAACACCGTCTACCAGGGTTTGCTGGCTCGGCTGCAGGTGTCGCAATCCGCCTCGGCCGACCCGGGACCGGAGTTTGAGGTGATTGACGCCGCAATTCCGGCCGGCTACCTGGAGCCGTCGCCGATTCCTATCTGGATGACGCGTGGAAGCATTGCCGGCCTTGTGCTTACCCTGCTGCTGGTGTTTGCATGGCCAGTGTTGCTGGCCAACTACCAGAAACTGCGGTTGAAGGTGAAGCAGACAGGGGACGGCAAGACAGGCAAAAGCAAGGCTGGAAGCGCCAAGGTTAGCGAGAGCCCGGTCGTCGGATGACAAGCCCGCCGCTCGGCAGCGGTATACCGGCCGGCGACCTGCCCCCTGCGTTGTACGGCTCCGCTGCAGGATCGAACGCTGCCGGATCAAAGAAGCGCGGCCTGACCGGTCCGTTCCTGGCGCCGACAGAAGTGTTTGCCCTGCCGGATAAGCTGGAAACCCTGTTCCTGTTTACTGTCGGCGTACTGGCGTCGACGATCGTATTGAAGTTTGCTTCGATCCAGTACCTGGAGTACCTGTATTTTCTGCTGATGGGATGGCTGCTGGTGCGGCTGGTGCGTGCACAGTTTGTGGTGCGTACCGATCCGCCGCTGTTTCGGCTGCTCTGGCACTGGATCTTTTGGTGCGTGCTGGCGCTGTTCACCGCGGTGCACTCCCTGGGCCGGCCGTTTTATATCTTCCTGCCCAGCCTGCTGCACCAACCGGTGTGGGTAAGTATTGCGCGGCTGGGCGAGGTGGTAGCGAATGTCGCCGGTCTGATTTACCTGGGACACCTGTTCCGGCGCAACCGGCGAAAGCTGCTGTTTACGATGCGGGTGTACTTCTATACGGCGGGCGTCAGCGGCTTGTATTCCGTGCTGGCCACGATCGCGGCACGGCTTGGCCATCACCTGCCAAATACGACGAACCGGGCAAACGGCTTTTATAACGAGGGCGGACCCTACGGTTTGTACCTGATTACGGCGCTGGCGCTTGGCCTGTTTCTGCGCCCACTGGAGCCGCGGCGAAAGCTGTTTTACGCGAGCTTTTTTTTGTGCCTGATCGGGCTTGCGCTGTCGGTCTCAAAGGCGGCGTATGCGGCGATGCTGCTGTCCATGCTGATGCTCTCGGTGGTGGCCGCAAGCTGGCGGCAGCGCGCGGGAACGTTGGCGGGTTTCGTTGTGGTGATGTGGCTGGTGTTTACGCAGACACCGCTGCGTGAAGGCAGCGCAAACTACACGCGCGCGTCGCAGGAGTACGAGGTGTTGTCTAACCTTGAGCCAACAAACCAGAATACGATTGCGGGGCGTACCTCCGGTCTGTTTCTGATCCCGAAGATGGTGGCCGCGCATCCCTGGCTGGGCGTGGGCTTTGCGCATTACGGCCTGGTGCGGAACACGCCGCAGTACCGCCGGCTGTCGGCCTTTATTGCTATCAACGATACGACCGGGCTGGGCATTTTGGCGTACCTGGCGGAGACCGGCATTCCCATTACGGCCTACCTGGTGGTGCTGCTGTTTGTGCCATTTGTGTTGCTGCGCAAGACGACCCATCTGTGGCGGGCGACATCGCTTGGCCTGATGCAGCCCGTCGCACACATTATGGGTGCGCAGTTGAACCTGACGTACCCATGGGTGATGAGTGCGTTTGCCATTGGGCTGACGAGCTGGACGATTGCAAGCGAAGAGCAGCTGGAGGCCGAAGAGACGGTCCCCACGGCGTCGCTGGTGCCGATGGCCGTGGCGCTGCCCCTTGGGAGTGCCAGTCTGGAACCGGACTCCCACCTTGGGGGAAGCGCCAGCGCTGGAACAGAGTGAGACAATCCTTGGGATGCTGACGACTCCCCTGGATCATGCCCTCGCAAAGACACCGCTGCTGGTGACGGGCGGCGCGGGCTTTATTGGCTCGAATTTTGTCCTGGATCATCTGGCCGATGCAACGGGCTGCGCTGTGGTGAACCTGGATGCGTTAACGTACGCGGCAAATCCACGCAACCTGGATGCCCTGACGGAGGGCGCGCGGCACACCTTTGTGCACGGCGACATTCTGGACCGGGCACTGCTGGACGGGCTGTTCCGGACGCACCGGCCCCATGCCGTCGTTCACTTTGCGGCGGAAAGCCATGTGGACCGGTCGATCTACGGGCCGGGAGCCTTTTTAAAGACGAACATCGACGGCACCTTTACCCTGCTGGAGGCGGCGCGAGCGTTCTATGCAACGCTGGAAGGCGAGGAACGGGCGGCGTTCCGGTTTTTGCACGTGAGCACCGATGAGGTGTACGGAACGTTGCGACCGGAGGAAGCTGCCTTTCACGAGGGGACACCCTTTGCGCCCAATAGCCCGTATGCGGCGAGCAAGGCGAGCAGCGATCACCTGGTGCGCGCCTGGCACCACACCTATAACCTGCCGACGCTGGTGACGAACTGCAGCAACAACTATGGGCCGCTGCAGTTTCCGGAAAAGCTGATTCCGCTGACGATTGCGAACGCGCTGGCGGGTAAGCCGCTGCCGATCTATGGTGACGGCCTGCAGGTGCGCGATTGGCTGTATGTGAGCGACCATTGCCGTGCGATTAAGGCGGTGCTGGCGCATGGTCGCGTGGGAGAGACCTACAACGTGGGCGGGTCGAACCAGCAGACCAACCTGTCGGTGGTGCGTACGTTGTGTGAGTTGCTGGACGAGCTTGCGCCTGCAACCGAGCCGTACGCGCGCTTGATGACGCACGTGACCGATCGGCCGGGCCACGATCGGCGGTACGCCATTGACGCGCGCAAGATCGAGGGCGAGCTGGGCTGGCGCGCGCAGGAGGACTTTGCGAGCGGCATGCGCAAGACGGTGGCGTGGTATCTGGCCAACCCGGCGTGGGTAGCGGATGTTACGAGCGGAGCGTACCGGCAGTGGATTGAACAGAATTACGAGGGCCGAGACCACCGTGGCACAACCCGCAGCGTGGTGGAAAGCGGCACGGAGGGCACGGAATATGACGAGCTTGCAGCAAATCGGAAGGCGGGTGTGGGGGCATGAAAGGCATCATTCTGGCCGGGGGCTCCGGAACGCGGCTGTACCCGGTGACGCAGGCGGTGAGCAAACAACTGATGCCGGTGTACGACAAGCCCATGGTGTATTACCCCCTGTCGGCGCTGATGCTGGCGGGACTTCGCGAGATCCTGCTGATTTCAACGCCGACGGACACGCCGCGATTTCAGCAGCTGCTGGGGGATGGGTCGCAGTGGGGGCTGCAACTGAGCTATGCCGTGCAGCCGGAGCCAAACGGGCTGGCGGAGGCGTTTCTGATTGGGCGAGAGTTTCTGGCGGGCAGCGCCTGCTGCCTGGTGCTGGGCGACAACATCTTTTACGGCCATGACTTTGCGCGGGCTCTGCGGGACGCCGCGAGCGCGACGGAAGCAGAGGGGACGGCGCATGTGTTTGCCTACGCCGTGACCGACCCGGAGCGCTACGGCGTGGTGGAGTTCGATGCCGGGCGACGTGCGCTTAGCCTGGAGGAGAAACCGGCAACACCTAAGTCGCGATACGCGGTAACGGGCATTTACTTTTACCCGCCGGATGTGGTGGAGATCGCCGGGCAGATCGAGCCTTCGCCGCGCGGGGAGCTGGAGATTACCGACGTAAACAGCCGCTATCTACGGGCGGGTCGGCTCAACGTGGAGGTACTGGGGCGCGGCGTGGCGTGGCTCGATACCGGGACGCACGATTCCCTGCTGGAGGCATCGGTGTTTATCCACACCATCGAGAAGCGGCAGGGGCTGAAGGTGGCCTGCCCGGAGGAGATCAGCTTTCGGCTGGGCTGGATTACCGAGGCCGCGCTGACAGCGATGGCGAACAACTACGGCAAGAGCAGCTACGGCGACTACCTGCGGCGCATTGCCCATGAAACGGTATACTGAGGCGCTTGGCGCGTCTGGAAGCTGCGCGGGAGTGGTACGCCCGGAGACGCAACATCTGGAAGCGTGATTTTCGCAAACGCGACGCTGAGCCGGCGAGGAGTGGAGGAAGCCTGTAGCGCGGAAGCGTTCCTGTATGCGCACACTCACCATTGACGCCCGAAAACTGCACGATTCCGGCATCGGGCGGTACCTTCGCAATCTCTTGCCAGGGCTGCCGGCACGTTTGACGGTGGACCGGTTGCAGATCCTGACAGCCCCGGACGATGCGGACGAGGTCACTCGTTTGGTGGACGGTGCCGGCGCCCGCGGGCGCATCGCGGTGCTGCCGGTGCAGGCACGGCCACACACCCTTGCCGAGCAACGTCTCGCCTTTGCACGGCAGGTGCGCGGGTCGGCGCTTTGGGTGCCACACTATAACCTGCCGCTCTTGCATCGTGGACCACTGGTGGTGACCCTGCATGACCTTGCGCCGATCGATTTGCCGGACAGCTTCGGCAGGGGCGCCGCGAGCCTCGGGAAGCGGGCGCTTGGCAGGCTCCTTCTGCAGACGGCGGTGCAGCGGGCAGAAGCCATCCTGACGGTGTCGACGTTTACCCAGGAGCGGCTGGTTACCCTGCTGGGCGCGAAACGGAACCGCGTGCATGTAACCCCGCTCGCGGTGGATGCGGCCTGGCCGGCGCTGGCCGTGGCTCCGCCCGCCCACAGAGAAGGCGAGGACCAGCCGTACTTGCTGTTTGTGGGAAATCTGAAGCCGAACAAGAACCTGTCGCTTCTGCTGGAGGCGTTGCTGCTGCTACGCAGGCAGGGTAGACCGGGGCCGCGGCTGCTTGTGGTGGGGAAGGTTTCCGGATTTTTGACCGCGGACCGGGAGAGTGCGTCCCGCGCTCTAAGCCTGGGCGACGGGGTGCGCATGCTGGGCGCGGTCCGCGATGACGTGTTGATTGGGCTGTACCGTGGAGCCCTTGCAACGGTGATGCCGTCGCGGTACGAAGGTTTTGGATTGCCGCTGCTGGAAGCGATGCGGTACGGCTGCCCGGTGCTGAGTTCCAATGCAGCAAGCCTGCCGGAAGCAGCGGGAGGCGCGGCGCTGCTGTTTTCTCCGGATGACGCGCCGGCACTGGCGAAGGCCATCACCGCCGTGCGCGATCCGGAGACGGCCAACAGGCTCCGCGTTGCGGGCTTTGCACGGGAATCGAGCATGACGTGGAACGGTGCTGTCGAGCGCACAGCGGATGTGCTGAACCTTGCAGTCCGGAATGCATGACAGCCGATGCATCAGAGCCGACGTGTAGGAGGAGATGGAGAGATGGCGGATCGGCCTGCATTGTTTCTGGACCGCGACGGTGTGATCAACGAGGAGATTGGGTATCTGCACCGGTTTGAGGACGTGCGCTTTGTGGACGGGATTGTGCCGCTGCTGCAGACGGCGAAGCAGCTGGGCATGTTTACCTGCGTGGTGACCAACCAGGCGGGCATCGGTCGTGGACTGTACACGGAAGAGCAGTTTCAACACCTGATGGTGCAGATGCGGCACGCACTCCAGGAGCAGGGAGCGGTGCTGGACGCGGTGTATCATTCGCCCTTTCATCCGGAGTTTGGCGTGGGCAGCTATCGCCAGGAGACGAATTGCCGCAAGCCCCTGCCAGGCATGCTGCTGCAGGCTGCGATGGACCATGGGCTTGACCTGGGGCGATCGGCAATGGTGGGGGACCGTTGCAGCGACATGGCCGCCGGCGCTGCCGCAGGTGTGCCTCGGCTCTACCTGGTACACAGTCTGGAGGCATGCAGCGGGGTAAAATACAGAGCAGTCAAGAACCTTCACCAGATCGCCCTGCATCTGCTGGAAGAGACACACCAAGGGTGAGGCAGGGTTCGCCGTGCACGTCGGCGCCGATTGCCTGTCGGCAAGAACCTACAGAAGGTGATTGCCAGGGACGACCCATGGAATGATTGCAGGAGTTTCTGCAACTGCCGCGTAACTTTCCTGTTTGGAAAGGGTTTGCTCGGTAACCAGGATGAGACAGCACAGTTCGGATGAGATGAGTTGCCGCATATCGTGTGCGGGCCTGGCACCAGCCGGGGTTGAGGAGAATCCAGCAGTTCGCTGGGACAGGACAGCATGGCGCTTGAGCAGCAAAGCAGTGGCACGAGCACGGGGCCGTCGAGTTTTACGTACGGGCTGCACGGCTTACCGGACGAGCCGGCTCCGGCGCGGGCTCCGGCGTCGGTGGTCAGCCCGGCAGGAACATTTCGGTACGCGGTGATGAAGCGTTGCCTGGACCTGGTCGTGGTGCTGCTGCTGTCGCCGCTGCTGTTCCCGGTGGTGGCCGTCCTGTTTCTAGCGGTGGTGCTTGGATCGCCCGGGCCTGCGTTCTTTTCGCACCGTCGACTTTGCCGCAATGGATCATTCTTCTCCATGTGGAAGTTCCGCACCATGTGCGTCAATAGCGCCGAGGTGCTGGAACAGCATTTAAAGCAGTATCCGGCCGAACGCAGCGAATGGCTGCGCACCCACAAGCTGCGATGCGATCCGCGGGTGACGCCCCTGGGGAACCTGCTGCGGAGGTCGTCGCTCGATGAGTTGCCGCAGGTGTGGAATGTGCTGACCGGGCGCATGTCGCTGGTGGGGCCACGGCCGATTGTGGCTGCCGAGGCGGAGAAGTATGGTCGGAGCTTTGGGCATTATCTTGCAGTGAAGCCGGGGATTACGGGGCTTTGGCAGACTTCCGGAAGATCGACGCTGACCTATGATGAGCGCGTGGCGCTGGATCGCCACTATGTCGAGCACTGGTCGCTTTGGCTCGACGTAAAGATTCTGTTTCGGACGGTGGGCAAGGTTGCCAACTCGGATGGCGCCTACTAGGCACAGTCAAAACCGCAATTGGTAACACTCGGTTCGAAAAAGGGCAGCCGCCACGAGAATGCCCTCCGTGCATCGAATGAACCGGTTAAGATCGCGTTACACCGAACCTGACTCCGCTCCTTGCAGCGATTGAATCTGGCGGTTGTGGAGGAGCTGAAACTTCGTCATGCGCGTTGCCCTGCTTCATCATTGGTTCGTGACCCGCGGTGGCGGTGAACGTGTGGCGGAGTGCATGGCCGCGCTTTTCCCAAAAGCAGATCTGTTTACGCTGGTCTGCGATGCCAGGGTGCTGCCGGAGACGATGCGTGGGCGGAGGATGTACACGTCGTTTTTGCAGAGGATTCCGGGGTCGCATCGCTGGCATCGACACATGATGCCGCTGTATCCCATGGCGACGCGATCGCTGGATTTGCGGGGCTACGACTTTATTCTTACGTCAGATTCCGGGCCGGTAAAGGGCGCGCGCAAGTCGCCGGCAGCGGTTCAGGTGTGTTACTGCCATTCGCCCATGCGCTACCTGTACGACGGCTTTGCGTTTTACCAGCGCGGCATGAGTTCTGCCGTACGCCGGTTGTTCCGGGCAACCGCACCGCGCGTGCGCCGGTTCGACCAGCAGTCCGTGTCGAACGTGACGGAGTTCATCAGCAATTCGTACTACGTGGCGGAGCGGATTGAGCGGTTGTATCAACGGGAAAGTACGGTCATTTACCCGCCGATCGAGACCTCGCGTGCGCGGATCAACCCGCCCGAGGATCACTACCTGTGCGCGGGTCGGCTGGTGAGCTACAAGCGGACCGAGATCATTATTCTGGCGTGTGAAAAACTGGGCCGCAAGCTGCGGGTGGCCGGCGCAGGACCGGAGATCGACCGGTTGCGCAAGCTTGCCGGGCCGTACACCACGTTTCTGGGCGAGCTTACCGACGAACAGTTGTGGGATGAGTACAGCCGCTGCAGGGCGCTGCTGTTTGCGGCGGACGAAGACTTTGGCATGGTGCCGCTTGAGGTGCAGGCGTGCGGCAGGCCGGTGATCGCGTTTGGGTTTGGCGGATCGCTGGAGACGGTGCGGGCGGGGGATCCGCCGACACGGTATGCACCCGTCAGTGCGGAATGGGATGAACTGGCGCACACGCACCCGACGGGTATGTACTTTACCCCGCAAACGGGAAACGCACTTCTGCGCGCCATGATGCGGTTTGAGGAAGAAGCCTGGCGCTTCGATCCGGCGACGGCACAGGCATACGCGGCCCAGTTCGACACGCCGGTCTTCCTGAAAAATCTGCGGTCTTATCTGTTGGCAAAGGTGCCGGGGGTGGAAGCCGAGATGGCGTCTGTGGAAGAAGCCATGCAGACGCTGCGGGGCGGAACAACGGCAGCGTTGCCGATGCAGGATGCCGGCGCGCTAACCTAGGGCGCGTTACCCTTACGGGATGCAGCACCTGCGCGACCTGCTCCGCTCCTCCTTTCGTACCTCACTGGGCAACCTGGAACCGCTGGACCGCCTTGCAACCGCGTGGCCGGTAGCGGCAGGACATGCCATTGCCGAGCGGTCGGCGGTCACGCGACTGGAGGGCACAATCGCCATGGTGGAAGTGGTGGGCGGCGAGCCGTGGCTGCGCCAGCTGCGAGAGATGACGCCGCAACTGCGAGGCGATCTGGCGAAAGTCAGCGGCATCACGCTCACCGATATACTCTTCGTAGCGCCCGGGCGGCCGCGACGTTCGCACGCAACCTCCAGCCCGCGCACAGGATCGTGAGTCGTATGCCGAGTTCGAGTACACCCGCCGTTTCCCTGGAAGACGTGCGACATGTGGCGGCGCTGGCCAGCCTGCAGCTGACGGCCGAGGAAGAGCCCCGCATGCAGCACGACCTGAACGCCGTGCTGGGCTACGTTGCGCTGCTGAACGAGCTCGACACAAGCGCGGTGCCGGCGATGGCGCAGGTAAGCCAGATCTTGGAGCAGCCGGTGGACGAGGCAGGTGCAAGTCTTCGGCTGGACACGGAGAAGCCGTCCACCGATCGCGCGGCCGTGATGCGGGAGGCGCCGGAGACCGATGGACGCTTCTTTAAAGTGCCTAAAGTGATTGAGCGGTAACGACTTCTCCGCATGGAACAAACAAGATGAACGAGATCCGATGAACTTTGAAGACCGCACGATTTCCACAATTCGCGACGGCATTGCCGGTGGCAGCCTGTCTGCGACGGCACTGGCGACGGAGCAGATGGCACGCATCCGTACCCACGACCAGGTGCCTGGGCAAGAGATCAACAGCTTTTTGTCGCTCAGCGAAGATCGTGCACTGCAACAGGCCGCGCGCATCGACAGCCTGGCAAAAGCCGGGGACCCGTTGCCAGTGCTTGCCGGGGTGCCGGTAGGTGTGAAGGACCTGCTGGCGATGCAGGGTGCAACGGCGACGGCGGGGTCCGCAATTTTAAAGGGGTACCATCCGCCCTATGACGCAACGGCAGTGGCGAAGCTGGAGGCCGCGGGTGCGGTGCTGCTGGGCAAGTGCAACTGCGATGCATTCGGCATGGGATCGTCGAACGAGAACTCGGCGTACGGGCCGGTGCGGAATCCGCGGGCGCTGGACCGCGTGCCGGGGGGTTCGAGCGGCGGAAGCGCAGCGGCGGTTGCAGCCGGGTTCTGCGCCGCATCGCTGGGCACAGATACGGGCGGGTCGATCCGGCAGCCGGCGGCATTTTGCGGCGTAGTGGGCGTGCTGCCCACGTATGGCCGGGTGTCACGCTATGGGCTGATTGCCTACGCGAGTTCCCTGGACCGGGTGGGGCCGTTTGCGCACACGGTTGCCGACGCGGCGACCATGCTGCGGGTGCTGAGTGGGCCGGATGCAATGGATGCGACGAGCTCGCGGGAGTCGGTGGGCAACTACGTGGGTGCGACAAGGCAGCCGGTGGCCGGCATGCGTGTGGGTGTGCCGAAGGAGTACTTTGCGGACGGCCTGGACCCCGAGGTGCGCGCCGCAGTCGAAGGTGCCATCGCGGCGCTGAAGGAGCAGGGGTGCACCATTGTCGAGGTCAGTTTGCCGCATACTGCCTACGCCATTCCGACGTATTACGTGCTCGCGACGGCCGAGGCAAGCAGCAATCTGTCGCGGTTTGACGGGGTGCGCTTTGGGCACCGGGCAGCGAATGCGAACACGCTGAGTAAGATGTTTCGCGAAAGCCGTGAAGAGGGTTTCGGAGCGGAGGTCAAGCGGCGCATCCTGCTGGGAACATATGTGCTGTCCGCCGGGTATTACGATGCCTACTACCGAAAGGCGCAGCAGGTGCGCACGCTGATTGCCAGGGACTTTCTTTCCGTCTTTGCCGGGGTGGACGTGCTGGTAACGCCGATGACGCCAACGCCGGCGTGGAAGCTGGGGGAGAAGTCGGACGATCCGCTGAGCATGTACCTGGCAGATGTGTATACGGTCGCTGCGTCGCTGGCAGGTATCTGTGGGGCGTCGGTGCCGTTTGGACAAAGCAGCACCGGGCTGCCCATTGGTGTGCAGTTGCTGGCGGGGCATTTTGAGGAAGAAAAGCTGTTTCGAGCGGCGGCGGCGGTGGAGACGGCAGGGCGCACACGGTAAAGTGGCATTTGCCGCTCCACGTTGCGCAAGACCGAAGGCACGGGCGCAACATCCGCACGAGGCCCGGGTTCATCTAAAGGCACAGTGGAGGTGCAGTGATGATCAAAGCGATGACAACATGGATGACGGGCGCAGCCCTTGCCGGTGCGCTGCTGTTCGCGGCCCCGCACAAGGCTGAGGCGCAGCGTGTCGGCTTTGGCATCAGCATTGGCGGCCCGGTTTACGGTGGCGGCTACTACGGCCCAGGGTACGGCTATGGCTACGGCTATCCGTACGCGTACGGTCCCGGGTATTACGGTGGCTACTACGGCGGGTACTATGGTCGTCCGTACTACGGCTATGGCTACCGTGGCGGGTACGGTGGGTACCGTGGCGGCTACGGATTCCGTGGCGGGTATGTCGGCCGCGGCGGGTTTGCCGGCCATGGCGGATACCGTCGGTAGCAATGCGGAACAGATAGGTTCGAGGCCGGTGCGCGTGCACCGGCTTTTCTGTGCGCGAAGCTAGGATTCCGGATCGACCACCCGGTAGTAGGGCTCGGGGGCAGCGCAGGCGCGGCAAAGGATCTCGCCGTCGATCATGACCTCGCGCCTGTAATTGATACCTTCTCCGCAACGGGCACAGGCAACGCGCGGCCCCTTGAAGCCGGGAAACTCGTTGGGCGGAAGGGAGAGCTCAATCCGCTGGACGGTGAAAAGCTCCTGATCGGTCAGATCGCGGTAGGCGGTCATCTGCTGTTGGTTCTTGTCGGTGAGTTCAGGAAAGCGCTGCCGGGCGAGGTCTTTGGAGCTTTCTCGCGCGGCAAGGCGAACGCCACCGTAGACGTCGTTGCCCAGGGCACGTGTGAGGTCGACAAAGGTGGCGGCCATTTTGCCGAAGTCGACGAACTTGAGCGCGCGCTTGCCCAGACGGCAGCCGGTAACGACACCGATGGCGTCTGTGGCGCAGCGATCGATTTCGACAAAGGTGACGAGGCGTTTGCGGTCGGTGCCGCGCGGGTCGGTAATGCCAAGCAGAGCGCACGCGTGCATGGCCATGCGGACGCCGAGTACCTGACCGGCGCAGAGGTGGCCGTGGGCGAGCGCGGCAGCCTGCAGAAGCGGATCAAGCGCCAGTGGCGCTGGGATATCTGCGTGCGATGAGGGCAGGGGTTCTTCGGACTTGCCGGAGGTATGCCGCAGTGCATCATTCATCGTCGCCGTCTCCATCTTCGACCAGCGCGGTCGAGGTACCAACGACGTCAAAGCTGACGGCGGCACCACCGGTTGGCTGCAGGGTGACGCGCATGGGTTCGCGCTGCCACTTTGCAGGGGCACAGGTGGGGCGAAGCCGCTCGGCCTGAGGCCACTTGCCGATGACCTTGTCGACCGCCGCCTTGCGTGAGCCGATCTGCCAGGCGATGGCGGTGAGGCCGGCGCCGCGCGCAGCCGTATGAACGCCACAGAAGGCGGCGTAGTCGCGATACCAGGTGACATCGCTGACACCGGCATCGAAGTCGGGCAGGTGCAGCGCGGCAACATGGCCAGTGACGCGGTCGACCAGGATCCACGGACCGGGCTGCCACACCCAGCGTGCGCCATGCTCGTCGGGCAGGGTGTCGTTCACGTGCAGCACACGTTGCACGACGAACGAGCGGTCCGTCACCTCGTGCAGGTCGCCGGTGGTCCAGTCTTTTTGCCGGGTGTCGACGAACAGGGCGCGAATTTTCAGCGTGCCGGCCTCGTCGGACTTGTCTTCCCTGGAGACATCGGCCGCCACAAAGGGGACGCGCCGGACGGGGCCAAGCGAGACAGCATGAGTGCGCGGCGGTTTAGCGGGTTTGGCCTCGACCTTGTCTGCCGCATGCAGCAGAACGGTTTCCCCCGGCCAGAGCGCCACGACAGCAAGCAGGAATGTGCAGTGGGACAGGTACTTCATATGTCGGAGACTAAGCCTGTTGCGGTCTGTGTGCAAAGCCGTGCGAAAGGGGCCGCGGGTGGAACGCTCGACAGTATTCGCCAAGGTTCCTCGTGCATTGGGAAGAGTTTTCCGCAACAGGAAGTTTTGTGTGTCAGTGATGGCGCGTAAGATGGCCGTAGCAACTTTGCGGCGGCGTGACCGTTCCGCAGCCAGCACCCGAATTT
>CAXUHM010000046.1:0-26888 GCA_964250935.1 uncultured Terriglobus sp.
CCGTTGCAGCGCCCGCTTCCCCGGTCAGCATCGTCACCCCGGTCGCGGGCCAGACACTTTCCGGAACCGTCACCGTCACCGGCGCAATCGCTCTTACCCTCGACGCTGCGGGATCCTACCTGACGATCGACGGTGTTGAGGTTGGCGCGCAGCGCGTCACCGGCTCGCCCTACCTCTACACGCTCAACACGCTCAGCGTCCCAGACGGGTCCCACACGCTCCAGTTGTGGACGCACGACATCAGCAACAGCACGACGCTTTCGCCGGCAATCGCGGTCACCGTCTCCAACGGCTCTGCCACCGGGTCACCAGCACCGTCTCCAACGCCTCCCGTCCTCTCCAGCACCTACCCTCTTTCCCTCACCTATCCCATCAGTGGTCAGGCCATCTCCGGCATCGTGTACGCGACAGCCAGCATTTCGCAAACGCTGGATGCCGCGGGCAGTTATCTCATGGTCGACGGCCAACCCTGGGGAACGCACCGAGTCACCGGTGCTCCCTACGTCTACTCGCTCGACACGTCCGTGTTGGCGGTGGGTACCCATCAGCTCCAGGTGTGGGGGCACGACATCAGCAACAACAACCTGCTGTCCAACATCGCCACCATCACCGTCTCTCGCTGACGCTTACGCCTGGTTCACCATCTCGAACGTTCCCGCGGCCAGTTCTGCCGGCCGCGGGAGCGTGAGCGCCTTTGGAGACTTGGCCACTTCCCGCTGCAATCGCTCAAACACGGCGGCGGTACGCGCCTGCCACGTCTCCCCCTGGCTCGCCAGCCATCGCTCGGTCACATGGCCGTCGTCGTACCTGCCGGCGCCAAGCCGGTACAGTCCGTCCAGAACATCGTCCGCCGTGTCCACCAGGTGCAGGTACGGTTCCTTGTGCAACAGCTCTTCAAACGAGCGTGTTGCCAGCATCGGCCGGCACGCCGCCAGGTGCTCATAAAACCGCGTGCTCGATCCGGAGTAAGTCGGCTCGCACTTCCGGTAGGGCAGCACGGCTACGTCAAAGCTCCGGGCATAGTGCACCAGGTCGCCATAGTGCTGGTTGCCCACAAACGTGGTGTTTGCCCGCGCCATCACACGCTCACGCGCCTTCCGCTCCACGATCTCTGGAATCGCCATGTCCGTCGGCCCCACGAACAGCCATTGCACCCCCGGCGTTCGCAGCGTTGCCTCATCCAGCAGCAGCCAGTCCATGTTGCCGGCCAGGTTTCCGATGACGCCCGCGACCGGCCGCTGCAGGTGCCGCGCCGCCTTGGGCAGGGGCGCTGGCGCGGTTGGCGGCTCCGCATACACATTGGTCGCACGCGTCGCATTCGGCACAATCAGCATGGCTTCCGGGTTGCCGCCCTGCGCCAGCAGGTAGTCCCGCAGCCGTGTTGAGTTCGGGCACAGCAGCGTTGCCGCCTTGCACATCCGCCGGTCCAGCGCTTCTACATCAATGCCCTTCGAACTCGGGTAGTGGGTGATCAGGTCCGTCAGCCAGTACACCACCGGTCCAGGCCAGCGCTCCGCCACCGGCGCAAAGTACGGCACGGTGCACACCAGCACATCCTCACCCGGCACCTCGGCGTGCATTGCAAGCAGCCGCGCTACTGTTGGACCTGTCCGCGCAATTGCGGACAGCGGTGGTTTCGCATAACCGCGCAACAGTGGAAATGATCGCCGCGTCAGGTTCGGGCCGTCCCGCCTGCTCTGCGCGGCAAGCGCATCACCGCTTGTCCACGGCACCAGCGTGCGCTCCGGCTCCCATCCCGTCACCGGCGCCAGCTCTGCCATGGCTGCCGCAAACTCCAGATCGAGCGGCCCTGAAATCTGGAGCACATGCCATGCCGGCTGCCTTTTTCCAGCCACGCCGTTCATGTCCATCACGCGGCCTCATCCATCGTGATGGCAGCATCTTGCAGCACGGCAAGCCGCTGGTGAACCGCTGCCTGAATGTGGTGGATCAGTGTCGCCAGCGTGCGTGTGGCGACCGGCGTCGATCCCGTCAGGAGCAGCCATTTATTCTCCGCCAGACTGATGCGCAGCTGGCATGCAACATCGCTTGCCATCATCGCCTCTCGCACAAACAGCTCAGAACCGAGCTGCAAGTGCGCCCCGGACAGCGAGAGCTCCTCGCATGCCTGCTGCAACACGGTCCAGCACTCTTCCCGGGTCTGCGCCTCCGTCAGCGCGTGGCGTAACTCCTCCAGGTAGATCTCCTCCTGCACCGCGCGCCGGAAGACCCGGTTTTTCAGGATGGTGCGCGCCGCACGAAACTCCACATATCCCAGCCGCCGGATGCCCACAACCACCAGCACCCCAAACAGCAGCACGATAAACAGGCCCATCTCGCGCTGCCCAAAGGTTTGCACCAGCGCCAGCGACGCCGACACAAAGCAGCAGCTGTACAGCACCAGCGCCGCTCCCCGCGGTGTAAATCCCAACGCCAGCACACGGTGGTGAATATGCCCGCGGTCTCCCTGAAAGATCGGTCGGCGCCGCAGAAAGCGGCGAAGGATCGACAGGCTCACATCCACCAGGGGCAGAGCCATCGTCATCAAGGGCCCAACCATCCCCAGCATGCCCGCATGGCTGTCCCATACCAGCCCCAGGCAGCCCAGCAAAAAGCCGATACTCAGGCTCCCACTGTCGCCCAGAAACACAGAAGCCGGGCTAAAGTTATAGCGCAGAAAAGCGAACAGCGCACCCGTCAGCGGAGCTGTCGCCATGGCCAGCCCCATGTTCCCACTCAGCAGCGCGACCAGCATCGTGGTCAGGGTGGCCGTCAGTCCTACGCCGGTAGCCAGGCCGTCCATGCCGTCAATCAGGTTCACGGCATTGGTGCACGCCAGCAGCCACATCACGCTCAGCACCACGCCCAGCCAGGCCGGCCCGTGCACCAGCGTCAGCCGGGCGCCCAGCGAAACGGCCACGCCCACGGCTACCACCTGTCCCGCCAGCTTGTGCTTCGGCTTCAGGTCGAACAGGTCGTCCGCAAGTCCAACCAGGAACATCAATGCCGTCGCCGGCAATACTGCCCGCAGCAACGCGTGGTGGTTCACATACAGCGACACACCCGAAGGCAGCAACAGGTACATCAGCCCGAACGACGCAAAGTACGCCAGCATGATGCCGATCCCGCCCGACCGCGGGACCGCCTCGGCATGAAACTTGCGATCGCTGTCCGGATGGTCCATCTTCCCGTACCGCACAAACAAATTCCGCACCAGGGGTGTTGTCCCCAGGCACAGCAAAAACGAGCTCAAACCAAGAGCAAAGGCGAACATCACGTTTAGCTCCTTAAGCAGCTCTCTCGCGAGCCGTGCGTTCTTGAGGCGACATGGCTGCGGGCATGGCAGTCCGTGGCGCGTAGCTGTTGGTCAACGCCGCCATGGGATCCCCACCCTCCAGGATCCGTGCCATCCGGTCGACCGCGATGGGCAGATCGTAATGCTGCTCCAGCGCCAGCCGTGCCCGTTCGCCGGCAGCCCGCACCTCTTCCGGATGCGCGGCAAGGTGCCGCAGCAGCCGAACCAACCCGTCCACATCCCCACTCGCGACGCGCCACCCACATCCGTGTCGCTCAATCGTCAGGGCAGGTGTCGCATCGGCCGGCCCAATAAACAGCACGCCCCGGCCCGCTGCCATAATGCCGTACACCTTGCTCGGCACCACCAGCCCGGAGCAATTATCGTTCTGCAGCACCACGCCGATGTCGCCCATAGCCAGACCTTCGCTCAGCAAATCCCGGCGCACATATCCGCGCATCTCGACCGACTGCAGCGACCGGTCCTGCGTAAACTGCTCCAGCTCGGCGCGACGGCTCCCACCGCCCACAAACAGGAAGCGAAAGTGGTCTTCGTCCCGCAGCGCGTCCATTGCCTGCGTAAAGGTGTCCAGGTCGTGCGCTAGCCCCAGGTTGCCGCTGTACAGCAGCACCAGCTGGTCCGGGTCGCCCGGCCGCGGCCGCGGCGTAATCGCCTGCGCATTCGACCAGTTTTCTGTCTGGTAAATCTGCTGCCGCGGAACCCCTCGCCGCGCCAGCCGTTCCGTCATGCACTCGCCCAGCGACAGCAGGCCGTCCGCATGCCGCCGCGACCCGTCCGCAAGCAGGCCCATGCCACGGTCCAGTACGCCGCCTTCCTTGATCACGCCGAGGTTGACCGCCACATCCGGATAAATGTCCTGCTCCCAGATGTAGTGCCGCGACCCCCGCAGTGCCTTCACCGCCGTTCCCACCACCGACAGCAGCGGCGGCGTCGTCAACGACACCACCACGTCCATGCGTGGCAGCGTCAGCGCCTTCCACAGCGCAAGCGGGTAGAACGACGCGTACGACAGGATGCGTCCCAGCCTGCCCCGCGCAAATGGCACACTCGCAACCCGATGAATCGTGACCGGCGGCGCGTCTCCGCTGCTCTCCACCTCTGCATACCCTCCACGGCTGCACAACACGTGCACCTCGTGGCCACGCTGCGCCAGGCCCGTTGCCAGGTCGGTCAACTGCTGGCTCGTCGCCGACGAATCCGGCCAGAAAAATTGGTTCATCATCAGCAACTTCATCGAATCGTCTCCAGATCGGCCTGGGTCGACTTCGGCACGACCACCCGCGAGCGCACAAAGCTCGCTGGGTTTCCCGCGTGCACCTCGTACGCGGGAACAATGCCCGTCACCACCGAACCCGCCGCAGCCACGGCGCAAACGTCCAGCACCGTGCCCGGTCCCAGCAGCGACCGCGCACCCGCCCATGAGCCGTCACAGCAGTAAATGGGCGCAATCATCAGCCCAAACGACGGGTCGGTCCAGTCATGGTTGCCCGTGCACAGGTACGCTCCCTGCGACAGGCAAACGTTGTTGCCCAGGCTCACCGTCGTCAGGTTGTCGATCCAGCAGTGTTCCCCAATCCAGCAGTGGTCGCCAATCGTCAGGAACCACGGGTACTTCACCTCAACCTGCGGCTTGATCACGACGCCCTTGCCCACGCGCGCGCCAAACGCCCGCAGCAGCCGCACCCGCATGCCGCTTGAGGGTAACCACGTCTGCCGCAGCAGCGGTTGGCCCACGAAAAACCACAGGCTCCGTTTCCACAGTGGCCCCGGCTTGTACCAGGCATTGTCATACGTGCCCAGGTCCACCGGGCAAACTGCTGCATTCATCGCATCACCTCACATGTGGTCGGCAATCCGCCGCCCTGCAACCAGCCGTACACGTCGGCCATGCGTCGTGCCACCGACGCCCACGTGTAGTCCCGCTCCATCAACCGCCGCCCGCACGCTCCCGTCGCCGCGTTTTGCGCCGGCGTGCGTCCCAGCACATACCGCAGTGCTTCCGCCACCTCGTTCGTGTCCGGATGCACCTCCCATCCCGCGTCGTTCTGCACCACCTGCGGCATGTTGCACTGCGGCGTCAACAGCACCGGCGTGCCTGCCGCCATGGCCTCCAGCACGCTCATGCTCAGCCCTTCCGAGTGCGACGGCAGCACCAGGCATTCCGCTGCCGCAAGTGCGCTCCACTTCTGTTCCGTGTTCAACATGCCGGTAAAGAGCACGGCGTCCGCGCGGTCCTGGCACAGCGACTCCAGGTGCGCGCGCATGCCGTCGTCGTCCGGCCCTGCCACCACCAGCGTCATGTCCTCATGTCCCTTGTCCAACTCGAGCCACGCCTTTACCAGCAGCCCAACGCCCTTTTTCGGGTGCAGCCGTCCCAAAAACAGCACCACCCGCTTGCCCCTCAGTTGCGGAAACATCGCCAGGAACAGCTCGGGTGACAGCAGCAGCGGCGCCTGCACACCGTTCGGAATCACCGCCACCGGCCGGCCTCCCGCGTATCTGCGGTAGTGCTCTGCCTCTGCCTGCGTCAGCGCGTGCAGGCATCCCGCGTGCTGCAGAATGCTGCGCTCCACCAGGGCGGAGTACACCTGCTTGCGAACCCGGTGGTTGCGCAGCGCCCACGGCTCCAGCATGCCGTGCGCCGATACCACATACGGCTTTCGCAGGGCGCGTGCCGCCCCCGCCGCCATCACCGAGCTCTGCCGCCACATCCCGTGCACGTGTACGCCGTCCGCGTCCCGCAGCGACTCCCGGTAGCGCCGCCCCAGCGACGGGTGCAGCCACCACTCTTTCCGGCCCGCCGGCCAGTAACTCAGGGCAACCTCCCCCATTCCCGTCGGAACCACGCACTCGTCGGCACGGCAGAACGCTGCAATCGACGCCTGCACTCCGCACTCCATCAATGCCGTCGCCAGCGCCGGAACCGCCGCGCTCATGCCGCCGTACCGCGGGTGCAGGTCCGACACCGCCTCCACCCATCGCGGCTGCAGGCTCTTCGGCACCCGCCACGGCGGACCCGTCGCGACCGTTGTGACCAGCGGCGTCATCGGCTTTGCCCCGCCGCATGCTGCACACCCGCCGGCGTCGGCATAGCATCCGCAATGGATGCCACCTCCAGCCCAAATCGCTCCGGCGTATACGCCTGAATGCGCTCGGCGCCGTTCCGCCCTATCCGTTGCCGCTCCTCTACAGGCATCCGCTCAATCATCTGCAGATGCATGCTCAGCACGCGTTCCTGCTCCGGGTCAAACACCCAGCCCGTGTTGCCATGCTGCACCAGGTCCGGCGCGCATCCGCAGTGCGACGACACCAGCACTGGCACCCCCGCAGCCATCGCCTCGTTCACCACCAGCCCCCACGGCTCGCGCTTGCTCGGCAGCACAAAGCACGACGCAAACGCATACAGCGGCAACAGCTGTGCCGAGCTCTGCAACCCCGGCAGGTACACCTCCGCGCGGTACGGCGAATCCTTCAAAATGGACCGCACCTGCGGCATATCCGGTCCGTCTCCCGCCATCACCAGCGGCCACGTCCCGCCCTTGTACCGGTAAATCAGCCATGCCGCCAGCAATCCAAGCGTGTTCTTTTCCGGCGCCATCCGGCCCACAAACAAAAAGTAGTTCTCCGGCAGCGCATGTTCGGCGGCCGTTTCCTTGCGCAACGCCTGCACGCCATCGGCATACCTGCGGTTGTCCACCACGTCGTAAAACCGCACAATGCGTTCTGCCGGAAACTTCAACTGCCGCAGGTACGCCACATGGTCCTTGCCGCCCGCGACCGCCCATCCAAACAGCGCATGCAGCCCCAGCCGCTTGATCGCTTCCTTCCACGGGGAGCGCACATGATCGTACGAGCAGCTCTCCGTCATCAGCACGCTCTTGCGGTTATGCCACCGTGCCCACACCGCCGCCGTAATCGCCGGCAGCGTGTAATACCCCGGCACCAGCACCGTTTCCGGATTCAACACCGTCAGCCGCTCCCACACCCGCCGCGCCAGCGTCAGCTTGTTGGCGCTCTGCCAGCTTTCGTCGGGCATCAGCGTTTCTACCGGCAAGCCTTCCGGCATTTCCTCGCGAAACTTAAGTCCCGCGTGCACGCCCACGCCGCCCACCATCTCCAGGCCTGCAACGCGGCCCGCCAGCGTCGGTGCCTGCATCAGGCCAATCAGCCGCGCCACGTGGTACGGGTACCAGTCGATCCACAACACCGCGACGCGGCAATGCCTGTCCGCCGCTCCCTGCATGTGTTGCTCGTAAATGTCAGGCATGTTGCGTCACCTCTGCTGTGGCCGATGTTGCGGCAGCCATCCGTTCATAGCGTCTCGTTCTGCGACCGCTTTGCCGGGCCGGTCGAGCCGCCCAGCGCCACGCCAGCCAGCACGGCACGCACAGCTCCAGCGTGCGAAAAATCATGGCCTCGCCCGTTTGCATCACCAGGTAAATCGAGAGCGCTGCCAGCAGCACATACACGCTTGACCACGGCTGGCCCTGCAGCACCGCGCGTTTCCACGCCGACGCATACGCCCAACCGATCAGCCCCATCAGCGCAACCGCACCCCACCACGCTTCCAGCCAAAGGTCGGCAATAATGCCCGGTGCGGAGCCCGTCGCTCCGACCCATCCCAGCGTGTCGCCGAACCCCTCGCCCGTGCCCGCGTTGTACAGCAATTCCGGCACGCCGAAGTCCTCGTACTTGGTCGGCCATATCGACGAAGGCACCGGTCGCACAAACACCTGGGCAAGGTACCGCCGCATCCAGAAGTAATGGTCCCGCCGCTCCGCACTCAGCACGGTGCCCGCGCCGTAAATAAACTCGTTGCCAGTCTGCGGCTTGTCCACAATCTCGCCAACGTCCGTCTTCACGTCGAAGTCCGAGCCCAGGTACAGGCTCTGCCGGTTCGTCACCAGGAACAGCACAAGCCATCCCAGGCACAGGCCGGCAACCGCCATCGCCAGCACCGGCGGCCGTTTTCCCCGGCTCATGTACCAGCCCATCAGCAGCACCACGGCCAGGCCAAACGTCGGCCCACGGCGTCCCATCAGCAGTGCATTCGCGGCCCACGGCGCGGCAAACACCGCCGCCATCCCCAGCGACAACCAGCGCGGCCCGCCCTTTGCCAGCACCGCCAGCGAAAGCAGCACCGCCACCAGCAGCAGCATCACACCGTCCCGCACATATCCGCTTTCACTGTTGCCGCCGGTGTACGACGTGCCAAACGCGGCGGTAAACCCGCCCACCGTCACAATCGTCACCAGCCAGCACAGAACGCCCACCGTCCCGATGCACCCGGCCGCTACCAGCAATCGGTTCAGCATGCGTTTGGGCATGGCCGCTTCCGGCTCGGCCTCCCGCGACCATCGCGTTCCGACCAGCAGCATGCCTGCCACACACGCCAGCACCCCAAGAACATTCAGCAGCTGCACATGCACCAGCTGGTCATGATCGAAAAACCGGTCCAGACCGCCACCGCTCAGCAGCTTGTAGGGCATCCACGCGTACAGAAATCCCAGCATCGGCCCAAGAATCATCAGCGGATGAAACGCGTCGCGGCTGCCGTCATAGGCCACCGCCATCCCGCCAATCACAATCACCGCTACTGCAAGGATCAGTGCCTCAAACATGCAGCACCTCCGTGCGTCGCCCACGCACGTTCAGGCGCCGCAGCAGCCCCGTCCACACTGCCCGCGAGGGCATCCATCCATGCATCTGGCCAAACCGCAGCAGCATGGCGCCTGTCGCACACAGCACCAGCAGCATCGCCGTCGTCAACGCCACCGCATGTTGCGGCGCATACTCCCGCAGCACCGCCAATGTTGCAAGCACCACACTTCCCACCGCTCCCGTGCCATACGCCACGGCCATGCCCGCCGGCACATGGTCCTTCCATCGCAGCGTCAGCAGCACCAGCGACGACGACAGCAGGTGTGCCGCAAGAATCACCGCCATGCCCTGCCACGCCGTTCCCCCGTGCAGCAACAGCACGCTTGCGGCGACCGCGACAAACGCCGCCCACACCGTGTTGATCACCGCCGTCGATCGAATGGACACCACCGTCAGCCGTGCCGCCGCCGGCGCGTTGCCCATGTGCACCACTGCAATCGCCAGCCCCATCGCAACGGTTGCCGCCGCCGCGCTGTACGTCCGGCCATACAGCACGTGCAGCCCCCACGGCACCACCACGATGCCCGTGCAGGCCAGCACCAACGCCACCGCCAGCGACGCATAACTGCACAGCGCCATCACCCGGTGCGGCGTCCGGTCCGTGTCGTCCGGCGCCGCCATCACGGCGTAGCTTCCTTCCGTCAGCAGACCCGGCACAATGCCCGCAAGGTTCCGCATCTGGCTCGCCACCGCAAAAAAACTCATCTGCACCAGCGAGCTGTCCGCGCGCGCAATCAGCGTCGTCAGCCACCATCCGGCCAGGTTCGATCCCACCATCCCCGCCAGCTGCACAAACCCGAAGCCCCAAATCTCGCGCAGCACCGCCGCAAAGCTCGGTCCCCCCTGCCCGTGCTGCTCCTGCTGCAATCCCAGCCGGCCGCGCAGCAGCAGGCACACCAGCACGGCTCCCAGTGCGATCCCGCCCTGCGCCAGCACCATGTGCCGCACCACGCCCCGGTGCGCCAGCGCCGGCAACACGCCCAGCATGCCCACGCCCACCGTCACCGAAAGCAGCAGCAGCGCCGCAATCCTGCGCTGGCCCGCAAAGAAGCCGCGCGCGCACTCGAGCAGAATTGTGCCCGCGGCCGGCACCGCCGCCCATCGCAACAGCGGCGTCAGCTCCGGCTTGCCCAGCAACTCCGCCAGTGGATGCGCGCCGAACCACAACGCTGCCATCGCAATTGCCGCAGACGTGCACGACACGATCGTCAGCGCCCCACCCAGCGTCCGGTACCCCGTGCTGTCGTACGGATACTTGCCAGAGAACCTTGCCGCCGTCGCCCCAATCCCGCCCGCGGCATAGGTCGAAATATTGTTTGCCGTCACAATGGCCAGGGAGTACGTTCCGAACACCGGCGCTCCTCCAAGCCGCGCGGCCAGCACGTTTGCCGCAAATCCACAGCCCCGCTCCAGGAACACGCCCGCCCCCAGCGCCGACGTACTCCGCACCAGGTTCTTGCGTACCTGCGTCGGCAACGGTGCATGCTGCACAGGCAACGGCGTCAGCGCATCCGCGGACCCGTCTTCCAGCGCGGCAGATACCTCCACCGGCATGTCCTCGCAGGCACCCGTCACGCCGTGCCTCCCCGCTTCTCCTTCTCCGCCGTGCTGTACCGTTCGTACGAGGAGTAGTACTCCCCCATCCCCTCGCGTTCCGGGTTAAAGTCGTTCAGAATCGTGCCGATCAGGCGCACCCCGTCGCGATCGAACAGGTCGCGCGCCATGGCCGCCTCCGGCACCGACGTCGCGTTTGCCCGCAGGATCAAAATGGCCCCATCGCTCATGCCCGCCAGCAGCCGCGCATCCGCCATGTGCAGCATCGGTGGCGTGTCGATCAGCACAATGTCGAACTCACGATTCAGCCGCGTCAGCAGCGGCGCCACCTGCGGCGAATGCAGCAGCTCCACGCTGTTCTCGCCACCCGTTCCCGCCGGCAGCACAAACAGGTTCGGCACATCGGTCGCCCGGCAGAATGCCTGCACCGGCGTTGTCACAGGATTCACATCGCCCCGCAGCAGGTTGCGCAGTCCCGACTCCTGTCGCAGGCCAAACACCTTGTGCAGGCGCGGCTTCCGCAGGTCGCCATCCACCAGCAGCACGCGCAGCCGCGACTTGCTCAGTGCCACCCCAAGGTTCGAGAGCACCGTTGTCTTGCCTTCACCGTCACTCGGGCTCGACACCACGTACGTCCGTGGCCCGCGATTGATGTTCAACAGCAGGATCGAAAACGTCACGCTTCGATACGCCTCGGCAATGACGGAGAACTGGTCCTCCCACCGCGTAATCGCAAGCGCCTCCGACGAAAAGCTCGCCGTCGTCATGCCCGTTGCCGTCCCCGCGCCATGGATCGGCGACAGCAGCTGCGGCGACGCCACCCGCCTCACCCGCTTGGTCACTTCTGCGTGCGGAATCACGCCCAGCTCCGGCAGTTGCAGCAGCTCCGCCGTCTCTCCCGGCATGCGAAACACACGCGTGCTGCGTTCGCGGTAGAAGAACAAGCCGGCACCCAGCAGCGCACCCAGGCTCGCGCCGCCCACACCGTTCCGCAGTGCCTGCGGCGACGATCGCACGGGAGCGGGTTTTGCCGCATCCACCACGCGAATGGAAGACGCCTGCATCGCCAGCGCAAATCCCGCTTCCTTCGCACGCTGCAGCATCGTCTGGTAAAGCTGCTGTTCCGACTCCACCTCGCGCTTCAGCAGGCTCACCTGCGATGCCTTTTGCAGGTCCGAAGACACATTCGCCAGCTGCGCGTTGTAGGCCACCTGCAGCAGGTCCTCGCGGTGGCGCGCTGAGGCAAGTTCATTCCCCTGCCGTCCTGAAGTCGTCGTCCGTGCCGCCGCCAGCCCCGCTTCGGCGTCGCGTATCTCCGACCGCAGATGGATCACCTTCGGGCTCTCTTCGGTCAGTGGCGGCACCAGCTCTGCCACCTTCGCGCGTAAGTCTGCCAGCCGCGTCTGGTACTGCCGGTACGCCGGGTTGTCCAGCACATCGGGCAGGATGTCCGGCGATGACAAGCGCGCCTGTGAGGCCGTCGCCTCCTTCTGCATCCGGTCCGCCTGCGCCCGCACCAGCTCCGTCTGCAGGTCGCGCAGCCGCTCCTCCCCGGTGGACGAGGTCTGCTGGCTCAGCACCAGCCCGTTCCCACCCACCGCGGCCTCCAGCCTCCGCTGTGAGTCCTCCGCCTTCGACTTCACATCCGCAAGCTGCCGTGTCAGCCACGTGCTTGTCTTCTGCGCCTCCGCGGCCCGTGTCTCAATGTCCTCGCTCTCGAACTCGCGCGTCAGCCGGTTGCAAAATCCTGCCGCAACCTGCGCATCCTGCGACACACACGTCAGCTCCACCAGCCGGGTCATTCCCAGGGGCTTCACCTTTACGCGGTCCGCCGTTTCATTCACGACCTCCGCATACGGCAGCGCCTTCATCGTCGGCAGGTGCATCCATCGCAGCACGCGCGATGTCGTATCCTGCCGCTCCAGCGTTGGCGCATGCGCATCCTTGAGCAGGGAAGCGCTCGTCCGCTGCAGCAGCGAGTCGCTCTGGAACAACTTCACCTGGGTTTGTAAGTTGACCTCGCGCCCGTCCGCGGAGTTGTCACCCGTCCGCGCCACCTCGTGCATGCCCAGAAAGTCGCCGTTCAATCCCTGGATGTCGAGAGACACATGCGACTGGTAAGTGGGCTGCACAAACGCGCTCGCCAGCAAGGCCAGCAGCGCCCCGCACAGCGTAAATAGCAGGATCTTGCCCCAGTGCCTGCGAACCAGGCTCAGGTACTCCGACGGAAGCGTCTCGTACTCCGGGTGCGGCACTGGCTTCAGCACCGGTACAGCAGTCGACAGACTCTGGCCGCCTGCCGTCACCGGCAGGGTCGAACGATTGGACGGCGGCAGAGAGGAGGAATTTGTTGCCATAAGGTACAAAGCCCCAAAAAAAGGAAAACCTGGGTTAGCGGTACACAAGTACGCCCGTCGAAATGCCAATGGCAGCTTCGATCACGCGCTTTGATGACGCCTTGAAGGCGCTGTTCGGAATAAACAAAATATCGTTGGCATACAGCGGCTGATCGGGTGCCTTGCCCGCAAGGATCTTGCTCGCATCCACCAGGATCTCCCGTGGCGGTACCGAGTCGCCTTCCGGCGAACGCCGAAGAATGCGCGCCCTGCTTGCTGCTGCGTCCGGCGAAAATCCCTCCGCCAGCGAGATCGCCTGCAGCACCGACAGCGTCTCATGATGGCTGAGCGAAAATCCTCCCGCCTTGTGCACATTGCCCACGACATACACGATCTCGGCCTTTGGCACCGACACCACGTCGTTCGGCTGCAACAGAATGTTGGCCGCTGGATTCGTTGCCGATGTCAGTTGATCGAGCGGAATCTTTACGCTGCTCGTTGCGCCGTTCAGTTCGGTCTTCAGGCCCGGGACCTGTACCTGGCCCCACTGGCTCGAGCGCGTCACCACCACGGTCGGCCCCGCATCCGCGGCCGTTCCACCCGCCAGGGACAACACCTCCGCCAGCGTGCGCGGCCCCTGTAACTGGTACACCCCGGCATGGGTCACGGCACCCAGCACCGAGACCGGCCGGCTCGCATTTTCTACAACGTTCACAGAGACGCGCGGCGCCGTAATGTACTTACTCAACTGCACCGCAAGTTGCGCCTTCAACTGCGTCGGCGTCAGCCCGGCGGCATGCACATTGCCGACCAGTGCTAAGTCCACATTGCCGTCCGGGTCAATCCTTACTGGCTTGTCACTAATCTCGTCCAGATCGGTCACATGCACCGTAATCTGGTCGCCTGCGCCCAGCCGGTATTCCGCCGCTTCATCCCGGCGTACCAGGGTCGCCTGGGCGGGCAATAGCGCCGCTCCACATACACTTGTCAGGCAGAGTAAAACAAAGCACCGCATTGGCAAAACCAGTCTCATACGTCATCTCATACGTCGTCTCCTACTTATAGGTGGCGTCGCGAAATCCCCATGTCGCCACTCGCCCGAATGATGCCGAAAGGCTACAGTTCATCCCCTGTCTTTGAAGCACCATCAGAAGTACCGTAACTACTGCACAAAAGTGGTACCGGAGAATTACGTTGCACTCTTGTAAACCTCGCTAGGAGATTGAATGTTGCCGCCGGAAACGAACGGATCCAGGGTCGAGCCAGAACGCGACAGCAGCGCGAAAATGCTGAATCTGCTGGCATATGTGCATCTGCGTAACATCCATGGCTCTACCGGAGCCGGCCGCACCGCACGACAGATCACCGAACATCTTGGCCTTCGCCCTGACGTGAATCTGCGCATCCTGGCCGATCAGGCAGACGCAAACCGCATCCTCCCGCTGGTCCGCGAGCCCTGGACAAGTTACCGCTACCATAACTTCCAGCAGGACACCTCCAGGCAGCAGGCACGCTGGTTTTTTCTCGATAGTCCAAATGCCGAAAGTTACTGGCCCGACGTCGACGTTGTCTTCTGTACCGGCGAATCCTATGTCCCCGTGCGTAAGGCAAAGCTCGCCATGACCGCGCACGATGCGGGTTACTTCGAGCCAGGTGCGCATCACCGCGACAGCACTTACTGGAAAACCCGTCTCAAGTGGGAGCTTCTCTACAAAAAGCTCGATCGCAAGGTAGATCTCTTCCACACCGTCTCCCAATTTTCAGCGGATCGTCTTGCCCATTTCTTTCCTTCCATTAAGTCGCGCATTCGCGCTGTCTATAACGGTGTAACTCCACAGTTCTTTGCACCTGTAACTCCAGAGGGCGACGCCTTCCTTGCCGGTGCCGGGCTTGCCGGCAGGGAACTGGTCCTTATTCCCGGCGGCCTTCATTTCCGCAAAAACGCGGAGCTGATTCTTGCAGTCGTGCCACAACTGCTCCAGCGCTTTCCCGACCTCATCGTTGCCGTCGTCAACCACTCCAATCCCATCTACGCGCAGCAAACCGTCGGCTTCGGCGATCGCTTCCGCCTGCTCGGCTTTGTCTCGGACGAGGCTCTGCATGCCCTGTATGCTGCCGCTCGCGTGGTCTGGTATCCCTCGCGCTACGAGGGGTTTGGCCTGCCCATCGTGGAAGCCATGGCCTCCGGTTCGGCAGTCGTCGCGAGCAACAGTTCCTCCATCCCGGAGATTGCAGGCGATGCCGCGCTCCTTGTCGATCCTGCCGACGCCGCCGCACACCTCGACGCAATCTCTGGCCTGCTTCGGGACGACGTCGCGCGTCAGCACTTCTGCCGCGCGGGTCTCGCGCGTGCCCAGCGGTTCACCTGGGCACAGTGCGCCGCGGAGTTGCAGCAGCATTTCTCCGCCCTTGTTTAGGCCGATCGCGGCGCCTCCGCCCGCCGGTATTGCATCTTCGTGAAAGTAGCCGCATGACAGGTCTATCTCCCGACACGAACAGAGAGCGCTCCGCGGCGGCCAGCGTCGTCGTCGTTCACGGCGGCGCACGCGACGCATACCAGGTCGCCCTGGCGCTTGAGGAAGTGGGCGCGCTTCAGGCTCTCGTCACCGACCTCTATTGGAATGATGAGAGCTGGGCGTCGACCAAGTTGCCACGGAGCTTCGTGGATGCTTGCCGTGTCCGCCACGCTCCCGGCCTCAGCCGCCGCCGCATCGTTACCCGCGCCTGGAGCGGTGCACTTGCCACCGCCATGGAGCGCGTGCGTTCCTTGCCCCTCGCCTGCCGTCGCGCCGTCAGGCGCTACTCCGATGGCCAGATCGGCCGCAAAGCCGGCACGTTGGCGCGAACCACGGGCGCAGGCCTCCTCAGCTACAGCTACTTCGGCTCTCAGGCCTTCGCCGCCTATGGCAAGCCGGGCATGCTGTTTCAGGTGCACCCTCACCCGCAAACCATGCGCACGCTCCTCCGGCAGGAGCTGCAGCTCAACCCGCAGTGCGCTCCATCGTTACAGCAGGAGTGGGAGTTGGCCCTTCCCGAAGCCGACTTTCAAAACCTTGTGCACGAAGCCTCCGCCGCCACCCACTATCTCGTCGCCTCCACCTTCACCCGCAACAGCCTCGTCGAGCACGGCATCCCGCCCTCCGCCATCGCCGTCGTCCCTTACGGCATCGACTTGCGCCGGTTTACCCCGGCAGCGCACAAGCCAATACAGGGTCCACTGCAGTTACTCTTTGTCGGCCGCATCAACCAGCGCAAAGGTCTTAGCTACCTCTTGGAAGCTCTGCACCTGCTGCCCGATCTCGATCTCCACCTGACCATCTGCGGCAGGGTCGTTGATGATCTCAGTCTCTTCCAGCATCTGAAAGATCGCGTCACCATTCGTCCGTCCGTCTCGCCTGAAGATCTTGTCCAGGCATACCAGCAGGCCGACCTCTTCGTCTTTCCCTCCATCGCAGAGGGCTTCGGCCAGGTCCTTCTGGAGGCCATGGCCTGCGGCCTGCCCATCCTCTCCACCACCCACACCGCGGCGCCGGACCTGATCGAAGATCAGCGGCAGGGTTTCATCGTCGAGCCGCGCCGTCCCGATCAGTTGGCGCACGCCATCGCCTGGGCACATGAGCATCGCGCGGAGCTGCAGGGCATGGGCCAGCAGGCCCGGCAGCGCGCGGAACAGTTCACCTGGCAGAAATTTCGTTCCGGCGTCGTCGCCGCCGTCGACCGCTACCTGCGCGAGCGTCAAGGCAACCCGGCGGTCGCGGCGTGATTTTCGATCTCGCTTCCGATCTGCCAGACGCCGCCAGCGCCGCGGACATCTGCATCGTTGGTGCTGGCGCCGCCGGCATCGCTCTCGCCGTGGAGTGTGTCCGCCATGGCAAACGCGTCACGCTGTTGGAAGCTGGCGGCCACGCCTCCGAACCGGCCGCGCAGGACAGCTCCTCCGGCGCCCTCGGTGGCAGGCCCTATCGCGGCATGCAGCAGGGCCGCGCCAGGCGGCTCGGTGGCACAACCACCCTGTGGGGCGGCCAGATCCTCGAACTCGATCCCATCGACTTCGGCAAACGGGACTGGGTTCCTGGCAGCGGCTGGCCATTCCAAAAAGCGGAGTTAGCCCCTTTCTATCAACGGGCTCTCGTGCTGGAGGGAGTCGCCTCCTCCCTGACACAGGATGCGGACGTCTGGAAGCGTCTCCACCTCGACCCTCCGGCGCTGGCCGACTTCGATCTCTACTTCTCCCGCTGGTGTCCCGAGCCGAACTTTGCCTCCCTGCATACCGCTACCCTCCAGGGTCCCGCCGTCTCCGTCTGGCTGCACGCAACCGCCGTGGAAGCGGTCTGCGAGGGCGAACACGTCCGCGGCATCCGCGCGCGAAGTGCATGCGGCAGGCAGGCCATCTTCCACGCGGACCAGTATGTCTTCTGCCTTGGCGCCATTGAGAGCGCACGCTTCTTCCTTCAGCCGTCGACTCACGCACCGTGGCAACAGTGCGCCGTCCTCGGCAGGTACTTCCAGGACCATATCGACTGCAACGCTGCGACCCTCGTCGCCACCAACCCCGCCGCGCTTCATCAAGCATTCGATACCGTCTTCCTGAACGGGTTCAAATACAGCCCCAAGTTAAAGCTCAACGCAGACACGCAACGCCGCCACCGCATGTTGAACGTCGGCGCAACCGTCTTCTCCTCAGAAGAGCAGGACGCTTCTCTCGGTGAGCTCAAGGCACTGGTCAAGGATGGACTCCGCGGCCACCTGCGTCCACCGACTCCCGCGCAGCTCCGGGGCGCCCTGCGCCACGCACCGCTCTTGGCGCGCAAGGCCTACCGCTACGCCGTGCAGCACCGCGCCTACCACTCTCCCGGCGCCGGTCTCCAGCTCCGCGTTCATTGCGAACAGCAGCCTACCAGTGCAAGCACCATCACTCTCACGCCTGACAGGGACGCCTTCGGCCTGTTGCGCGCCCAGGTCAACTGGGTCATCGCCCCAACGGAGCTTGAAAGCATCCGCTGCTTCGTCCACCTCGCCCGGCAGGCGCTCGCACCCTTCGCCGACCTGGTCCCCCACCCCGCTCTCCTTCAGCCGGCAGATGCCTTCGTCGATTTTTGCGAAGACAGCTTCCACCACATGGGCGGCATGCGCATGGATGCTTCGCCCCGTGCAGGCGCTGTCGACCTCAACCTCCGCCTGCACGGCACCTCCAACTGCTACGTGTGCAGTACTGCCGTCTACCCCGGCTCCGGCTTCTCCAATCCCACGCACACCTTGCTCGCCCTCGCCGCCCGTCTCGCGGAGCATCTCGCTTGACCCCGTCCACAGTTGCCCTCGGCCCCGGTGGACCCGTCACAACCCGGCTTGGCTTCGGCTGCTCCGGCATCACTGGCGGCCTTGGCCGTCGCCAGTCCCTGCACCTGCTCCAGGCCGCGTACGACGCCGGAATCCGCCACTACGACGTTGCGCCCATGTACGGCTTTGGCACTGCACAGGACGTAGTCGGTGAGTTCGCGCGGCGTCACCCCGGCACCCTCACACTTACCTCCAAGTACGGCATCGTCCCGCCCCCTTCCGGCGGCATGCTCAGCGCCCTGCGCGCCGTCATTCGTCCCGTGGCAAACCGCTTTCCTCCGCTGCGGCAGGCGCTCATCCGCCGTGCGGGCAGCGTCGCCCACGCTACCTCCAGGGCAAGCTTCACCCCTTCCGACGTTGCAGCCAGCCTCGAGCACACGCTTCGCCAGCTGCGCGTCGACCACCTCGACCTCTTCCTCCTGCACGATGCCGAAGCGGCCGACCTCGCCCACGACGGTCTGCAGCGCGTGCTCGAAGACGCACAACGCGCCGGCAAGTTCACCAGCTTCGGCGTCGGCAGCCCCAGCAGCACAATCGATACCCTCGTCCACACGCACCCGGAGTTCTGCCACGTGGTGCAGCATGAGTGGTCCGCCCTCACGACCGCCCCGCTCTCGCCACTGCGCTTTCACATCCTGCACCGAACCATCGCCGGTGCGCTCCCACGGGTGTCGCAGTTCCTGCAACACAATCCGTCGCTCCTACCCTCGTGGACGGAACAGGCCGGCGTCGACCTGGCGCAACCCGGTATGCTCGCCGCCCTCCTGCTCAAGGGTTCGCTTCACCATCCCGGGGTGGTACTCTTCTCGTCGCGAGAGCCGGCCCGTATCCGCCAGAACGCCGCCACCGCCGCGGACAGGGCTCTTGCCGAACCCGCCAGCCGGCTCTACCAGCTCATCCGCACCCACTGCCTGCCAACCCCGTAACCCGGCCTAGCGTCACGCTTCCGCAGCAATGGTCGGCACGCCCTCACGTATACGTAACACGCGCATGCACGCTGGCAATCCGCCAAAGCACTCACGGCAGGCCCGCTGGGCAGCAGGCGTTCCCCGTTTTAAGCTGTACCCCGCGCCGCGGGTGCGTACTGCTGTGCTGGAGTCGGCATCTCGCTCACCAGCTGTGCGTCCACGCTCCGGCCGCTGCTCATCCGCCTCCATAAAATACGCAGAATCGCCACCACCGGCACTGACACCAGCGCTCCCACTACCCCCGCCAGCTCGCCACCCGCCAGCACTGCAAAAATCTGCACAATGGGTGAGATCTCCAGCGATTCCCCCATGATCCGCGGGGAGTTGACATAGTCCTGCAACAACCGCCAGATTGCCAGAAAGATCGCCAGCCACAGCAGGTGGTTGTAGCTCGTCAGCCCTGCCACCCCAAACACCAGCACCGCGGCGATCGCCGGTCCCACTACAGGCACAAACTCGAAAATGCCCGCCAGCGGCCCCAGCACAAACGCATACGGCACCCGCATCAGGCTCAGCACCACCGTGTACGCCACCAGCGTCAGCGACGCCAGGATCAGCTGCGCTCGAATGTAGCTGCCCAGCATCACGTTCACATCGCCCACAATGCCCTGCAGCGCCGCCCGTTGCTCCGGCTTTTGCCCTATCTGCACGATGCCCTGGGCCATCGACCCCCCATCCTTCAAAAAGAACAGGCTCAGAATCGGAATCAGGATCAGCCACCAGATATGCTGTGCCGGCTCGGCCAGCTTCGCCCCCAGCACCTTGCCATAGCCCAGCAGCTCGCCCCGGTGCTCCATAAAGAAGCCACGGATCTGCGCCTGCCGCTCCGCGCTCCACCCATGCGAGCTCCCCACCTCCGACAGGTACTTGCCCGACGCCAGCGTATTCGCCATGCCCGGCAGGCTCGTCGTCAGGTCGCGCGCCTCCTGTGCAATCCGTGGCCCAATCAGGAACCCCAGCCCCACCAGCAGGCCCACAATCAGCAGGTACACCGCGGCAATCGCCTTGCCCCTGCCGCGCAGCGGTTTCTCCAGTCTGCCCACCAAGGGTGCCACAAAGTACGCAAACAGAATGGCAAACAGAAACAGCGTCAGCGTCTCGCGCGCCGCGCGTAAAAAGTACAGCACCACAGCAAATACCAGTGCGGTGCTCAGCACTCGCGCTGTTTTGCCATCCCAAAAGTTTGAAAGCATAGAACCTCTGATGCGGAACCGCACATCCCCGCATGCCTGCGTGTGCTAAAACCAACAGCTTTCCAGCCCCACGCCTTTGCCCCCACGCAAGTACCCGTGCACGGCGCGTCCTGCATCACACCTCCCGTGATCGATACCGCGCACAGAACAAGTGCCCACCGCATGCTCTTTGGTGGGGAAGTCCTCCCGTCCGGCAGTGTTCGTTTTCGCCTCTTCGCCCCTGCCGCCAGCAACGTCCGCCTCCTCTTGGACGATCAGCCCGAACCTCTGCCGCTCCTGCAGCTCGGCGGCGGCTGGCATGAGACGGTGACCTCCAACGCCCGCCCCGGCTCGCTCTACCGCTTTCTTCTTCCTGACGGCACACCCGTTCCCGACCCCGCCTCGCGCTTTCAACCCCAGGACGTCAGCGGTCCCAGCGAGGTCATCGACCCCGCCGCCTACGCCTGGCAGGACGGCTCCTGGCAGGGCCGCCCCTGGTCCGAGACCGTCCTCTACGAACTCCACGTCGGCACCTTCACCCCTGAAGGCACCTTCGTCGCGGCCACCGGGAAACTCGACCACCTCGCGGCCACTGGCATCACCGCTATCGAGCTCATGTGTCTCGCCGACTTTCCCGGCCGGCGCAACTGGGGCTACGACTCCGTCCTCCTCTACGCGCCAGACTCAACCTACGGCCGCCCGGAAGACCTCAAGGCCTTCATCGACGCCGCCCACGCCCGCGGCATCCAGGTGGTTCTTGACGTCGTCTACAACCACTTTGGCCCGGAAGGGAACTACCTCCCGCGCTACTTCCCGCAGCTCCTCACGGGCGAGCACTGCACCCCATGGGGCGACGCCCTCAACTTCGACGAGGACTCCGCGAACGGCGGCAGCTGCGCCCGGCAGGTTCGCGAGCTCATCATCCAGAACGCCCTCTACTGGGTCGAGGAGTTTCACGTCGACGGTCTCCGCCTTGACGCCTCGCACGCCATCATCGATCACGGCAAGCTCCACGTCCTCGACGAAATGGCCATCCGCGTCCACGAGTTCGCCGCCGCACAGCAGCCCCCGCGCCGCGTCCACCTCATCCGCGAGGACGAACACAACATCTCCTCCGAGCTCGTCCGCAACCACGACGGCATCGCCGAAAAGTACACCGCCCAGTGGAACCACGACATGAGCCACCTGCTCGGCGCCGGCATGCGCACCGTCTTTGACGAACCCGCCGACGGCTCCCCCGACGAGGAAACCCTCCGCCTCTCCCACGCCATCGCAGAAGGCTTCATCCTCGCCGCGGAAGATCGGGAAGCCCGCGGCGAAGGCGACTCCCCACGCTGCCCGGTTCCTCCCACCGCGTTCGTCAGCTTCGTCCAGACCCACGACCTCATCGGCAACCGCATCGCCGGCGAGCGCATTCACAGCCTCATCCCGCACGCCAACGCACGCGCCGTCATGGCACTTCTGCTGCTCGTCCCGCAAACCCCCATGCTCTTCATGGGCGACGAGTTTGCCAGCACCAGTCCCTTCCCCTACTTCTGCGATTTCCGCGGCAAGCTCGGCGAAGACGTCAGCAAGGGCCGCCGCGAGTTCCTCCAGAAGCTCCACAACGCCTCCCCCGAAGACCTTGCCAAGGCTCCCGACCCCCAGGCCGAAACCACCTTCCAGACCGCCAAGCTCGATTGGCGCCAGCTTGGCGATCCTGCCCATGCGGATTGGCTTCCCTGGTACGCCGGCATCCTCCACACCCGCCTGCAACACATCGCACCGCTCCTCCACCACCTTTCCCGTCGCTGCGGCACGCCCCGCATCCTCGCCGCCAACGCCTTTGAAGTCACCTGGCAGCTCAACGAGGGCAGGGAACTCCGCCTCAGCGCCAATCTCCGCCCAGACTCCCACGACGGCTTTACCGCCGCCAACATCGCCGCCGCCAACACCAGCACCGACACCACCAGCACCGAAAACACCGGCATCGACGGCAAAGCTCTCTGGCTTGAAGGCGCAGCCCCCTCCCCAACCGAGCTCGCCCCCTGGTCCGTCCGCTGGACCCTCGCCTGAAACGCCAGACGCGCGCGGTCCGGTCAAAGGCTGCAGCGCCCCATTCTCACCAGAGCGGCGACCGTCTTCGCGCCTGCACGACGCAACCATAGCAGCCAACACCGTCCGTCCCCGCCGCGAGTGACGTCTACATCCAGAGCAAAGCCCCCTGCCGCATCTCCGCAGCAGGGGGCTTCGTCGTCACACCAGCGGCCGTTACCGCTTCACTGGCACCTTCCAGATCTCCGCGCAGTACTCCCGAATCGCCCGGTCCGAGCTGAACTTTCCACTCCGTGCCGTGTTCAGCAGGCTTGTCTTGCTCCACTGGTGCTGGTCGGCAAACGCCGTGCTCACGTCGTTCTGCACGCGCACGTAGTCGTCAAAGTCCGCCATCACAAAAAACCGGTCCACCTGTAGCAGGTCCCGCACAATGGGTGCAAACGTATCCCGATCGCCCTGCGTAAACCGCCCACTGCTCAGCCCGTCCATCACTTCCTTCAGCAGCGGACTCTTCTCGTAATAGGTGCGCGGCCGGTAGCCCTTCTTTTGCTCCGCATCAATCTGCTCTGCCGTCATGCCGAACAGGAAGAAGTTCTCCTCCCCGACTTCCTCGCGAATCTCGATGTTCGCCCCATCCAGTGTGCCGATTGCCACCGCGCCGTTCATCATGAACTTCATGCAGCCCGTACCGCTGGCCTCCTTGCCCGCGGTTGAAATCTGCTCGCTCAAGTCCGCCGCGGGGTAGATCCGCTGTCCCAGGCTCACCGAGTAATCCGGCACAAACACCACCTGCAGCAGGTCCTTCGTCTCCGGGTCCTTGCCCACCAGCTCGCCCACCGCGCACACCAGCTTGATCATCAGCTTCGCGTACGTGTAACTCGGCGCGGCCTTGCCGCCAAACAGGAACGTCCGTGGCGGCACATCCTTCAACTCCCCGCTTTTAATCCTGCAATACATGCTCAGGATGTGCAGCGCATTCATGTGCTGCCGCTTGTACTCATGGATCCGCTTTACCTGCACATCGAACATGCTCGCCGGGTTCAGCGTCATCCCCAGCGTGCGCTGGATAAAGTCCGACAGCCGCCCTTTCGATGCCTCCTGCCGCTTGCGCCATCTCTCCAGAAAGCCGTTGTCGTCGACAAACTTCTCTAGCCCCTTCAACTCCATCAGGTCCGTGTGCCAGCCCGTGCCGATCGATTCGTTGATCAGCGAGGTCAGCGGCGGATCGCTCAGCATCATCCAGCGTCGCGGCGTCACACCGTTGGTCTTGTTGCTGAAACGCTCCGGAAACGCCTCGTAAAAGTCGCGCAGCGTGTCTTCCTTCAGCAGCTGTGTGTGCAGCGCCGCCACACCGTTCACCGCCTTGCTTCCCACCACCGCCAGGTTCGCCATGCGCACCTGCTTCTCGCCGCCCTCCCCAATCAGGCTCATGCGCTCCAGCTTGCCCGGGTCGTTCGGAAACTTCACGGCCATGTCTTTCAAAAAGCGCCGGTTGATCTCATAAATCAGCTCAATGTGCCGCGGCAGCAGGGAAGCAAAGATCGGCAGCGGCCATTTCTCCAGCGCTTCCGGCAGCAGCGTGTGGTTGGTGTAGCCAAACGTTGCCTGCGTGATCGTCCACGCCTCTTCCCATTCCATGCCTTCCTCATCGGTCAGGATCCGCATCAGCTCCGGAATCCCGATGGACGGGTGCGTGTCGTTCAGCTGCACCGTCCACTTCAGGTGGAACTCGCTCATCGGCCGTTCCTGCAGCTTCTGCAGGCGCACCATGTCTTTCAAACTGCAGCTCGTAAAAAAGTATTGCTGCATCAGCCGCAGCCGCTTGCCCTGCTCCGTCTCATCCGGCGGGTACAGCACCTTGCTGATCGTTTCCGATTCCATCTTCTGCCGCACGGCACCCATGTAGTCGCCACGGTTGAAGATCTCCAGGTCGAAGCTGTCTTCCGCCTCTGCCTTCCACAGCCGCAGCCGGTTTACCTGCCGGTCGCGGAATCCCGGGATCGGCGTGTCGTACGCGATCCCTTTCACCTTGAAGTCGGGAATCCACTTCCACCGGATCGTTCCATCCTCGGCCGTCTGCGTCTCGGTGTGCCCGCCAAACCATACGTCCTGGCTCGCATCACTTGCCGGAATCTCCCACGGGTTGCCATACTGCAGCCACTTGTCCGAGTGCTCAATCTGCCAGCCGTCCCGGATCTCCTGGCGAAAAATGCCGAACTCATACCGCAGCCCATACCCGATCGCCGGCACCTCCAGCGTCGTCAGGCTGTCCATGTAGCAGGCCGCCAGCCGGCCCAGGCCGCCGTTGCCCAGTCCCGGCTCCGGCTCTGCATCCGCCATCGCCGTCAGGCTCAGCCCCATGCCCTCCGCCGCAACCTCTGCCGCCCTGCTGATGCCCAGGTTCAGCATGCCGTTCAGCAGGTGCGGCCCCAGCAGGAACTCCGCGCTCAGGTACGCCACCACCCGCACATCCTGCTGTTTGTAGTGCTCCACGGTGTCGATCCAGTCGTCCATCACGCGATCCCGCACCACGTGCGCCATCGCTCGGTACCGGTCCAGTTCGCTCGCCAGCTCAATCGGCTTGCCCAGCGTCCGCCGCATGTGCCGCAAAAACGCCGACCGGATTCCCTCCGCCGAACGATTGTCCTGAATCGAGCCCGCCTGCTCCGTCATCGTCTTGCCGCTTGCTACTTCTGCCAAAACAGCCTCCCAAGATCTTCCAGACCATCTTTCCATAGATCAACCGGTGCCAAGCCGTTCCTCTGCCGGCTTTGACACATTTCCAACAAATCCGGCCACATGGTAGCCTTAAAAGTCAGCCCAAAAGCGAGAGATGCGATGAGCACTGAGACCCAGACCTACACCCGCAACAACCCCTTCGTCTCCACCATGCTGGTCAACTACGTCATGACCGACAGCGACTCCGAAAAGGAGACCCGCCACATCGAGCTTGCCCTCGATCCCACCATGACCTACACCCCCGGCGACGCGGTCGGCATCCTGCCCACCAACCGTGACAGGGAAGTCGACGACGTGCTCAACGCCACCGGTTACACCGGCTCGGAACAGGTGCTCGACTTCTTCAAGAAACCCACCGATCTGCGCGACGCCCTCACCACCAAGCTCCACATCGGCAAGCTCACCCGCGGCTCCGTCAACGCCTACGCCAAGGTCGCCCCGGAATCCACTCCCGGCCTCGACTTCCTCAAGTCCCTTGCCGGCCAGGACAACAAGTCCCGCGCAGAGGAGTACGTCTACGGCCGCGAATTCATCGACCTCGCGCAGGAGCACCCCGGCGGCATCACCGACCCGCAGCAGCTCTTCGCCGTGCTTGGCCGCCTCACGCCGCGCATGTATTCCATTGCCAGCGCCCAGGCTCTCAACCCCGGCACGGTCCACACCACCGTCCGTGTCGTCCGCTATCACACCCACGACCGCGACCGACAGGGTCTCTGCAGCGGCCACCTCGGCGAGCGTGCGGACCAGGGTGCGACCATCCCCATCTTCCTCCACGCCAACAACCTCTTCCGCCTGCCGGAAGACACCTCCGCCCCCGTCATCATGGTCGGCCCCGGCACCGGCATCGCCCCGTTTCGCGCCTTCCTGCAGCAGCGTCAGGCCAACGGCAACACCGGCAAAAACTGGCTCTTCTTCGGCGAACAGCGCCGCAGCTCGGACTTTCTCTACGAAAAAGACTGGCAGGGCATGCTCGCCGACGGTACGCTCACCAGGCTCGACACCGCCTTCTCCCGCGATCAGCAGAAAAAGATCTACGTCCAGGACCGGATGAAGGAAAACGCCGCAGAGCTCTTCGCCTGGCTCGAGCAGGGCGCCTACTTCTACATCTGCGGCGACGCCAGCCGCATGGCCAAGGACGTCGAACAGACTCTCCTCGACTCTATCGCCAAGGGCAAAGCCTGCAACCCCGACGCCGCCCAGGACTACCTCAACACCATGAAAAAAGAGAAGCGCTACCAGCTCGACGTCTACTAGCTCTCGCTCCTACGCACTTCGACCCGGCCACGCACATGGGCCGGGTCGAACTGCGCAGGACATAGGCACTGCCCGCTTCCTACCAAAGCACCTGCGCCAGCAGGGAATCTCCGTCCAGGCCGCCCTCCTGCTCCATCCTAATTATCTCCGGTGGACGTCCGTGCCGGCTTTTTGTTGGTCGCACCCACACCAATGCCCGACGGCACATTCGCGGCTTCTTGCGTCACAAACCCATCCGAAGTCGGTTTCGGTGCGCGTTTTCCACCCAGAAAGAACACTCCTACGACCGTGGCCACCAGCAGCCCAAGCAGCAAATACACAATGATGAACATCCTTGCACCTCATCCCTCCTAACTAGGAGTGCAATGACGCCGCTGCTGCGCGGCCATGCCCCGTGTTGGCGTAGCGCCGCTGCACGACACCGCCCCGCTGCACGACACCGCCCCGCCGGATGACACCGCCCGCCCGTTACACCCTCTCCAGGTCCGGCCGCCACGTCACAATCGATTCCTTGATC
>CAXUHM010000047.1:0-25149 GCA_964250935.1 uncultured Terriglobus sp.
CCCCAAAAACCCCGATGCCCCCGTTACCACGGCGCATGCGTTTAGTCTGGTCGTTTTATCATAGCTTTTAAGCAAAGCTGTTCTCGTCAACATAAGCGAGGGCGTCACGGTGTGTTGCGAGTTCTTCTCGCACCATCTCAGCAATGCCGTCCTCAAGAGCGATCCTGGGCTCGAAACCGGGCAGGCGCGGTCCAATCCACGGAGTCAGCACCTCGTCCGGCCGATAAGGTCGGCCGCCCCACTCGACTTTCAGTGTTCGCTTTGAGACTGCCTCGATCAGATGCGCGATCTCACGAAGGCTGTGGAGATGGCCGGTGGCTATCGCATAGCTTTGACAAATGTTTGCCGAAGGATCTCGCAGCAATTCCTCAGCAATGAGGAAGGCCGCACAGATGTCTTCAACATGGATCAAGTCAAGCTTTTGATTCCCCGGTGACATAGCAAGAGTGTCAGAGGATGTGAGTTGCCTTATTAAGTAATTCAACACACGTGCCGATTTGTCGCCCAAACCATATGCACTGTAGATATTTAGTGTTAGATAGGATAGATTTGCTGATTTCGCGTAGTAGCCCACAATTGCTTCAAACGCCTGCTTTGTCGCGGCGTATAAACTCGACGGATTATACTCAGGTCCATAAGAATTCTGCAGCGAGGTTCCTGTATTGATGAGAGAGCGGCACCCATGAAAAACCATCGCTTCAAGGAGTTGCGTACCCATCAAAATGTTGGATTGAATAAGTCGCTCAATCTGGCCTGGGGTGTGGCGGCCTATAAGCAGGGAGGCTAAATGAAACACTACGGACGGCTTTGCCTGTAAAACCGCATCCATCATGCTCTCGGTCGTGCCATCGTACGGAACAACAAGGACGGCTGTAGGTGCTGTGAAACCTCCCCGCAGAGTTTCTATCCGGATCAGCGCAACGACAAACCAACCCTCATGAAGAAGAGCCCGAGCGAGATGAGAGCCGATAAATCCGGTAATTCCAGTGATAAGCGCGCGTCTTTGCACAAGCATTCAATGTCGCCATACTCAGTAAGAAATTAAATCTTAAAGGTCTTTAGAGATCGCACTTTTTTGAGGAAGGTGGTTGGCTTACCACTTAAGCATAACAAGGCGACTCCCTTCGATAGAACGTGCAGGCCTCTGAGCCCTTGAAAGTGCGGCAGGCTGCGAAGGTATTGGTGTATTCCCTTCCACTTGGCATCTTTATGCCCTTGATTAATCCGGTTCGCTACTAAGCTCATGTTTAGGTGATCAATCGTCTTTCTTAGCGCATGATCAAATTCTTGGTTTGGGCCGTTGTGTCTTGTTTGTCGATCAATTGCTAAGTCTCGAAGCTGTCGCAGCTCTTCATGCCAGACTGCAATGGGCGTTGAATTTGTCGTATTGAGGTGCACCCGGTAACGAACCAAGTTCATTGCAATGAAATTGACTGAGCCGTAGCGTATAGCAGCGTCGATCCACACGGCTGAATCGGACGAGATCATAAAACTTGTGGGGAAACCAGGCAGAATGTCTGCCGTTCGAAATAGGATGGCGCACAACCAGAGGTCTCGTTTGCCGGCGAAAAATGCCGGAATTAATTGCTGTGCTTTCTCGCGAGGTGCCGAATGCTTGAACTCACGAACGAGATCACCATCGGCATCGATGACATAGCCGCCGCAATACACAATGCCCGGCGGATTGCTCTCCGTTTCTGGTGTGTTGTAACCGGCTACAAGTTCCCGGATTGCCCTCGACTCGAGCACGTCGTCATCCGAGAGGAGAATAAAGTATTCTCCCCTCGCAGCGAGCAGGCAGGCATTCCAGTTTTCGGTCATCGGAATCCGTTCTGCCTGATGCACAAACCGAAGCCGCGAGTCTTGGTGCGCCGCCAGAAAAGTTGCGGTTCCGTCGTTCGAAGCATTGTCCGAGATTACGACTTCGAAGTTCTTGTAATCTTGCGCGAGAGCACTTTCAACGGCGATGCGCAGGTATTTCAATCGGTTCATCGTGGGAATGCCGATTGTTACCATTGCTGCATTGGCTGGCCGAAGAACTATCTTCTCCTGATCGATATCAGCAATTTCCACAGACCTATTCTCCTCCCTTTAAGGTGTCACCGGAAGACCCGTTTCAAGCTTTCGTGATCGTTGCAGCAAAACCGCTCTTTCTTCAGTGCTCAACATGAGTCGACCGAAGCACAATCCGCCGACAAGTAACGTGCAGATAAGGCCAGCCTCTACGCCCACGAGATTAGACATTCCTCGTGTCAGCACGCGGACAAAAGCATTCATGCCCAGCAAGATGACTAGCATGGTTGAGGCCGGTAGAAGCACGCCCCTCACGTGCTGACTTAAGCTGATTCCGAACAGGCGGATTGTGTACCAGGGAACATACCAGTGATTTGTAAGGATCTGTGCCAGCATCGTTCCAAGTACAATACCAAGTAGGCCAAGTTTCCCCGCGAGAGCTATTGAAACGAAGACGTTTACCACGCCCGCAATCAAGGCAGGCCCAACAAATTTCATGCGCCCTGTAGACATGGTCGCCGCTGCCATCGCCTGCGCATATGCCTCCAATAGCGTCACCACAAGAAGAACCCACACGACTGGGAAGCCGACAAAGTGGTTAGTCCCAAGCCAGACTGCGATAATGCGGTCGGCCGAGCAGGCGAAGAAGCTACCGATGATAATGACGATGCCCAACGCAAGACGTAGATTTCGATTCAAGATGGTCACAATAGCTGCGGTATCATTGCGTGCATGTGCCTGTGAACTTAGTGGCATGCTTGTGAGCACCAGCATCATCGCCAATGTCATCAGCGCCGTAATGATCTTCGCCACGGCCTGATAATTTGGCACCAGCGTAGGTCCTAATGTAGAGGCGATCACGATATTGTCGGTCTGCAAGATCAGGATGCCACCCAGCAATGTGGCCGCATACTTCAAGCTGGGCCCGACAAGACTTCGCACCAGCCCAAGATCAAAGCGACCCTCTGCCGCAGCGGAGGAAGTTGCACGCCGCAGCGCCACGCGCGCCATGACGACTCCAGCCACCGATTGCAATAAATAGGCCAGTGCCAAGCCCATAAATCCACGGTGGGTGTACACCGCAACCGTCATCAGCACCAACCCCAGAAGGGCACTGAAAGAGCGAATGATCTTTTCACTGAAGACCAGTCCTAAGCCGTAGACGCCAGCAAACCAGCCTTGCCCCACTAAATTGATGGCAGCCGCCGAGATGAAGACAAACCAGGCTGGCTCCACTGCACGGGTAAGCGAAGGAGGAACGATTGTCCGAAGATAAATCCAGCCGAGCGTTCCTCCCACCAATAGAACAAATAGCGACATAAGAGCCACGACCGTCGTGCAGGAGCGGATCAGGGTCGCGATACTCTGGGCCCGCGCAGACTCATTCAACTGGGGATTGGCAAAGGCAAAGCTCACCTCGCGCCCAAACGTCGGTGTCAGTCCAAGGTCCAAAAACATTGCATAGCTGCCCAGGTTTGTAAAAATTATCCAGATGCCGACGATTTCAATTGGCAGGCGCCGCAGTAGAATGCTCAACTGTACAAACGAGCAGCCCATGCCGACAGCGGAAAAGATTAATCCGCCCATCGCTCCGGAGAGCAGCTTCCGATTGACGCTCACTGGCAGTCACCCAGGCAAGATACACCGCCCTGTGCGCACGCGAAATCCGCTGCATCGGTCGTTCGCGTGCTTTCGCGCAGGTCCGCCAGTGTCGTTGTTCCGTGAGTGTGCTCAGGCACTGTTAGTCTCTTCCGTGACGCAGGCAATTGGCTACAGCCAATTGTCCCACGTATCACGTGTTCTACACTTCGCTCCGGTCTTAACGTTCTTCCGGCCCAAGCTCACGCAGCACGCGCGTTGGATTGCCGGCCGCGATGCAATAGGGTGGAATGCTTTTCGTCACGACTGCACCTGCGCCGATCACCGCACCCTCGCCGACCGTTACGCCTCTCAACAGGACAACGTTCAGCCCGATCCAAGCCTTGTCCTCGATTCGAACCGGAGACGTCAGGACGTTCGTCCAATTCTTGCGGCCCGCATACCATTCCCGAACATCGTTGTTTCGCTGGTGCCATGCGACCGCATGTGAATTGTGGTCCAGAATCCGGCAACCTGACGAGATCAATACATCATCGCCAATGCTGATGGAACTCGCGCTTGCGAGGATTGTGCCGTTTCCAATAAACGTATGGCATCCGATCAAGATTGTCGCGCCATCTCGCTCAAAGGTTAAGCTACCTTCGACCATGCACCCCTCACCGACCAACAGCCTACCTTCAGGCCGGTACAAGACTGCACGGTAATTCATCCTCGCTGTCGGGTGAATGTCGACTCCGGCAAAACGCAGGAGCGAACTCTTCGCTCTGTGTTGCAGATATCTCAAGGCATACTGCTTCAAAGTTTGCTCCTTCGCGCTCGTAAGGGCAGTGTCGCCTATGCTGTCCAAAGCGGGCGAAGCTCGTCTCACACCCCACGTTATCTCCGGGCTGATTATAGGGCTCATCTCTTCGGCGGTGTTCAACCCTAGTGCCTCGGCAAGCTCCTCCACGGCGTAGCCTAAGCAGGATAAAGTAGACTACAGCCTGCACGCAGGTCAGGAGCGAGCAGGATCCGGGGAGCTTGGCACGCTTGAAAAAAGCATTGATTACAGGGGTCACTGGGCAGGATGGTGCGTACCTCGCAGAGTTCCTTATCGGCAAGGGCTATGAGGTTCATGGCATCAAGCGTCGCTCGTCGCTGTTCAACACCGCGCGCATTGATCACATCTTTCAGGACCGCCACGCCGAAGATTCCCGACTCATCCTGCACTTCGGCGACATGACGGATTCTTCGTCGCTCATCCACATCGTGGAAAGCGTGCAGCCCGACGAGATCTACAACCTTGCGGCACAATCGCATGTTGCCGTGTCGTTTGAGGAGCCGGAATACACGGCCAACTCCGATGCGCTCGGCGTGCTCCGGCTGCTGGAGGCCATCCGCATCCTTGGCCTGCAGAACAAGACGCGTTTCTACCAGGCCTCCACCTCTGAGCTGTACGGCCTTGTTCGCGAAACCCCGCAACGCGAAACCACACCCTTCTACCCGCGCTCGCCCTACGGTGTCGCCAAGCTTTACGGCTACTGGATCACCGTGAACTACCGCGAAGCGTACGGCCTGTACGCGTGCAACGGCATCCTGTTCAATCACGAGTCGCCCATGCGCGGCGAAACCTTTGTTACGCGCAAGATCACGCGCGGCCTGGCACGCATCAAGCTCGGCCTCGACAGGCAGCTGTTTCTCGGCAACCTGAGCGCGAAACGCGACTGGGGCCACGCCCGCGATTACGTCCAGATGATGTGGATCATGCTGCAGCAGCCCTCGCCGAAGGACTACGTCATCGCCACGGGCCAGCAGTACTCCGTGCGCGAATTCATCCAGTGCTGCGCCCAACGGCTCGACATGAACCTTACCTGGCACGGCGAGGGCATCGACGAAACCGCGGTCGATGAACATGGCAACGTCATCATCGGCATTGACCCGTACTACTTTCGCCCCGCCGAAGTGGAGACCCTGCTCGGCGATGCGACCAGGGCCAAGCAGGAACTCGGCTGGGAGCCGGCCACCACGTTTGAAGAGCTTGTGGCGGAGATGGTGGACTCCGACCTGCGCTCGGCCCGGCGGGAACTGCTCACCCGCGAGCACGGCTTCGGCTCGTCCTTTAACCAGCAGCGCTAGCCCAATCAGCAGCGCCACCCCAGGGGCACCGATCACCGGCGGTTCTAACTTTGGCTCACCGGCAACGTCACCGTAAACACGGACCCGTGCCCCAACTGGCTTGTCACCGTGATCCCGCCGCCGTGCGACTCGGCAATGGCCCGGCTAATGGCCAGGCCCATGCCTGTGCCGCTGGTGGTTTCGGCCTGCGACCGAACCCGGTAAAGCCGGTCGAAGATCAACGCCTGCTCGGCATCGTCAATGCCCACACCCCGGTCCGCCACGCTCACCTGCACCCTGTCGTTTTCCGCGACGGCAGAGAGAAAAATGGGCGTTCCCGCAGCGGAATACTTGGCCGCGTTCTCCAACAAATTGCACAGCACTTTTGTCATCATGACGGCATCGGCACTCACCGTTGGAAGCGCCGGCAGGGATACCTTCACCATGTGGCTTTGCCGAACGCTGCTGCAGCTCTCCAGGCTCTCTTCAACAAGCCTGCTCACAGCTACCGGGGCAAAGTTCATTTGCACCTCGTGTGCCTCAAGCTGCGCCATCTCCACCGCCTGTGCCACCAGCCGGTTCAGCCGGTCGCTCTCCTCGTCCACAATGGACAGCAGTTCCCGACGGTCGTCCACCTTCATGTCTTCGTTGCTCAGCAGCGCCGTCGCCGCACCCTTGATCGAGGTCAGCGGCGTGCGCAGCTCGTGCGTTACTGAATCGAGCAAGAGCGTACGCAGACGTTCGCTCTCTTTTGCCGCCTCGCTCTTTGCTGCGGTTTCCAGTGCCTCCACACGGTCCAGCGCAATCGACACCAGCCCGCCAAATGCCTGCAGGCCCTCGCGCGACAGGTGCGTCCCATGCAGGATCATGAGCCCCCGCGGCCGCGCACCACTGCGCAGCGGCACGTGTACCACGCCGTGGCTGTCTGTTTCCGGCAGGGTCAGCGTCAACGCCAGCTGACGAAACACCACCGCATCCATCGCCGCAGCGCCCATGGCATACACTCGGTCGCCCTGCAGCAGGTACAACCCCACGGCGCTCGCCCCCGTTACGCGTGCAATGATCCCGGGCAGGGCATTTACCAGCTCCAGCAGGTGTTCCACCTGGAGCAGCTCGCGGCCAATGGCAAACAGCACACCGATCTCCGCCTGCCGCTCCCGCGCCTCGGCTGCCTCATCGCGCGCGCGCTGCGACAGCCGCGACCCGATGACGCTGGTTGCCAGAAATGCAAGCAGCGCGAGCCAGTTTTGCGGATCCTGCACCGTAAAGGTACCCACTGGCGGCAGAAAGAAATAGTTAAAGCACAACGCCCCCGCAATGGACGCGACGATGGCATGCCTCAGCTTCCATTCCGACGCAATCACCAGCACGTACAGGACCAGGGTCAGCGCCACCGTTGTCGGGTTGGCATGGAGCCACCGGCTGTACACGAGTACAATTCCGGCCAGAGCCGCAAACGTGACCAGCCACCGGGTCACTGCAACAACGCGTTGCGAGTTCATAGGAGCTATCTTACGGTGCCCGCTGAAAAGAAAAAATCTGCCGAAGATTGGCTTCTCTCCAGCGATGGCGAGAAGAAGCGCGGTCGGTTCAAGGTGTTTCTCGGCTACGCTCCCGGCGTTGGCAAGACGTACAGTATGCTCAGCGAGGGCAACCGTCGCCGCACCCGCGGCGAAGATGTCGTGATCGGCATTGTGGAGACGCATGGCCGCGCCGGCACTGCCGCGCAGGCCGCAACTCTTGAGGCGGTTGCCTGCCGCGAGCTCGACTACAAGGGCACCCTGTTTGGAGAGATGGACGTCGACGCGATCCTCGCGCGCGCGCCGCAGGTCGTTCTTGTCGACGAGCTCGCCCACACCAACGTCGAAGGCAGCCGCTTTCCCAAGCGGTACGATGACGTGCTTTTATTGCTCGACAACAACATCGACGTGCTCAGCACCATGAACATCCAGCACGTCGAAAGCATGACTCCCCGCGTCCAGGCACTCACGGGCATCACCGTGCGCGAGCAGGTGCCGGATTGGGTGCTTGACCGTGCCGATGAAATCGTCATCAGCGACGTCACTCCCGAAGCCCTCGCCACTCGCATGCGCCGCGGCGATATTTACCCCATCGACCGTGCCGAGCGCGCCCTGTCGAACTTTTTCCGCCGCGGCAACCTCATTGCCCTGCGAGAGATGGCCCTGCAGCGCGTCACCCGCGCCGTAGACCGTACACTTGACGACTACGTGCGCCGCAAGCAGCTTGGTGCGCAATGGTCCGTGCTCGAACGCATAGCCGTGTGCATCAGCGCCAACCCAGAGGCGCGCGATCTCATTGCGCGCGGTGCCCGCCTGGCAGAAGGCCTGGGCGGGGAGCTCTACGTCGTCCACGTCGCCAGCGAGCGGGACAACCAGCCCGAACGCCGGCGCGTGCTCGACGCGCATCTCGCCTTTGCCGCCAACGTCGGTGCGCATATCGTCTCGCTCACCGGCAAAAGTGTCGCCTCAGCCACCGCCGCCTTTGTGACAGAGCATCGTATTACCCAGACCATCTTTGGCCGTTCCGCTCTCAGCGGCCTCAAAAAGTACCTCTACTACCTTGCCATCCAGAAGTTTATGTCTGAGGCTCCCCAGGTCGACCTGCACATCATCACGCAAGACACGCGATCCGCTGCCAAATGACGCCACGCCGCCACATCCTCCTCGTCGACGACGAACGCCAGATCACCCGCATGTTGCGCACCTCCCTGCAAAGCAGCGGCTATAACGTCTCCGTCGCCAACGACGGCACGGAAGCGCTTGACCTGTTCAATTCCACGCGGCCCGATCTTGTCATTACGGATCTGGCCATGCCGGGCATGAACGGCATCGAGCTTACCCGCGCGCTTCGCCGCCTTTCCGCCGTGCCTGTTCTTGTGCTCAGCGTGCGCGACACCGACAGCATGAAAGTGACAGCCCTTGACGAAGGTGCAGACGACTATCTCACCAAGCCCTTCAGCATGCCGGAGTTGCTGGCCCGCGTGCGCGCCCTGCTTCGTCGCAACACACCGTCTGAACCCGTCCTGCAGCACATCGAAGTGGGAGACTTTGTCATTGATGCCGACGCCCACACGGTGACCCTCGCCGGCGAAGGCATCCACCTCACGCCCAAGGAATTCGATCTCCTGCTGCTGTTTGCGCGCAATCCGGAACGTGCGCTTACGCACAAGGTACTGCTGCGCGGCGTCTGGGGACCGGCCGGCGAACACCAGCCCGATTACCTGCGCGTTCTTGTCGCAGGCCTGCGAAAAAAGATTGAGCCCGGCGACACGCCGCGATACATCCTCAGCGAGCCATGGGTCGGTTATCGTTTTATCTCGGCAGGCGGCGGTAAACTTACGGATTCTTAACAGCCTCTCTACGGACTTCCTACGGGCCTTGCTTCTGTAATGGAGATCGAGGCTTTGTATCATGTTTCGTTCCGCTTTCTGTCTTGCCATGCTTGCCGCTTCTGTAACGTTTGCGCAGCAGCAGGACAAACCCAACACCCCACCCGCTACCCGCAATAGTGCACCCGAAACCACAACCGAGTCCGCACCCGCACCCGCCACTGGCAACTTCTTTCAGCGGCTGGCGGCTGCCTATCTCGGTGACTGGCATTCCGACCCGAACGCTCCTGCGTCGCCCTCGCCCATACGCCGCGGGTTCGCCGCGCCGCTGGATTCACCGCCGTTTCCCAGCGGGGACTACTCCGTCGGCGGTACACCCACGATCGGCGCGCCAGACACGCAAAGCTATCCGCTGATGCAGGCGATTAATAACAATCGCAGCCGCATCAAGGTCTATGGCTGGCTCAATGGCGGCTTCAATGTCAGCACCAGCAATCGTGGCATCGGTGCCAACGCCCCAGCCTCCTACATTGTCAGCCCCAACCGCACTACCGCCGATCAGCAGGTTTTGTACATCGAGCGCCTGCCCGATACCGTGCAGACCGACCACGTCGACTGGGGCTTCCGCATTGCCCAGCTCTACGGTCAGGATTATCGCTATACCACCGCCAAGGGTGTTCTTTCGCAGCAGTTGCTCGCGCGCAACCGCCAAAACGGCTACGACCCGGTCATGGTCTACGTTGACATTTATGTGCCCAAAGTCGCCAAGGGAATGAATATCCGCATTGGCCGTTATATCTCGCTGCCCGACATCGAGGCACAGCTTGCTCCCAACAACTACACCTACTCCCATTCTTTGCTCTACACCGTCGATCCGTATACCCAGACCGGCATTGTTGCCAGCGTCAAGCTTTCAGATCATTGGCTTGTGCAGGCCGGCATCAATGGCGGCAACGACGTCGCTCTCTGGACGCCCGACGCACAGCCCACCTTTACCGGTTGCGTGGACTACACCTGGCACAAAGGCGGCGACGCGCTCTATACCTGCGCCAACTCGGTCAACAGCGGTAAGTACGCTTACAACAACATTCAGAGTTACTTTGAAACCTGGTATCACAAGATCAACGCTCGTTGGCACACCGACACCGAGGCTTACTACCTGTATGAACGCCAGGTGCCAAACATCGCGGGCAACGTAGCCAACCCGATCACACCTGAAGTCGGTGCGAACGGCGCCTTCTGCTCCCCGGGCGAACGCACCTGCTTTGCCCCGACGACCGCAGTCGTCAACTATGTCGAACGCGAATTCAACGCGCACAATTACCTGTCCATCCGCAATGAGTTTCTCGACGACATCAAGGGTCAACGCACCGGCTACACCACAAAATACTCCGAGCACCTGATCGGCTACGGCCACTGGATCGGCTCGACCGTCCTCTTCCGTCCAGAGGTTCGCCTCGAGCACTCCTACAATCTGCCGGCCTACGATCTTGGTCACAAGTCCACGCAGTTCGTCGTCTCCGGCGACCTTACCTATCACTTCTAGTCTGGGGCTTTCCATGGACTTTCTCGCTCTTCCTCTCCTTGCGCTTCTGTTTGGTCTCAGCCTCGCGTACACGCGAGGCTGCGACCAACTGAAAGGGGGCCGTTCATGATTCTGAACGCCATTCTTCTGGTGCTCTCGGCATTGCTCCTGGTCTACCTCGTCTATGCCCTGTTGCGGCCGGAAAAGTTCTAGCCATGGCACTCACAGGTTGGCTCCAGGTCGTCCTGTCCATTACGGCGGTGTTGGTGCTCCTTGCTGCCGCAATCCTCATCGTCCATCTCGTGTACACACTGTTACGGCCGGAGAAGTTCTAAGTCATGACTCTGAACGGTTGGTTGCAAATTGCTTTATTTATCTCCGCAGTGTTACTGCTGGCCCAGCCCATGGGAACGTACATGGCTGCTGTCTTCGAGCGCCGCAAAACCTTTCTCGATGCCGTGCTCTGCCCTTGCGAGCGCCTCCTTTACCGCGCCACCGGCGTAAACCCGGCAGAGGAAATGCGCTGGACAGAATACGCGGTCGCCATGCTGGTCTTCAGCGCGGCAACGCTGGTGCTCACCTATCTGGTCGAGCGCCTGCAGCACCTGTTGCCGCTCAACCCGCAGCACCTGCCCACCGTGGAATCGTCGCTCGCACTCAACACCGCCATCTCTTTCACAACCAACACCAACTGGCAGTCTTATGTGCCAGAGTCGACGATGAGCTATTTCACCCAGATGTTTGGCCTCGCGACGCACAACTTCTGGTCTGCGGCGGTCGGCCTTGCACTTGCCATTGCCTTTGTTCGCGGCATTGCCCGTCGAGAGATGAAGACGCTCGGTAACTTCTGGGTCGACCTCACCCGCGGTACACTTTGGGTCCTGCTGCCCATCTCCATCGTGTTTGCGCTGGTGCTGGTCTCGCAGGGCGTCGTGCAGAACCTGCGCCCTTACGACACAGTCAAGCTGCTTGAGCCGCAGACCGTCACCGGCGCCGATGGCAAGCCCACCACGGTTGCAACGCAGACCATTGCCCAGGGACCGGTCGCCTCGCAGGAAGCGATCAAAATGCTTGGCACCAACGGCGGCGGCTTTTTCAACGCGAACAGTGCGCACCCGTTTGAAAACCCCACACCGCTCACCAACTTCCTGCAAATGCTCTCCATCTTCCTGATCCCGGCCGGCCTCTGCATCACGCTCGGCCACATGGTGAAGTCACCCAGGCATGGATGGGCCGTTCTTGCCGCCATGGTGGTCCTCTGGTTCGCCGGTACCCTCACGACATACTGGGCAGAGTCCCACGGCAACCCCGCTCTTCACAACGTGCAAACCGCGGTGACGCAGACCCAGGCCGGCGGCAACATGGAGGGCAAGGAGGTGCGCTTCGGCATTGCCAACTCCGCGCTCTTCGCCACCGTTACCACTGACGCGAGCTGCGGCGCGGTCAACAGCATGCACGATAGTTTCACCCCGCTCGGCGGCATGGTACCCATGGTCAACATCCTGCTCGGCGAAGTGGTCTTCGGCGGCGTGGGCGCGGGTCTGTATGGCATGCTCGTGTTTGTTGTGATGGCAGTCTTCATCGCCGGCCTTATGGTCGGTCGCACGCCGGAATACCTGGGCAAAAAGATCGAAGCGTACGACGTGCAGATGGCCATGCTCTACCTGCTCATCTTCCCGTTGCTCATTCTTGGCTTCGCGGCCGTCACGGTGCTGCTCCCCAACCTGGGCCTCAGCAGCCTCGCCAACCACGGCCCCCACGGCCTCAGCGAGATCCTGTACGCCTATACCTCCGCCACGGGCAACAACGGCTCCGCCTTTGCCGGCCTCAACGCCAATACGCACTGGTACAACTTCTCGCTTGCGATTGCCATGTTCTTTGGTCGTTTCATGATGATCATCCCCATGCTGGCCATCGCCGGCAACCTCGCCGGCAAGAAGATTGCGCCTGCCACTGCCGGCACTTTCCCCGTCACCACGCCCCTGTTCACCGTGCTGCTTACCGGTGTCATCGTCATCGTGGGTGCGCTCACCTTCTTCCCCGTCCTTTCACTCGGCCCGGTGCTGGAGCACCTGCTGCTGCGTGCGGGCCAACTGTTCTAACTGACGAAAGCGAACGAGTATGTCCAGCCAGTCCAAACGTTCCTTGTTCGACCGCAAGATCATGCGGCGCGCCGTCGTTGACGCGCTCGTCAAGCTCAGTCCGCGCGTCATGATGAAAAATCCCGTCATGTTCGTGGTCGAACTCGGCAGCGTCCTTACCACGGTCTTGCTCGTTCTCAACCTCGCCACGCATCACGGTCACTTTCGCTTCGACCTCCAGATCACCCTCTGGCTTTGGTTCACCGTGCTCTTCGCCAACTTCGCCGAGGCCATGGCTGAGGGTCGCGGAAAAGCCCAGGCCGACGCCCTCCGCCTTGCCAAGTCCGAGACCACTGCCTACATCGTCCGCAATGGCAAGGTTGAGGAAGTTCCCAGTTCGCAGCTGCGCAAGGAAGATCTGGTTCGTGTCACCGCGGGACAGATGATTCCCGGGGACGGCGAAGTCACCGAGGGTGTCGCCAGCGTCGACGAATCCGCCATCACCGGGGAGTCCGCGCCCGTCATCCGCGAAGCCGGCGGGGACCGCTCCGCCGTGACAGGCGGCACCCGTGTGCTTTCCGACGTGCTTACCATTCGCATCACCTCCAACCCTGGCGAAACTTTTCTCGACCGCATGATTGCCCTTGTCGAAGGCGCGGAACGCCAGAAAACCCCGAACGAAATTGCCCTCAACATCCTGCTTGCTGGCCTCACCATCATCTTTCTGCTCGCCGTCGTCACCCTGCAGCCTTTCGCGCTGTACTCCGGCGCTCCGCAAACCGTCTTCGTCCTTATCTCGCTTCTTGTCTGCCTCATCCCCACCACCATCGGCGGCCTGCTCTCCGCCATCGGCATTGCCGGCATGGACCGCCTTGTGCAGCACAATGTGCTTGCCACCTCAGGCCGTGCGGTTGAAGCCGCAGGCGACGTCAATACCCTTCTGCTCGACAAGACCGGCACCATCACCATCGGCAATCGTCAGGCAGCCGAGTTCGTGCCCGCACCCGGTGTCAGTCCCGCGGAGCTCGCCGATAGCTCGCAGCTCTCGTCCCTGTCCGACGAAACACCCGAGGGCCGCAGCATCGTCGTCCTCGCCAAAGAGCAGTACAACCTCCGTGGCCGTGAACTTAGCCAGCTCAATGCGGAGTTCATCCCCTTCTCCGCCAACACCCGCATGAGCGGAATCGAAGTTGAAGGTCGCAGTATTCGCAAGGGTGCCGTCGATGCCATTGCCGGTTACCTGCAGCAGCATGGCAATCCCATGCCCGTGGAGGTCCGCAATGCCGTCGAAGACATCGCTCACAAGGGTGGCACACCCCTTGTCGTTGCCGAAAACGGTCGCGCCATGGGCGTCATTTACCTCAAAGACGTCGTCAAGGGCGGCATGAAGGAGCGCTTTGACCAGCTGCGCGCCATGGGCATTCGCACCGTCATGATCACCGGTGACAACCCGCTCACCGCCGCCGCCATCGCGCGCGAGGCCGGTGTCGACGACTTCCTTGCCGAAGCCAAACCCAAGGACAAGATGGACCTGATCAAGCGCGAGCAGGCCGAGGGCAAGCTCGTCGCCATGACCGGCGACGGCACCAACGACGCGCCTGCCCTTGCCCAGGCAGACGTAGGCGTCGCCATGAACAGCGGTACCCAGGCCGCCAAGGAAGCCGGCAACATGGTCGATCTCGACTCTAACCCGACCAAGCTCATCGAGATTGTCGCGATTGGCAAGCAACTGCTCATGACCCGCGGTGCGCTCACCACCTTTTCCATCTCCAACGACGTTGCCAAGTACTTCGCCATCATCCCTGCCATGTTTGCCGGCGTCTTCCCCGTCCTCAACGCCCTCAACGTCATGCATCTTCACAACGGCGAATCGGCCATTCTTTCTGCCGTGATCTTTAACGCGTTGATCATCGTTGGCCTGATTCCGCTTGCCCTGCGCGGTGTTGGCTACCGCCCCATGTCGGCGGAAGCTCTGCTGCGCCGCAACCTTCTCGTCTATGGCCTTGGCGGCGTAATTGCGCCTTTCCTCGGCATCAAGATCATCGACATGCTGGTCACAGCCCTGCACCTCGCCTGAAACCGCAGGCCACTGTGGAAAGCGGCATCTCCGACACGCCTCCACTGCCCTGGTAACAAATCGCAAGGACCGCCCCATGAAGAAGCAGTTCACCATCGCCCTTCTCTATACCGCCATTACCGCCGTCCTGCTCGGCCTTGTCTACCCGCTCGCCATCACCGGCATCGCCCATCTCCTCTTCCGCAACAAGGCGGACGGCCAGCTTCTCAGCCGCAACGGTCAGCCCATCGGCTCCCGGCTCATCGGCCAGCCCTTTACCGGCCCCGGCTACTTCCACAGCCGTCCTTCCTCCGCGGGTACCGGCTACGACGCGAGCGCCTCTTCCGGCTCCAATCTCGGACCCACCAACAAGGCCCTGGCCGACCGCGTGAATGCCGCCACCAAAGATGTTCCCACCGTTCCCATCGACCTGGTTACCACTTCCGCCAGTGGTCTCGACCCCGACATCACCCCCGCCGCCGCGCTTTACCAGGCAAACCGCGTCGCCACAGAACGCCACCTGCCCAACACGACGGTGCTGAACCTCGTCAATACCTACACCACCCCGCGCCAGTTTGGTCTTTTCGGCGAACCCCGTGTAAACGTTCTCGAGCTCAACCTGGCGCTCGACGAAACGCGAGGGCATTGACACGCGAGGGCACTGACACACGCGGGCACTGACACACGAGAGCACCAACACTGTCATCTCGCGGTCGGTGGCACCCTCCACTCCAGGGCTGCCCCAAAACGGTAAAGGCCTTCGAGTCCGCGCTCTTCTAGAAATGGCTCCCGGTGCATTTACCCTAGACGCACCCGCGTTGCACAGGAGCCCCGAACCGTTTGAGCCGACCCAACCAGGCAACCGCTTCACGCTGGCCGCTCTGGTTGTCGGCACCCCTGCTCTTGGTGGCCACCGCTGTTGTCGCGCTTCTCTGGTCTCAGCGCAAGCTGCTTTGGTTTGACGAGCTGATCGAGCTGCAGACCGATGGTGTGGGCAGCGCGTTCGAGGTGCTGCGCATCCAGCGGTACTCCCCACTCTCTCTCGATCCGCCGCTCTTCCACCTCGTCGCGCACGCCTCCACGCGCGTCTTCGGCGTAACGGCTTTCGGCATGCGTCTGCCCGCGCTGCTTGGCTTTCTGCTGGCACAGGCGTGCCTGTTTTTCTTTGTCCGTCGTATTGCCGGTCGACCGGCAGCCCTCGTGGCGGCCACTTTGCCGGCGCTTTCCGGCATGCTGTTGTACGCTGCGGAAGCCCGTCCCTACGGTCTGCTCTATGGTCTGGATGCCGCGGCCCTGCTTGCCTACCAAACCGCGACCCGCCGCTCCTCGCGCCGCCTTCCCATCCTGCTCACGCTCACCCTGGTTGTGAGCGCCGCCATCAGCACCCACTGGTTCGGCATCCTTATCGCCGCGCCGCTGCTCTGTGCAGAGGCGGTGCGCTCCATGCAACGCAAACGATTTGGCCAGCCCCTGCTCGATGCTCCGCTGCTTGCCAGCCTTGGCACCGGCATCGTCGCCGGCCTCCTGCTTGTGCTGCCCTTTCACGCCGCCGTTGCGCGCTACGGCCTTCACTACTACAACGACCATACCGTCAACCTCCACACGCTCACCCTCTGCTACCGCGTGCTCTTCATCAGCGATCTTCAGGTAGGTGCGCCCGCGCAGCATCTGCTCATGACAGCGGTCGTGCTTCTGTTTCTTGCTGCCCTTACCGGCATGTGGCGCAACGTGCGTCGCGGTCTCATCGACCTCCCGGCTAACGAAGCAACACTGCTGCTCGCGACCTGCGCGCTGCCCCTGTTCGGCTTCAGCATCGCCATTCTGGTAACGCATACCATGGCCATCCGTTACGTTTTTGGCGCCGGCCTTGGCGTTGCCGCCATCTTCACCGTCGCAGTTGCCCCGTGGCTTGCGGGCCGCACGGCACGCCTCCTGCTCACGCCGGCACTGCTTGTGCTGATCGCAGCCGCTGGCGGGTATCACATCACGCGCGAGCGCCTCAAATCCGCTGCCTTGCTCCAGCAGATGCAGCTTCTGCCCGGCGTGCGCCAGGCTATCCTTGCCGCGCCTGGTGGCCGCGTGTACATGCAGAACGTCTTTCCCTACGCCGCGGATAACTGGTACACCCGGGACGATGCCGTTCGCGACCGCCTCACCCTGCTCTACAGTTATCCGCAGGAACTCAGCCTGCGCGGCCGCGACACCAACTCCCTGACCGCCGAAAACATGACCCGGTTCACCGGCTTCCCCACAGCCACCTATGAGGCCGTGCGCGCCCGCGGCGGCCACGCACTCTTTATCCTCACGCCAGACCCCTGGTGGGACTGGACCTCGGACGCACTGCGCAACGATGGCGCTCACCTGCGCATTCTCGGCCCTGCCTACGGTGGCAGTGCCGTCGATGTCACCTTCCCCCGGCAGTAACGCGTACGTGGCTTGTACCTCATCCAAAGTCATGGGGACGATCCCACACGGGTCCCAACCGACACGATCAAAAGGAGGTCACCCCTGACCGAGCCCAGCCTCCCGCCCCGCATCCTTGCCCTCGACGTCGGCAAGGTCCGCATCGGCGTCGCCCTTACCGATCCCCTCGGCTACACCGCCCAGCCCCTTCTTACGCTTTGGCGAAAGAGCCCCGGCGAAGACATGCGCAACCTCCTCCGCCTCTGTCGCCGTCAAGCCATCGCTGAAATTGTGGTCGGCAATCCGCTGCACATGAACGGTGAAGCCGGTCCGTGGGCCGCAAAGGTTCAGGCCTTCGCCGCGGATCTCGCCGCTCGCAGCGGCCTGCCCGTACACCTTGTCGACGAACGCCTCACCTCGGTCGAAGCTCACAGTCTTCTGGACGCCGGCAGCGGCAAACGGCAGGGAAGCGCTGCCCGTCAGGAACGCAAGCTCCTGATCGATCAGGTAGCCGCCGTTCTCATTCTGCAGGACTGGATGCAGGCCCGCGACCACGCCGCTGCTCGGCGCGCACTTGCCGCCGACACGGAAGCCTGACCCTGCGGCGCACCTGTGCGCTCTTGCCCTGCCACCGCGATGCCCTTCGGTGCCGTAGCATTCAGAGGCGCCGCGGCCCTCTGTTTTTCGGCAGCGCAGCAATCCCGCAGCGCAGCAATCCCGCAGCGCAGCAATCCCGCAGTGCAGCATCCCGCAGCGCAGCAACAGGATCTGAGTTCTTCTTGGCTCTTCGCCTCAACGACTTCTCGCCACCCGCACCCAGCATTGAGGTTCGTATGAAAGCCACGATCGTTCTTCTGGTTATGTTTGCCGGGCCGACTATGCTTCCCGCGCAAACCGCCATGCCCGACGCACGCGCCGAAGAGATTCGCCTCTTGCGCCAGCAATTGCAGACCATCTCGCAGCGGCTGGATGCGCTGGAGCGCGAAGGTGCCGCCGCGCCACCGTCTGCCACCGTGTCTGCTCCCCCGCCGTTGGCATCGGCGCCACCAGCATCGGCGCCACCAGCATCGTCGGCCCCACCAGCCTCGTCGCCGACTCCCGTCGCGGCGCTTCCCGCCGGCAAAACGCTGCCCCCCGTCCTCACCGCAGGCGACGCTCCAACACTCCAGTTTTTCCGCGGAACCACCATCAATCTGGGTATCGACGGCTACTACGGGTACAACTTCGATGCGCCCGTCGGCCGTGTCAACCTCCTGCGCGCCTACGACGTTTCCAGCAACAGCTTCAGTCTTAACCAGGCCACGCTCATGCTTGAGCACCTGCCCACGCCGGCAGAACGTTTCGGCGGCCGCATCGATCTCCAGTACGGCCAGGCAACCGAGACCCTGCAGGGCTCCGGCGCCAACGAACAGCGGCCCCAGGTTTACCGGAACCTCTACCAGGCGTACGGCAGCTATCTGGCACCCGTCGGCACCGGCCTGCAACTCGACTTCGGTAAGTTCAGTAGCTCGCTCGGCAACGAGGGCAACTACACCAAGGACCAGATCGCGTACTCCCGCGGCTATTCCTTCAATTACCTGCCCTTCTACCACATGGGCCTGCGCGCCAATTACAACGTCACGCCCAAAGTCAACGTTGCCTACTGGCTGGTCAACGGCGCGCAACAGACTGAGGACTTCAACGGCTTCAAGTCGCAGGCCTTCATTTTCACCCTCAAACCCGCCTCCATGGTCACGTGGAACGTCAACTACTACTTCGGCCAGGAGGCCCGTGACGTCCAGCCGACCCTGAATCCCGGCCTTCCTACCGCGCCCACGCAGCCCGGTCTGCCCACGACCAACATCAGCCCGGCACCCAACGGCCGCGAACACATCTTCGACACCTATGCCACCTGGCAGGCGACGAAGAAACTCACTCTCATCGGCGAAGCGGATTTCGTCCTCAACCGCAGCATCACCGAGCAGCAGCCCGGCCGCGTAGCCATTGCTGCTCTGGAAACGAAGTACGCGCTGCCCCACCATTCCGCCGTCGGTGGCCGGTTCGAGTACCTGGACGATCGTGGCGGCCTCTTTAGTGGAAGCACGCAGGCCCTCAAGGAAGTGACCCTCCTTGCGGACCACACCTTCGCCGCCCATGTTCTGGCGCGCGCGGAGTACCGCCGCGACTGGAGCAACCAGCGCTTTTTCCTGTCCGATACCGCAGGCTCACTCCTGCACGCCCAAACCACCGCCACGCTCGGGCTTGTCTTCTGGTGGGGCACCAAGCAGGGCGTCTGGTAACTGCAGACGAACGCTCCGTCTCAAAGCGCGTCAACCCACGCGGATCTGCGCCACGCCAGGGGCAACCTCGTCACGTCAGGCGGCAACCTTGCCAGGGCCGTGTCGCCCGCCAAACCTGCGGCATCTCTTCTGCAGGAGATACACATGCCGAAAGCAATCCGCTTTAAACAACTGGGTGGTCCGGAAGTCCTCCACATGGAAACGGTCCCCGATCGCCAGCCCGGCCGTGGCGAAGTTCAGCTTCAGGTTGAGACCGTCGGTCTGAACCGCGCGGAAAGCATGTATTACCACGGCCTCTATATGGAACAACCAGGCCTTCCCTCCGGTCTCGGGTACGAGGCTATCGGTACGGTCCTTGCCGTCGGCCCCGAAGTCGATCCAGCCCTTGTCGGCAAACGCTTTGGCACCATCCCCGGTTATTCCATGAATCAGTACCCGGTCCTTGCCGAACAAGCCGTCGTTCCTGCCAGTGTGCTGGCCGCCTTGCCCCAGGGCATGTCCGCGGTAGAAGGCGCCGCAGTCTGGATGCAGTACTGCACTGCCTACGGGGCACTCGTTCCTTTTGGCAAAGTTTGCACCGGCGACTTTGTGCTGATCACCGCGGCCAGCTCCTCGGTCGGCCTCGCGGCCATCCAGACCGTAAAGGCGCAGGGCGGCATCGCCATCGCTACCACGCGCACATCGGCCAAAAAGGATCGACTGCTCGCGTTGGGCGCGGACCACGTCATCGCCACGCAGGAGGAAGATCTGGTCGCACGCGTTAGGGACATTACCGGTGGCAAGGGCGCGCGTGTCGTCTTCGATCCCGTGGGCGGGGATTACATCAATACACTCGCGCAGGCCACGGCCACCGGTGGCTCTATCTTCCTCTACGGCATGCTCTCCGGACAGCCAACGCCCTTCCCCATGGCGCTCTTTGGCCGCTCTGTTGGCATGTTTGGCTACACCTTTCTTGAATTGCGCGGCACCCCCGAGTGGGACACCATGAAGCAGTACATCTACAACCACCTGGCAGACGGCTCCTTCAAGCCGGAGATCGCACGCACCTTCACCTTCGATCAAACCGTTGAAGCCTACCGCTACCTGGAAAGCAACGAACAGATCGGCAAGGTTGTGATCACGCTGTAGCTCCTGCACGCCTGCTGGCTGGGCTGCCGAGATCATCTCGGCCACCCAGTCACCAGGCCGTGCAACCCGTCCCTTGCATGGCGCACACCGGTACAGGCGCGCTCCCCTGCCTTCTGCAGCAGAAAAGAATTTCCCGCGCGCGGCTTCGGCTCGCTACAATCAGCGCGTTCCCACTTCACGTCAAGGACGTATGCCATGTCCACGGTTCCGCCGTTTGCCCCGGTTGTCTCTTCCGACATGCTTGATGCTCAGGTGCCGCTCACGCAAGCGGAGCGGGTTACCGACACGTTTTTTGCCCCGTCCAAAACATTCGTTGACATACGCCGCAACCGCTCCTGGTGGTTGCCGTTTGTCCTGCTGGCGGCGTTCAGCTACCTGTTTAGCGGGGTCCTGCAGCACAGGCTCAGTCCCTCCGCCATCGTGGACAGCGCCCTGCGAGCCAACCCGAAAAAGTACGAGGAATTCAAGAGTCTGCCGGCGGAGCAGCAGGCGACCCAGCGGCACTTCATCCAGATTGCCACGACCACCTCGCTCTACACGGCACCGCTTCTGCAGCTTGCTGTTGCCGCAATCACTGCCCTTCTGCTGTGGGGTGGGTTTAACTTTCTCCTGGGCGGCAGCAGCACCTTTCCCGCCATGTTCGCCGTGGTCATGTATGCGTGGCTACCCGGCCTGCTGCGCGCGCTGCTGTCGATCGTCATGCTGCTGGTGGGCGATACCGAAAACTACAACCTGCAGGACCCCATCGGCACCAATCCCGGCTATTACCTCTCCAGCAGCGCCGCGCCATCCCTGCACGCGCTGCTCGGCTCGCTCGACGTCTTCACCCTCTGGATCCTTGCGCTTCTGGCACTCGGCGGCGCCATCGTCGCGCGCGTCAAAATCTCCAGCGGCTGCGCTCTCGTCTTCGGCGCCTGGGCGTTCTACGTCGTCATCAAGACCGGCATCGCCGCCGCCTTCGGTTAGGGCACACCGTAAGCTCTCGCGTATCGACCACCGCGATGCAGGCGGATGCTCCGGTACCGCCCGCGTCTCTGCCCTTCCGCGACCGACTCCCACCCCATCGGTCGCGCCATGCACGTGCCTGATTCCTGGGTCCCTTCCAGGCGTCCATTCCCGCCGGTAGTCCAGCCAGGCGTGGCGTAAAACCCTGGCCGGCATCTCCGGCTCATGAACCACGCTGTTGGCCATGGGCAACAGCGGTTCCGCAACCGGCACACGACGCACATTTGCCCCGTTTTCCACCGCCCTGTACGAACGCCCGTCTCGCGCTGGGCAGGCATCGCCACCCCGGCCCCATCCCACTGGGTACGGGTGATTTCCATGGCAGAACCGATCAGCAGCAACGCGCGTACCGTCCACAACGTTGCCCTGGCGTACTTTGAACGCAGAGAACACATCAGCGACGCAACCCGCGACCTCTGCAGCGCTGGCTTCAGTGGGAGCCAGATCAATATTTCAGACAGGTCCGTGGGCAATGGTGGCGCGCGTCAACCACTGGTCGACGCCATCGGCCTCCACTCCCTGCGCTGGCAGCTCAACCGCGCGCACACGCACGACCGCCAGCGTCGCGGTGCCGACCAGATCAACGGTCACAACCCAATGCCCTCCGAGGCAGCGAATCCCACCTGCTGGACGCTTGATCTTGCTCCCACGCTTCTGGCCCTCGGCGTGTCTCCCGACATCATCGCCCTTCTGCAGCGGGACTCCGCCAGCAAAGGCATGTTCATGCTGGTGGACGCAGCCGACCGCGTCCCCGATGCCAACGCCATCCTGAGCGGCAATGCCGGCTTTCTCCGTACGCAGTATCTGCGCGGACGCCCGGTTTAACCCGCCGCTTCCCGAACCACGAAAGGCCCATGCATGCATCAGCTCGCCATCGCCGCCCAGGTCATCATCGCGCTCTCCATCATTCTGGTGTGGGTCGTCCGCTTTCCGAATGTTGTCAAAGAGTTCCACGAATACGGCTTGCCCGACTGGATCCGCACCGTCGTCGGCGACACCAAGATCGCCCTCGCCACACTGCTCATCGCAGGCATTTGGTACCCTGCTCTGGTGGCCATCCCGGCCATCCTTATGGCCCTGCTCATGATCGGCGCCCAGATCGCCCACATCAAAGTGCGACACCCATGGACCAAGTATGTGCCCTCCCTTGGCCTGCTTGTCCTTTCGGTGTTCGTCGCCTATGTCCACCTCCGCGGCAACCAGGCATGACGCTCACGCGTGGGCTCAGCCTGTTCTCCGCAGTTGCGTTTCTTGGGTATGGCATCGTCTGCGTCTCGTCCACCTCCATGGTGGGCGACTTCCGTCGTTTTGGCCTTGAAAACCTTCGCATCCTTACCGGTGTCCTTGAAATCGTCGGCGGCGCCGGCCTGCTTGTCGGGATCAAGTGGCTGCCTGCGCAGGCCATGGCCGCCGGCGGGCTTTCATTGCTCATGCTGATTGCATTTTGCATTCGCGTTCACATGCGCGACCGCTTCATCGAGGCGTTGCCATCGTTCCTGCTCGCCGCGCTTAACGGCTACATCCTGTTCAAATCCCTGCATATCTGACGGTTCCCACGCTTCTCCGCAGCGCCCATTCGCTGCAAGTGACGCCCATTCGCTACCAAATGTTGCAGTTCAAAGAATCCTCCTCGCATGGTGTGGAACGGACGGCATACTCTCACGAAGGACAGGGCTCCCGCAAATCTGCGTGGGCTCAAGCGCGCAGGGTGAACCGAATCGGTCACTTTTCGTGGCACTCCGCTGTCCTTAAGCTCAGGCAAGGGCGTATTGCGTTCTTGCCATCACAGGATCTGCAGCATCCCATAAGAAGGCAGCCGGTAGCTGCCTCACAACGGCAAGCACCGCATCGCTTCGGCATTACCTCAGGAGATTCATGGCAAAGGCACACAAGTTCGCGGAAACGGCAATCACGGTCGTCGCAAAAGCCGGTTGGGCAGTCTTCGAAAAGCTGAACGGCTTCAGCCCCAATGCGTCGTTCACGCCCAGGTGGTCGGACAAGCCATTGCTCAAGAGCTACCAGAAAGAAAAGCCCCCGCTCGGCTGGCCCCGCACTACCGACTCCCTTTGCCCACGCTGCATCCCGGAGATCCGCCAGCAGATCGTCGACGGCAAGCTGCCGCATGAAATTCTCCTGAACGAAAAAGTTGGCGAGATCAAGGCGCAGATCATCGAGCGCGATGGCCAAATCCTCATGGTCAAGGACTGCCCCATCCACGGCCACTTTGAAGACGTCATGTCCATCGATCCGCCGATGATGGAGCACCTGGAAAAGGTCTTCCCGGGCCGCGACATCCGCGCCCACAACGACGACAAGCTCCACAACCACGGCACTAGCACCGTCACGCACGGCCGCGGCTCGGTCCTCACCATCGACCTGACCAACCGCTGCAACATGATGTGCGACCCATGCTTCATGGACGCCAACCAGGTTGGCTTCGTGCACGAGCTGACGTGGGACGAAATCAAGACCATGCTCGACAACGCTGTGCAGATCAAGCCGCGTCGCCAGATGTCGGTCCAGTTCTCCGGCGGCGAGCCCACGCTGTCCCCATACTTCCTCGACGCCGTCGCCTACGCCCGCAAGGTCGGTTACAACTCCGTCCAGGCCGCGACCAACGGCATTGAATTCGCCAAGAGCAAAGAATTTGCCAAGGCCGCCGCGGAAGCCGGCCTGCGCTACGCCTACCTGCAGTTCGACGGTATCGGCAACGCCGCCAACTCGCACCGCAAGGTCGGCAACTCGTTTGACGTGAAGCTCCAGGCCATCCACAACCTGCACGAGGCCGGCGTCGACATCGTTCCCGTCACCTGCATTATCAACGGCATCAACAACGAGCAGGTTGGCCGCATTATCGAGTTCGCGCTCGACAACCCCAGGAAGATCAACTTCCTCTCCTTCCAGCCCGTTTCCTTCACGGGCCGTGACGAAGCCGTCTCCGACGAGCGCCGTGCCGCCCAGCGCTACACCCTGTCGCACCTCGCGCACGACGTCCGCACGCAGACCGGCCTCGGCGAATCGACCCGCGACTGGTTCCCCATCTCCTTCATGTCCACCTTCTCCGACTGGGCCGATCTCGTCCACGGACCGGACCACGACTGGGGCCAGCTCTCCTGCGGTTGCCACCCCAACTGCGGCATCGGCATGGCGCTCATGATCGACAAGGAAACCAAGGAAGCCGTTCCCGTTACCGCCTTCCTCAACGCCGACCGTCTCGCCAAAGACGTCGCCAAGGTCAACGATGCCTCGCGCGGCAAGTTCCTGTCCATCCTTGGTGTGTCGCTCGCGCTGCTGCGCAACTACGAGCCCAGCAAGGCCCCGACCCACTTCAAGATCATGGATCTCCTGCAGAAGTTCGATAAGTGCTTCGGCGCCACCGGCCGCAACTACGGCAAGGTCACCGCCGACCGCACCCAGGCCGACATCGAGAAGCGCCGCGCCGATCGCTGGAACTTCCTCTTCATTGCCGGCATGTGGTTCCAGGACCTGTTCAACTACGACTTCCGCCGCACCGAGCAGTGCATCATCCCGTACGCCACGCAGGAAGGCGAAATCAGCTTCTGCGCCTACAACACCGGCGTGGGCTGGCGCAACATCATCGAGAAGATGCACATGAC
>CAXUHM010000048.1:0-24525 GCA_964250935.1 uncultured Terriglobus sp.
GATTTTGGCTTCTCGAAGACGATTGAGGAGACCCTGAATCAGTGGACGCATGAGCGCGTTCTTGCAGATACCGTCCGCGTCGTGCGCATGACGCGTCCCATGGTGGTGACCAGCGTGTTCGCTGCCTATGTGTCCGATGGGCATGGCCACCATCAAACCTCCGGCCTGATGGCGCAGGAGGTGTACGCCGCCGCCGCCGACCCAAACCGCTTTCCGGAGCAGCTTCGCGAGGGTCTACGTCCATGGGCACCCCTGAAGATGTACGCCCGTGTCCCGTTTGCCCGGGTTACAGATCGCGGCATCTATGACTATGCCACGGGCAAGTGGGCGCCGGTTGCCTTCAAGAACTACATCACCGGCGAGGCGTTCGTCGGCCTGCCGACCGTGACGGTCAACATTCCAGAAGGCGAGTACAACTCGCTGTTCGGAGAGAGCTTTCTCCAGGTTGCGCGAGAAGGTTTGAACCAGCAGAAATCGCAGAATGGCGGCACCGGGATTCCTCCCGCTGGGCGCTTTGACTCTCCATATCACCTGTATGCTTCGCGCGTCACAAACGGCGCGCTTCCAGCCCACGAGCAAAGCATGTTCGACGGCATTGACACATCGCTGGAGGCAATTGCCGGGTATCTGCCGGCGGGCGAAGCGGCTGGGGTTCGCACACGGTTGCAGGCCATTGCAGCACAGGTGGATGCCGCCACAAAGAATTACGACGCGAACCGCCCCACCCTGTCGGCTCCCGCCCTGGCAAAGGGGCTGGCCCAGACGCGCGCCCTCATCGCCCAGCTTGCGGCGTCTCCGGTAGACGATGCCCACTACAACGCACTGCACGAACTGCAGACCAAGGAAACGCAGTTTCAAACGGCGCTCAACCAGGCGCTTGGACTGACCCTGCTGGCCATCACGCAACCTGCTGGAAGCGCGCAGGGTGGCTACGGACCCATGGGGCCCGTCGACGCAGCGAGCACCGCGGCGTTCAGCGCAAATGCGTCCACGACCGTGATCGCCGGCCAGACCTTCAACATCAACGTCCATCTCGCCGACCAGGGCAGGGAACCCATCCAACTCCAGGCGCTGCAGGTAATTCCGAGCACTGCCGGCGATTGGAAGATCTCAAGGACGGACGTGCTCCCAGCCGCGCTTGAAGCTGGCCAGGGCAAGGACGTCCTGGTTCGCGCAACCGTGCCGCAGGACGCACCGCTTACGGGTCCGTACTTCTCGCGACCCTCGCTGGCGCAGAGCTATTACGACCTGCAGAACCCGGCTCTTCTGAACCTGCCGACCATGCCGTACCCACTCTCTGCCACCCTGGAATACACCTTCCAGGGAACACGCGGTTCCATCAGTGCGGTCGTGCAAACCGCGCGTCGCGAGAATGGCCAGGGTGTGGTGGTGAATCCTCTTCTGGTGGCTCCGGCCATCTCCGTGCGGGTCTCGTCACGTGCGGGGATCATTCCGCTGCATGCGGCATCACTGCCCCTCGACATCACCGTGCACAGCAGCGTCAAGGGGCCGGCGCAGGGAACGGTAAGCCTGCACCTGCCGGACGGCTGGACGGTCACACCCGCCACCAGCGCCTTTGCCATTGCTCGCGACAACGAAGAATCGACCCTGCACTTTGAAGTGGTACCACGTTCCCTGCAGCCTGAGACGTATAACATCACCGCCGTCGCCACCTACAACGGCACTGAGTACACGCAGGGCTTCATCACCATCGGCTACCCAGGCATTCGACCTTACCCGCAGTATGCTCCCGCGACATATCGCGCGACCGGTGTCGACGTGAAAGTCGCGGCCGGTCTGCATGTTGCCTACGTGATGGGAACCGGTGAAGACCTGCCGCAATCCCTTGAGAACCTGGGAATCCATGTCACCGAGCTGTCTTCTGCAAACATTGCAACGGCAGATCTGCGTGGCTACGATGCCATTGTGCTTGGCATTCGCACGTATGCAGCCCGGCCAGAACTGCGCACGTTTAACAACCGTTTGCTGGAGTACGTGAAGAACGGTGGCGTCGTCCTGTCGGAGTACCAGACCGCGGAGTACGACCGCAACTATGGCCCCTACCCGCTTTCCGTCCCGGGTGATGCCGAGAAGGTTGTTGAAGAAACATCACCGGTCACCATTCTGCAACCAAACGATCCCGCGCTGACGTACCCGAATCACATTGGCCCGCAGGATTTCGAAGGCTGGGTCGAAGAACGCGGCCATGGATTCCCACGAAGCTTCGATCCGCGCTACGTAGCCCTTACCGAGACTCACGATGCGGGTCAGGATCCGCAGACCGGTGGGCTCATCTACGCCCATTACGGCAAAGGCTACTATGCCTACCTGGCCTACGCATTCTTCCGCCAGCTGCCCGAAGGCGTTCCCGGCAGCTTCCGGATCATGGCAAACCTGCTCAGCCTGGCAAAGAATCCAGGCCTGGCGCATTAGCGGAAGTGCTGCTCCGCAATGGCGAGCGCGCGCCAGGAGAACCGGCCCGTGTAGGGCACCACGGTCACGCTATCAAGTCGCGCCATGTGACCTGGCCGCTCACCCAGGCGGAGCATCGCTGCTGACTTGGCAACAGGTCCATCGTTCCACATCCACGCACGGCTCATTCTGCTTCAACGGTGCCCACAGGTGTGCTGAGTTCGTGCAGGAAGAAGGCAAACGTATCGGCGGCGACGTCGAGGCGTTTGGACAGGGGCATGCCACCACCATGACCGGCGCGTGTCTCCACGCGGATCAGGACTGGCGCACTGCCAGCCTGGTCGTGCTGCATCTCCGCGGTGAATTTAAAGCTGTGTGCCGGGAAGACGCGGTCATCATGATCGCCGGTGGTGAGCAGCGTCGCCGGGTAATGCGTTCCCCCGCGCAGGTTGTGGAGTGGCGAGTATGCCCGTAATGCGGCGAACTCCTCCTCCACCTCACTTGGCCCACCGTAGTCCTGCTTCCATCCCCAGCCCACGGTGAACTGGTCGAAGCGCAGCATGTCCATCACGCCGACCGCGGCGTTTGCCGCTGCAAATAGTTCGGGTCGCTGGGTAAGCATTGCACCCACCAGCAGGCCACCATTGGACCCACCCTGGATGGCGAGCTTTTCGCGGCTGGTGTACCCTTCGCGCACAAGGAACTCCGCGCACGCAGCGAAATCGTTGAACACGTTCTGCTTTTGCAGCTTGGTGCCGGCCCTGTGCCACTCCTCGCCATACTCGCCACCGCCTCGCAGGCACGCCTGCGCGTAAATGCCGCCACGTTCAAGCCATGCAATGTTCGTGGGTGAAAATGCAGGCGTGAGCGAGATGCCAAAGCCACCGTAAGCATAGAGCAGTGTCGGATTGGCTCCGTTGCGGGCGAGGTCGTGGCGGTAGGTGAGAAACAGGGGAAGACGCGTGCCGTCCCCGGATGGCACAAACACCTGTTCTGTGCGGTACATGGAACGGTCGAAGAGAACCGTTGGTTCGCGGTAAATTGCCGACGTGAATGTCCGCAGGTCCAGCCGGTAGATCACTCCCGGCGCCGTAAAGTCCGTGTAGGTGTAAAAGGTATCCGGGTCTTCACGCCTGCCGCTGAATCCCCCTGCAGACCCAATGCCCGGCAGTTGAAGGGTATGCATGGGTTCGCCGCTTTCTGTAAACAGCTCGACCACGGTGTGCGCGTCCACCAGGTAATCCGCAATCAGGGTGCGATGCACGAGCGACACGCTCTCCAGCTTGGAGGGCCGTTCCGCAAGCACAGATCGCCACTGCTCCCGCGCGGGTGTATCGAGGTTCATCTCCACCAGCCGGCCATTCGGGGCATCCAGCGTGGTCAGCAGCAACAGGCGCGTGCCAATGTTGCCGATCGGGGAGTAGCTGGCGTCTGCAGTCTCGATCAGGGATCGTACCGGTGCATGGACGTCCGCGAGTGTCTCGCCCAGGTCGAGCACGGCGAGTTCGTTGTGCGGGCTGGTCCCACGGCTCTGGTGGATCCAGAGATACCGGCCGTCGTCGGAAACCCCGGCATGCAGAAAGATCTCTGGATCGTCCGGCCTTTCAAAAATGAGCAGGTCTTCACGTTGTGGTGTGCCAAGGCGATGCCAGTACAGCTTTGCAAACAGATTCACGGCCTTGAGCGGATCGCCATCGGGTGGCGCGTCGTAGCCGCTGTAGAAAAACCCCGTGCCGTCATGGAGCCACGTCGGTGTGCTGAACTTTGTCCACTCGATGCGGTCTTCCAGATCGTTGCCGGTTTGCACGTCGCGAATGCGAATCGTCTTCCAGTCGCTGCCAGCCTCGGCGAGTGCAAGCGCCGCGAGTGTGCCGGCTTCGCTGACGCTTAGCCCTGCCAGCGCAACTGTGCCGTCGGTGGAGGCGGTGTTGGGGTCGAAGAGCACTTGCGGCTCGCCATCGAGGCCTTCGGTCCAGTAAAGGACGGCTTGGTTCTGCAGGCCGCTGTTGCGGGTGTAGAAAAAGCGGCTGCCAAAGCGCTGTGGCAGCGAGAAACGCTCGTAGTTGCTCAACGCTTCCATGCGTGCACGCAGCTCGTCACGCTCGGGCAGGGCCGCCAGGTAATCGCGGGTCAGGCGGTTCTCTGCGTCAATCCAGGTGCGCAGCTCCGGCGACTCCAGGTCTTCCATCCAGCGATAGGGGTCGGCAACGGCCGTGTTGAAGTAGTGATCCACGTGGTCAGAGCGGCGCGCTGGGGGATAGATCATGGGTCGATGAGTCCTCTTGCGCTTGGATGCGTGGGATGGGTAGAAACTCTCCCAATCCTTGCGGCGGCCTGCAAACTGCAAGCCTGCACTCCGGGCAATGGACTTTGCGAAAGCTGGAACGCATTCGCTTTTGCAGGCCGCGTGAGTTCTACGCCTGCCAGGGGCTCGGCCCAGGCGCGATGCCGATCGGGACAGGGCCGCAATGCGCGACAATAGCACCATGAGTCGCCCTGAGAGTTTGCGCTGCTGGTGTCGCGTTCCTTCCATCTGGGTTGCGGTGCTGTGCCTCGTCTTTGCGCAGGCTGCACGGACGCAAAGTGCGGCACCCCCGGACGGCGCCCCGGACCGCGCCCCGGACGGCGACAAAGCACCGGCTCCCTTGCAGCAGGCCACGCCGGACCCGTCGCAGCAGCCGTACCAGTTGCAGACGGGAACGACGCTTATCCTGGTTCCCGCCACGGTCGACATCAAGGGCCAGATTCTGTATGACCTGAAGGCCGACCAGTTCACGTTGACGGACGACGGTGCACCCCGCCGGTTCCGGCTGGAGCAGGAAGCCGATGCGCTTGGCCTGTCGCTGGTCGTGGTAGTGCAGTGCTCCCGGTCGGCGGTCATGGAGTACGGCAAAATCGACCAGCTGCCGACCATGATCGACGCCGTCACGGGTGAGGCGCCACATGAAGTCGCCCTGATTCGGTACGGCAGCAAACCGCAGCTGGTGCAGCCGTTCACGAAAAAGTCGGACAAGATTGGCGCCGCGATGCAGGGCATGGGACCGTGCGAAGACGCGAACGCCGCAACCATGGACGCACTCAGCTATGCCGCGTCCATCCTGGAAAATCGTGACCCACGCAACCGGCGGGCAATCCTGCGGATGAGCGTGACGCGCGCTCACGGCTCCGCGGTAAAACACGCCGACCTGATTGCACAGCGGGGCCGCAACAATATTGTGGTGGACAGCTTTGCGTTTAGCCCCTACCGCGACAGCTTAAAGGACGATGCGAAGTCAGGACGGGGCAGCGGCCTGCTCGGTACAGGGATCAATCTGCTGTTGGCCGCCGTCAACGCGCTCAAAGAAAACGTTCCCAAGACGGTCGCGCGGCTGAGTGGTGGCGACTACGACAACTTCGGTACCAGGCGTGGCTTCGAGGATGGTGTTGGCCGGCTGACCAACCGCATCCATAACTACTACCTACTGAGTTTTACGATCCCGGGCAATGCAGCAGCGGGGCTGCACGACTTACGCGTTACCGTGCCGGACTACCCGGAAGCCAGTATCCGAGCCCGGCGAACGTACTGGGTGGGCCCGGTACCTGTGGCTCCCGTCAAGTAAGGTCGCCGGTAACGGTGTCGTGGGGAGTACGGACTCCGACGCGTGGAGCACCTTGGTAGGACCAATGAAAGCAAGAGTACCCACGTCATTGCCCCCGCGAGAAGGCAAAAGTAGCAATACTGATGGCGTTGCTCGTGCTCTGTTCCTGGCCCCACCTAGTCGGGATTGTAACCATCGTTCCCAGGAAGCAGGATGCGTGCAGGCCTGTCGGGTCAGGGCCCGGCTCAACGCGTGGAGCGAATGCCTTCACCGGGCAGCGCGCCAGCCATGGCAGGCTCGTGTTCTTCGGCGATGTAGGCGCTGGCCCTGGACAGGTGGGATAGCTGGTCCGGAGTCAGTTCGAGGTCGACAGCGGCGAACAGGTCGTCCATTTGCTCGACCGACGTTGCGCTGGCGATGGGTGCAAGCAGGTTCGGCCGCGACAGCAGCCATGCAAGTGCGACGGATGCCTCCTTGGCCCCCGTTTGTTGCGCGACATCAGCCAGTGCTTTCAGAACGGCCTCGCCGCGTTCGTTGAAGTACTTGCTCACCTGGCCGCCACGGCTTTTGCCTTCCGCGTCCTTGACAGAGCTGTATTTGCCCGTCAGAAAGCCAGAAGCGAGTGAAAAGTAAGGAACGACGTCGAGGCTGTACTCTGCGGCGACCGGGGCCAGGGTACGTTCGTATTCTTCGCGTTCCACAAGGTTATAGTGCGGTTGCAGGGTCTCGTACGCGGCATAGCCTGCATTGCGCGCCACCTCAATGGCGGTATGCAGGCGGCCTCCGTCGTAGTTGCTGGCGCCCAGCACCCGGACCTTGCCTTCGCGGACAAGCGCGTCAAGGGCCTTTACGGTTTCCTCCAGCGGTGTATTCGGATCGTCTTTATGGGTCTGGTACAGGTCGATGTAGTCCGTCTGCAGGCGGCGGAGGCTGGCTTCCACGGCTTCGCGAATGTACGCCGCACTCAGGCCCTGTTTGCCGTCACCCATGTCCATGCCGACCTTGGTGGCGAGCACGATGCGCTCGCGCTTACCGCTTTGCTGGAACCACCTGCCGAGAATGGTTTCGCTTTCGCCGCCGGTGTGGCCGGGTGCCCAGCGGGAGTACACATCGGCGGTGTCGATGAAGTTGAACCCGCGCTCGACAAAGCGGTCGAGGATTTGGAACGACTTCTGTTCGTCCGCAGTCCAGCCGAAGACGTTGCCGCCCAGCATCAGCGGCGCGACAGGGATGTTGTGAGTGCTGAAGGAACGCATGTGCATGAACAACTCCTCACAGGTATGGATGCAAACAGAAGCGGCAGCGGCCCCGGGAGCGCTGCCGGAGACATGCGGTCGAACGCCCGCACGCCAAAAGGTCGCCTCGGGAGCGAACGAAACCGGCAGCGGCGCATCACAGGCGCATGAACTTTTCCTTGCGCCGCAAGCAGCAGAAGCCGGCAGATGCGCCCGAGCCGGGCAGTCTCGACAGCTCCCAGACAAACCTGGAGCGTCCGAGTGCAGAGCAGATCTATCGGCAGGTGTTGCATAACGCAAAGGACGAGCTCAAGCGGTCGGCGACATCCCTGGCGATCAGTGCGTATGCCGGCGGTATTTTTATGGGGTTAAGCGCGCTGGGAACGGCCATTGCGCTTGGGCTGCTTGGCAACGCGCCGGTGCAGGCATTCTGTTCGCGGCTGTTCTATCCTCTCGGCTTCATCGTGGTCATTCTGGGCCGTGCGCAGCTGTTCACTGAAAATACCCTCTACCCCGTGGCGCTGGTGCTCGCAACCAGAAAGAACGTGGCTGCCACCGCGCGGCTCTGGGCAATTGTGCTGCCCATGAACGTACTGGGTGCGCTCACCTTTGCCGCGCTGGTGACCAACACCCATGCGCTGCAGCCGGCAGTGTTGAATGCGCTGGTCGGGCTTGGCGTGACGGCCACGCAGCACCCGACGGCAACGGTGTTCTGGTCGGGTGTCATGGGTGGATGGATCATTGCCCTGGTGGCGTGGCTGGTCTCGGCGTCGCACAGCATCACCGGGTCTGTCATGGTCATATGGATGCTGACGTTTGTGGTTGGCCTGGGTGACTTTGCGCATTGCATTGCGGCAAGTGGAGAGGTCTTCTCGGCGGTCTTGATGCATCACCTGCCGTGGGGAAGCTATCCCCGCTGGTTTGTGCCGGCGGTTCTGGGCAATGTGTGTGGCGGCATGGTGATGGTGACGTTGCTCGAGTACGGTCAGGTCATTTACGGCGGTGACAGTGCAGCGCGTGCGGCCCGCTAGTCCGGTACACTTGCCGCAACCTCATTCAACCCCAGGGAGGGCTACGCGTTGGCCCGTTTCACCGGTCTGATCGGTATTGCCGTATTGCTGTGCGTTGCGTATGCACTCTCGACGAATCGCCGGGCCATTCGTTGGCGGACGGTACTTTGGGGCTTGTCGCTGCAGGTCTTCTTTGCGGTTCTGGTCATCCGCTTTCCCGCGGGGCAAACAGTGCTCAGCGTCGTGTCCGGCTGGATCACGTCGCTGCTGGCGCATTCGGTCGATGGCAGTGCCTTCGTGTTCGGGCAATTGGGCAATCCCCGCAGCCCGCTGCAGGTGCTGGCCTTTGCCGTGCTCCCCACCATTATCTTTGTCAGCGCGCTGTTCGCGGCCCTGTACCACGTGGGCATCATGCAGCGGGTGATCCGCGGTGTGGCGTGGCTCATGCAGCGAACCATGGGCACAAGCGGCGCGGAGTCCACAAACGTGGCGGCGTCGATCTTCATGGGGCAGACAGAAGCGCCACTCACCATTCGACCCTTCCTGAATGGCGCGACGCGGTCAGAGTTGATGACTATCATGACCAGCGGCATGGCGCACGTGTCCGGCGGCATTATGGCGGCGTACATCTCCTTCGGCATTCGCGCGCAGGACCTGCTCAGTGCCGTCATCATGACGGCGCCGGGAACCATCCTGATCGCGAAAATGCTGGTACCCGAGACCGAGATGCCGGAGACACTTGGCACCGTACACATGACGATGGAAGAGGAGCACTCGAACGAAAACCTTCTCGGCGCCATTGCACGCGGCACCATCGACGGCGGCCAGCTGGCCTTCAACGTCGCCATCATGCTCATCAGCTTTCTGGCTCTCGTCGGTTTGTTGAACGGCATCCTCCTGGGGGTGCACAACGTCATCGGGCAGCATGCCGTCGCCGGTCATGCCGTGGCCTTTCCTTCGTCGTTGAACGTGATTCTTGGCTTTTTCTGCGCGCCCGTGGCGTGGATGATCGGCATCCCGTGGCACGACGCGCCGATTGTCGGCAACCTGATTGGCACGCGGGCGGTGTTGAACGAGTTCATCGCCTACACGCAGCTGGGAACACTGGCAAAAGCAGGTGCCATCAGCACGCGGACCCTGGCCATCTCGACCTTTGCACTGTGCGGGTTTGCGAACCTGGGCTCCGTGGGCATGCAGATCGGCGGCATCGGTGCGCTGATCCCGAATCGCCGCAACGAGTTGGCGCGGCTTGGCCTGCGGGCCATGCTGGCGGGAACCATGGCAAACCTGATGAGCGCAAGCATCGTAAGCATGCTTCTAAGGTAGAAGTGCTGGCATTATGCTGAGCGGAGGTCGCCATGCAGGCGCAATGCACCGGAAATGACGAGACTATCCAGCTTTCTTGTAGGCGTTCATGTCCCTCCTGCGAAGGACCTGTTCTGGCAGGGTTGGTCCTCCTCTACAATCCGAAAATCGACCCGGTGTTGATCCTGCGTGTGCTGCACGCGCAGCGTAACGTCGCAGGCACCGTATTTCGCTGGATGGGAGGCACTGAATGACGGATCTGTACGACAAGGCACTGGCGGCGGCAAAGCATCTGGACGCGGCCACCGCGCTTCGGCCGCGCATCGGCATCATTCTTGGCTCGGGTCTCGGCGACTTTGCGGAGACCGTGCAGGATGCTGTCACGGTGCCGTACGCGGAGATCCCGCATTTTCCCCAGGCAACGGTGGAGGGCCACAGCGGTCGCATGGTGATCGGCACGGTTGCGGGTGTTCCGGTAGTTGTCATGCAGGGTCGCGTGCATGCCTATGAGGGTTACGCCATGGACGAGGTCACGTTTCCAGCCCGGGTGCTCGGGTTGTTCGGCGTGCGGCTACTCGTCGTAACAAATGCGGCGGGTGGCATTCGTGCCGACCTTGGGCCCGGCACCATCTGTGCAATCAGTGACCACATCAACCTGACTGGAACCAACGCGGCGCTCGGCCCCAACGACATGCGGTTTGGCCTGGACCGCGAGCAGGGCGCGGACACCGGTCTCCGCTTCTTTGACATGACAACTGCGTACGATCCGGCGTTGGTGCAGCTTGCGGTTCAGCAAGCCGCCGCGCAGGGATGGACCATGCCGACGGGTGTGTACCTGGCCGTCCTTGGGCCAAGTTATGAGACACCGGCTGAGATCCGTGCGTTTCGCACCATGGGCGCAGACCTGGTCGGTATGTCGACGGTGCATGAGGTCATCGTGGCCCGGCACATGGGCATCAAGGTACTCGGGCTTTCGCTGGTCACAAACCCCGCTGCAGGCGTTACGGGAGAAAAGCTGCATCACCTGGAGGTCATGGAGATTGGGCTGCAGGCCGCGAAGCGATTTGGCGCGCTGGTGACAGCGCTGGTGCCGCAGATTGCAGACGCCCGGGCGCACTCTTGACACGGCAACTGACGCTGCATTAGGTGCCGCGGTCGCCAGTCGTCGGCATCGGTGGGTGCTCGTGCAGCGGCAAAACAACGCTTGCCCGCGAGCTCGCGGCAGAACTGGATGCCACCCTCTTTCCCCTGGATTTGTACTATCGCGACCTCAGCCAGTTTCCCCTGGACACGCGACACAAGCGCAACTTCGACCATCCGGACTCACTCGAAAGCGAACTGATCGTCGAGCATGTGGCGGCGCTGGCCAGTGGGCGGGCCATCGACCGCCCGGTGTACGACTTCCGTCAGCATTCGCGTGTGGCAGACCGGTTCGACCGCGTGGAGCCTCGCCCCATTGTGCTGGTGGAAGGCATTCTTGCCCTGCACTATGCGCAGTTGCTGCCGCTGTATACGCTGACCATCTATGTGGATGCGCCACACGACATCTGTCTGACACGCCGCATCCATCGGGACACGCGTGAGCGCGGGCGAACGGAGCAGTCTGTCCGTGAACAGTTCGAGGCAACGGCACGTCCCATGGCGGACGAATTCATTGTGCCGTCTCGGCAAAAGGCGGATCTGCTGGTCGATGGTTGCCAGTCGCTGGACTGGTCGGTCGAGGCTGTGCGTGCAGCCCTGCGTGGACTTGGTTGGCGTCGACCCGCGGTCTCCGGCCTGGAACCTCCTCCCTTTCTTGAAGGCTCTTGACCCCCTGAACTAGCCGTGGAGCTGCGATTCCGAATCAGAGAAAGAGATGATGCTGATCCCGCAACGGGTACGCGCGTTTTGCCGATGCCGAATCGTGCGGCCGTTATTACGTCTGCTGCGCGGCGGTATCTCGCCCAAGCGGCTGGCGTGGTCGATCGCTGTGGGTGCGGTTATTGGGATCAATCCAGTCATCGGTCTCACAACCCTGATTGTGATTCTGATTGCCTGGCTGTTTCGCCTCAACCAGGTTGCATCGCAGGTGGGCACCCACGTGGTTGCGCCCCTGCAGTGGCTGCTGTTTCTGCCGTTCATTCAGGCAGGCGTGTTCCTGTTTCATACGCGCCGGCTTCCCATGGACAAGCACCAGCTCGAACATCTGAGCCATCATCCTCTACGGCTGGTGCGCGACATATGGCAGTGGGAGTGGCATGCGCTTCTGATCTGGGCCGTGCTGGCGGCTGTTCTTTGCCCGATTCTGGCGGTAAACCTGCGCCGGTTTCTGGTGGTCACCATGCGCAAACATCGGACCCTGCTGCAGGAACCGGCACCGACGGTGGATCCACCCATCGCCGATGCGCGCGGCTAACCCCAGGACCACGCGGCTGACCAGGACCACGCAAGGGACCACGACCACGCAAGGTACCAGGACCACACGTCCGGCCAGGTTCACGCGACTGTGCGGCTACACGACGATGGGCGTATTCACCATGCCTGCCAGGCCAAACACGCGCCGGTAGCGCTCCAACTCGTCCCTGGGTCCGCTCGCCTTCAGGTAGTTGTCGCTTAACTTGATCGCCGGCCGGCCCTCGGCATCGATCAGCTTGCAGACAAGCGAGATGGGTTCCAGGCCGTCCTCCCCACGCGGATGGCACTCTCTAAAGTCGTTGGTCAGCAGCGTTCCCCAGCCTGCCGAAAAGCGGATACGACGTGTGGGCTGCCATTTGCGCCCATCCTGAAAATCGTCGGCATCGCGGAAATCCCGCGCACTGATGCCGGGCTGGATCGTCCCCATAAAGTACGCGTGCAGGCTCAGGATGTCCTGCACATCCAGCCCGTCGGAGGCAATGACGAGCTTCTTCGCGGGATCGACCTTGCGACTTTGCAGCCACGCAATGTACTCATCGCCGGCAACAAAGGGATCTTTGGAATCGACGCGCTGCCCGGTCCAGCCGCTGACCCAGTCGGGTGCATGCTGCAGAAACTGCGTGGTGCCATAGGTATCGGGAAGCATCACCTGCAGCGCATCGCCATAGGTCTGCTGCCAGAGCTCGAGCATGCGGTACTGTGCCTGCTTCAACCCCTCATCGGTGTCGGTCAATGCGGCCATTGCCATCGGGATCTCGTGCGCGTTGGTGCCAATGGCCTCCATGTCGTGCTTGTAGGCAAGAAAGGTATTGCTGGTCCCGCTAAAGGCACCGTCCAGTTCCGCGTGCATGGCTTCGACGACGAACTCCTGCCACAGAAAGGAGTGCCGGCGACGGGTACCGAAGTCGGCCACGGCAAGCCCCGGGACACCCCGCAGTTTCTCGATCTTGCCCCACAGCCGGCTCTTGGCGCGCGCATAGAGGATGTCGAGCTCAAACTCCGTCATGTCCTTGAGCGCGGCGCGGGTTTTCAGTTCGTTCAGGATCGACAGGGCATAAATCTCCCACATCGTGACCTCGACCCACGGCCCTTCGAAGCGAAGCTCAAACTGGCCGTCGTGTTCGGAAAGCTCAAAGCCGCTGAGCTGGAAATCGCGCTCAAGCCAGTCAAGAAAAGCGGGCTCAAAGATGCCGCGCGTGGAGTAGAACGTGTTGCCCGCAAGCCAGATCAGTTCCGACCTGCGAAAGCGCAACTGCCGGACATGTTCAAACTGCGCAAGCACCTCTTCACGGCGGATCATGCCGGCAAGCTGAAATTTCGCCGTGCGGTTGCGCAGGCCAAAGGTCACGCGCGTCATGCGAAAGTGCTTCCAGATAAACTGCAGCATCAGCAGCTTGTAGAAGTCGGTATCCAGCAACGATCGCACGATCGGGTCCAGTTCAAAATTGTGATTGTGCGCGCGCTCGGAGAAGTTGATGATCATCGGTCGGTCTCGCCTCTACCTTACCAATCTTGCCGGGCGCTGGTGCATCGTGGGTTAGACCAGCTAGACTCGGTGCGACCGCTTTGAACCGAGGAACCATGCCGATCTCTCGCCGTACCTTTGCCCAGCTTGCTGCCGCCACTGCCGCCGTCGGTGGCTCCCCCCTGCGTGCAACGCCGCCGCCGCCCGTGGAAGATCCCAAGACCGACCGGATGTTTCCGCGCGAGTTTTTATGGGGTTCTGCCACGGCCAGCTACCAGGTTGAGGGTGCCGCCAGTGAAGACGGGCGTGGCACGACCATTTGGGATACCTTCAGCCACACTGCGGGCAAGACCCACAACGGCGATACGGGCGACGTGGCAACCGACAGTTACCACCGCTATCCCGAAGACATTGCGCTCATGAAGGACCTGGGCCTGAAGACCTGCCGGTTTTCCATTGCATGGTCGCGCATCTTCCCAACCGGCACCGGCCAGCCAAACGCAAAGGGAGTCGACCACTACCGCAAATTTTGCGAAGCTCTGCTGGCCGCCGGCATCCAGCCGTATTGCACGCTCTACCACTGGGACCTGCCGCAACCGCTGGAGGATCGCGGCGGCTGGCAGAATCGCGACACGGCGGTGGCGTTTGCAGACTACGCCGGTTACGTTGCCAGCAAACTGGGCGACGTCATCGGCAACTATATGACGATGAACGAGATTTCAACCTTCATCGAACTTGGCTACGGCAACGGCCAGCATGCGCCCGGGCTGACGCTGAGCAAGGCAAAGCTGGCGCAAGCGCGGCACCATGCCGTGCTTGGCCATGGTCTTGCCGTGCAGGCCATTCGCGCGCACAGCAAAGCCGGAACAAAGGTCGGCTCCGCAGAAAATCTGTCAGCCGTCACGCCGATCTATAACGCTCCGGAGCATGTGGCGGCGGCAAAAATCGCCATTGCCGAAGAGAACGCCGGGTACCTGAACGTGATGCGCACGGGCAAGTACACCGAGCGCTACCTGCGCCTGCTGGGCGCGGATGCACCGAAGTTCACAGACGAGGAAATGCGCGCCATCGGCTCGCCGCTGGACTTCCAGGGCATCAATATCTACCAGCCGCAGTTTGTGCGGGCATCGGGCAACTCCGACGGCTATGAGCGGGTGCCCAATCCCAGCAGCTATCCGCACATGTTCAGCCCATGGCTGACCATTGGGCCGGAGGCGCTCTACTGGGTGCCCAGGCTGGCGTGCGAAAAGTGGGGTATCCGGGAAATGTACATCACAGAAAATGGCTGCTCGTCCGACGACAAGGTCGCGGCCGACGGCCACATCTATGACTCCGACCGCGTCATGTATCTCAAAAATTATCTGACCAACCTGCAGCGCGCGGTGAGCGAGGGTGTCCCGGTCAAAGGCTACTTCTGCTGGAGCCTGCTGGACAACTACGAGTGGGCGGATGGCTATGAAAAGCGCTTCGGCATCACCTATGTCGATTTCCAGACCCAGAAGCGGACACCCAAGATGAGTTCGTCTTTTTACAAAAACCTGATCGCGACCAGCACCCTGTAAGCTGCACCTGCGGCTGTTGGTGCTGGGCCGCAACCGCACGTCACTTTGTCCCAGGGACGGTTAGAGACACCGGCTCTGACCGGGAACGCACGCCTATCTACACAGCAGCGGGGGGCCGCTTGACGGCTTCTCGCGCAAAGGGAGAGCCATGTATTACACCGATAAAACGCTGCAATTTCCCGTTCGGGTCGAGAAGCCAAATCCGATCTTCGCCCGCACGCTGCAACAGGCCATTGGCGGCGTCTAAGGTGAAATTCGTGTTTGCATGCAGTACTTTTTCTCGGCGTGGGGAGCGCGCGGTCCGGCCAAGTATCGCGCCACGCTCCTGAACACCGCGACGGAAGACGCTTCCTCATCACGACCACAGACAAGGAACCCGGCAACCAGGCAAACCAGCCCTGGACGGCCGGCACTGCGCCCGACGGTCACGGCAAGCTGAACATCCGCATGGACTGAGCCGATGGGTCCCATCCCCGACCTTGGCTTCGGGCGCTCCGACACCCACGGGCAGAAAGAGCAGTCCAATAGCACGGTGGCCGGCATGAAGGAAAAGATCAGGGATGTCGCGTCGCACCTGGCGCACGACTAACGCGCATTTGCCCCTTCCTGCCAAAGGAAATCCAGGGGACACGACGGGACCGGCAGGGGGCGGCAGCGATTCAGAAGCTATCGCCCGTCGCCGTGCCGTGACGGGCGGCATGGGACGGTACCCCGCCGCGGACTGTTGTCCAAATGTTTACCAAACCCGCGTCCTCGCTGCACGGATCGCGATAAACTTGTGAGTGACATGCCGACCAAACAGGAACTTCTTCAGCACCCCGTCCAGCACATCGAGATCACGCAGCACAATGTTGTGCCGCTCGTCGATGCCATGGCCGCGATGGCCTACAGCTCGCGTGACCTTGCCCGCGCCGCCACCATTTACGACAGGATGCTGCGCGACACCGACTGCGGCGTCATTCTTTGTCTTGCCGGTTCGCTGATCTCGGCCGGGTTGCAAAAAGTCATCGTCGACCTCGTGCGCAATCACATGGTCGATGCCATCGTGTCGACGGGCGCAAACATCGTCGACCAGGACTTCTTCGAAGCGCTCGGCTTCAGGCACTATATCGCCAGTGAAGAGTACAAGTACGGCGCTGCCGATGCCACGCTGCGCGAACTCATGATTGACCGCATCTACGACACCTTTATCGATGAACAAGAGCTGCGCATCTGCGATGAGACGACGGAAAAGATCATCAACGGCATGAAGCCAGGCGTGTACTCTTCGCGCGAGTACCTCCGTGAAATGGGCAGGTACCTGAAGGACAACGGCCGTACCCCGCAAAACGGCAATCCCGACTCCATCGTGCTTGCCTGCTATGAGCTGGACGTGCCGATCTTCTGCCCGGCCTTTTCCGACTGCTCGTTCGGCTTCGGCATCGTCGCGCACCAGCATGCGCGGCAGGGCAAGCCCATGTGCTCCATCGACTCGGGCAAAGACTTCTACGAACTGACGCAGCTTAAAATTCAGAACCCGACCACCGGTCTGCTGATGATCGGCGGCGGCGTTCCCAAGAACTTTGCGCAGGATATCGTGGTTGCCGCAGACATTCTGGGCGTGGAGGCGAGCATGCACAAGTACGCCATCCAGATCACGGTCGCGGATGCGCGCGACGGTGCGCTGTCCGGATCGACGCTGAAAGAAGCGAGCTCGTGGGGCAAGGTCGACCTCACCTATGAGCAGATGGTGTTCAGCGAAGCCACCATCGCCTTCCCGCTGATCGCCGGTTATGCATTCCACAAACACGCGGCTGCCAGCCGCACCGGCAAGCATTTTGCCGCAATGCTCGAACCGGTCCACGCCTGACCTTCGGGTTCGACAGGTACCCTGGACGTCTGCTGGAAATCGATTGAGCAGTCCTGCTGTTTGCATCCACCAGGCCCGTGCCTGGTGGATGTTTGCTTGCTGGATGCTCGCCGCTGGATGCCTGCTGGTACATGCCCGCAGGCGATGCGGTTGCGCGCCAGGAAGAGATCGAGCGAAATCTCCCATCGGCGCCGTCAACGCCCTGACCCGTATCCACCGCGCAAAATCGTACAGCGTTCACTTGTTTCAAGTAGCCCAGAAGCAGATCAGCACTGTGCCGATCTGGCATGCGTGATCGGAACTGGTGATCTGAATTCCTCGAAAGTGGTACCTGGGTCCGTGGACGCGGCGCTTACCATAACAGCAACGATGCCGCGCCGCATTCTGATCATCGACGACGAAGAAGACATCCGCGAAGTCGCCTCGCTGACGCTGGAAGCCATCGCCGGCTGGCATGTGACGTGTGCGGGCTCCGGCGCGGAGGGCATCCGCAAAGCGGTCGCCGAGCAGCCGGAAGCCATCCTGCTGGACGTCATGATGCCCGACATGGACGGCCCGTCCACGTTCCGTGAAATGCAGCGCACGCCGGAGATTGCGAACATTCCCGTCCTGCTGCTGACGGCAAAGGTGCAGGGTGTGGACCAGCGTCGCTTTGCCGACCTGGGCGTGGCAGCGGTGCTCTTCAAGCCATTCGATCCCATGACGCTGTCTCAGCAGATCAGCGATGCCCTGCACTGGAGCCACCTCTCGCAGCCGGCGGAAGAGGTGGCGGAACCGCCCACCACAGCCATGCACAAGCGTGACGCTTAGCGGAGCCTGGTTGCGTCCTTGTCCTTCTTCATGCCCATCGCCTTCATCTCCCCACCACCTGGTAGGCCTACCTGGAACTCTGGCATGTTGCCGCGTCCGGTCACCCGTATCGGCATCGTTGCCCCAGCCTTGCCATGCGAAAACAATGTGTTGAACGGCCGCGTCAACAGCCCTTTCCACCCCGTCTGCATCTGCGATGCCTTGGCGTCGGTGTGCAGCGTGCCACTCAGGGCAAAGTCGCTGCTCCCAAGCGCATAGGTCCCCGCCAGCGACATCTGTGAGCCGGGTTCCCTCATCCGGAGATGCGCAACGTGCAGTACCGCGTGTTGCAGCCCAACCTCTCCGTCTGCCTGTGCCGTGGATGCCACGGCATTGTCGGCCGTCGCATCCTTGGGTCGGCCGCTCGCGCGCTCGTTCATGGCGTCGACGTTGCGCTGCACGGAAGCTTTGCCAAACTGTGCCTCGGTCAGGTGGAAGTGGCCGTTGCGGAGCGCCAGCCTGCGAGACACGGAATCCGGCCCTGCAGGCATCAGCATCCGGCCCCGCATCGTCAGGGCGCCGCGCAGCAGGGGCGGCTGGCTTTTCGCCGCCAGCATCAACGCATCCTCCATGCGACCCGAAAGCACAGACAGTTCCATGTCTAGCTCATAACCGGCAGGCGCAACGTTTCGCGTCACCGTCCCGCTCAGCACAAAATGCGTCTTGTTAAAGTGCGCATCGATGCTGGTCATGCGGACAAGGCCATGCACGGCATCGATCTGCAGGGCGAACACGGTATGCAGGGCCACCGTGTGTGCACTCACGTCCAGACCGAACGCCGGGTCTTCGGTCTCGCCCTGCGTGGTCATAAGCCCGAGCGTGCCCTGGTAGCGCGCCTGCATCGACAACGACCCCAGCAGGCCGGGGACGCTCGCGACACTGCGGTCACCAAAGGCGAACGTGCCTTGAAGCGGCGTGGCGCGCGGGTCCGCGACGTTCCACGAGCCGATCGTGCCGCTCGTCTGCACCAGACCGATAGGCGATCCATTGTCGACCGTTGCGTCGAAGGCGGCAGGTTCGCTCCGATCCAGGCCGGTCAGAACAGCATGTGCAATATCGAAACGCAATGGCGCACGCTGGCTGTCGCTGGTCGTAAACGTCACGTGCACATCCTCCAGCGTCAGTCGATCCAGGTGGATCTCGCTTGCTGGTTCCAGCGGTGCCGTACCCCCGCTGGCAACGGCAGCGCCGGGCGGCAGCACAACAGTCACGCCCCGTACCGCACCGTCGTGGATAACGATGTGGCCCAGCATTGCCTGCCACAGGCCGATCTGCAAACTCACGTGCTGGATGCGCAGCATGGGCCGCCCCGGATCGCCGACAACTCCCCGCAGCACGCTCTGTGCTGCCAGGCCATCGATCTCCACCTGCAGGCCACCGCTCGATCGTGTGCACACCGGTCCAACCTGCACAGGCGTGTGCAGCTGCTGGCCAAGCACCAGCGACAGCCGCGCGCGGACCATGGGAGCCATGCGCCGCGCCTGGAAGGCAGCGATGCCGCACAGCACCAGCACAGCCACACCCAGCCCTGCCGTTACCAGCAGCAAACCACGCGGAACGCCGGCAGCCATGACCGCGTGCAGGTGCTGCGCGACCGGTCGGCGGCGGTCCAGTCGAGACAGCATCACACGTGGCCTTTCGCAACAGAGCGCAGAAAATGAAGGGGCTGGGGGGAGCTGTATGGACATCAACCCGGAACAAAGCAGAAAGTTCCGGCCGCCTTGCAACGGGCCAGCTTCTGTGCAGTGCATGGTGTTGCGGCTGCTGCGTGGCGCACGCAACCGCTATGCTCAATGGCATGGTGAAAAAGCTCAAGGGGTTCGAGCGTCCTGCACCCCCACCACCAGAACCCTCGGGTCTCACCCTGCAACCGACCGCGCGCGTGCAAAGTCGATGCCCCACCGCGCTCCTGCTTGCCGCGGCCCTGGGCCTCTCCCAGTATACGGGACGCATTGCGGAGGCACAGGAGCCCGCCCCGGCATCGAACAGTGGTCCGGTCGCGCAAACGCCGCGCCTCTCGCAGGCACCGTCTGCCGCAACGGCCGCGTCCGCGACCCCTCCCGCCCCGCTCCATCGGCGGCGCATCGGCCTTGCCCTCGGCGGCGGGGGTGCGCTGGCGCTCAGTGAAATTGGCGTGCTGCGTTGGCTTGAAGACAACCACATTCCCGTGGACGCGGTCGCCGGCACCAGCATGGGAGCCCTGGTGGGCTCGCTCTACGCCACGGGTCATACGCCGCAACAGATGGCTGCCCTCACCACCGACCAGGTCTTTGCAACGGTGTTCCGCCTCGACACCGACTTCCGCCAGTTGAACTATCGCCGGCGCGAGGATGCACGCTTCCTGCCAGGCGGGTTCACGCTCGGCCTACGCCACGGCGTCAGCTTTCGCAATGGCGTGCTTCTGGACTACGGCTTGAACCAGTTCCTCAGCGCGCAGTTCCTGCCCTTTGGGGCAAACTACAGCTTCGACAATCTGCCCGTGCCGTTTCGCTGCGTGGCCACCGACATTCTGGTAGGCCGCGAGGCTGTGTTCAACCAGGGCCCGCTGGCGGAGGCGGTGCGCGCGTCCATCTCCATTCCCGGTGTCTTTCCACCGCTGGCCGACGGTGGCCACATCTACGTCGATGGTGCGCTGACGGAAAACCTGCCGACCGATCTGGTAAAGACCGCGCTGCATGCCGACGTTGTGCTCGCCGTGTCCCTGCCGCTGAACCTGCCTGCCAAAGGAGACACGAACTCCCTGCTGGGCATCCTTGGTCGAAGTTTCTCCGTGGCGGCGTGGTCGAATGAGGTCCGTTCACGCAAGCTTGCCGACGTGCTGATTGAGCCGGTTGCACCACCGGGCGTCGGCGCTGCCGACTACGCCAAATCCGCCGAGTTGGACGACGCCGGCTACAGGGCGGCGGAGCAGGTCCGTGGCCAACTGCTGCCGTACCGGCTCTCCGACCCGGACTGGGAAGCGTTTCTCGCGGAACGCAGGATGCGCTCGGCGGGCCGCGTCGGAAACGTCGCCGGAATCCAGATCACCGCACCCTCGCCGCTTGCCGCGGCAGGCGTCAGCCGGGCGGTTGCGCCGCTTGCGGGCAAACCGTTGCGGCCGCAACAGGTCGACACTGCCGAGAATGAGATTCGTTCGGACGGCCGCTACGACTCCTACTACTTCCTGTCCACGCCGGGACAGGCGCTCAACCTGCAGGTCACCGGCCCCGCGAACCTGGACAATCACAATCCGGACGCGCGGGAACTGCTGCACCCCCAGGAGAAGCGCGGACCAGGGGAGGAGGCGGCGTCGCTCCAGGACAACTCCGTGAACCCGCCAGCTGCAACCGATGCCGCAGCCGCCAACGCGCAGGCGCTCTCTCCGTCGCCGGCGAACGGTACATCTGCAGGGCCGAAGAAGAAGAACAGCTACGAAACCGTTGCTCCCGGCTCCGATCAGCCCATGTATCGCGCCACCGTCACGCCGCCGGGATATGTGCCGCAGGCCGGAGACGCCCAGTTGAACTTCCTGGTGCGCGACAAGCCCTATGGCCCACCGTTTCTGCTGATCGGCGGCAACATCATCGCGCAGTCGGGTGGAACACAGCGCGCAACCGTTGATGCAGTGCTCACCGAGCAGGATTTCGGCGGCTACCGGTCAGAACTCCGCACCCGCATGCGCTTCGGATTTCTCACGGAACTGGAGCCCGAGTACCAGCGCCGGCTCACCCCGGGTGGTCTGTTTGCCGCGCCACGGGGCTACTTTTACCGATCGCCGGAGTACATTTACGCCAACCAGAAGCGCGTCGCGGCGCGCCAGCAACTGCTCGCGGGTGGTGGCTTCGACCTCGGCTATACCGTGTCGCACTACACAGAGGTGCGTGCCGGCTGGCATGAATACACCAATCGCTGGCATACCACCACGGGCGGCGACGGCCTGCCAGACGTCAACGGTCACGTGCAGGAGGTGCGCGCCCTTTACCGCTTCAACGGGCAGGATCGCGCGCTCATCCCGGAGCATGGGTTGCGGTTGGAGGTCAGTGCCGGCGTGCAGTACGCCACGACCGGCAGCCAGACTGCACCCAGGCTCACAACGCTTGGCGCGTACTTCCGCGACCTCGGTCATGGCAACACGCTGAGCGTCTCCGGCGAAGGCGGCACCTTTGGTCATCGCATCATCGCCGACCCGTTCCGCTTTACCCTTGGCGGCCCGCTGCGCCTTGCGGCAAGCTCCTATGACGAATACCGCGGAACGGACTTCTACCTGCTGCGGCCGGCCTACTTCCGTCGCGTCGCCACCCTCCCCGCACCGCTCGGGCAATCGATCTATGTGTTGGGAACCTATGAGTTTGCCCAGGTCTTCGCGCCATCGGCTGCGACGATCACGCGCCAGGACGTCTTTTTCGGTCTCGCCGCCGAAACGCCGATCGGCGCCCTTACGTTCGGCGAAGCCGTGGGCAATAGCAACCATCGCAAAACCGTGTTCACCCTTGGCCGCTTCTTTTAAGCGCCGAGCAACAAACCCAAAGAACCGGTCTTCGGTGTCTAATGTGCGTAAAGGAACGGCTCCATCCACGGAGACCCAGCTTTCGCACAAGGAATCGCACGCCATGACCCTGTTGAACGCACCAGCCTACGACGAGCGCAAAGCCAACCGGACCCGCAACGCCCTGATTGCGGCAGGCGTGCTGTTTCTCTTGCTCATTGTGCTGACTTTTACCGGCTTTATCACCGGGCATGGATGGCTGTTTTCCAATCTCCCGGTCGAGCACAAGGTCAACGAATTTCTGACAAGCATCCAGAACAGGGACTTCAGCGGCGCTTACGGCATCTACGTGAACGACCCGCACTGGCAGCAGAATCCGTCCAAGTACTCCGCCTACCCGCTCGACCGGTTTACCGAGGACTGGACGAAGTTCTCCCCGGTCGGTCCAATCGTCTCGCATCATGTCGACAAATCCGTAACGGATGGCACCGGGGTGTTCGGGACGACGGTCATCGTCGGTTCGACCGTAAACGGCAGCAAGCGGCTTTTTCTGCCGTACCAGCGCAGCGATGGAACCCTGACGTATCCCGCGCCGCACATTTTTGAGTATTAAGCGCAGGGAATTTCGAACCCACGGCCCCGCGAAAGCATGTGAACCCGTTTAACCCCGTCAACACGCCGGGTTTACGATAACCCATTATGCGCAGCATGGCACCAACGACCCTGACCCTTCCCCCCTTCCGCGGGGCTACGCGCCGTATTGTGCTCATCAATCTTGCGGTGTTCTTTGCGCTTGCCATTCTGAGCTTTGCTGCGGGTCCGCTGGAAGCACGGCTGGAGCTGATCCTGGAGCTTTCGCCGGACAGTGTCGCCCACGGCTGGATCTGGCAGCCCGTGACCTACTCGTTTGTGAATCGTGGCCTTCTGAGCGCGGTTTTTGGCCTGCTGACGCTCTGGTTTACCGGGTCCATGCTGGAGGATTCGCGTGGCTCCCGCTGGTTCACGGAGCTGTTCTACGTGTCGGCCATCGGTGGTGGTGTTCTTGCGGCCCTGCTGGGCATGCTGCCGCTGCTTGGACCCCACATCCGGCTCTTTACCCTCATGCCGTATGAACTGACGTTCGGCGTCTTCGCTCCGCTGTTTGGCGTTCTTGTGGCGTTTGGCACGCTCTTTGCAGATGTCGAGATCATGCTGCTGTTCATCCTTCGCATGAAGGTCAAGTACCTGGTCGCGATCTATGTTCTGGTCGACCTGGCCCGCCTGATTCTTGGCCATCAGGCGCTGACCGCGACGGTGGAGCTTTGCTGCGGATTGTGCGGCTTTTTGTACGTGCGGCACGCTGCGGCACGCGGCTTCTCCGGCGCACTCACCGAGCGCTACTACGGCATGCAGAACGACTATCTCCGCTTCAAGCGCAGGCGTGCCGCGCGCAAGTTCGAGGTGTACATGCGCAAGCAGGATCGCGAAGTTCATTTTGACAACGAGGGCCGCTACATTGCGCCGGAAGATGCTCGCCGCGATCCCAAGGACCGTAAGTGGATGAACTAGGTCGGTTTGGCCTGGGTTCTGCGGACATCCTGGCCTGAGCGTTCGCCGTTGCGGCTGCGAAAATCCATCTGCCGCAAAAACGCCGAGGTCTGCGGTGTGCCGCCGCGGACCAGGGCTGGAGCCGCGCGCAGCAGGCCCGCCGTGTACCACAGGCTGCACAGCACGTCGGTCGTCGCACGGCTGTCGCCACGCGCCTGGTGCACCGCAAGTTGAGGCAGATCACGCACCAGCAACACGCTTATCCGTACCAGGGAATGCAGAATCAGGGCCGCCCGGCCGCCCGTGTGCCAACGGACGCGAGCCTCGCCCGCGCCCACACGGTTGGCTGCCCAGCGCAGGCCGTCTTTCGTCAGCCGCCGCTCGGTAAGCATGTGGATCATCACTGCCGCGGGTTGGTAGACAATCGTGCCGCCGGCCTGCACCACGCGTTGGAACAGGTCGGCATCCTCGCCACCTTCGGTAAACTGGGCGTCGAAGCCGCCAAGGCTGCGCACAAGCTCGGCACGCATCAGTGCGTTGTTGGTCGCCGGTCCACGTCCCTGTGCGTAGGCGCGCACGCCGCCGGCCGGTTCGGAGTAGCCAAGCAGCCGCCGCGCGCGTGGACCGTAATCGCCGACCTGAAAGGGTTCCGGCAGGTGCAGGGTCAACGGCCCACCCACCACGTCCGCGTCGCTGCACTCTGCGGCCTGGTGCAGCGCCTCAAGCCAGCCGGACACGGCAATCTGGTCATCGTCACAGGTCACAATCCACCGGCCCCGCGCCGCCTGCAGGCCCAGGTTGCGGGCAGCCGCTACCCCCCGACCCTCCCCCGCCAGCATGCGCATTTCCACCCGGCTAGTCGCCGCCAGAGCCT
>CAXUHM010000049.1:0-23966 GCA_964250935.1 uncultured Terriglobus sp.
AGCTGGTGTGGTCCAGCACGGCTTCGCCCTGCTCGCCAGCCTTGAGCTCGTTCACGCCAAGGCCATCCCTGACCAGCGCCAGCACCTTCGCGCCCTCTGTGCGGAGCGCTCCGTAGCCTTCGAAGTCAGTCTTCGGCAGCGCGATAAAGACGGGGCTGGCAGATTTCTGCGAGCCGCCTTTCCAGGAAGCGCGAGCACGGGCTTGCTCGGCTTCCTTGGCGCGCTCGAAACCGGACATGTCAAATTCGATTTCAGCGTCTCGAGCTGCATCGGTCATGAAGTCCAATGGCAGACCATAAGTTTCGAACACTCTAAATGCTTCTAAACCCGACACGCGAGTGGGTTGCGCGTTAAGCTCCCTCCACTTGACGATGAGCGGTTCTGCGAGCGCTGGCCGGAGTGCTTTGCAAAGTATTTTTTCAACTGTAACTGCAAGATGTTGAAAGGCGTTCTGTCCCCCGTCCATCGGAACTAGCCCAAGCAACTCACTTTTTAGATCAGGAAACGCAGCGTAAACGCCTAAGAAGAACTCCCTAAGAACATCAAACTTCTGAGCGAAGGTTTCGTTCACCAGAGCTTGCCATTGCCGGTCACCTAAAGCGATAGCTCGTGCAAATTGCTGCTCTTCCTGGAGCACTGTCTTGCTGACGCGGTCGGCTGCTTCGGTTAACTCGGGATACCCGGCCTGCATTTCATCGCGGACCGCATACACCATCTGGTGCATGAAGGGTTGGTCCTGACCCAGCAGGCGCCCGTGGCGGATGCCCCGGCGCAGGATCTTACGCAGGACGTAGCCCCGGCCCTCGTTGGCGGGGTTCACACCGTCGGCAATCAGGAAGGTTGCCGCGCGGGCATGGTCGGCGATGATGCGGAGCGAGGCAGCACCCTTTGTGTCGCTGATGGCGGCATCATCCGCACCCATGCCTGTGACATGGGTAAGCTCAGCAGCTTTGCCGATCAGTGGTGTAAACAAGTCACTTTGATAATTCGATAACTTTCCCTGCAGGACGCAGGCGATGCGTTCGAGGCCCATGCCGGTGTCGATGGAGGGCTTGGGCAGCGGCGTGAGTTCGCCGCTGCTGCTGCGGTCGAACTGCATAAAGACCAGGTTCCAGACTTCCACGTACCGCTGGTCGTCGTAGAGGAAGGGCTTGTCTTCGCCGGTATCGGACGCCGCAACGCCAAGATCATAAAAGATCTCAGAGGACGGGCCGCAGGGGCCGGTTTCGCCCATCTGCCAGAAGTTGTCCTTGCCCAGGGCAAAGATCCGGTCCTGCGGCACGCCGACGGCCAGCCAGAACTGCTCGGCCTCGTCATCGCGCGGAACCTGGGCATCGCCTTCATAGATCGTGACGTACAGCTTCGACTTGTCGATGCCGAACCACCTGTCGCTCGTCAGCAGCTCCCACGCGTAGGCGATGGCGTCCTGCTTGAAGTAGTCGCCGAAGCTGAAGTTGCCGAGCATCTCAAAGAAGGTGTGGTGGCGACGGGTAAAGCCGACGTTTTCCAGATCGTTGTGCTTGCCGCCGGCGCGCACGCACTTCTGCGATGACGTTGCCCGGACGTAGCTGCGCTGATCCGCACCAAGAAAGACGTCTTTGAACTGATTCATGCCGGCATTGGTAAACAACAGCGTGGGGTCGTTGTGCGGCACAAGCGAGGAGCTGTGGACACGGCGGTGCCCCTTTTCCTCGAAAAAGCGCAAGAAATCTTCACGAATCTGGTTTCCGGTGCGGTAAGTCATGGCCCTTTGAGGATAGCAGTGCTGCTTTACTGCATCGGGAGTGGACGGTGTGCATCTATGGTTGGCAGAGAACCATGAGGACATGACGATGCCGCAATCCAAAAACCTGTCGACGCTATTGCTGCCGGAGCTGGAGGCAGAGCTGGGCAAGACCCGCAAGATGCTGGAGTATGTTCCCGATGGCTTTAACGACTTTAAGTCTGCCGAGAAGTCGATGCTGCTAAGCCGCCTTGCAGGGCACACGGCCGAGCTTGCCGGCTTTGCCGGAGTGATTCTGACGACCTCGGAGATCGACATGGGAACACCGTCAGACCCGCGCAGGATTCTGCGGATGGAGACGCAGGCAAAGCTGCTTGCGGACTATGACGAGCTGGCCGCAGGGACGCTGGAGGCGATGCGGAACAGCAGCGACGAGGCGCTGGCGGAGACATGGAAGGCGTCGCGAAAGGGTGTGCCGGCATTTTCGCTGCCGCGGTACTCGGCATACCGCAACATGGCGCTGAACCACATGATTCACCACCGGGCGCAGCTTGGGGTGTACCTGCGGCTGCTGGGCAAGCCCGTGCCTTCAACGTTTGGGCCAACGGCGGACGAGGCGGCATAGCGCGCCCCTCTTTGTGCGATGCAGCGCAGGGGCCGCAGGACAGTATTGGCGCTGGGACGCACCTCTACTCCCAATAAACGTACGCAAGGACGCACAACCCCGTCTATTGCCATCATGCGTTGCAGGCTTGCGCGGCGTCGGCGGCCCAGGTCCAGCCTTCCAGGCGGGCCTTCGGGTCGCGGGGTTGGGGCAGGGCGTAGAAGCTGTCGCGATTGGCGGTCATGACCATGCAGCTGATGAGGGCGTCGAAAGCGTCTTCGCCGGCAAGGGCCGCCGCGAGCGCTTCCCTGCCGTATTGGGTGCGGGTGAGCGCGCGGTAGGCGGGGTCTTCTGCGCGTTTGCGTTGCAGGTAAGCGGCGCGGGCGACCGGGTTTGATTTGTGGACCGGCCCAGTATTCAGGCGGGTATACATCTCCACGACCAACGGTTGGCCGGGCACCGGCTGGTCGAAGGGCCAGATGCGAAATCCGGCTTCACGCAGCTTCAGCAGCAGGGGCATGCCGCGCAGGCTGGCGGTGCCAACAGAACCGGAACCGCCAATTTGGAAGACCGATTTTGGCGTGATGCCCTTGACGCGTTCGGCGCGATCCTCGTCGCGGATGTGTGCGATGAGCTTGCAATCGATGTCGGTGGAACGAAGCATGCGGTGGATGTGATCGCCGCTGAACTCAGCGGGGCGCTTGTGCGGTTTGCCCCAAAAACGGCGGTCCTCGCTTTCGCGGTGCAGCCAACCTTCGCCCTTCTCCGTGACGATGCGCCAGAACTCCGGGGCAGAGGTTGCGCCGGTTTCGTGGACAAACCATTCCGGGTAGCTGAAGCAGAAGTCAAAGCCGACGACCAGGGCGGGATTCCTGCTTGCGGCCGCAATGAGCCATGTGCCGACCTCGTCGCGGGTGCGGCCATTTTGGACGCGGACGTTGCCGTTGTGGGAGGTGGCGGCGACAATGTGGCGGCGCTGGCCGGGAAGGTCGACGCGGCCGGACCAGTCAATTGCGATCACGGTGGTGGGGGCTGGCTGCGTCACTCTTCGCTCGACGCGGCCTCGGCGGTGTCAAGAGTTTCAGCAACCTCGCCGGTGCGCAGCTCGCGGAGGACTTTAAAGATGGCTTTGCTGCCAAAGCCGGCGGCAGTAAGGCGGCGGAGAATGCGGGCCGTGGATTTGTCGTCGGTAGGAGCCTTGAGGCGCTTGCGCTCCATATGCTGACGCACAAGGGCGGCCTCGTCCAGGTCGTCGTACGCGGTGGAAAGGGTGGTGGCAATCAGTTCGCTGCTGACGCCTTTCTGCTGCAAATCCTGCTGGACGCGGCGACGGCCAAAGACGCGGTTTTCCTGGCGAAGCTTGGTAAAGTCGGCGGCAAAGCGCTCATCGGACAGGTAGTTCAGCTCCTTGAGCTTTGCCAGAACAGCGTCGGCGGCAGCGGTGCCGGCGGGACCCGGTTCGGCGCGGTCGAGCAGCTTGCGGCGCAGGTCACGCTCTGACTGCATGCGGGCGCCCAGGGACTTGGCGGCGTAGTCGAGCAGCTGGGTTTCGTCGAGCGGTTCGCGGGTACGCTTGGGTCGACCAAAGGCCATACCAGGATTGTTTCACCTGCAGGCGGTCCCGGTGCATGCGCTGACCGGCGCGCATCGTCTAACGTGAAAGACGGTGCACAGCGGTGCGCCCAGGCGGGGGACGATGCGACGAGTGGGTCGATGGAGTGCAGTCATGGTGGCGTCGATTGCAGCGGCAAGCGCGGCGGTCGCGCAGGAGGGGTTCGGCAAGCTGGAAACGGCATTACCCGCGGGCAAGACGCCGGAGGAAATTGTGCAGGCGATGGGCCAGCGCGAGAGTGCGTTTGCCAAGGCGCGGGACAACTACATCTTTCGCCAGAGCGTGAAGATGCAGACCATCAATGACGACAACCACAGGCCGGATGGCGAGTACCAGCAGGTGAGCGACATCGGCTTTTCCCGCGATGGCAGGCGGACGGAAAATGTCGTCTTTGCGCCGGCAAACACCATTGAGCGCGTGATCCTGACGGAGCAGGATATGGACGACGTCGTACACCGGCTGCCCTTCGTGCTGACCGCGCCGGAACTGCCGTTGTACGACGTCAAGTATGTGGGCCGGCAGCGCGTGGACGAGTTGGACACCTATGTCTTTGAAGTGGCACCAAAGACGATGGAAAAGGGAAAGCGCTATTACAAGGGAAAGATCTGGGTGGATCAGCAGGACTTACAAATTGTGCTGGTAAGCGGTAAGTCGGTGCCGGACGATGTGCGCAGCGGACACGAGAACCTTTCGCCGCCGTTCACCACCTACTATGAACAGATCGATAACAAGTACTGGTTCCCCACCTACACCAAGGCAGAGGGCGTCTTGCACTTTGCCGCGGGAAGCGGAACGGCCGGCCAGGATGTGCACATCAAGTCGGTCGTAAAGTACACCGACTACAAACAGTTCCGGTCCAGCGCGCGCATCATCGTGAATGGAAAAGACATTACCGACGAGGCCAGCCCGGACACGGAAACGCCGAAGTAGAGCGCCACGGTGCGGTCAGTTTTGGGGTTCGCGCAACGGCACTTGCTGATCAATCGTGAACTCGACCTTTAACGATGCGCGTGCTGTCCCAAGACAAACAAGGACTTTCCTGCTGGGACCCTTGAAGCTGTATCTCACGTGGGCCGCGCCGGTCGCATCGATCCTGGTAACGGCAGGCGGACTCGGATTGACGTCACGCACGTCCACTGTATCGACAAGGGACGCGGTTGCCGCGATCACCCGTTCATGAAGTGTTGCGTCAAGAGCGATGGGCACCGGGAGGTCGGCGTTGTCGTTGGTCTGATTGCACCCCGCAAGCAGGCCCGCGATAACATTGTCGCGGGTGATAGTCTGTTCCCGAAGAATCGGATTGTCCCGGTACACACGGCGAAAGAAGTCGTAGGCGGCAGACGCCCGGTTTAACGGCTTGATCATGTGAATGTGATCTTCCCGAATCTCCTGCGGCGGCGTCGTGACGTCGCAGCCATAGGTGGCGCTGAAGTAGCTCACCACACGGGTATGCGGCCTAAGGTAATGGGCGAATCCGTCTTCCGGCGTGGTGTCTTTCGTCTCGTACGCGCAAAAACGATGGATGCCATTCACGGAGTGGGTGCCTCGCCAGCTGCTCTCAAGCTCGGTCAGAAAGGTATTGTCGCTCGCATCGCTCAAGTCGTTCAGCAGCGGGTCCTTGTCGTAGATGGACGCCACGCGGGCCACCGTCGAACCCTCGTGCGGCGTGCCGTACGAGACGATGAATTTAACCTTCGCGGCTTCCGTGGGATGACGCAGCAGCATCTCCTCGACAAGAATGCCACCCAGGCTGTGTGCGATAAAGACGACCTCGCGATGGTCCCAGACATGATCCATCCGCAGACGGTTCCACAGCATGCCTGCAAGTTGCACGCTGGACATCTTGCCATTCGACGCGGGCGACGGGTACTCCGCAACGTCCACGTCGGAATAGGCAAAGTGCGGGTCCGTTCTGACCAGATCCGGCCAGTAAGCGCCGTTGGCCGCGCGCCAAGACGTGCGGTCTCCATGCAGGCCGTGAACGAACACAATCACGCGGTCGCGCGCGTTGGCAGGTGTCTGGCCTTGCGCCGTGGCGGTCTGGGCGCGGAGTGCGGAGATGCCGGGGAACAGGAAGACAAGGAGCAGAAGCTGGTACAAACGGTGGAACCAATCGCCGTGTTTCTTCATCGCTAACGTTCAGGATACAGGCGAAACATCGCCGGGCCAGGACTGGCGGGGTGCGCCAACCTGCTCCTGTTACACATAGGTTTCGCAGTCGCGGACGAGGTTGCGGAGGTAACTGCGGCGGTTCAGCAGCGCGAGCATCTCGTCCTTGGCGGCGTCTTTCGCACCCTCGTCTTCGCTGTCGACTGCCGCATCCCAGCTATCCCACTCGCCCTCCAGCGAAAGCTGTGAGGCATGGAGCATGGCCTGGAAATTGGCCTTCGCTTTGGCAAGATCGGCACGAAGCTGCGGGTCGTCGTCGCCCATCTTCATCTCCTCCAGCTGCATGTTGAGCTCAAAGGCTTCCTCCAGCAGGTCCGGCGGAACAATCTGCTTCTTTTCCTTTCCCTCCGCGCGCGCGGTCTCCGTCGCTTTGACCGATTGCTCTTCAAGCTCGATGCCTTCGAGCGAAAGCAGGTACTCCGTGCGACGAATGGGATCGCGCAGGGTGCGGTACGCGTCGTTGAGCTCTGAAGATTTTTCCGTGGCTTCGGCCTGCTCGGCTTCGGACTTGCCGGCAAATCGGTCCGGGTGCAGCGTGCGGGAGAGGGCGTAGAAGGCCTTCTCGAGCGCGGCGGTCTCAAGGCGAAGCTTGGGCGGAAGCGAGAACACTTCGAAGTAGGTCATGGTGGGTTTGATTCGTGGTGGAACACTTGTGGTGCTTGCCGCCTGTCGCACTTGTCATGGCGGAAAAGTGCGCGGGCTAAAACGGCCAGCCACACGGAGGCTTGCTCCCATGGCGCGGCGCATCCAAGCCTGTATGTTGAGCCGACGCCGCTTTAGTCAAACGGCCGCGCTTGCCGCAGCGGCGGCAGGCGTTGGTGGACCACACTCCATGGCCATGCCCAGTAACCCTGAAGCGATGCTGCTGCACGAGAACGGCTGGATGCCCAACAATCCGCGGCTGCCGGTGCTGCTGTATCGCCATGTGCTGGAGACAGGCGGTGACGCTGCCGGAACGTGTGAAGCACGCTTTGAGCGCAACGGCTGGCCCGCGCAGTGGCGCAACGGCGTGTACACGTTTCACCATTACCACTCCACCGCGCACGAAATCCTGGGCTTTACCCGAGGGGAGGCACGGCTGGTGCTCGGTGGTGAAGGTGGCCGTGAGGTTCTCATCCGCGCGGGAGACGTCCTTGCCTTGCCAGCAGGGACGGGGCATTGCGAACTGTCGTGCTCCGCAGACTTCCAGGTCATTGGGGCGTACCCGCCGGGGCAGCACTGGGACATTTGCAGAAGCCCGGCCGATGCCGCCGTGCACGAGCGCATGCTCGCCGTTTCTTTCCCCAGGGTGGATCCCGTATTCGGTGCAGACGGTCCGCTTGCCAGGCTTTGGCCGGCCGGCAGCCGCTCTTAAAAGTCCAGACGCAGGCCGAACTGCAGACGACGCTGGCGGGTCAGAAGTGTTGCGGAGCTGGTCGGCGTGCCAAAGGGATTGGACGTAAGGCCCTCGGCTGAGATGGCGCCCGCATCCTGGTAGGTAAGCGGCGTAATGCCGTTGACGGCCGTACCGGCAAGAAAGGCGCGCTGCTGGACACTGGTGACATTGCGATGGTTGGCGAGGTTGAAAGCCTCTGCGGACAAGCGCGTGTGCACCCGGTCGCGCACCGTAAAGCCGCGTAGCAGGCGCAGGTCGACTGTCTGCGTCCAGGGCAGGCGCAGGGTATTGCGGCCGACCGTGGGCAGGTAGGTCGCGCCGCCGGAGCCGTTGATGGAGGTGCGGCCGCCGGGCAGCATGGTCCCGCCTTCGATCAGATAGCTGTAGGGCCGGCCCGTGGTGGCGAACACGATGGGCGCAAGGGACCAGCCATTGACCGCGGCACGGGTGATCCTGCTTTCACGATGGAACTCGGGCGCGTACACCACCGTTCCGGTGATTTTCTGCTGGCGGTCGTAGTTGCTCGGCGCTTTGTCGTACGCAATGTCGTAGGGGTCGAACTGCGCATCCTGGTCGGTGCTGGAGCCGGTGTGGCGAACGCTGTCGATGGCCTTGGAAAAGGTGTAGGCAAGGCGCAGCGTGAAGCCGTGCGGCGCAACCCGGGTAAGCTGCACAACACCCGCGTTGTCGGTGCCCGTGCCGTTGGACAAAACCCCGGTCACAGGGCCAAACAGGGGTGAAATGCGCGCGGTATAAAGGGGAACGTTGAAGATATAGCCGTTGTTGACGCCGGGTTGGCCGTGGCCGTCGGTGCGGACGATCTGGAAGGCGGCGCGCGCGTTTGACGGCGCGATGTTCAGATCAATGGTGTTGGGCAGTTCGCGCTCGAGCGTTAGGGCGTATGTGGCGGTAAGCGTGGTGCCACGCGAAAATCCGTGCTCCACCGTAAGCTCCGCATCCTGCAGCATCGGCAGCTGAAAGTGGCGGGCCAGCACGGTGGCGCCGCTCGTTTGGGTAAGTGCCCCGCTGGGGGCGCAGCTGTAGGTCGCAGGGTAGCCAAAATTGGTGCCAGCCGAGGCGCAGACCGCATCGACCTCGGTCCGCGGCGTGAGGTGGATGTTGTAGGTGCTGCTGGGCAGCGCGGTATTTTGCAGCACCTGTTGCAGCGTGCGGCCGGTAACGCGGCCGAAATGGATGCTGTAGCCCAGACGCACGACGGTGCGGTCGTGAAAGCCATAGGCGATGGCCAGGTGGGGTGCGAGATTGCCGGGGTCGCCAGACAGGAAGTTGGTGGCGGCGAAGCTGCCAAAGACGCTGTCAAGGGTGCCATTGGCGTGTTGCGGCTCCGGCATGCGGAAATACTCGTAGCGGGCGCCGGCGTCCACCCGAAGGTGCGGTGTCAGCCGCCAGGCATCGCGGAACCAGGCAGACCCCTCGCCGGTGTGGAACCGGATGGTCGTGGCGGCACCATAGCCCTGGGTGTAACTCTGAAAGCAGAAGAAATGGGCGGCGGCGTAAATGCTGGGGCAGCCGCCATTGGGGTACGCGGTAGCGCTGTACGTATAGTCCGTCAGAAAGTCCACCAGACCACCGGCACGGCCATTCGTCGTACCGCTCGCATACTGGTACGCGCCGTTGGTGGCAATGCCGGTGTCGACCGAGGTATCGAGCAGACTTCCGCCGACGCCGAGCGTCAGGGTATGGGCGCGGCCGCTGAAGGTGAATGATTCGTAGGCTTCCGCCCGCTTTTCCTGGGGTAGCCGGCGCTTTTGCAGCGAAGCGGGCGTACCAAAGATAAACGCGCCGCCGGTACTGCTGTTTGCCAGGTCGATGGTGATTTGCGGGACAAGGCCGCCGGGAGCAGTTTGCGGCTCCTGCGCGAGCGGGCTTGGCTGCTGAATAAAGACGGCATCCCGGCTGGCCTCAAGCCGAAACTCGTTGAGCCAGCGGCTGCTCAATGCTTGAACCCAGCGCGCGGTCAAGGTGTCGGCATGGGTGGCAAGCGTGCCGAAGTTGTCGCGGGAGCGCGCGATCACCGTCTCGTCACGCAGCCCGGCAGGTGTATCGAAGCGGACGCGGGCAAAGGTCACGGCGACGGTGGTACGTGCGCCCTTGTCGAAGTCGAGGCGCGGAAAGAGCGCGATTTCGTCGGAGGAGCGAGGAACTTCGCCGGTGAGCGAGTCAAGAAAACTGAAAGCCCTGGCAACACTGGCCGGGGAGACGCCGCGATTGCCGAGCAGCGCACTTTGCGTGGGAGTGAGCGTATAAAAAGCCGGGTTGGTGGGCGAACTGTAGCCCGGAAAACTGCGGCGCTGGCCCTCACCGGCCGCCATGGCATACAGGTGCCGGTGTGTGCCGGGAATGGCACGACCCAGCGAGCCGCCGAACTGCTCGCGCTGGTCGCGTGGCTTCAGCAACACGGAGGTGGGACTGCCGTTGTTGTAGCGGGTCGCGATGGCAAACGGATCTGCCGCGCCGACACCGCTATTGCGCAACAGAAAGAATCCGGAGCCGTGCAGGACCTGCGTGCCGCGCAGGGTCACGGCGTCGACCGAGCCGCCGGCATCGCGGCCCAGCGGTGTACCCGCGCCAAGCGAGCGCACCTGAAACTCCTGCACAGCCTCCAGCGGCACTGTAAAGGGAACACTTGCACCGCCGCGGGGTTCGCCGTCAAAGGCGCGCACGCTGCTCAGCCCATCCTGCGCGTCGCTGTTCTGCGAGGGATCAAGACCGCGGATGGAAAGCCGGACATTGTCGCTGGAAATGGCCGCATTGGTAACGTCGTCGTCCGTCGCACCGGCGGCTTCGGCGTCGGTATCGCTGGGGGTATCGGCCAGATTGACCAGCGGCGTAAGCAGGGCGAAGCTCTGGAAGCGGCGGCCGTCGAGCGGCAGGGCGAGCAGTTCCTGCGGCGACAGTGTGGCGTTGACCGGGGTGTCGGCAAGCGAGGGGCGGGCCGCGTCGTTGGCCACAACCGTAACCGTGCTGGCAGCAATGGCCGGGCGTACACGGAGAACGGTGCGGCTGGTTTGGCCAAGCACGACGGCAAGCTCGGGAATGCGCTCCGGCTCAAAGCTGGCTGCGTCCAGCACCAGCGTGGCGAGACCGGGAGCGACCGCGTTAAAGAGAAACTCACCCTGCGCATCGGTAACGGTTTGCCGCGGCACGGAGGTGCCGGACTGACGTAGAAAGACTCGCGCACCCACAACCGGGCGGCCCTGCAGGTCAAGGGCAAGACCGCCAACGGCGCCGGTGGACAGATCCTGCGCATGCAGGACCGGCGCGCTGACAGTGGCAGCGACCGCGATCGCGACGAAATGAACGTGAAGCCTTGAACCCATGAGGACAGAAACCGCCAGAGCGGTGACGCCGGAACACGGATCGGGGAGAAAGGACGCCTGCCACTGGTCTAGGTGCCGTGTGGCTTTGCTTTGAGCGTAGAGGGAGTGCTCTGGATGCGCAAGTGGCTGCAGGACGTGGGGACGCGACCGATAGCCAGATCGACGACGTGGAATCCCAGGTCTCGCCCGGGGAACCATCACTCAAACCCATCGCTCAGACCAGGAAAAGCGGCAGCCGGAGCTGCCGCTCTCTTGTACTTGCAGCAGTTGCGGTTAAAAGAACAGACGACCACCGACCTGCACATTACGAGGGCTATAAGCGAAGTTGGAGTTGGACGAGTTGGTAAAGCCAAAACCCCCGGTCGTCGTGAGCGGCTGGTAGGTCAGGGTGCCGGTAGGCGCTGCTGCGCTTGTGGCCGGTGTCGCATTGTTGGTCAGGTTGTAGGCAGTGGAGACCAGGCTCGTATAGTTCTGGTGGTTCGCGACGTTGAACGCTTCCGCCAGCAGCTGGAAGTTGAACTTTTCCGAGAGCCGGAAATCCTTCTGGATGCGGAGGTCCAGCAGGATGTCACGCGGGTATTGGAAGGTATTACGCCCGAGTTGCGGAATATAGGTGACACCCAGGCCGGAGAGGCCGGAATTCGTCGCCTGCAGGCACCCGGTCGCGGCGCACTGGGCCGGGGCCGTGGTGCCATTGACGTTTGCGCTGTAGGGCAGGCCGGATTGCATCTGGAACGCCGGCTTTACGGACCAGCCATTGGTGAGATAGGTGGCAAGACCGTGACCGCTCAGGCCTGGAACGTTGAAGATCGCCCATCCGACGGCACGGTGGCGCACGTTGAGGTAGCTGTTGCCGTAGTTGGCGCGGCCGTTGCCATACGGATCGAAAAAGCCGTTAAAGCTGAAACCCGTAACAGAAGATTGGTTGTAGTCCAGCGCATGGGACCAGGTATAGGCGGCGTCATAGGTGATGAACTTGCCGGCGCGGTGCGTTACATCGACCGACAGAGCGTGGTAGTTGGAGTTCACGTTGCTGACGCCTGTAAAGATGTTGCCGTAGGCCGGGTTCAGGGTCGCCGCCGTGGTCTGGTTGACGGCACGCTGGCCGTAGACCTTCTCCTGCAGAACGGTGCCGCAAACAATGGGACCGCAGCTGCCCGTGGTGCCGGGGACGACGGTGTAGTTCGCCAGGTACGCGTTCGCCGGGTTCAGGTTCAGGTTCAACGAATTCGGCAGTTCACGGCCGAGCGCGCCCAGATAGGTGACGGATAGCACGGTGTTCAGGTCGAGTTTCTGCTGCACCGCAAAGTCGAACTCTTCGGTGTAGGGGTTCTTCAGGCTGGGCGAGATGTTGGTGATGTCGGGCGACAGGCCGGAGTTGCGGATGGCGGCGTCCGCCGGTCGTTGCGAGAACAGCGGCGCGCCGGCAATGTTGGGTGAGGAGAAGTTGTAGCCAAGCTGACCGTTCGCCGAACCCGAGTTAAAGCGCGCGCTCAGGAGGTTGACGTTGGGAATGCGGCCGTAATAGATGCCGTAGCCGCCGCGAACGACCGTGTCGCCCCTGCCATACGGATCGAACGAGAAACCAAGGCGCGGGCCGATGTTGTTCTTGTCGCTGATGTGGCTGTTGCTGCCGGGATTGTTGGCGGCAACCAGCTGCGACTGCTGGTCGGGGATGGATTCGTAGTCGTAGCGGGCACCCAGGTTCAGCGTGAGCCGGGACATCACCTTCCAATCGTCCTGCACGAAAAAGCCGTAGTCGACGGTCGCCAGGTCGTATGGCTGGCCACCGGTATTCGTGGTGGAAAAGGGCGTGGAGCTGACGGTTTCGCGATAGTAGCTGTAGCAGCCGACCGGCTTGTAGGTCGCGCCGGTTCCCGTGCCGCAACCGCCGCCGCCGCTGTTCAGCTGCGCCTGTCCCAGCACGGTGGAGCTGCCGTTGACGACGCCCGCGCGCGTGAGCACGTCGCGCGCGGAGGCAAGAATGCTGGTGTAGTTGAAGGTACCGTTCGGGGAGTACTGGCTAAAGCCGGTGGTGGCCTGGATGTCGTAGTTGTGGACGATGTCTTCGCCAAACTTCACGGCATGCCGGCCAAGTTGCACGATGGCGGTGTCGCCCACCTGCCACTTGCGTTCGTCCGGCAGGGCGGGACGGAAGGCATAGTAGGGCTGGCCGGCGATAAAGCCCTGGGAAGAATTGTTGAGGTTGACCTGCGGCGCGATGCCGGTGCCGTTGGTCAGCAACTGACTGGTAAAGCCCGTGTTGGGCAGTGCACTTTCGTCGTTCAGCTCGCGGCCGTACTGGTAGCGCAGTTCGTTCGAGATGTTGGAGCGCACGACCGAGACAAGGCGGGCCACGCCGTAATCGAGCTTGACGAAGTCCTGCGAGAAGCCGTCGCGCGTGTAGAAGACGTTTGCCTGGGTTTGCACGCCGCCCGGCGAGTCCCACCGCAGCCGGTGGTAGAGCAGCGTGACACGGTGGTTGGGCGTGAGCTGGTAATCCAGCCGGGGCGTGTTGATGACCTGGGTGCCCGTACGCGGCTGCTGACCCAGAGCGCTGTTGGCGACGCCGATATAGCTGTTGTAAATGGCCTGTGCCTGCGCAACAGAGCTTGCGACCGCGGGGTTGTAGCTTGCGTTACCCGTAGCGTTATAGATGGAGGTGGCCAGGGTCTTGGCATCCGTCGCATTGAGCGGGTTGAAAAACGAAAGCGCCACGGCGGTGCCGGTGCCGGGGAAGTTGCGCTGGAACTTGTCAAATGCGTAAAAGCCGAAGAGCTTGTCCTTGATCAGCGGTCCACCGACGCCGAAACCGTACTGGTTGCGCTTGTCTTTCGCCTTGAAGGGAATGCGGGTGGCAATGCCGCTGGCGGGATCGTAGCCGACGCGGTACGTGAACGGATTCTGTGCGCCCCAGTCGGAGTCGCGGTGGTAAAAGTAAATCTCGCCATGAAGGTTGTTGGTGCCGCTCTTGGTAATGGAGTTGATGACCCCACCGACAGCGCGGCCAAACTCCGCCGAGTACACACCGGTGTTCACCTGGAACTCCTGAACGGCAATCTGCGCGGTGGAGTAGCCGGCGCGGGTGCGGCCGCGCTCTTCGCCGTAAAACGCCTGGTTGTCGTCGATGCCGTCAATCTGCACGTTGTTCAGCTGCGGCTGAATGGCGCGAAAGGCAATCAGGCCGAACCCCTGTGCATCGTTGGTGGTGCCGGGCGTCAGCAGCGCGAGGCTGGACCAGCGGCGATTGTTGATCGGAATATTCTCGATCTCCCGGTTGTCGAGCTGGCCGCCGTAGGCCGGGGTGTCGAACTTGATCGCGGGATTGTCGGACGTCACCTCGACCACCTGCGCTTCAGAGCCAAGCTGCAGGTGCGGACTGACCTCGGTCACATCGTTGACCGAGACAACAACATCGGAGCGAACCTCTCCAAAACCAGTGGCCTTGATGGTCACGGTGTACATGCCCGGCGGCAGCAACACCTGCTTGTAGTAACCAGCGCCGTCCGTAGTAAGGGTCTGGTCGGCGTTGGTGCCGTTGTTGTGGATCAGGACGGTGGCATTGGGAACGGCGGCATTGGCGGCATCGAACACCGTCCCCTCAATCGCACCTTGCGTAAGCGATTGCGCACCTGCCGTTGCGCCCAGCATCGCCGCTGAGACCAGCACCGCGCCTGCCCACGCTGCCTGCTTCACGCGGCGGCTGCGATCGTCCGACTTGCTGCCCGCCGCCGGTAGAAGACCGCTATTGCAGTCGCATGCCGGTGCCATGCTCCCTGCCAGGCTCTGTGCCACGCTCGGTGTCTTGCTGCGTGCCGTATCGCGTGCCGTATCGCGCGCCATGCTGCGTGCCATATTCCTCTGCTTCATTGGTTCTCCTCGAAAATGGTGAAACGCTTCCCGCCGGTCCCGTGCGATCCGCTGCCGCAGGTGGGCCCGCTGTTCCGTTGGTGCTCGTCAAACGACCCGGTGCCCACCTGCGCGTGGACGGGCCCCTGTAAAGTCCTTCCGGCGGGCAAATGCGCCCGACCGTGCTGCTGACACTCAATATGCAAGGCTTCGCACACAGGTGTGACCCCTGATCAAAAGGACGGGTGAAGTGTGCGTGCCTGGGTCGAACTACTTGGGATAAGTCATTGTTGCAGGCCGGGCGGGAATGCTCAAGCGAAAGCTCCGGAACATTCGCCCGGAATGACACAACATGCGCCCAAACCGGCACACATGCACGCAGAAGCGATAGACTGGGAGACGCGATGTTTATTGATGAAGCGAAAATCCGGGTAAAGGCCGGCGATGGCGGAAACGGTTGCATGGCCTTTCGGCGCGAGAAATTTGTGCCACGCGGCGGACCCAGCGGCGGCGACGGCGGCCACGGCGGCGATGTTCTGATGCGGTCGAGCGAGCGGCACAATACCCTGGTTCACTTCCGCTTCAACCCCGAATACAAGGGCGACCGCGGAACCCATGGCCTGGGGTCGAACATGAGTGGCTCGCAGGGCGAGCACCTGACGCTGGCCGTGCCCGTGGGCACCGTGGTGTACGACGAAGAAACGGGCGAGCTCCTCCACGACTTTGCCCAGGTGGACGACGAAATCGTGATCGCGCGTGGCGGCCGCGGCGGCCGCGGCAACCAGCACTTTGCCACCAGCACCCACCAGGCGCCGCGTGAGCACGAACTTGGTCGACCGGGCGAAGAGAAACGCTTCCGGCTGGAGTTGAAGCTGCTTGCGGACGTGGGCCTTGTCGGCTATCCAAACGTTGGCAAATCCACGCTGATTTCCGTGCTGTCCGCAGCCAGGCCGAAAATTGCCAACTACGCCTTCACCACGCTGGAGCCGAACCTCGGCGTGGTCAAAATCGGGGACTTTCCGCATGAGCGGTCCTTTGTCATCGCAGACATGCCGGGATTAATCGAGGGCGCAAGCCAGGGCGCCGGGCTAGGCATCCAGTTCCTGCGCCACATTGAGCGAACCGGCATCCTGGTGCACCTGGTAGACGTGTCCGATGACAGCGGCCGCGACAATACGGTAGACGAGTACAAAACCATCGCCGGCGAGCTTGCGGATTTTGGCCATGGGCTGGAAGACAAGCCGGTGATCGTGGTCGCAACAAAAGTCGACTCCGCCAACCCCGACAAGCTGAAAAAGCTGGCCGCGTTTGCAAAGCGGCGCAAGCTGCCGTTCTATGCCATCAGCGCCGTCACGGGTGACGGCATTGAGCCCCTCAAGTACGCCATTGCAGATGCGGTCGAAGCGCACCGCGCAAACCAGCCGATCAACATGGAGCCGCCCAAGGCGCTGAAAAGCACGCGAAAGCATCGCTCGCCGTATGCACCGCCGCTGGCCAGCGCAAAGCGCGGCGTTTGAACCCCGATTCTGAGCACGACCGCTTTTGACTTTAAATTGCCGCTCAGCCGTGCCACCGAATGCGGCCGCCAAATGGGCCGGGATCAGGCTTGTTGCCGGCGCGGTACGTCCTGTTCAGCAAGCGGCCTGCGCTTCGCGTTTTGCCTCATACACCTTGAGCCGGGTGTAAGCAGCTTCAATGCGTGGTGCCGCTACAGAACCCGCACGCGCCAGCAGGTCCCCAAAGATCTGGTCCGCCTCCACCGGCAGGTTGCGAGTCATGTCGCGGTACATGCTGGTAGTCAGCGGCGAATTCGGATCGAGCAGCAGCGCCGCATGGTCGGTAAGCAGGGTGCTCTCGGGTAAGTACCCGTTGTGCTCGGCGATGGCCGTGCACTCGTCCAGAATGCCGCGCACAAAAGCGGGACCGCGTGGTGTCGCCGCGGCCTCCCCAAGGCTGCCCCCGGCCAACACGCACACGGCATTCATGCTCGCCAAAATCCACCACTTTCGCCACATGGCACGCACGGCATCTGCCGCCAGAATGGTGACCATGCCGGGCGCGCTCAGGACCTCGCGCATCGCTTCCAGATCGAAGCGCGCAGCCTGCCCTGGCACGTCAGCACGCGGGCCAAACGTGAGTTCGCCAAGCGGCGTAACCTGCTCGACGGCGCCGTCCGCCGCCAGGTCCGCGATAATGCGCACAGAGCCGCCAAGCACCTGTGTCGCACCGAACCTCGCCGAAAGCACGTCGAGGTGGCGCATACCGTTGAGCAGCGGGATGACGGCGGTATGCGGAGCGACAGCAGGCGCAACATCCTGCATCGCTGCGTCCAGCGAGTAGGACTTGGTGCTGACAAGCACGGCGTCGAACGCGTTTGGCACGGCGCGGAGCGCGGCTGCCGTGAGCAGGCTCGGCACAATGGTCGCGTCGCCATGCGGACTGCGCAGGTGCAGGCCACCCGCAAGCTGGGCGGCACGTGCTTCGCGCACCAGGAACGTCACGGAATGACCCGCCTGCGCCAGCCTGCCGCCAAAGTACCCGCCCACGGCGCCCGCACCAACTACCAGAATCTGCATTGTCCGTTCCTGCTCCCTTCGCCTCAACCCCACTGCCAGTCTCCACTGTATGACACGGCGGCAAACAGGGCGGGCGTACGCGCAGAGACGTGCAGCACCAGGCATTCTGCCACCGACGGCGACGGAAGATCTCTGGCAAGAAGGGCAGAGTCGATGCGCGCGGAATAGAACGGTCAGGTACAGCGGTCTGACACCGGCATCGAATCCGATTCGGGCCACTCCCCGACCGGACACGCGGACAGCACGGTACGACGAACGCGGGACAGAAATTCTAGAAATCCTCGCGCTCAGGGCTGCTATAGTCTTCCCGTGCGCTGGAGAGCCCCCACCGACGTCTCGTGGAAAACAGCCGCCCGGCCAGGCATTTGCCGCCGCTTGTGTTGCAGCATGGCGACTCTTCTCGTCTCCGCGCAGCTTGTGCAAGGGCAAAGTGCGACGGTGGTTGAAGCGCCCACCACGACGCTTCACGTGCGCACACAGCTTGTCCTGCTCGATGTCGCCGTTGTCGACAAAAAGGGCCATCCAATCACCGCCACACTTGGTCGCGAAGACTTCGCGATTACCGAGGACGGAAAACCGCAACAGCTCCTTTCGTTCGAGCCTCCCACCCCCCAATCGACAGCAGAAACGGTCGTCTTTGTGCTGGACGACCTCAACACGGGCCTGGCCGATCATGGGTACTACCGCGTCTGCTTGGAACAGTTCCTCCGGTCGCTGCCGGAGACCCTTCCGGCCCCCGCACAGTTGCTGGTCTTAACGGCTTCGTCCCTCAAAGTCGTGCAACCCTCGACGCAGCGTCGCGCTGACCTTCTCTCCGCGCTCATCCACCTGCCCGGCGATGACGCCACTCTGGTGAACCTTGAGTCGGAGCGTTTCCGCAGAACCCTCAGCGCCCTGGAGTCGGTCGCCGTAGAAAATCTTGGCAATCCCGGACGAACAGCTGTTGTCTGGCTCGGCCCCGGCGATGGCATCGATCTGAACAGCCAGCTGTACACGACGCGTCCGCAGACCGAACTCTTTATCCGATACATGACAAACACGTTGCTGGAAAGCCGGACAACACTCCACGTTGTTTTCCCGCCGGATTTTGTGCTGGAATCCACGTTTCACACGCCTTCGCAGGATGCGCAGTCGCGTGAGCTCAGCAGCGCCGATCCGTACAACGGTGGTATCAACTTTCGTACGCTGGCCGCGCAGACGGGAGGGTCCGTTTATGCCGCGACGAACGACCTTACAGGTGCGATGCGCGGTGCGCTTACCCTCGGACGCGGCTCCTACACACTGGGCTACCGTCCCGACAGCATGGGAATGGACGGCCGCTTTCGCCGAATCAAGGTGGCGCTGCGCAATCCCGGCCTGCGCGTCGTCACCAAGAGCGGCTACTATGCGCCAGAAGTGGAAGAGCAGGATGCTCCGCAGACGATGCAGGTCTTCCAGATGACCGAAGCGGGGAAGAGCACGTTGCCGTTCAACGGCCTGCAGCTTCGTGTCGCCCACATCGATCGCTCCCCGGATACAAAGACTGTGGAGTTCACCATCGTCGCCGAAGGCGGGAACTTTCCCTGGCGATCGGAGAGTCAGGACGCAAGCCTTGTGGAATTGACGGTCGGCGGCCTGGGTCTTTCCAGGCAGGGCAAAAAGCTCTCGTCCTCCTTTCGAAACGTCAACATGATGGCGCGCTCACGAGACCCGGTCGTGCTGCAACAAACGACGGCCTCGTTCAAACTCAGCCTCGCAATCCCCTCGGATACAGACCGTGTGCGCCTGGTCGTCAGCGCGCGCAACAATGGACGGCTCGGCTGCGTCGATGTGTCCCGCGCAGACATCAACGCCGCACCAGCGAGTGCGATCACCTCGACGCCCGGCCAGTAAGGCCTGCTTACCCTTGCTCCGGCCCGTGCTGGTGCCGATTCCCGTTCGCTCCTCTACTGCGTTGCAGGTTCCCGGGTGCTCGCGCAGTCCGTCGGTCTGAATCACGAACAGGAGCCGGCACCAGGCGTTCCGCCACAGACGCGGTGCAGGTGCTAGCCTGCTTGCGCATGCCCAACTCGATCGACACCCCCGACCAGCCGTCCTCCGCCATTCATCCCGCGCCTCAGGCCGTGCACCCCGGCCAGCCGTTCGACCTGGCGGCGTCCGCCGTTGCGGAGATGCAACAGGAGGGTTTCGACCTGACGGCCACGCCCGGATCTGCCGCGCAACTCGCCGCGATCCTGACCTCACCCCCGGTGGCGAATGATGCCATCGACCTGCGCGCGCTTCCGTGGTCCTCCATCGACAATGACACCTCGCGCGACCTGGACCAGATTGAGTGGGCTGCAACGCAGGACGATTCGATTCTGGTGCGGATCGGTATTGCGGACGTGGCTGCGACGGTAGAGAAAGACACGCCGCTCGATCAGTTTGCCGCGCGCCAGACACAAACGGTGTACACCCCCGCCCGTAACTTTCCCATGCTGCCGGTGGAGCTCTCCACGGGGCTGACCTCGCTGAATCCGAACGAAGATCGCAACGCCCTCATCGCGGAGTTCCTCGTCGCGCGGGACGGCTCCCTGGGCAACCAGCGAATCATGGCAGCGCAGGTAAGGAACACAGCGCAATTGACCTACAACCGCGTCGGACCCCTGCTGGACGCCGATGCGGCAGCGGCAACGGTCGCCGCAGCCCCCACCGAATCCGGTCGTTTCGATCCTTCGACAACGATAAACTCTCCATCCACGGGATCCTCTCATCATTCGACAACTTTCGAACTCGGGGAGCCGCTCGCAACCCAGCTTCGCTTGCAGGGGGAAGCCGCGCGGCGCATCCGGACCTTCCGGCAGGCGGCGGGAGCCTTGGATTTCCACCGTGCGGAGGCACAGCCGGTGGTCGCGGATGCCGCCGTGCTGTCGCTGGAAAGCTCGCTGCACAACACGGCCATGGACCTGATTGAAGACCTGATGATTGCCGCGAACGAAACCGCGGCGCGGACCCTGCGCGAGGCAAAACGGAGTGCGCTGCGCAGGGTGGTGCGGTCCCCGGAGCGCTGGGCGCGCATTGTTGCGCTGTTTGCGCCGTTAGGACACGCCCTGCCGCAGTCACCGGACAGTGGCGCCCTGAATGCAGCGCTTGCCGGCCAGCGGACCAGGGATCCGGACCACTACCCGGATCTGGCGCTGGCCGTGATCAAGCTCATGGGTGCCGGGGAGTACGTCCTGGTGCGCGGCGACGACCCGGACCCGCCGGCCCATTTTGCCCTGGCCGCGCAGGACTACTCGCACAGCACCGCACCCAACCGCCGCTTCGCCGACCTGGTCACGCAGCGGGTACTCCACGCGCTGCTGCGCAACCAGCCCGCGCCCTACACCGACGACGAACTGACGGCCATTGCCGCGCACTGCAACCTGAAGGACAGCGCCGCGCGCAAGGTGGAGCGCGCCATGAACAAGCGGGCAATGGCGGTGGCGATGGCCAGCCACATCGGCCAGCAGTTCCCGGCGGTGGTCACGGGCGCCGGTCCCAAAGGGACGTTTGTGCGCGTGCTGTCGCCACCCATTGAGGGTATGCTGCTGCACCCGCATGCCGACGCCGCGGCCAGGCCGCTGGACGTGGGCGACCGCTTAACTGTGAGATTGGTGCACACGGACGCGGCAAAATCCTTCATCGACTTCCAGCAGGTCGGCGGTTCCGCCGGCTAGTGTTCGCAACTAGGGCTGGCCTCGCTGCCGGGTATTCGCGCAGGTTCCAATCGCCGTTTGGCGGTTGCCCGGCGACGACGCGGCACTTAGTGTTTCCCTATGCCAAAGTCTGTCCGGGTTGCCGTTCTGCTTGCCCTTGCCCTGCTGAGTGGCAGCACTGCCGCACGCGCACAACTCGCGCTGTACGGCAACTTCGAGGCAAACGACCTGACCCAGACCAGCACCTTTGTCACGGGCGGCACCTTCGGCCTGTACGACGACTTTTACCGCCTCGGTCCCATTCACCTGGGCACGGACATACGTGGATCGGTTCTGGCCAAAGATTCGACCAATCTGAGCAAGGTCCTGGTCGGGGTACGGCTGGCAGTCAAACCGCCTATCCTGCCGATCAAGCCTTACGTGCAGCTGAATGGCGGCGTCGCCAAGCTCACGTCCGGCTCCATCCAGCCGGGCTACAAACCGGCGTACGAAGTGAACGGCGGCATCGATCTGACGGTTCTGCCGCACGTGGACTGGCGCGTCGTCGAGGTCGGCGCGGGCGAGATCAACGGCCAGCCAGACTCGGAGTTTCACCTTGCGACGGGGCTGGTGTTCCGCTTCTTCTAGCACGCACGCGGCGTGGGAAACCAGTATCCTTGAAGATGCGATGGCCGCGCTTTTTGGACAGACTCTACCGCAACTGACAGAGCACCTCGCCCACCTGGGCGAAAAGCCCTATCGCGCGCGGCAACTGTGGGAAGCCCTGTATCGCCAGCGGGTCGGCAGCATCGACGACATCACCACATTTCCTGCGGCGCTGCGGGCAAAACTCGCGGAGCGCGACACCGTCGGTCTGCCGCGCATCGTGCAGGCGGCAACCAGTGTAGACGGCACAGAGCGCTACCTGGTGCAGATGGCCGACGGGGAGTCGGTGGAAACAGTGTGGATGCCGGATGGTGACGGCGCGGAGGTTGCCGAAGAGCCCGCGGACGTGCAAACCGACAGCGCGTCCCAGGCCCGCCCGCGCGCCGGCCGTACGCACAACCTGCGCAAACCGGTGGACCCGCGCAACCGTGGCGTGCTTGCCGAAAATGGATTTCACCGCGCCACCATCTGCGTGTCGTCGCAGGTGGGCTGCGCCGTCAATTGCCAGTTCTGCCTGACGGCAAAGCTGGGCATCCGCCGCAACCTGACTGCCGGGGAGATCGCGGGGCAGGTCGCCGCCGTGCTGAGCCGCCACCGCATCCACATTGGCAAAGATCGTATCAACCTGGTCTTTATGGGTATGGGCGAGCCGTTTTTGAATTACGACAACTTCATGGACGCGGTGCGGCTGCTGGTCGAAGGCATGAATCTTCCGGAGTCACGCATGACCGTGTCGACCAGCGGCATCGAACCGGCAATTCGGCGGTTTGCGCAGGAGCCGGTACGGCCAAGGCTGGCGCTTTCTCTGAACGCCTCGAACGACACCGTTCGCGAGGCCGTCATGCCGATCACCAGGAAGTGGAACATCGCGGATCTGCTGGCCGCCGTGCAGACGGTGCCGCTGGGCAAACGCGACTGGGTAACGTTCGAGTATGTGCTGTTGGGTGGCGTCAACGATCAACCGGAACATGCGCGTGAGGTGCTGGCGCTGCTGCGCGGAGCAGGGCTCGACACCTCCAGCAAGGTCAACCTCATTGTTTGGAACCCGGGCCCCGGCATCGCGTACTCACAGCCGGAGCCGGCAGATGTGGATCGCTTTCAAAAACTGCTCATTGCGGGCGGTGTTCCAACCTACATTCGCCGGCCGCGTGGGCGCGACATCTACGCCGCGTGCGGCCAGTTAAAGCGAACGGTAGAAAGTGCGCCCGCTGTGGCGGAACTGGTCACCCTCACCCTCTAGAGCCGGTCTTTCCCGGCTCGGCACGTCGGTGCGTGAAAGCGGTTACCGCCCGGCAAAGTCTAAAGCCGATGCGCGCTTCCGCACACCGAGTCTTGTGGGATATCTTCTAGCCATCCTGTATTCCCGATCGTTTGGGGTTTGTCCTTGGTAGCGGGTCTTCGTTTTCTGATGCGTGCACGTCTTTGGTGCGTTCTGCTGCTGTGCGGCTTGCCCCTGCTTGCCTCCCTGGCGCAGACCGCAACGGCACCGTTGCCGCCACTCCCAACACCGACAAGTGGTTCGGCGACGCCGGACTTCAGCCTATCCGTCACCCCGCCGCCATTGCTGCTGCAGCGTGGCGAAAGCCTCACGTTGACCATGATCGTGGCCAGCCTTGCCGGGTTCAACAATCCGGTCACCCTCAGCGTGCAGGGAGCCCTGCCGTCGGGGGTCGGGGTCACGTTCACGCCGGCTACCGTCATGCCGATCACCACCAAGCCGACATGGCCGGCAACCGTTGCCAGCAACCTGGTCATCAACACGGGCCTGCCTGCAACGGCAACATCGCTCCCGGCGGCACTGGCCGGCGTGCCGTTTCTGCTATCGATAGGCCTGCTTGGTTGGCGGCGCCGTGGTGTGCGATGGCTTGCGGCACTGGCCGTGTTGTCGCTCCTGCCGATTGCGGGTGGTTGCGGCAGCGGCATCCACTCCACCATTGGCTCCAGCGGCAGCCTTGTCATCACGGTGCTTGCCACCGCCAGCACAGGCCAGCAGCACACCGTTCCACTTCTCCTGCGGGTCTCGGAGTAGTGCAGAGCGCCACCGCTGCCACCGCTCACCGGTAGAGACAAAAGGCGTCCACCGGCCCCTGTCCAGCGTGCAAGCCCAGCGTCGGCCACGCATCGCGTAACCGGGACGTTTGGGCACGACGAGAGCCAGACCTTACGTACCACTCATCAGGCAGCAGCCCGTCGAAACGTCCTCAGCGCTCCCGCATCCCGTCCAGAATCGAACCGACCACACCACCCACAACCCCGCCCGCGACCTCCCGCGGCCGGCCCTCGCCCGGCAGGTACTCGCTCAGGGCATGCGCAAGATTGCTGAGCGGCAGCGTCTGCAGCCAGATGCGACCGGGACCGGTCAGCGCGGCAAGAAACAGACCGTCGCCGCCGAAGATCAGGTTGCGGATGCCCGGAA
>CAXUHM010000050.1:0-23597 GCA_964250935.1 uncultured Terriglobus sp.
AAAGAGCAGCTTCATGCCGCGCCGGTGTAGTTCGGCGGAAAGGTGTCGATAGTCTTCGAGAGTGCCGAGACGGGGATCGATGCGGTACAGGTCGGTGGCGCCGTAGCCATGATAATCCCGCGACTTGAGGTCGTTTTCGACGACGGGGGTTAGCCAGACGGCCGTGATGCCGAGTTCCTGCAAGTAGTCAAGGTGGTCGAGGATCCCCTTGAGGTCGCCCCCGTGGTATGCGCGAGGATTGGACCGATCGGCCGGGGGCGCGCCTGACAGGTTGTCGTTGCGTGGGTCACCGTCGGCAAAGCGGTCGGGCATGAGGCAAACCATAACGTCAGCGGGAGAAAAGCCGGCGATGCCGTCGCTTGCGGCGTGGCGAGGCTGAAAACGGTAGTCGAATGCTGCAGTGCCGGTAGGGGTAGTCGCTGTGAGATGCAGTTCCGTCGGCTGAGTGATGCGGGTATCGAGCCAGACCATTGCCCAATGGCCGTTCGGTGAGGTGATCAAACGCTGGACGGGGGCACCGGTGATCTTCGCATTGGCGAGGTTGGCACCATGCAGCAGCAGCATGGGCGCTGGCAGGTTGGCGAACCACTCTGGTGGATCGACCTTGTCGATGGTGGGCTGCTGAGCGTGTGCCAAAGAGCAACAAAGCCCAGCTGCACTGCAGAGGCAAATGCGGCAGAACCGAGCAGTGTCAAGGCGAGATGCCATAACGGAGTCTAGCAAAGGCTTTGAGCTGGTGACGATTTGCCCGGGCTGCATCGACAACATCAGGCAGTATCGATCTGCGCGTTGCAGGCATATGAGACCGCGTGAGTCAGCAGCTTTTGGTGGTTCTCTACGTTGGTCTCAGTAGTGCCGGTGAACAGACCGCTTCTCTCTAGGTTGGACACTGCGGAAGACAACACTTCGCTCCGGCAGCCAACGAATTCGGAGCGCAAACTTGCAAAAGAAGGTGTTTTCAAACGAGCATGGAGCAAAGAGCAACAGAGGGGAAGCATTGGGAACGGAAACCTTCATGCGCGTGCAGCTTGCCGATCTTTTTAGACTGAGCGGAGCCGTGGTGCTGCCGTGCTGGCTCTTGTTGCTCGTGGCTCCGCGTTGGCGAGTCACTCAGCTACTTGCAACGTTTGTCGCGCCATTAATAATCGCCGGGGTATACGTTGCACTCCTGGTCTCGCACAAACCGTTGCCTGGCGCCGGCTTTAACTCGCTCGCGCAAGTGAGCGTTTTGTTTCGTTCGCCCTATGCGCTCCTGGCCGGATGGGTTCACTATCTCGCCTTCGACCTATTCACCGGTGCGTGGGAGGCACGGGACGCCAAGCGAATCGGGATTTCTCCATGGTTGATGGCGCCCTGTCTTTTGCTGACTTTCTTGTTCGGCCCCGCTGGCCTGGCCCTTTATCTGTTGCTGAAGTTGATACTGCGCCGTCAAGTGGGCGTCGTGGATGAGACCGTATGACGCTTTACCGGGGGATGCGCACCCTAAAGTGGGCCTTGCATGAGAATGGCGGTTTGCGCTTCGGGCTATATTGGCAGCTTCTTCTGCTGGTTTTCAGTATGGTGGCATTCCCTTACGACCATCGCCGGGTGCTGGGCCTGAATCCGTGGGTCAAGCCGATCAAGTTCGAGCTAAGCGCCATGATCTTTCTCTCGACGATGGCGTTGGTGCTGCTTGCGCTGGCTTCGACAAGCCGTTGGACGCGAGCACGGTCCTTCATCGGATGGGGCTTCTGCGTGTGCATGACGATCGAGAACACGATTATCGCGCTGCAGAGTTTGCGAGGTGTTCGCTCCCACATGAACGTAACAAATCTCACGGACGGCCTTTTCTTTGGGACGATGGGACTTTTCATCGCAATCAATACGGTGCTCATTGGTTGGGTGCTCGTTTTGTGGTTGATGACCCGGACCGCGGTCCGAGCGTCACTCGCCTGGGCCGTAGGCTTTGGACTCACGTTTCAGCTGGTAGCAGCGGCTGAGGGTGTTCGCATGGTGATGAACTTCGGCCATGTCGTAGATCCGATAAATGCGTCGGCCGATCATCCGATGACGCGGCACATCCTTCTTGATAGTGGGCCCGGGCTGCCCTTCCTGAACTGGAGCCTCCTTCACGGCGACCTTCGAATTGCGCACTTCTTTGCCCTGCACGCGCTGCAGCTCCTGCCGGCGGTGGCCCTCCTTTTGGCGGCAACACGCTTGCGGGATCGGGTTCAGGTGACGGCTGTTTGCGTGGTTGCGCTGCTATACGGTGCAGGCGTTTGGTGGACATTTGCGAACGCGATGCGCGGCCTTCCGTTGATTTCGCTCCGTTGATCCGCGGGAGGACAACCGGTGACCTACACATGAGATCGGCATTCCGGATGCCTTAAGAAGGCGTGCTACTGCGTTCCCTTTTAGCCTTTCAAGGCTGAAACGCAAGAAGTTCTCATTCGTTAACGCTCGCTGACTCGTAGACCAGATCGAGAATGCTTAAGCCTCTTCGCCCTTTCGGATGGTTGGCAGTGGCCGTCTGCATGTGGGTGACATTGCAAAACCCACAGCAGAACTTCCAGGGCTTTGCACAGCCGCAGGAGGCGGGCTTAGGGCCATTCTTCAGGAGCCACCACCGATGTGGCCTAAACCTACTCCGATGAAATAAGTAACAAGGCCTTCAACAGCGCCGACAAACGTCATTTCCAGACCACTGCTCCACCAGGAACGGATGGTAATGAGAGACTTGGCGGCACCTACGGCGAAGTGAGCGACGAGAGAAACAAGCGCAGCCACCAGGACGGCCGGGAGCCCGGCCATAAAGAAGAAGGGGATAATCGGCACGAATGCGCCAATGGCAGTCGACACGGCCCCGGAGACGGCCGCGGTCAAAGGATTGCGCAAGCCCTCCTCACTGGTATTCAGGCGTTCCCTGGCTAACGCTTGGACGAGCTGCGACCGGTCCGCTGCAAGATGCTTCACAAAGCGATCTGCATCTTCGGCAGAAAAGCCTCGAACCTGGTACGTCAACGAGAGAATCTCTCGTGCCTCAGGTTCGTTCTGTTCCACCGACTCTCGCTCTCGAGCAAACGCAGCCTCATAGATCTCACGTTCGCTCTTGGCAGCAAGGTACGCGCCAGAGCCCATGGAAAGAGCACTGGCGATCATGCCCGCCAACCCCGCGATGAGTACAAAGTGTGAGTTGCCAAGTGTTGCACCCGCTACGCCGGACACGATGCCGAAGATGGAGCCAAGTCCATCGTTGATGCCGTAGATCGCGTCGCCGACCCACCCGGAAGCTTCGCGTCTGCCTTTGCTGCGCGCGGCAAGAAGTTCTTCGAGCGCGAGCTTTGCACTGGCAGGCCGGTCATTTGTCTGAGTTTGCATGTCACCTGCCGTCGCTTCTGGTGAGTGGAGAAGCACTGTCAAACTGCAAACACAATTCCCGTGAATCGGCGACGCCTTCGTTCAAGAACGTCGAAGGTTTGGATCTTTGGGCCTTTGCGGCTTGCATCGAAGAGCAAGCGATGTCGCGGCTTTTCTCGGATTTCAGCCGCCGCGACTTCGGAGCTAATCCGGAAACTTTTGAGGCGAGCGCTTCTGCCTCACCTGTTCCCTTGCACCTGGACATCGAGGTCCATCCATCGAAGTTCCACGACTTGGACCGGAGATCGGCGTGATGGTGCCTCGTCAATGCCAGCTTCCGAGAGGCATCGCTTCGACGGTGGTCTGTTCCGACTGTGAAACGTAACTGGCATGTATTGTTGCCACGCATGTCGATTTGCCGATGTTCCTGTTGAACGGTAACCCGTTCAGCGGCCTGCTTTCCGCTCACGACTGGCCCCCATCAGTGCTGAAATGACGTACCTGGCGAGTTTATAGGGGATGTCGCTTTTCGAGAGCTCCAGGATGCCCGCGGCCTCTGCCTTGCTGCTTAGCATCTGAACGGTCGCACCTCGTCCCACACGTGTGATCGTCGTTTCTCCGCGCCAAAATGGGCCAATTCTGGTTTGTCCCTTTCTTGCAATATCCTCAGGACAGGCGTTTTGGTTTAGCAACCTGGGAGCGGCAAATTCAAGCTGAGGGGTTTATCTTCGCGTCGCAGGCTGCCGTTAGGATTCGGGGAGCGAGACTGCTGCTCGTCTGTGTGCTTGTGAGTCTGTCGGGAACTTTCGTCCATTCCCAAACGAACCCCGGCCAGACTTCGCTGAGTCTCCACGACGCGATTCAGCAAGCACAGGCGAGTCCACAGGCGCGGATCGGGCAGGATGAGGTCGACGCTGTCCAGGGCTCGGTCGTTCAGGCTGGCTTAAGACCCAACCCCCGCCTGTACTTACAGTCGGAGGATCTTCGGCCGTGGGCGGACAACTTCGATTTTCCAAATGCCACGGAAGACTATGCCTATCTTGGTCAACTTTTCGAGCTCGGCGGAAAGCGAGCGCGGAGGCTGGATCTGGCGAAGGCGAACCTGCGTCAAGCCGAGGCGAATCGCACGCTGCTAAGCCAGCAGATTGCAGGGCATGTTGCCGCTGCATACTGGGCTGCCGTGACCAGTATTGGCATCGAAGAGCTGTTGGAGCAGGACCTTCATGCGGTTGATGAGATTGTCCACTACAACAAGGAACGGGTCGATGCAGGTGCAATGCGCGGAGTCGACCTGATCCGCATCCAGATTGAGCGCGACCGCCTTCTACTCGCGTTGGAGGCAGCGCGGCGGGAGGTGGTGCTGAGCCGCATTGAGCTCTTTCGTCAAATGGGGCGCACTCCTGACCCGAGTGTTTCACTCACCGATTCCCTTGTTTCGACAGCACCGCTCCGGACGGAGACTGTTGCTACGGTACTGGTCGCGCGCTCTGATGTTGCTGCAGCCCGCGAGGCAGTTTCAGCGGCAGAGGCGGATGTTCGCCTGCAACACGCCGTTGGCATCCCTGACCTTGACCTGCTTGGGGGTTACAAGCGCAACGCTGGCGACAATACAGCCTACGCAAGCCTGCAAGTACCCCTTGCATTTCGCAATCGCAACCAGGGCGAAATTGCAAGGGCAGAGGCGAACGTACGCCTGGCAAAAGATCGCCTTCAGCAATTGGAGCTCTCGATCGGTGCCGACGTGGCTGCAGCACAGGAAGCCTACACGCATCAGCAGATGGTAGTCCGAGACATTCTGCCGAACATGCGAGCGCGGGCTAAACAGAACCTCGCCATTATGGATGATGCGTACCGTACAGGCGCAGTAGATCTGCTGCGTTATCTGGACGCGGAACGAACCGCTTTTGATGTGGAGGTGACTGCGTTGCGCACACTTGCGGAGTTTCAACAGGCCGGGCTACGACTGCAGCTTGCTTACGGGGTACAACCATGAACCGGCCAACGTCTCCCCTGCTGCTGCTAATGCTTCTGGTCAGCCTGCCATATGGATGTTCAAAAAAACAGACTGACGGCGGCAGTTCTGGTTCCTCATCTTCTGACAAGTCTTCCTCCTCCGCGTCGAGCACTCAGGATCAGCCGGACAAGTCGGCGAAAGGTGGAGCACAGGCCAATGATGTCGTTAAGATCGCGGTGCAGGATCAGCAGCGCGCCGGTATCCAGACCGCGTATGTACTCGTGCAGCGCACGCCGCGTACGCTCGCCGTCGCCGGCCAGGTAATGCTGGATGAGCAGCACACCTCGCATCTTGGAACCGTCGCGGACGGCCGCATCACGGCGGTGAACGTTCTTCCCGGCACTCCCGTCCGGAGAGGGCAGGTGCTTGGCAGCCTGCACAGCCACATGGTGCATGAAACTGCGGGATCGCTCGTCCAGGCCTTTGCGGATGTGGATCGCCAACGTGGGGCAGTGTCCTTTGCGAAGCAGGCGCAGGCGCGCTATCACCATCTGTACTCTACCCAGGCCGCATCGCTGGAGGAGTCGCAGCGCTCTGACCAGGAGGCGCTCCAGGCACAAAAGATGCTTGCGGATGCCGAAGCGGATGTTCATATGGAGCGGGAACATCTGTCGGAGTTGCTGCAGGTGCCTCCGGAATCACTGAACTCGGGCAATCTTTACGACCGAGAGCTCGTTCCGATCCGCTCCCCCATAGACGGCGTTGTGATCGCGCGCAACATCAGCGTTGGCCAGGTAGTGGACACCGGCTTTGTCGCCTTCGATCTCTCGAACCTGTCGACGGTTTGGGTGACTGCCGCCGTCAACCAGCAGGATCTTTCATTAATGCATCCAGGCGCGGCAGCGGACGTCGTCACGACGGGTTTTCCAGACCAGGTCTTCCACGGCCGTGTTGCGATGATCGGGAACATGCTTGATCCGGAGACACGTACGATTCCCGTCCGCATTGTGGTGCCTAATCCGGCAACAAAGCTGCGCCCCGGTATGTTTGCGTCGGCTCACATTGCCGAGCCTTCGACACGCGACGCCGTCTTTATTCCGGAAGATGCTCTGCAGAACATTAATGGCATGTCCGTGGTTTTTGTCACAGCAGATGGCACTACGTTCCAGGCGCGCACGGTCACCGTGGGCACACGATTGATGGGCAAGGCAGAAATCGTGGAGGGGCTGAAGCCCGGAGACCGCATTGTTGTGAACGGTGCCTTCATGATCAAGTCCGAGATGCTCAAGGGCACGATGGGAGACGGCTAGCATGCGCAGACTGGTCGACTTCTTTCTCTCGAACCGCTGGCTTGTCGTCGCGCTTCTCCTGATCCTCCTGCTTGGCGGCATCACGGTCATGCTGCACCTGCCGTTGGAGGCCTTTCCTGACCTTACTAATAACCAGGTGGTCGTCACAGTGCAGTGTCCCGGCATGTCGCCGGTCGAAGTGGAGCAGCTCGTCACCTACCCCATTGAAACGTCAATGATGGGCATGCCGAAGCTGCAGATGGTGCGCTCCACATCGAAGCTCGATCTGTCGATGGTCACGGTCATTTTCGATGACTCGATGGACAAGTATCTCGTCCGCCAGCTTGTCGCGGAGCGCATCAGTCAGGTGCAGAGCCGCATCCCTGCAGGCCTTCAGCCGCAGATGAATCCCATGTCCACGGCTTTCGGTGAGGTGTATCAGTACACGGTGTCCGCGCCGAAGATGTCGCTGATGCAAATCAAGACCTTGCACGACTGGGTAATCCGGTATGCGCTGCTTACGATTCCCGGTGTCAGCGAGATTAATTCGTGGGGCGGCGACACCAAGCAGTACACGGCAGAAGTAGACCCGGAGAATCTACGTCGTTTCAATCTCACCCTCCATGATGTAGTTAGGTCTGTCACGGACAACAACGCCAATTTCGGCGGTAGCTACATCGAGCATGCGGAGCAGCAATATACGGTACGCGGGCTGGGACGGGCAGAGAACATCGATGATCTGGGCAACATTGTTGTCTCCACCACCAATGGTGTTCCCGTCCTGCTCAAGCAGGTCGCGACCATCAAGACTGCAGCCTTACCTCGTCATGGTGCGGTGATGCGCAACGGCCAGGGTGAGACAGTCTCGGGCATGGTGATCATCCTGCGCGGAGAAAATGGCCAAAAAATCATCAAGGAAATAAAGGCAAAGATCGCCGGCTTGAAGCTGCCGAATGGTGCAAAGATCATTCCTTTTTACGATCAGTCCGACGTCATTAATGCGACAACCGCAACTGTGCGTCGCAACCTGATTGAAGCCGCCGTTCTTGTTGTCGTTATCCTGCTGATCTTTCTTGGGGACTGGCGTGCGGCGCTGGTGGTGGCCGTTACCATTCCACTTTCACTGCTGTTCGGCTTTATTGGCATGGACCTGTTCGGCATCTCGGTGAACCTGATGAGCCTTGGTGCTATTGACTTCGGCACCATTGTCGACGGTTCCGTCGTGATGACGGAAAACTGTATGCATCGCCTGGAGAATGGCGGTGCCGGTAAGCCCCTGCTCGACGTGGTGCGGGAAGCAGCGCACGAGGTTTCCCGACCGGTTATCTTCGGCGTGCTCATTATTATTGCGGTCTATCTGCCGGTACTCACGCTGCAGAGCCTTGAAGGCCGCATGTTTCGCCCCATGGCCGTTACCGTGATCTCCGCATTAAGCGGATCCCTTCTGCTTGCATTGTTTGTCGTGCCAACGTTGTGCACGGTAGCCCTGCGCCACCGGGCTAAGATTCTCGCCGCAGCGAGCCAAGAGAAAGCCTCGCCCCGAACAACCTGGTTCGACCGTCTGCGAGAGAGGTATAGCCGCTCGCTCGGCAAAAGCGAGAAGTACCGAACATTGATCCTGATTATTTCTCTCGTGATGATAGTGCTGGCGCTCGGATCGCTCAAGTTCATCGGTACGGAGTTCATGCCAACGCTCGACGAAGGCTCGATGGTGGTGACCTCCAAACGCCTTCCTGGCATTGCGTTGACGGAGTCTGTCGCCATCGGAAACCAGATCGAGAAGACGATCAAGGCGAAAACCGGTGTCACGAACATTGTGACAAAGCTGGGACGGCCCGACCTGGCCACCGAGGCCATGGGTGAGTACGAGTCCGACTCTTACCTGAGCTTTACGCCGAAGCTGCAGAACGCCAACGCCAAGGGCAAGCAGCAATTCACCGACGACCTGCAGAAGTCACTTAATCAAATTCCCGGCGTAACCTACGAGATTACGCAGCCCATGCAGATGCGCATGGATGAGACCATCACGGGAACTCGCGGCGACGTCGCCTTGAAAATTTTCGGCGAGGATCTGGATACGCTGGAACAAATGGCACACAGCACAGAAAAAATCATTTCGAACGTACAGGGCGCCTCTGAAACGCAAATGGAAATCATCTCTGGCGCGCAGGAGCTGCAAATTCGGATTGATCGCCGCGAGGCCGCTCGGTACGGCGTTAATGTGTCGGACATACAGGAGGTCATCGAGACACTCTATGGCTCCAAGCAGCTTTCCGAGATGCTCCTGGGGGAGGAGCGTTTTCCCATTGCAATCCGTCTGCCAGCAGACCTCCGCAACGACCCGGAGCGCCTGCGTTCTCTGCAAATCAAGACACCACAGGGCGAACTGATCCGGCTCGACCAGGTTGCCGAGGTCAAAACAGTCGGCGGCCCCATCCTGATTAACCGCGAGCAGGCGCAGCGCCGCGCGGTCGTTATGAGTAATGTGAGCGGACGTGATCTCGGCAGCTTTGTCAGGGACTGCAAAGCCGCCGTCGCTTCGAAGATGCCTTTGCCACCCGGCTACCGATTGGAATGGGGTGGGCAGTACGAAAACCAACAGCGGGCACAACAACGGCTGCTGATCGTGTTTCCCGTGTCTCTCCTGATCATCTCCGCGCTGCTTTACGCCACGTTTCAGAATGCAAGGCAAATGTTCCTCATTCTCTCGATCGTTCCCCTCGCGCTCGTGGGCGGCATTGCCGCTCTCTGGTTGCGTGGCATTAACCTCAACCTCTCTGCCTGTGTTGGATTCATCGCGCTGTTCGGCATCGCTGTCCTGAATGGCGTTGTGATGGTCAGCCACATCAACTCACTGAGAAAAAAAGGTAAGGACGTGGGAGACGCTGTTCACCAAGGTGCGTCTGACCGGCTGCGGCCAGTGCTGATTACAGCCCTGGTCGCCAGTCTTGGCTTCATTCCCATGGCGATCTCTACTTCGCGCGGAGCCGAGGTGGAACGACCACTTGCGACGGTCGTCATTGGCGGACTAATTACCGCGACGATCCTTACCCTGTATGTCCTGCCACTCATGTACCCATGGTTCAGCAAGGGCCTTGAGATCGCTTCCAATGAAAAGCAGGCCTGATAAGCGATTAAGGCACGATGCTGTGCGGCGATCCAGTCAATGCCACGGTGCAGAAAAAGCGCCGCGACTACGTTGAAACGGTAGTGCGCAATTGGAATCAATGTCGACCACCAAGGCTCATAGGAAGGCCGTTGTCGATTGGTATGACACACGAAAGGAGGAGTGGATGCGTGTACTGGTCGTGGAGGATGAAGAGCGGCTCGCCCAGAATATCGCGACTGGGCTGCGGGAAGGAGCCGGCTTTGCCGTAGACCTGTCGCACACCGGCGACGAGGCTCTTCATCTCTGTCATGCAAACCCGTACGACCTGATCGTCCTGGACTTGATGCTGCCTAAAAAGAGTGGCCTGGAGGTCGTTCGTGCGTTGCGCAATGGAGAAAATGCTACGCCTATTCTTGTACTAACGGCAGTTCAGGCCACAAGTAAGACGATCGACTTGCTGAACACCGGCGCGGACGATTACATGACCAAGCCGTTCGATCTTGGCGAACTGATTGCCAGGGCACGCGCCCTGATTCGCCGACGCAAAGGCGCCAGCCACGCGGTGCTTCGGTCGGGAAAGCTGAGCCTGCACACCGGGGAACAAACCGTTCGCTGGGATGATCATGCGATTCAGCTTTCCCCTACGGAGTACCGCATTCTGGAAGTGCTGATGTATCGACCACGCTTCCTGGTACCAAAGCGTGAGTTGCTGGAAGCCATCTACGACTTCACCTGGGAGCACCATTCCAACGTCATCGAGGCACACGTGTCGAATCTTCGTCGCAAGTTACGTCTTGTTTCAGGCAGTGACCTTGTCGAAACGGTTCGCGGCAGAGGCTATCGACTTGTGGATTGGAGTCAGCCGTGAGGGTCCGATCGATAACACGCCGCGTGATTACCATCATTCTGGTTGCGGAGTTGATCGCTGCGGTGGTCTTGTCCGTCGCGGTGTTCCTGCACGAGCGACGGACACGATTGCATGCGCTGGACACGGCTATTCGCGGGCGCTGTGATTCCCTGCTTGGAGCGATTCAGGATGCGGAAGACGCAGGAGATCATGTTTATGTTGACCCTGAAGAGCTTCGCCTTCCTGCAGCAGATTGCTGGGTCGTCCTTAACACGGACGGAAGTATGGTCGGATCGTCAGAGGACGGAAAGGTGCTCCGGCCAATGCTCGACAGCGCGGACGGCAGCAGGGCACAAAATATTGATGGCGCGAGCTACCGGCTGCTGCAGCGTCACGCATTACGCATCATCGACCGTGACGAGACAGGTGGGGCTGGCATTCGACGACCGGTCATTCTTTTATATGCCTCGCCCCAAGCCCACCTCATTCATGAGGCGTTTGAGGGCGCAAGCTATTACATCCTGACGACCGTTCTTGTGAGCGCAATGACAGCCGCCCTGGTTGCGCTCTTCCTTCGGTTCTCCTTAAGGCCAATCGCAGAGTTGGGAGCAGCAGCGGAGCAGCTGACCTTATCGCGCTTGGAGTTCACGCCCCCGGTGTCCGTGCAACGCGTTGCGGACTTGCAGCCTCTGGCCAACACACTCATGCGAGTTGTCGAAAAACTTCGAGAATCCTTTGAGCGCGAGCAGCAGTTCGTGGGAGACGCGGCGCACGAGTTAAAGACGTCCGTTGCGGTGCTCCGGTCCACGATTCAGGTGATGATGCTCCGACACCGTACGTCGGAAGAGTACCGCGCAGGCCTGAACCGAGCCATGGAGGATACACAGCGGCTGGAGTCGCTCGTCCAGCAAATGCTGAGTCTGGCACGAGTTCAGGAGACGCGCGAGACGGACGAGGTAACGGCCGATTTATCTGCGACGGCGGAGATCGTGCGCCAACAACTGCTGCCTGTTAGCCAGCAGGCCGGTGTCGAGGTTACCTGCTGTCTTGCACCTAGGGCTACTGTACCCATGTCTGACAACCGTGCGCTGGTGCTCATCACGAACCTGGTCCTAAACGCAATTCAACACAGCCAGCCTGAGATGCAGGTTCAAGTTACGGTTTCTGCATCGCCATCGGAGGTGTTGCTATGCGTGCAGGATAGCGGCGAGGGCATGAGCCAAGCAGATCTGCCCCATGTATTCGAGCGGTTTTACCGCGCAGATTCATCCCGTGCCAGGCAGACGGGGGGAACCGGTCTTGGTCTTGCCATTTCCAAATCGATCGTCGACCAAGCGCATGGCACCCTGAACATTACTAGTTTGCCGCAGCACGGCACGACTGTGCTGGCGGCCTTCAGCGTGGCTTAAGCTCCGTCCGGAATACTCGATATGCTTAGAGGAGATGTTGAGATGAGGTTACCCCTGCTTGGAACTCTGACCGTGGCTGCGCTCTGCACTTTTGTTTGCTGTGCGTTTGCGCAAGCCCCTTATCAGGTCGTCGACCACTGGAAAGTCGGCGGCACCGGCGGGTGGGATTACCTGACGGATGATGCGCTGCAGCACAGGCTGTACGTGAGTCATAACTCACGGGTCGAGGTCCTCGACACGGAGACCGGCAAGGTGATCGGTGCCATAACCGGTCTGAAAAGTACCCATGGCATCGCACTCGATCCTGACGGCAAGACTGGTTACATCAGTGACGGTCAGGGCAATGCAATCGTCATCTTTGATCGCAAGACGTTCGCCACACTCGCGACCATTCCGGCAGGTGCGAACCCGGACGGTATTGCTTTTGAGCCTGTCACCCATACCATTTGGGCTTTCAACGGCAGAGGCAAAAACGTGACAGTACTCGACGTGGTCACCCGCACCGTTGTGGCCACCATAGACCTGCCTGGAAAACCTGAATTTCCGCAGGCTGACGGTAAAGGTTCAATGTTTGTGAACATCGAGGATAAAAACGTCATTGTCCGGCTAGACGCAGTGCAGAAGAAAGCGGTGTCAACTTGGCCGCTTCCCGGGTGCGAATCTCCCTCGGGCATGGCGATTGACACAGCAGGGGCTCGCCTGTTTTCCGTGTGCGATGAGAAGAAAATGGCAGTGACGGACGCCAAGTCCGGCGGGCAGCTTGCGCTTGCGGCGATTGGTAACGGGCCCGATGCAGCCGGCTACGATGCCCAGGCGGGAATTGCATTCAGCAGCAATGGTGAGGGAACCATCACCGTCGTAGATACCAGACAGGGCTACAAAACAGTCCAGACTGTCCCAACTGTGAAAGGCGCACGAACCATGGCATACGACGCGGAAGCGGACCGCATTTACCTGTCATCCGCAGAGTATGGTCCAGCACCCATGCCCACTTCTGCCAATCCACACCCACGACCTTCCGTGGTTCCAGAGTCTTTCACAATCCTGGTAGTAGGCCGCAAGTAAAGCGATGGACGGACCATTGAACGAGAAAACCTGCGACCTGGGCTTTTCGCGATGTGGGTGTCAGGCTTGCTGGTGTGTCGATTCTCCCTTCGTGAGCAAGTAATACACAACCGGGGTCACAACCAGGCTCAGCAGCATGGAAACAGCCAGCCCGCCGATCACGGCAATCGCCAGCGGCTGAAGCATTTGTGACCCGGCGCCCAGCGCCAACGCCAATGGAAGCATGCCTGAAACGGCAGCAAGCGCCGTCATCAGAATCGGCCGCAACCGTCGCTGTGCCGCCATCATCATGGCCTCGTATGCGCTGCGGCCCTGCTGTCGAAAACGTTCGTCGGCGTCAAGGAGCAGGATCCCGTTCTTCGCCACGATGCCGATGACCATGATCAGACCCATAAATGAGGCGACATTAAATGTCATGCTGGTAGCCAAAAGAGCTGCGAGCACACCGCTGATGGACAGCACGGAAGAGACCAGGATGGCAATCGGAGCCGCAAAGTTTCGAAACTCCGTTAGCAGGACACCGAAGACAAGTACAAACGCCAGCACAAGCACGCGGAGTAAATCGCCGAATGATTTTTGCTGCTCCTGGTAGGTGCCACCATACGCCACGCGTATCGTGCCCGGCAGATGCATGGCACGCACCCTGGCCTGCACCTGCTTCACCGCAGTTCCCAGATCGGTGCCTTGCAACTGCGCTGTAACGGTGACCAGACGCTGAAGATTCTCCCGTCGAATCTCATTCTGTGGCGGCAGTTGAACGACTGAGGCCATGGAAGCTAAGGACGCGGTGTGGCCGGAAGCCGAGTTGAAGACCGTGTTGCGAATCGTTTCCAGGGATCGTCGAGTTTCGTCGCCAAGGCGAACCCGCACAGTGTACGGCCGACCGTTCGCAATTACGGGATCGTTGACGGTAACTCCATCGAGAATGGAAGTGGCGTCCTCCGCAACTTCGGCCGGTGTGAAACCAAGACGACCGGTCAGTTGCGGATCGATTTGAAAGCTGGTTGCCGGGCCACTAATGGTATTGTCGATGCCATCCTCAATGCTGACAACACCCTTAACCGCGGCAATCTCGGTGGCGACGCGAGGGGCTACTTCGCTCAGGAGGGAGAAATCTGCGCTGTACAGTTTGATCTGAATCGGCTCCGGCGCATTGGACAAATCGTTGATGTTGTCCTGCAGTACTTGGATGTATTCGGTATCAAGTTGCGGCTCTGCTGATTTCACCTTCGCTCGCACATCGGCAATCACCGCTTCAATATCGCGGTCGCGCTTGGCCTTGAGCTTCACCGTCATGTCACCTGTGTTGGCTTCGGTCACGGCGGCCAAGCCCATCTGCAGGCCCGTGCGGCGGCTTACACTTTCTACTTCCGGCGTCCGGTGCAGAATGTTTTCGACATGCGTGAGTACGTCATTGGTCGACTGCAGGGAACTGCCCGCAGGCATAATGTAGTCCAAAATGAAGCCGCCTTCATCCATGCCCGGCAACAGGTCCGACCCGAGGAACCGGTAAGCAAATACAGACAGAACCACCAGGCAAATGCAGAGCACGCCAAGGTATACAGGATGCACCAGAGACCAATTCAGCAGTCCGCGGTGCCAACGCATCACGCGCTTGAGCAAAGGACCTGTAGACTGCCCTTCGGCGAGAGAAGAAGAGTGTGACGGTTCCGCCTCCTTCTGTTTTCCTGCTTCGTGCGCTGGCTTGAGCAGAAGCATGGCCAGTGCCGGCGTAAATGTCACTGCCAGCAAAAGCGAGGTCAGCAGCGAGATGGTCATGGTGATTGCAAGCGCACGGAAGAAGCTGCCCGTCACGCCAGTAACGGCGATAAGTGGGAGAAAAACCACGACAGGCGTAATGGTCGAACCGATCAGAGGATGAATGATTTCGCGCAGAGCATTCCGGACGGCTTCGACTCTGCCCTGCCCCTCTTCCCGGTGTAGGACGATGTTCTCGACGACCACAATCGCATCATCGATCACAAGTCCGATGGCAGCGGCAAGGCCACCCAGCGTCATCAGGTTGAAGCTCTCCCCAATACCCCACAAGACTAAGACAGTGGCTGCGATGGTCACCGGAATGACCAAGCCGGCAATGAGCGAAGCACGCCAGTCGCGCAGAAATAGAAAGAGGATGAAGCAAGCCAACGCAAGGCCAATGAGAATGGCATCGCGCACACTGGAGACACTTTCACGCACAATGTCAGACTGGTCATAATACGGCGCCAACGCCACACCGTGCGGCAGCTTTGCCTGCAACATGGCGACTTCTGCTTCTACCCCGTTGGCAACAGCAACCGTGTTGCTGCTGGGTTGCCGTGTAATGTTCAGGAGCACAGCTGGCTGGCCATTTGCACGAACTGCCGTGTACACGGGCTGCGTTGCGAACACAACGCTTGCGACGTCGCCGATGCGCACCGGGGCACCATTTGTAGTGGTCTTAACGGTCACCTGCTTAAGTCCGTCTAGGTCGTGAGCCTGCGCCCCGACAAGGGCGAGCACGAGTTGATGATCCTGCTCATACAGGCCAGGTGAGTCAATGATGTTCGAAGTTTGAACGGCGTTGGTGAGATCCAGGATGGTAACGCCGGTCGCCTGTAATCTAGCCATGTTCGGCACAATATGGAACTCGGGAACCTGCCCGCCCTGGATTGTCACCGTGCTCACCCCAGCCACCCGGTTGAGTGGCGGCTTTAGGGTGTAGGTTGCGAGTTCCCACAGTTGTGTTTGCGACAGCGTATCCGAGGTAAGGCTGTACCCAAGAATCGGAAAGGTCGCGAACGTTAGCCGGTTAGTGGTGAGTTTTGCGGTGGAAGGCAGATTCTGTTGCGCTCTGCTCAGTGCGGAATCCACCAGTTGCAGCGTCCGGAACATGTCGACGGACCAATCGAAAAACAGGCTTACCTCGGCCGAGCCGCGGCTTGTGTTCGAGCGCACGGTGACCAAGCCAGGAACACTGTTGATGGCATCTTCAATCGGCTTGGTAATGGTCACCTGCATCTGCTCGACTGGCATGACACCGTTGTCGACACCGATGACCACACGGGGGAAATTCGTTTCTGGAAAGACGGCAATCGGCGTCTGAAAGAAGGCGTACACACCCGCCAGAGAAAGTGCAATTGCGAGAAAGAGGATGGTGCGCACAGACCGCGCAAGCCAATAAGCCTGGTCATCCGCGATTGTTGCAGGGGGCAAGGGGGCCGACGTCAAGACTTGTCCTCGCCTGCCCCGGCCTTCGCTGCAGTCGTGACAGCAGTCCCATCTTCGAGGCCGTAACCACCTTCAACGACGACGTTGTCGCTTTCTGAAAGACCGGATGTAATCTGCACGCTTGTATCTGTGCGAATGCCAACGGTGATCGCTCGCTTGTGTGCCACCCCGTCGCTGCCGACTACGAGAACAGAGTTGCCCTCATTCTGCGCCGGCAATATCGCCGCCGGTGGAAGTAGGAGGGCTTGAGCCACTGTATTTCCCTGGATGACCGCGTGCACGGGGCTACCGACCTTTAGGCGGCCATCGGTGTTGGGCAGCTTTAGCCAAAGTTCGACTGTCGTGGAGCCCTGATCCAGTGCCGGACTGATGAAGGATACGACAGCCGTTACTGGTGCATCCGTGCCAACAAAGTTGATCTCTGCCTTCTGACCAAGCGAAACTTTTTGGGCAACGGACTGTGCCACGTGCAGTTTAGCCAGCAACGCAGCAGTGTCCATGACGGTGATCAACGGAACGCCGGCCGTGGATGTCTCCCCCGGGAAGAGCGGTCGGTCGGTGACGACACCACTGATGGGACTGCGCAGATTTGCGTAGCTATCCTGTGCCTGCGTACTAAGCAGGCGTCCGCGTGCAGACTCAAGCTGCCCCTGCGCAGTCTGTCGGGTCGTGGCTCCGGTCACCTTGCGCACTAACTCCAAGTGCTGCTTTGCTACCTCCAAAGCCGATTGCGCCTGCACCGACGCCGCATAGGCTGCATCGGCATCTCTGCCTGATAGCGCTCCCTGTCGAAGGAGTTCTTTCCGCTCGTCTGCTGTACGTGCCGCCACGTCCCGTGCCGCCTTCAACTCCGTGACTTCAAGTTCAGCCTTTCGACGCTCTTCCGGTACCGTCGCGTCAGTAGTTGCGGTCAGGTTCGCCTGCGCCGCTACCACCGCACCCGCACTATCCATCGCAGAGCCACGCAGGTCTCGGTCGTCGAGGGTGACCAGGAGTTGTCCCCTGCGCACGTGCGCTCCACGCTGCACATATTCCTGCAGGATAGGCGCGCTGATGCGTGGTGCGATAGCAGCCTGCGATAGGGGTGCAAGAATTGCATCGGCCACAATCTCCTCGGAAATTGGCCCCTGCGTTGGGTGTGCCGCCTTTACAGAAACCACAACAGGGGCTGCGGTGTCACCCACCTTCTTGCAACCGGCAAGCGAGATAGACACGAGTGCGGGGAACACATAGCGAAGGTGTCGCATCGACCTCATGTCAGAGCTTTCCTGTAAGGGTTTGCAGCTTTGCCAGAGCTAGCCGGTAACGTACCTGACCGTCGATCTGCGCATTCTGCGCAGAACTTAAGGTGCTTTGAGCATCAACAACTTCAAACACCGTGCTCTCTCCATCAACGTAGCGCAACCGCGTCAGGCGAAGTGACTCGCGCGCAGTCACGACACTCTCGTCCAAGGAAGCGAGTTGCCTATATGCCGTTTCGGCCTCCGCATAGAACTGTGCCAGACTTGCGATGGATCGCCGCTGGGCGGCCGTCAATGCAGTTTGCGCGGCACTTTCTCTTAGTCGTGCCGCCTTGATCTTGCGCTCGGTAATGAGCCAATCCCACACCGGGATATCGAGTGCTGCGCTCATTGAATAGCCCAGGTTACGAATACCATCCGGACCGTTCACGCCGAAGTTGGTGGAGTCAATGCCGTAAGAAAAATTCAGCGCTAGCTCAGGCGACAGTGCGGCTTTCGCACTATACGTCTCTGCCTGGCTGATCGCCACAGAGGCCACGGCGCTACGCAATTCAGGATTGTTCTGTTGAGCCAGACTTTCAACGCTGGGCCAATTCGGCAGTGGTGGAAGGTCGGCGGTCTGTAGCCTGTAGGCCGTCAGCGGGTCCGGGTAGATCAGCGCGCCAAGTTCGATGGTGGCTTTCGCCGCACTTGCCCTTGCCTCCACCACGTCACGCTCCCGCTGCTGCTGCTGCAACTGGGCCTTCAACACATCGGCATGGGCCACCTCGCGTGCCGTTTCGCGCTTCTTCGTGGTCTCCAGAAAGTTATTGGCTTCGTGCCCTGCTTCCAGAGCAACAGTGGTTTTCTGACTGCCGGACGTTGCTGCGTAAAACAGTGAAATCACTGTAGCAATCAGACCTCGCCTCTGTATTTCTAGTTCAGCGGCGGAACGCGCGGCGTTGGCATCCGCGAGCCGAATGTCTGCAACCTGCGCAAGACCGATGATCTCGCTGAACACTCCCTGACTGGCATATTCTCGGACGGCATTATTTGCAATAAAGATCGGTGAAGGCGCGCCGGTAGTTTGTCCGATGCGGCTTGCTGGTACGCCGTTCGGCTGCGTGTAAATTGCCTGGTTGTGGTAGGTCGCCGTCGGTAAAAGGGCGGCTCGGGCATTCTTTTGATCCAAGGCAGCAATATGCCTTTCAGCGACTGCAGCCGCGAACGCAGGTTCATTCTCCTGCGCACGCGCGAGTGTCTCGTCCAGGGTTAAGGTCTCTTCAGGCCCATTTACTTGCTTGCCCATCTGCGCCTGCGAAAGACTCGCAACCGCCAGCACGCAAAGCAAAGCTGTTGTGGCTTTGCACTGTTGGAAACAGGGCATTTCCAGACATTAGTCATTCAACCTTAAGCAAAGCTGAAGAAACAAGGCCCGGCGCAACCCTCGGCAATTCTGCGGATACGCCAAAGAGCCCCGCTAATGTTGCCGACAAGCGCTCCCGTAAAGTCAGATTCAACCTGCTCATGCTTTGTGTGGATCCTGCTCGTGCCATCACTCGAGCTACGGCGGCGATACGGCGGAGAGCACGCTTTTTCGGTGCATCGTTTGGGTGACAGGCAAGAACAGAATGGAAGCCCTAAGTTTAACAAATTTGCTACGTGTACGGTGACATAGAACGATCGAGCAGTTGTCCAGCCCGAGGCCGCACACATCTGCAACAGTTGTGTTCAGCTGTAGAACCACTTGGTGCAGGCCGCCAACGTGTCTCCTGTACTGGCCGCTTGAGCATGCAGCACATTGCACATAGCCAACAAGCGAAAGTCCTGTTTGCCGCATGGAAGTGCACCGCGCGCTGACTTCCATATTTGACTTTTCTTACACTCCGCAAGCATCCCGAGATCGACGTCCGTTGCAACGGAGCCTTTCGAAAGCTTTTCGCGTTCAAGCGATATCTTGACTGATGGGTCGGAGAGACCGCTTCAAGTGTCCTCGATTCACCTTTCCCCCTTCTGCAAGAAGTTGTTGGTGACGGACGACTTGACGTTTGTATCGGCGTCTAATCTTCTACACTGTTGGCGGGAATGCGCAATCACTTCCACAGAAGCAGCACAGTTGCTTCCACACTTCTTCTTGCACCGCTTGGTGGAGCTAAGTTCGAATAACCATCAGCGCCACTCTCATCTTCTCGAGCTTCGGATACCGCGTTAAATATTTACCGGCCGGCCAATAAATCCACCGGCTGCCATCTTCCCTTGCGGCAGAACCTCCAACAGCTGTGTTCTGCGGTTCCCTGCAACAATCAGTAATCGACGGAAGGGCGGTGTCTACACCAAGAAAGGGAGATTTTTCTGGAGTGGTGACAAGATTAGTTACATACCTTCCGCAATCGTTGTTTGATACGGAGCCTGATGAAAGAGCTTGCGCATCCGAGCGGGCTGTCGATTACTAGCTCGTCCTAAGCAGCGTCTTGCCGCAAACGAATATGCATCCAAAGTTAAGACCGCTCATGCGCTCAGGCTGCTTTCGCGAGGTGGCTACTGTGCCTTCTGTATAAGCAATGAGAAAAGGTGAAGTCATCCGATGATCGTTCCCCTTACCGAAGAAGCGCATTGGTTGACGGCCTTTGCAACCCTGCCAACATGGTTGCCTCCAATGGTTCGCACTGTCGTTCTTTCACCACATCCCGATGACGAGACCCTGGGCGCAGGCGGCCTGATTTTACGACTTCGCAATAACCAGGTGCCTCTTACAGTGATCGCCGTTACAGATGGCGAAAACTGCTACGCCGGTGAGGATTGTGGTGCTACGCGACGCATCGAACAAAGGAATGCTGTCCAATGTCTTGGCGTTGGGTCAGACGAACTTATACGGCTGGGACTACGGGACAGCGGCCTTCAGGACGAGGAGGAGATTCTCTACAAGCGTTTGTTGCCCCTTATCACGCCTGACACACACCTCATAGCGCCATGGACCGGGGACTTCCATCCGGATCACGAAGTTTGCGGACGCGTTGCAATGCGTATTGCCGCAGCAAAAGACGTCTTACTCACGTTTTATTTTTTCTGGACATGGCACCGTGGCACGCCGGCAACACTTGAACACTTACCCCTGCAGAAGTTTTTGATGACGCCGGACGAACAGGCGCGAAAGCGTGAAGCTCTTCTCTCTCATCATTCACAGCTCTTCCACGCCCGCGGCAAACCAATTCTGCCGCAAAACTTGTTGCAGCCAGCCTGGAGAAATTTCGAGGTCTACCTCCCGCATGCCCGCTCAGAAAGCTACATCTCCTGATCTCTCCAAAGCTAAAAGTCTAAGCCACTTTGAGCCGTCTACCGTTTGCAACCTGAGTTACAAGAAGTTGCTGAGCGCGAGATCCAGGTATTTGACTTGTCGACTTATCCTCTGCTTATCGGTGTGCCGGTGAAGGTAGCATGGCACGTTGCTATACTAGTACCGGCGCGCGATGAAGAAGATCTGCTCCCACGTTGTTTGAATTCGATCGAGTTGATGAGGCGCGCTACGGCGCCGGGTGTCACAACAGATCTCATCGTCGTTTCTGATAACTGTACAGACAAGACTCATTCCCTTGCTGCAGAACTCGTTGGGAAAACAGGCTTGGTGGCCCCAAGTAGCTTCGGAAACGTTGGTGCGGCGCGAGCCTTGGCTGCGCAACTTGCCCTTGCGCGCTATGGTGGGCCGCTGGACCGCTGTTGGCTTGCAAATACCGACGCGGATTGTATTATCCCCTCTCAGTGGATCACGCTGCAGCTTTCTTTGGCGGAAGCAGGATGTGCCGCTATAGCTGGCGTTGTCGACGTAGACCAATTTGAGGATCACTCGCCAACTGTGCCTAAAAGCTTTCGCCAGACGTATATTTTGCACGAGGATGGCACGCATCCGCACGTGCACGGCGCAAATCTGGGTGTGCGGGCCGATGCCTATGAGCTCGTCGGAGGTTGGGCACCCAAGCAGACTGCTGAAGACCATGATCTTTGGCGAAGACTGCGAGCAGCGCAGGTGCCCTGTGTTGCAGATACGCGGCTTCAGGTGATCACCAGTGGCCGAAGGGTCGGTCGCGCTCCTGATGGATTCGCAGCCGCACTCGCCGCTCACAACGGGGTACAGGCGTGACCCAGGCTGAACTGCTCCATATGTTCTCCGATGCGTCTGCATTTGAACTGCCTCTCCCTGGCCATGGCAAGACGGCACTGCGGCATTTACATCTCTTTGCTGTCGCCGAGCAGGATGTCAGCCTGGCGAAGCTGACGGAGGCTCACTGGGACGCAGTTGCGATTCTCGCTGAAGCCGGTCGAGCGCCAAAACCGGGTGCGCTCTATGCTGTCTGGGCATCAGAAGTGCCAGGCAAACCTCTGGTTCTGAGCGAGGGCTTGCTCTCAGGAGAGAAAGCTTTTTGCACTGGGTTTGGCTTGGTTCAACGTGCACTTGTAACGGTCGGCGGTGAAAACAGCAGCCTTCTCGATGTTGATGTACGGCCAAGCTCCTGCGTCGTGAAGAGTTCATCGACATGGCACACGCAGGCTTTCAGCTTCACGAACACAGGCGCAGTTCTGTTCCGGCAATGTCCGGTTGAGGCCGATGACGTTGTTGGGGATCCTGGCTTCTACACGAACCGCCCAGGCTTTTGGCATGGTGCTTGTGGGCCTGCTGCTTGCTGGGCTGGCAGTGTCTCGGGGCTGCTTGCCGCTGTAAATGCAAGCTCCCGAAGGGATCCGCATACCCTTGCGCATCTGGGAGCTATACACGCAAATGTCTGGGCGATGCGCTCGCTCTTGCAGATTACCGGTGAGGAGATCGACGCCGACCCGCAGCATCGGCAATTAGCGCAACGGCGTGCATTGCTCCTGCGGCACTCGGTTGAGCAACTTGCCTCGGACACCCTCCAACGGTTTGCCAGGGCCTATGGTCCCTACCCACTGTCTATGCAGGAAGGCACCGCTCGCCGTTACCAGGAAGCGGAACTGTTTCTGCGTCAATGCCATGGGGAACGCGATCTCGAGTCACTCGCTCGATTGTTATAGGCGTTCGTTTGAGAGGCACCCGGAAGGTCAGAGCGACATTGTCGCCGTTGAGTAAAGTAGAAATAAGTTCGCGGCAGTTCTCAGCGTCGCCCTACGATCGCAATGAGCGGATCACTTTCGGAGCCGTCCCGCAGTACCTCTATACGGATGTCGCTGAAGCCGGCGCGCTCTAGGTAGAGGCGCACCAGAGCGGCATGACCGTGATCATCAAGCGACCGCCAGACCGCTACAGCCTTGGTGGGAAAGCAGCGATTAGAAAAGCTGACAATGAAAGGCCCGTCCTGTCGCAGGACCCTTAGAACTTCAGTAAATACCTCCAAGGGACGTTGAAGGTACTGGACGCCGACACAGCACAGGGCCGCATCGCAGCTGCCAGTCTCGAGCGGAAGAATGGGAGAGCGGTTCAAGTCCTGTACGAAGTTGCGGCTCAGCCTGGGATTCGCCCTGAGTTCCTCAGCGTTCATGCCTTGTCCGATGACCTCGCCGTAGGCCGTTTCCGGCGGCAGATGGCTCACCCAGCTCGACATCAGATCCAGCAGCACGCCCCCAGCAGGTAAGCTGACTTGGTAAAATGCTGTGAGCGCAGATGCCGCTGCGGCGTCAATATGGGTGACCAGCCGAGCAGGGGCGTAGAAGTCTGCGTCGTTGCCTCCGTCTTCCTTGCTGAAGGCGCCGGACGGGAGTTCCGGCAAGCGGGACTTCATCTCTTCAAATGACATATCTTCAGCCCTCATGCACTGCCTTTTGTGTTCTGAATAGTCTCTTTACCGGATGCAGTCATTCTCACGTGTAGGCGCAAACCCTTGTTCACCCACCGGGAAAGTACAAGGTATTGGATGGCAGTCTGGATTCTCGCAAGCCCTAGCAATTTGATTTATTGGAACAATGGCTTCGAATGAGTCATCCTACTTACACATCGAGATGATTGTTTGACCTGACAGTTTCTAGGGCGTAGCCGTAATCCGTAAGAATTCACGAAACCGATTGCATCAAGCCATGCTGGAGACTCAGCCGTGACCGCCGTTCACTGGAGTTGGGGGACAGGGCGGGTTGCCTTGCTCGGCTGCAGGCGGCGCATCCTGAGATTCCGTCTTCGGCGTGGGGCTGGGACAACG
>CAXUHM010000051.1:0-19177 GCA_964250935.1 uncultured Terriglobus sp.
AAATAGCTGCGCTATACAGAAAGAGAAGACGTGCATCGAGCGGGCAAATAGCTTCGCTATACAGAATATGTGTTATCAGACATAGATGCCCCAGTGCAGATTCAGGGCAAGATTGAGCCTGGCTAGTTGCCGCTGAGGGCTGTGGACTCTACTGCTGATGCTTTGGACTGCACGACTGATAAGGTCCCGAGGTAACCCGTCCCTACTGCACGCACGATGCAGCCGTCGACGTGATCCGGGCGGAGCCAGGTGTGCTGCCCTGGACCTGTCCATGTTCTGAGTCGCCCTGAATCCTTAAAGCACCCGCGGCTTTCGCCGATAGCACGAAGGTGGTGCTTCCTTCTGCCAGCAGTTGCGGGCAGGCGGTGCGCGGGTGTGACTGGATGAAGAGCAAGCGGCTGGCCAACCCGCAACGTGGAGCTCGCCGAAGAAGCACGACCGGCGTGCAGCGTGGTCTGCGTCATGTGCTCAGGCTCGTAAGGGCGCGGACCGTCGAGCTTGCACGCGCCAGGCACAATCTGGCCCTCGCGTTCGATTCCGTCCCATCCATTCTGGTGGCACTGACGCCGAACGGTGAAATTGTGCACTGGAACGCGGCAGCGCATCGCACCTTTCGATTGTCGTTTGAAGAGGTTCGCCACAAGCGCCTCAGTACCTGTGGCATCCATTGGCTGGAGCCCGCGGGCACACTCGATTCCCTCTTCTGCCACCACGCTGCAGAGCATCGCAGCGACCATCCCTATCAAATCGACGGACAGAAACGCTGGCTTGGTATTTCGCTGCGAAACGTGCGTAACGACGAACAGCACTCGGCGTTTCTGCTGAGCGCCTCTGACATCACCGCGCGACGCGAGATGGAAGAGCAGAACCGGCAGACGCACAAGCTGGAAGCCATTGGTCAACTCGCCGCCGGCATCGCCCATGAGATCAACACGCCCACACAGTACGTCGGCGACAACATTACCTTTCTGCGCGATACCTGGCAGCATCTTTGCATGGTCATTGACCTGGCACGTACGCTGCGGAATGGGGTTGCCGCAACTCCCGCCACTGCAGAACGCCTGCTCGCCTTCGACCGCGCGGTAGAGGGTGCAGACCTCGACTTTGTCTTGCCGGAGTTCCCGCAGGCTCTTAGCCAGGCATTGGAAGGAACGCAGCGGATCGCGAGTATTGTTCGGGCGATGAAGGAGTTTTCGCACCCCGGATCGAACCAGAAGACGGACGTGGATCTGAACCGGGCCATCGACACCACCATCGTCATCTCACGCAGCGAATGGAAGTACGTGGCCGAGGTCGTCACTCGCTTTGATGCTTCGCTGCCGATGGTTCCCTGCTACCCCGGCGAGATCAGCCAGGTGATCCTCAATCTTCTGGTCAACGCGGCACATGCGATTGAAGAGAAGCTCCTGGCCTACCCGGGATCGGCGACCGGCACCATTACCCTTGCGACGCGGCGCAACCAGAACGCCGTGGAAGTCACGGTGGCGGACACCGGCATGGGCATCCCCGAGGCGATTCGGCCACGGATCTTCGAGCTCTTTTTTACCACCAAGGAGGTGGGCAAAGGGACTGGCCAGGGACTCGCGTTCGCCCATTCCGTCATCGTGAAAAAGCACGCGGGGGACTTATGGTTCGACAGCGAGCCAGGCGTGGGGACGACGTTTGGCTTTCGCCTGCCGCTGCTGGCATCAGGGTAGGTCCGTGCGTTTCGCCCATTGCTCTGGTATGTTCCGGTTCCCTTCACCAGCATTCTCAGGAGAAAGACCACGATGACGGAATCTGTATTGTTTGTGGACGATGAACCGGCAGTGCTCGATGGGTACAAGCGCATGCTTTACCGCGACTTTGCGGTGCAAACGGCGGTGGGTGGGCCGGCGGGGCTTACCGCGATTCGTGACCGCGGCCCCTTTGCCGTCGTCGTTTCCGACATGCGCATGCCCGGAATGAGTGGCGCCGAGTTCCTCTCCACCGTGCGTGGTCTGGCGCCGCACACCGTGCGCATGCTGCTGACAGGCTATAGCGACATGCAGGACGCGGCTTCTGCCATTAACGATGGAAACATCTTTCGCTACCTGAACAAGCCGTGCAACAAAGAGGACCTGTCGACGGCGCTCCAGATGGGACTGGTCCAGTACCGCATGATGAAGGCGGAACGGGAGTTACTGGAGGGCACCGTGCTCGGCAGCATTCGCGCCCTGTCTGAGGTGTTGAGTGCAGTGCGGCCAGAAGCATTTGAGCGGTCGACGCGCGTGAGTAGCTGCGTTCGCCACCTGATCGGCCTCACCCTGTTGACGCATCCCTGGCGCGTGGAGGCGGCGGCGATGTTATCGCAGGTGGGCTGCCTTGCACTCTCGCCGGAGCTGCTGCGGACAGCGCACCTGGGCGAGGATCTTCCGCCACGGGAACAGGCGCGGTTCGATGCGCATCCGGCGCGTGCGAGCGAACTGGTCGCCTACATTCCACGCATGGAAGAGGTGGCATGGATCATCCAGCGACAACGGTACGGCGCACACGAGGGTCCGGCTGCCGGGTCGGCGCAGGACAGTGAAGAACTACGTCTTGGCGGGGAGATGCTTCGGCTCGCCGTGGCCTACGATACGTTCTGGCTGCACGGGCTGCCGCACGCGGAGATCGTGCTGCAGCTGCGGCAAGCCATTCACACGTTTCCTGGCGGCTTGCTCGATGCGCTCGAGACCATGAAGCCGGTCGAGCAATCCTTGAAGCCATCAAGGCTGCCCGTAAGTCAGTTGCAGGCCGCCATGATCGTGAACGAAGACGTTCGAAACCACTCTGGCGCCCTGCTTGTGGGCACCGGCCAGCAGATTAGCCGGGCCATGCTGATCAAGCTGCAGGAATATGTGGAGAATCGCATGATTGTGGATGAGATCTGCGTGCTGGTTCCCTCCAGCGAAACGGCCACTCATCTCTCCGGCGGGAGCCGTTTTGCAGGAGAACGCCCATGCTGAAGCAAGTGGAGATGGCGGAGAGACAGGGATTCGAACCCTGGATACCTTGCGGTATACACGCTTTCCAAGCGTGCGCCTTCAGCCACTCGGCCATCTCTCCGCTGAGCCTTCAGGCTACCACAATTGGCCACTGACCTCGCGGAGCCATCGGCGCTGCCGTTGCACCGCGCGCTTCCGTTTATGCTGGAATCACACACCAAAACCGACGCTGGACCGCGGCCTGCCGCTGGCCAAAATCTGCGTGGGCTGAAGGAATGTGAAACAGCACAGGCGCGTCGTCCAAGGCGCGTTGCCGCGTTTGAGGGTTCATGGCATTGAAGGTTTCGCTCGACCATCGCACGGCGTACCACTACGATCAGGAGGTCACGCTCGGCCCGCAGACCATTCAACTTCGGCCCACTCCCCACTGCCGCACGCCCATTCTGAGCTACGCGCTTACCCTCGATCCTGCGGAACATACCCTGCGATGGCAGATGGATCCGCACAGCAACTTTGCAGCACGGGTGATGTTTGCCGGGCCCACGCGGCAGTTTGTGGTCGACGTGCATCTGCTTGCCGATCTTTCCCCCTTCAATCCCTTTGATTTCGTGCTGGAGCCGGGCGTGCAAACCTGGCCCTTCCGGTACTCCCCGGAGCTGGAGCGCGACCTGGAACCTTATCGCGCGATCAATACCCTGAGCGCCAGGCTGCGCGCATTCGTCGCCACCATTCCCCAACAGGTGCAGAGCACGGTCAACTTGATCGTGACCACCAACCAGCGTGTGCGGGATGCCGTGGCCTACACAACACGGTGGGAGCCGGGCACGCAATCTGCCGAGGAGACGCTGCTGTGTGCAACCGGCTCCTGCCGCGACTCCGGCTGGCTGCTGGTCGAGGTCTTTCGCCATCTGGGGATCGCGGCCCGCTTTGTGAGCGGCTACCTCATCCAGCTTGCGGCAGAGGAGGGCGCGCCGGGACCAACCCGCGACTCCGCGGACCTGCATGCATGGTGCGAGGTCTTTCTGCCGGGCGCCGGTTGGATCGGCCTCGATCCAACCTCGGGCATGCTGGCAAGCGAGGGCCACATTCCGCTGGTCTGTACGCCGACAGCGGCCCAGGCCGCGCCCATCGCCGGCACCGTATCGCCCGCAGGTGTGGAATTTACTCATACGATGAGAGTGCGCCGCCTGGACGGAGCGGTGCAGGTGACCCGGCCGTACACCGACGAGCAATGGCAGCAGGTGCGGGGCGTGGCGCACCGTGTAGACGCCATGCTGCAGGCGGAGCAGGTTCGCCTCACCATGGGCGGAGAGCCAACCTTTGTTGGCAGGGACGAGGCGGAAAGCCTGCAGTGGAGCCTGGAAGCGCTTGGACCACTGAAGCGGTCACTTGGGCTGGCGCTGATTCGGGACCTGCGCGAACGTACCGCACCGGGCGGTCTCCTCTACCTGGGACAGGGCAAGTGGTACCCGGGCGAAGTTCTGCCGCGATGGGCGTTCCAGTGCATCAGCCGCAGAGACGGCGTTGCCGTGTGGGAAGACCTGCACCGCATCGCGCTCGACGGCGTGGCATATGGCTACCAGGCCGACGACGCGCGCAGGTTTATCGAGGCGTTGTCCCGTCGGCTGCAGGTGAGCGGTGAAAGCATTCTGCCGGCGTATGACGTTCCCACGACTACGGGCAAAACCGACGAGGCGGCAGGATACGTGCTTCCACTGCGTCGGCGCCAACCGGATGGCGTGCTTGCGTGGTCGAGCCAGCTATGGTTCCCGCGGCCTGAGCGCCTTGTGCTTTCGTTGGGCGATTCACCGATCGGGTATCGCATCCCGGTCGACGTCGTACCGTTTGTGGCACCCGATGACCTGACGCACGAGTTGGAAGAGGCGGGAGACGCAACCCTGGTCAAGCTGCCCGCCGCTCCACCGCGCAGGCCAGAGCTCTTTGCGTGCGTTCCCCTGCCCGACCCGCTTCCGCCACTGTCCAGCACGGCAGAAACAGCAACGGAGTTGATTCGACCCGCTCTGTGCGTTCAGGTGCGCGACGGCCGCATGCACGTGTTTCTGCCCTATGTGCCGGTCCTGAGTGATTACCTCGACCTGGTTGCGGCCGTGGAAGACACCTGCCGCTACACCGGCATGAATCTTTGGATTGAGGGGTACACGCCGCCATTCGATCCACGGCTGGTGATCTTTGGTCTGACACCCGATCCCGGCGTGCTGGAAGTTAACCTGCCACCCGCCGCGGATTGGGACACGCTCGAAACCACCAACCGGATCCTGCATGAGGAGGCGGACAAGCACCGGCTGATCGCGAGCAAGTTCGCCTATGATGGCAGCCACCTGGCAACCGGTGGCGGCAGCCACATCGTCCTTGGCGGCATCACCGTACCCGACAGTCCCCTGCTGCGCAGGCCTGATCTTTTGCGGAGCATGGTGGCATTCTGGCAGAATCATCCCTCACTCTCCTACCTGTTCAGCGGCATGTACGTCGGGCCGACCAGCCAGTATCCGCGCGTGGACGAAGCGCGCGTCGACGCCTTGTACGAATTAGAAGTGGCGTTTAGCCAGTTGCCCCTGCACGATTGCCCGCCATACATCCTGGACGGCCTGTTTCGGAATCTGCTGGTCGACGTGACCGGCAATGCGCACCGGGCAGAGTTCTGTATCGACAAGCTGTACCCACCAAGCGGACTTGGCCTGCAGGCAGGACTGCTGGAGTTGCGTGCGTTTGAGATGGCGCCGCACTATCGCATGGGTCTGCTGCAGATGCTGCTGGTTCGCGCGCTGGTTGCGGTACTTTGGAAGTCGCCGTTTGTCGGCAGCCTGGTCCGCTGGGGCACGGCGCTGCACGATCGGTACATGCTGCCCTACTTCGTCCAGCAGGATTTTGGTGAGGTTCTGCGATTTCTGACGCAGGCAGGGATTGCGCTGCAGCAGGAGTGGTTCGCCGCTCACGTGGAGTTCCGCTTTCCACGCATCGGGACTGTCACGTCAAACGGAGTGGAACTGGAGCTGCGCCAGGCCCTCGAACCATGGAATGTGTTGGCAGAGGAGACAACCTCCGGCCGCACCGGAAGAAGCGTCGATTCGTCGCTGGAACGCATGCAGGTCAAGGTTTCCGGTCTGCAGGCGGAGGGCCGCTACGTGGTGGCGTGCAACGGCCGCCGGGTCCCGCTGACTGCAACCCCGACCACGGGTGAAGCCGTTGCCGGCGTTCGCTACCGCGCGCGCATGCTCTCTGCCGCGCTGCACCCGACGGTACCGGTGCACACGCCCCTGACCTTCGACCTGATCGACACATGGAGTGAGCGCTCGGTTGCACGCTGTACCTATTTCGCTGGTCCGCCGGACGGCAGCGTCCACACGACGAAACCAACCAGTGCCACCGAAGCACGCCAGCGCCGCGAGGAGCGTTTCGTGCAGCAAACACCGCCCACCGAGCCCATGCATGCTCCGGCGGCGGAGGGCAACACCGTCTTTCCCAGCACGCTCGATCTACGCTGGCCGGCACCCGTCAACACTGCGGAGGAACCGCCTCGGTGAGTGGGGACCTGTACCGTTCGCCGGTGCGCGAAGGCGGCACCTGGGAGGAGTCCGGCGACCGCACGGCGGCGCGCCCACACTGGTCGCGCTTGATGGAAGTTCTCGAGCAACTTGGCCCGGCCGAACTGGAGCGACGCTGGGCCCGCGCGGAACGGCGCATTCGCGAGAACGGCATCACTTACAACATCTACGGAGACCCACTCGGCGCAAACAGGCCGTGGCAGATCGACATCGTCCCGCTGCTTTTGGGGGCGGAGGAGTGGCGGACGATTGAGGCTGGCGTGATCCAGCGCGCGGAGTTACTGACCTTGCTGCTGCAGGATCTGTACGGCCCGCAGGCACTGTTGAAGGAGGGTCGTTTCCCCGCGGCCCTGCTGTTCGGCAATCCCGCCTTCCTGCGGCCACTGGTCGGCATGCCGGTTCCTCCCCATAGCTATCTGCACATGCTGGCGGTCGATCTGGCGCGTTCGCCCGATGGCCAGTGGTGGGTTCTGGCGGATCGCACACAGGCACCGTCAGGAAGCGGATATGCGCTGGAAAACCGGACCATCGTCTCCGATGTGCTGCCGGAGTTATTCACGCAGTCGAATGTGCTGCGCCTGGCACCGTTCTTCCGGAGTCAGCGTGAGGCGCTGATACGGCTCTCCCCGCGCGACAACCCGCGCATCGTGCTGCTCACGCCCGGCCCGTACAACGAGACCTACTTCGAGCAGTCATACCTCGCGAAGTACCTGGATGTGACACTCGTCGAAGGCGCAGATCTAACCGTGCGCAACCGCCGCGTCTATCTCAAGACGGTTGGCGGGCTTGAAGAAGTCGACGTAATCCTGCGGCGCGTGGACGACAGCTACTGCGACCCGCTGGAGCTGCGCGGTGAGTCCCTGCTTGGCGTCTCCGGCCTGGTGGACGCCGTCGCTGCCGGCAACGTTGTCGTTGCCAACGCGCTCGGCAGTGGCTTGATTGAATCGGCCGCGATCATGCCCTTTCTCCCGGGCCTTGCCCACCATCTGCTGGGCCAGGAGCTGAAGCTTCCCTCCGTCGCCACCTGGTGGTGCGGTCAGGAGCGTGCACTCGATTGGGTGCTGCGTAACCTGGAGCACGTGGTGCTCAAGCCGGCCTTCCCCGTCAAAGGGATGGAGCCGGTATTTGGCGCTGAACTGGCCCCGGACGCGCGGGAGCAACTGGTCGAACGGCTGCGCGCCCGCCCCCAGGAATACGTGGCGCAGGAGCAGGTTGCCCTCTCCACCGCGCCCGTGTGGGAAGGCGGCAGCCTGCAGCAGCGCAGTGTTGTCCTGCGTACCTATGTGCTCAACACCGGCAGCGGGTGGATCGCCATCCCTGGCGGTCTGGTGCGCGTGGCGGAAAAACAGGGATCCGTCGTAAGCATGCAGCGCGGCGGCCACAGCAAGGATGCGTGGGTACTTTGGGATGGTGGCATCGACACGTTCAGCATGCTTCGGCCCCGTGACGAGCCCGTTACGCTGCGCCGCGTCAGCAGTGTGGTGCCCAGCAGGGTTGCGGACAACACGTTCTGGCTTGGCCGTTATGTGGAGCGCGCGGAAAACCTTGCACGCATCTTGCGCACCCTCCTGCCACGCGTCCAGCGCGCGCAGGCGGTGGAGTTGCCCAGCCTGATGCGCCTGCACGGCTGCATGGGCATGCGTTACGGCAAGGGATCGCCCATCAAACGGCGGCCCACAACCTTTCCCGCCTTCGAAAAAGACCTCCTGTCGATCCTGTCGCAGGCGGAGCGCCGCCGCAGCCTGCCGTCGACGCTGGCTGAAATCTTTCGCATCGGCGGCAATGTGCGCGAGCGGCTGTCTGCCGACATGATGCTGCTGATCGGCCGCCTGCACCACGCCATAGACGCAGCTCCCGGCATGCCCCTGATGGACCACCAGACGCTCCTGACGGAATGCCTGGAATTGCTTTCCGCCTTTAGCGGCATCGAGCGGGAGAACGTCATTCGCAGCTCGGGCTGGCTCTTTCTGGGCCTTGGTCGCCGGCTTGAGCGAGCCATCAATCTCACCAGTCAGCTGCGGGAGATCACACGTCCGCTGGACCCGGACCACTGGTCGTTTCTGGAGCGGCTGCTGGAAGTCGGCGACAGCTCCATGACCTATCGCGCGCGCTACTACACCACGCTGCAGCCCCTGCCGGTACTGGATGTACTGATGGCCGATGAGACCAATCCGCGCTCGCTCCATTTCCAGATGGCGCACATCGCCGACCTGTATCGCAAACTACCGCGCCACGACGCCGGCGACCTTGCGGCCATGGAAAAAGTACTCGCCGACCTGCGATCCGTGCGCCTGCAGGCAATCCAGTTTCCCCGCAGCGGCGAACCCGTACCGCCATCCCTCCGTCAGCTTCATCGATTTCTTGGCACTCTCGAGGACCTGCTTCCCGCCTGGTCGAACGCCGTCTCCAGCCGTTATTTCAGCCACGCACGCACGCTGCCGGTTACAGTGGGTTCATAACTGCCAATGAGGTACCGAATCCTACACCGCACCATGTACAGCTACGATTACCCGGTCTCTGTGGGCGACCACGTTGCATGCCTGCAGCCGCGCTCCTTTGCAGGCAATCGGGTCCTGCGCAGCGACCTGCTGATCTCCCCCAGGCCCAGCAACCTGACATGGCGTACCGATTACTTCGGCAACACACTATGCTTCTTCACCGTGCAGGAACCACACCGCGAGATGGTCGTTGAGGCGCGCAGCGAAGTCGATGTCGCTGGCGGTCTGCACCAGACCACTCCAGACACGCCCCGCTGGGAACAGGCCGTGGCACAGGTTGCACGCGACCACAGCGCAGAAGCACTGGACGCCTACCAGTACCAGTTCGATTCCCCGCGCATCCGCACACACCCGGACTACGCAACCTACGCCCTGCAATCCTTTGCGCCCGAGCGGCCCATGTACAGGGCGCTGCTCGACCTCACGCAGCGCATCTACCGGGACTTCAAATTCGATTCCAGCGTGACCACCGTGCGTACGCCGACGGAAGAGGTTTTTCGCAAGCGGCGAGGCGTCTGCCAGGACTTTGCGCATGTGCAGATCGCCTGCCTGCGCTCCATCGGCGTCGCCGCACGGTACGTGAGCGGCTATCTGCGTACCTACCCGCCACCCGGGCGGCCGCGCCTGGTCGGTGCAGACGCATCGCACGCGTGGCTTTCTGCCTGGTGCCCCGGCCATGGCTGGCTTGACATGGACCCGACGAACAATGTCGCCCCAACCGACGGCCATGTGACCCTCGCCTGGGGCCGCGACTATGGCGACGTAAGCCCGCTGCGTGGGCTGATTCTTGGTGGTGGCCAGCACAAGCTAAAGGTCGGCGTCGACATGGAACCTGTCGAAGACGCGGTGCGTGCCTGAGGGATGCGCATCGACCAAACGGTGTTCGGCGTCTTTCACTCCTTCGATCTCGCGCGCGAACTCTTTCGCCGCGGCCATCTGAACACCATCTACTCCACCTGGCCCTGGCGTCGCCTTGAGCGTGAGCAGATTCCCCGGAACCACGTTCAGACCTTCCCCTGGATTCATACACCGGAGTTCCTGCTCAACCGGGCGCGCCTGCTGCCGCGCTGGCTGCAAGATCAGACCGGTTACGCCAACGCATTGGTGTTCGACGAGTACACGTCGCGCCACGTCGGAGAGTGCGATGCCCTTATCGCCATCTCCGGCTCGGCCCTCAAGACGGGTCGGCTTGTACAACAGCGGGGTGGCAAATTTATCTGCGACCGGGGCTCGTCCCATCAACGCTTTCAGGAAGAAACCATTCTCGAGGAGTACCGGCGATGGGGTGTCAAGCGGTCCGTGAGCGACCCGCGAGACACCGCGCGTGAGGAGGAAATCTACGCGGCCGCCGATGTCATCACCGTGCCTTCCACCTTTGCGCAAACATCGTTTCTTGCCATGGGCACAGCGGCGGAAAAAGTCAGGCTGCTGCCCTATGGAGTCAATCTGTCCCGCTTCCAGCAGGTGGACAAGCCTGCCGCGGATCGGTTTGAGGTGGTGTTCGTCGGCTCCGCAAGCCTGCGCAAGGGCATCCCCTACCTTTTGCTGGCATTTGCACGGGTCCAGCATCCGGCCAAGCGGCTGCGCATCGTCGGAACGGTAGCGGCAGAGCTGCGCCCGCTGCTTGCATCGCTGCCGACAGACGGTGTGGAGTTTCTCGGATCCCTGCCGCAGACAGCATTGCCGGCCATCCTAAGCACGAGCCACCTGTTTGTACTGCCGTCAATTGAGGATGGCTTCGGCGTTGTGCTTGGGCAGGCCATGGCCTGCGGCTGCCCGATTATGGCCTCGACCAACACCGGCGGCGTCGACCTCTGCACCGAGGATGTGGAGGGACACATCGTTCCCATTCGCGCGGTCGACATCATGGCGGAGCGCATGCAGCGGCTCGCAGACCAACCAGAGATACAGCACCGGATGAGCCTCGCGGCATTGGAACGGGTAAGGCACCTGGGCGGATGGACGGACTACGGCGACCGCTGGGAAGACTTGCTGCGGACGCTCACCGGTCAGCCCGCATGAATTGCGGACTTAACCCCGCCCCCGACAAAGTGCACAACTTCCAGCTTGTCTCCTTCTCCAAGAGCACATGCAGCCCACTCGGAGCGGGGAACAATCTCGCCATTCCGCTCCACAGCCACGCGGTCCGGTCGATAGCCAAGGGTTGCGACGAATGCGGTGAGCGCTGCGCCGGCGTCGATCGCTTCCACCATCTTTTCCGACCCGTTCACCACCAGCCGCAATGCCATCCTCAACCCCGTCGGCCTGCGCGTCCGGCCCCTCCCCAGTGTAAGCGCGGACGGCAGAGCGGGACGGTCACACACAAGGCTGGACGGCTACGCGCAAGGCTGGACAGCCATGCGCAAGCTGGACGGCTACGCCTCCGTCTGCCGCAATCGCTGGGACAGCCACTGGCCCACGCGCTGAGTCATGGGCTTGTGCAGGGCGCACTCATCGAACACCGCCCGCGAGCATGCCATCATCAGGCGGATGGCGTCGTTCTCCCCATCAGTCGTTCCACCCTCGCGAAGCCGCGAATCAATCAGGTACTCGATCGCGTGCGCAAGCGTGGACAGGGCATACCCCTGCACCGGGGCCGGACGTCGGCGCACCGGTTCAGGACGGCGATCCATGGGAGGCATGCTGGTCATTGAAATCGGGAGAGTCTGCAGGAGGGAGGCGGTCGCCATGGGTCAATCCTCAAAAGTCGAGATGGTAGCTCTATCGGCGGGAGCGGCTTGACCTTGAGGCAGCTTCAGTGTCCCGCGTCAGGGCGCAGACGCTGCTGTCTGCTCCAACTGCGGCACAAGCGCCAGCGGCCCCCTGCCCTGCCCCCGAGGCACAGCGTGCCGCATGCCGTGTGCCACGAACTGCTTCGCCGCCGCGGTTGCCTCCACCCACGTGTTGCCGTGCAGCCGTGCCGCGAGCAGGGCCGACGAAAACGCACAGCCGGTGCCATGGGTGCTGGATGTCACAAGGTGAAGGCCTTCAAACCAGTGAAGTCCGCTTGCGTCAGACAGCAGGTCCGCCGGCTGCGGCAAATGCCCGCCGGTCAGCACCACGGTTAGCCCACGGTATCGCTGCCGCAAGTGGGTCACGCACGCCTCCATTTCGTCCCGGGTCGTGCAGGGTAAACCGGTCAGCGCCACCGCCTCGTCCAGGTTGGGCGTGATGACGTCCACAGAGGCGATGAGGTCGCTCAGCAAGTCCGCCGCACGCCCATCCGCGCGTTCCAACAAACTTGCGCCGGAACTGGAGCGCAGCACCGGATCGAGAACGACATCAACCCGCCTGCGACCGCGCACAAGGCGCACATAGCCGGCCACCTCCGCTGCCATCTCCGCACTTCCAAGCATCCCGATCTTGATCCCCGCGGGCGGCAGGTCCTCTTCCAGGCAGAGCAGTGTCTGCCGCAGCAGTTCCGGTGCGACCGGATGTACGGCGGAGACACCTTTCGTCGACTGCACCGTGAGCGCCGTAATCGCCGCCGTGGCAAAGACGCCGTGGGCGGCAAAGGTCAGCACGTCGGCACTGACACCGGCTCCCGAGGAAGGATCGAAGCCCGCAATCGTCAATGCCGTCGCCGTCGCCGCAGCGCTGCCCGCTTTGCCTGCCACCGTCACACCCCACCCCAGCATAGACCCGCCGTTTATTCCCTATGCGGACGAACGGAAGTCGGAAGGTGTATACAGAAGCAGCCCGGGACATGGCATCCCTTGGGAACTGTGGGCTTCGCGTACGGGCACCGCCAGGCTCTGACCTCCTGGCAAAGGACAGCATGGGATGGATGGGGAGCACAGCACAATGGAGGACGTAACGTTCACTGGCCAGCAGATCGCTACCGCTCAAACTGCGCTCCGTACGGCGCTGGGACTTTCCGCGGAGCGTTTCCCTGTTCAGGCGTTCATCGGCATGATCTCCGATGAGATCGAGCAGCTGCGCTCCATGGGCCACGACGATACCGCGATTGCGGCGCTCGTCTCCGACGCCACCGGCGCATCCATCGCTGCGGACGCCATAACACGCTTCTACGCTTCACCGGAAGCACGTGGCCACGGCGACGGCGCATGACGAGGGACGCTTTCATTGCCGCAGGTCTTGCTCCCCAGTGCGGTGGACCGTGCAACGGAACTGCCGACCCATTTGCTCGACGGACAACCGCTTGAACCCTGTCCTGCCATGCCGCGCGCGTGAAACCCTGCTGCGATGCTTGTGGGTGATAGCCGCCCTGTCGCTTGCTGGATGCAAGCCGATCGGTGGTTCATTTGAACGGGTCGATGTCGATGCGCATCGACATTTCGTGCTCGGCAAGCCCCTGGAACACCTGCCTGTGGCGGGAGCCTATTACAACTATCATCGAGGCGCGTTCGTCGACAGCGCGGACCACCTCTGGCGCGAAGCAGGAACGACGAAGATCGCCCTGTCACTTCATACCGATCTGGATCGCAAACTGTTCCAGACGGTACGTTGGGAACCTGTTTTATCTGGCCCATACGGCATTGTGACGCTGGAAAAAAACCTGCTTTTTCGCTCCACAAAATCACGGGTATCGAAGCTGGTTGAATGTCCGTGACTCCATGGATGGGCGCGCTGACCCCTTGCCTCCAAGCGTTGTGTCAGCCATGCCAGAAGCAGCAACGATCACCAGCGCGAGTGTTATCCGCATCTACGCCGAAGGCGCCGGCTTTGTGATGGTGAACAGCAATTACGAAGCAGATGGAAGCCTTGGCAGCCAGGGTGTGAGCCACGCTCATGCAGGCGGAATCCAAATCCCTGGCGGCTCCAAAAGTGTGGCAAAGGCTGGCACAGTCGGCCGGCCGGACCTTTCTGAGTACCGCATGCCGCAACACCTTGACCTTCAGAGTGCAGATTGGAAGAACGTTACGGTTTCAGCACCGAACCACACGGAAGTATTGACCGCGCTGGTCCGTCGTTACGACTTCGACCGCTACCTCCGGGTGGACACCTTCCATGGCCGCGATCGCGTGGCAGTTACCCTGCTCAAACCTCTCGTCTTGCCAGAAGACGAGGTACTCGACAAAGAATGCGGTGCAGGCCTCGCCAGGCAGGCTGCAGCCGGTGAGACCGTGGTCTGGTAAGTCTCAGGGACGGCATCCCGACCGCGACTAGCTGCGAAATGCTCCAATCCCGACAATCGCTTGAGAGAGCCTGTTTCTGGCAAACAGGATGCAACATCGATCTCTTCTGGGCCATCGCAGAAGGAGCTTTACTGAAACGCAGGAGAGACAGAAGATGGCAGACAACGACGTCCTACAAAACCAGCAGCAGATCCTAAGCAATCAGAAGCAGATTCTGGACAACCAGAAGGCAATCACGCAGAACCAGGAAGCGCAGGACGGCATCCTGTCGCACCAGAAAGAGATGCTGGCAAACCAGAAGTCCATCCTCAGCAACCAGGAAGAGATCGTGTCCAACCAGAAGGAGCTGCTTTCCAACCAGAAAGAGATCCTGTCGGCGCTCAAGAAGTAGCGTGCCGGCTCGGCCGAGGGACGCTGTCCCGGTCCCTCGGCCGATGTGCGTCGAGAGGGGAAATCAATCCGGCAAACGTTGGGAGATGCCGGGCACGTACCGTTGTGATCGGCTCATCAGCCAGTTCAGCCCTGCAGACAGGAGCAGGGTCGCGAGGCCCACCAGGCCGACACCATGGCGAAGATCAACCAGGAAGATCGTGCTGACCAATTCCAGGCTGATGAGGCCGATCAGAATGGCGACGATGGCCCGCCGGTCGATGCGCGTGCAAAGAAAAGCGCCAAGCGGAGCACCGACAACAACCACAGGAACCGCGGCGAGCCAGTAGTCGAGGACGCGAGCCGGCATGTCGCGCAGGACCAACAGGTGCAGCAGGAAAGCGGTCGTGGTGACCATCCACATCAGGATGACGGTAGTGGGGGTGACGACCTTTTCGTTCACGCGAAAGAGCACCACCATGACCATAAACACGACAATATTCTCTCCACAGCCAAGCAGGCCGCTAAGCGCGCCACCGAGAATGCCGGCGAAAACGAGCAGTGACTTCTCCCGCGAACCGAAGCATGGCATCACCGGTGAGCGAGACGTGTCGTCGCGGCGGGCGAGCAGCAGCACCAGCGCGAGGCTGGTGACCATGGCAGTAAAAAAGACGCGCACCAGTACCGGCGGGATGCGGGGCACGAGCAGGTAGGTGCTGACCAGCATGCCGGCGATGCCGCCAGTACCGGCCCAGGCCAGCGCACGCTTCTCAATGGGGATCCTCTGGTACAGGATGCTGAGGGACGCCGCACCCATGCCGACCGTCTGAATGGCAAAGGAGAACAGGCGTGCGTCCTCAGGCGGAATGCGAAACACCTTGGTAAACACAGGAAACGCGATCGCGGCGCCTCCCTCGCTGGTGCCGCCCCCCACAAGCGATCCAAGGACCATGGTGAGAGAAACCGCCCAGTAATGGGCCACACTCGCAAAGGCACGGTGTCCGCCGACCACGGCCCATGCGAGCCAGACCACCATTGCCAGCACGACATTAAAGCGGACAGCCCAGACCCTGCTCGGGACGGCAGGTATGGTTTGCGTCGGCCGAACGGGAGCTGGAGGAACCTGGGTCAGCATGATGCGGGATGTTGCAACACCCCGAAGTTTATCGAAACCGCGCGTTGAAGACCAGCACGCATCCCTGCACCCTCGCGCCGGATCCGGCCGTGGCGACACCTTTTTCCCTTGACATTCCCGGAAAACCAGCCTTACTCTCCTTGGCAAGCAAGGAGAGCGTGTCAGGCTCTCGGTCACAGCGGGAGGAACCATGGGCAGGGATGTCGATGTGCTGCAGGGAACGTTGAATCTGCTCATCCTGAAGGCCATTTCGCTCGGTCCCCTGCATGGCTACGCCGTCTTGTTAAGGATCCAACAGCTTTCCGGGGAGCGCATGGTCATCCAGCAGGGCACCCTCTATCCCGCGCTGTACAAGCTTGAAGCGAACGGGTTGATTGCCGGAACGTGGGGCGAAAGCGACAACAATCGCAAGGCCAAGTTCTACACCCTGACGGCGGCCGGGCGGAAGCAGTTTGCCGCGGAGCAGCGGCGGTGGAACGACGTCGCCGCTGTCATCGGCAGGATCCTGGGGGCGGACGCGGCGGCATCGCCGGCAAAGGAGAACGCATGAGATGGCGGAGTGGGATAGACGCGGTCCTCCGTGGAATCTTCCGAAGGCATGTGGTCGCTGCGGAGGTGGAAGCGGAGTTGCTGTTCCACCTCGACGCGCATGCGACGGCCCTGATCGCTCGAGGTGTCCCGGAATCGGAGGCGCGAAGACAGGCGAGAGTGGAACTTGGCCTGCCGGTGGTAAACGGTCCAGAGATGCATCGCCGCGCCACGGGCCTGGACCTCCTGGACGAAACCGTCGGCGACGTGCGGTATGGGCTGCGCGGCCTGTGGAGAAGCAAGGGCTTTGCCCTGACGGCGATCCTTTCCTTGGCCATTGGCATCGGCGCGGCAACGGCCATGTTTTCGGTGGTGTATGCGGTCCTGCTAGATGTTTACCCGTACGCGGACGCGGACCGGACGGTAAACCCGATCGTGCATGACCCCGCGGTACCGGACGACTGGAGCTGGTTTGTCCTGAACCCGGCGCAGTACCGGCAATACAGGGCGGCCGCGTGCTTCGAGGATGTATTTGCCCTGGCCGGCTACAACGTGCAGCTGGACGAAAACGATGTGCTCAAGCCGTTGCGCATCACGCTGCTGAGCGGCAATGCCTCCAGCTTCAACCGGGTCCCGGCGCTGCTGGGGCGAACCCTGCAGCCCAGCGACGGCGACCTGGAGGGCAAGCCGGCGAATGTCGCAGTGCTTGGCTACAAGTTCTGGAGGAGCCACTACGCTGGCGACCGCCAGGTCATCGGGCGCGAGCTGAAGGCAGGCGACGATGTGTTCCGCATTGTGGGTGTCATGCCGGAGCGGTACACGCTGGGCGGCGTGCCGGACCTGTACATGCCCATCTCGCAGTTTCCACTCAAAAATCTGCATGTCATCGCCTTTGCAAAACTCAAGCCGGGAACATCCGCAGCCCAGGCGAGCGAAATGCTTGATCCGCTCGTGCACCAGTTTGCGCACGACGAGCCCACGTCCTACCCCAGGAACTTTCACGTGCGCCTGCAGCCATTGATCGAGGGGTTCACGGCACGGTCCAAGCTGTTGAAGAACTTTCCGCTGCTGTACCTTGCCGTAGGCGCGCTCCTGCTGATTGGGTGCGCGAACTGCAGCTTGTTGCTGCTTGCGCGCGGCACAACGCGGGTCCACGAATTTGCCCTGCGGGCGGCAGTGGGAGCAAGCCGCGCACGAATGGTGCGGCAGCTGCTCGTCGAATGCCTGACCATTTCCCTACTGGGAAGCGCGCTTGGGACCGGGCTGGCGTACGGGCTGGCGCGGCTGCCTCTGGTCCTGGCGGATGACCTGTTTCCGACGGAGGCAGTCATCCGTGTAAACGTGTGGGTGCTGCTGTTTGCGATCGGTACAGCAGTGGTGGCGGGCATGTTCTTCGGGCTGCTGCCTGCGGTCAAGTTCAGCCGGCCAGAGATTGCTGGCATGTTGAACGGCAGTGGCCGTCGAACCGTACTCGCCGGAAGCCAGAAGTCGCTGCAGGTACTGATTGCGGCGCAGATTGCGCTGACGATGGTCCTGCTGACGCTGAGCGGTGCCGCAATAGGCGGGTTTGCACGGCTGATGCGGATGCCGCTCGGATACGACCCTTCGAACACGATGGCTTTGTTTGTAGGCTTTGCGAAAGGCGTGGCGCCAACGTGGGAGCAGCGGGTTGCCACCTCCGCCGCAATGCAGCACGCGGTAGAAGGTGTTCCCGGCGTCGTGAGCGCGGCGATCGCGGACGATTTTCCGCCGAGTGGTGGAGGAACGACAACCCTCCGGATGGTCGGCAGCGACGAGCAGAAGCGGGAGGCTCGATTGACCGAAATAGGGCCGGAGTACTTCCGCACCCTGCGCATTTCGCTCAGGGCGGGCCGCATGTTTACCGACGCGGAGTGGCGGGACGGGCTGCCGCTGGCGGTGGTGAACGAGACCTTTGCGCGGCGCTTTTCCCCGGACCGCACCGTGGTCGACCGGGTCGTACGATTGGCCGTGCTGGACAATGTGCCCATGCCGGGCGATGGGGATACGCGCACGTTCTCACCGGCGGTAAAGACGCCGGAGGCGCGGATCATCGGTGTAAGCGCCGATGCGGTGAACGACGGTCTAGACAAGCCGGTGATGCCGAATGTGTATCTCGTGAGCTCGGCGGCCATGTATGGCTATATGCCTCTGCTGGTGCGGACGCGGGGCGATGTACGCGGGTCTACGCAGGCCGTCGCGCACGCCCTGCATGGACTGGGGGCGAAGAACTTCATCACAGTGGTGCCGCAAAGCCTGCAGGAGATGGTGGAGCATGAGACCGCATGGCGAACCCAGCGGCTGGTTGCGGTCTTGCTCAGCATCTTTGCGGCGGGTGCGCTGGTACTGTCGCTGGTGGGGCTCTACAGCGTGGTGGCCTACGTGGCGGCGCAGCGACGGCCTGAGTTCGGCATCCGGCTGGCGCTTGGCGCTCCACGGGAGAGCATCCTTCTGCTGGTTCTGAAGACCAACGCACCCGTCATTGCCGGCGGCGCTGTGCTTGGAACGCTGCTGTCGTTGATGGTGCGGGCGCGCTTTGCGCAATGGTCGGAGTACAGCTCGCGCAGCCCGGTCGCGGTCATTGTCGCGGCAGTGCTGCTGGCGGCTGCGGCTTTGGGGGCAGCCCTTGTGCCGGCGGTGCGAGCAGCGCGCATGGAGCCCACCGAGGCGCTCAGAGTGGAGTAACCCGAGACGGTTTCTGCCGCACCGCACCACAGATCGGCGCGGCCCTTTACGCCTGCACATCGATCGCTCAGACATACTTCCAAGTCACGGCGTCGTCCACTCGCGCAAAGTCGCTGCCTGTGCGCCTCCATCGGCCTATGCAGAAGGAATCGATTTCCAGGTCGCAGGCCCAACGATCCCGTCGGGAACCAGCCCCTTCTGCCGCTGAAAAGCTCGAACCGCGGCTTCCGTTGCGGGTCCGAAGATGCCATCCGGAGAAGCAATGCCGATGCCCCGCTGCAGCGTTGTCACCAGCGGCCCGGTCGATCCGCGGCGCAGCGTGGCACGCCCCGGTGTA
>CAXUHM010000051.1:19187-23479 GCA_964250935.1 uncultured Terriglobus sp.
GGTGTACCGTCAGTCGCCGGCGGCTCCTGCGCCGGGATCGCTGTGGGTGCGTCGGAGGTGGAAAGCCCGGCCATCGCCGCCCGAAAGCTCGCCATGTCGAAGTTAGGATCACTCTTCCTGCCCTGCGGCAACGCGAATTCCTTGTGGCCGGCGCACCACTCCGCGCCACGGTTCAGGTGCTGCAGGATGGCCGCCACGCCGAACCGGTAGGCGTCCATCTGGATCTGCGGCCATGGGTCGTTGCCAAGACCGGTATTCTCGGCTTCGATACCGAGGAAGTGAGTGTTCCCCTCTGAAACTCCCCGCCACGAGCCCTGGCCCGCATGGTTGCATCGACCAGCGGCGATCACGTAGTACGTCCCGTCACGCCCCAGTCCAAGGTGCGCCAGCGGTCCGCTCAGGTCAGGACGGCCCTCAATCAGGGTATGCAGGCTCGGCATGTTCAGCGTCTGCGAGCCTGCCGTGTGGTGGCACAGAACGCCGTACACGGAGCCCATGTCGCCGTCGCCGCGATACTGCCATCCATCAACGGGCGCGACTTTCAGACCGGCCTTCAGCAGAACGTCCGGCAGCCAGGTCAGGGAGTAGGTGGTCATGCGCGCACGCCTCCCGTTGCCGCCGGCAGCATCTCGTCCAGGGTGATCCTCGTTGTCAGGTCGACATCGCAGCCGTCAAGTTCCGGCGGTGACGTCTGCTGTGTCCGCTGCGGTAGCAGCGCGGCGGGCAGACTTGCAGTCGACGTCTGCGTCGGCAACATTGCCGGCACCGGTGGCTCCTCCGGCGCGGGCGGCGTGTCACGTGCAGCGCTGGCTGCGGAGTTTTCGATCGAATCGTCTTCCGGACTCTTCTGGTGCGGCTTCACCGTGGACCGGACAATGATGAGGCGGTTCAGCAGATCGAACCAGAAGGGCGCGCCGATGGAAACGGCAAACGCGGTGACAAGCCAGCCTGCAAGGTCGGGCGCCCAGTAGTTCCCCACCTCGTACTTCACGCCGTCCCATGTCTTGGGCCAGCCCACCAGCATGCTCAGGTCGCCAAGAGATCTGCTTGCTTCCTGGTAATTCACCGGAGGGTTTTTCTGAATCTTCTCTGCACTGGCGACCACCATCTCCCGCGCGGTCTTGTCGTGGTACAGCGTCTCCCCCACACGGATGGTGCTGATGTTGAGCGTCGCTGCAAGCACAAGGCCGAGCGCCAGAAGGATCAGTTGCGTGGAACGCTTGTACCAGCCGGAGACCCGGTCCATGGCGCTGTCATACCAGGTCTCAAGGTTGGTCTGGGCTTTTGCAAGATCTCCATCCGCTCCATCCAGCGCGATCAAAAGTGCGCGCTGCACGGCGGGGTTTTCGAGGCTGCCCAGGTTCGACCGGATCGCATCCAGCGTCACCGGCTTTGCAGAGGCGGTGCTCCCGGTCGCCTGCGGCCCGCGCGCGGCCATGTCCATCAGCGCAACGGCGAAGTTGCGGCTCGGGATATAGGAAGGCAGGTTGCGGCCCTTGGTCAGGGACAGCACGCCCGTGTTCAACTTCGGGTTCGGGACGTACTCGCCCGAAAACAGACTGTAGACGAGTGGGTGGTTGTAGAAGTGCGTCACCAGGCCCGTCCCGCCGGGGTCCTTCAAAATTTCGCGCAGCCCTGCCTCCAGGTGCGATGCCCGCGTTTTAAGCCATGCTTCCAGGCCTTCGCGTATGGCACTGGCGACCAGGCTCGCAAGCAGGAACACGAACACAATCCCGATGGCGGCGTCGAGGATGGTAGACCCTAACACGGCAAGTTCTCCCAGGCGGCGATGGCAAAGCGATCAGATGCAGAGTGCTGTTCTTCCCTCAAGCGACAGGCGCGACGCACAGCGCTGCGCATTTCAGCGCATGCGCGACAAGCCCTCACGACGCTTTCTGACGCTCCTTGCTCGATCGCGTGTCCCAACATATGCCGGATCCCGCGACGCGTCAATCACAAAAGGATTTCGATGCTGTCGGTGTGAGCCTACGCGGTGTTGCCGAACGGTCCCTCCTCGTCGTAACTCAGTAGTGTCTGTGATCCGCACTGGAATGGTGCGCTGACGGGACAGAGCACATGCTGGGCGGCACGACCCAAGTGGTTCGATCGTGATCGCATTCAGGCAGTTTCATGCGGCGGACCTTGCCTGGCCTGGACCGACCCTCCTGTCTGTGACGCAGCGCATGGCCCGCCCAGGAAAGCCTCATCAACGGCGCGGCAGTGTGTCTGATCCGTAGCTGAAGCCAGGTGTTGCGAGACGATTGCCCGGAGATCGCGTATGAGCAGGATTGCGACAACGCTGAAGGTCTCACTGACGGTGGCCGCCGGCCTGCTTGTCCAGACAGGCAGAAAACAGGCCGTCGCTCCGCAGGTGCAGCATGTCGTCTCATCGGCGCTTGTTCATGGCGAGTCCGAGGTTGGCAAGTCCGAGGTTGGGGAAGGCCCCTGGATCGCATCCTGCCGTTACTGGGCGGCAGCCCGCATCCACAAGGTTGCCGGCCAGCCAGACCGCTGTGATCCGGGCCAAACGGAACCGGTCCCGGGTGTGGCAGGCGACGCGCCTGAAGCTTCCCTGGCGGCCTGGGGAATCCCGACACAAGCCGATGGCAACCTCGACGTCACCACGATGTTGGCCGTCGTTCCCGATCCCGTTCACAGCGGTCTGGCGCTCGACTTCGATCGGACCGTCGATGCCATTCTGCTCGCGGCGGCAGACAATCGTTACCTGAACAGTCACTACTGGCTACCGTGGCAACAGCAACCAACGGCAGACAAGCAGGATGCCGGGGACACCGGCCAGGCTCGAACGGCGAGCGAGCGTTTGAAACAGCGCCAGCCGGGACTCATCGTCCTGCGCTATGCACCGGACGCGAGTGAGTGGCCGAGCAGCGAACCAGCGCCAGGCGAAACACCCAACCAGCAGCACGCCCGCCTGCTGCGGGAAAGCGACGACAGAAATGCCTTCGCCGGGAATGCCTACAGAAGGGTCATCTACCTCTTTCTCGTCGCGGAAACACCCGCTCTCGGCGTCGACGGCGAGCAGCTGCAGCGCGCCCTGCAGTACGAGAGCATGCTTCGCACCGGGTATGGCGCGCACCTTTCCCTTCACGGCGAACAGCCGGTTGCGTCGACAACAGCGCCGGCAGGGTCAACGACACCGACGACCGCGTCCAAGCCTTTGTCCGGCGGCGCTCAAGGACCGGCAACAACTTCTGTGGTGTCAACCGGCAGTGCTCCCGGCAACACCGACCCCCGCAACACCGACACCCGCAACACCGACACCCGCAGTGGCAAGGACCAGCTTCCCCAAACGCGCGAACTGTTATCCGTCATCGGTCCTTCCTTCTCCGGCTCGGCCGCTTCCCTGCACGCCGGCATCGAGGCGGCTCTGCCGCAGCTTGGGTACCCCAAGCTCTCCATCACCGGAGCGACCGGCACCACCGTTGCCTTGCATGAGCTCGATCCAGAAAACGCAGGCACCTATCGCTCGTTTGGAGAAGACAATCGCTTTGAACAGGAACGCTTTCTGGAGGCACTGGTCGCTGCCAGGTACGATCTCAGCCGGGTCGCCGTGCTGTCAGAAGCGGGCACGGTGTTTGGCACCACAACAAAACCGTTTCGCACATCGCCGCGCGGCAGACGGTGGGGCGATGAAGCCCGGGAGAAAAGAGATCCGGCAGGCAGGAAGGACGAACCCGCGAGCAGGAAGGACGGCGAGCCCAACGCAGCAGGCGCGTGCGTCCAGGGCCATGCGGGTTGTTACCGCCTCGATGTCGATCAGCCTCTCGATCAGGCGGGCACAATTCTCAACCTACGCTTTCCGCGCGAGTTGTCCGTTCTGCGCAACGCCGCGGCCAGAGACGCAAAAGCCGGTGCGGACCCGAAGCCAACGCCGTACCTCGATCTTTCGTTAAAAAACGACGACGCCGACGATACCGTCAAACGCTTCTCCGCTACCCAAAGCCCCCTGTCGATCGAAGCGCAACTGATGGCCATCGCAAACCAGCTCAACCGCGCGCGCAGTCAATTCATTCTGATCTCGGCCTCGAACGCCCTGGATGACCTCTTCCTCGCGCAGTTCCTGCACCGGGCCTGCCCCGATGCCCGCATCGTGCTGTTCTCCGGCGGCGATCTGCTGTTCGAGCGCGACGGCGAGAACGGGCCCTACGTCGGCTCCCTTTCCCTGTCCCCCTACCTGCTCTCGTCGCTGAGCTTTGGCGAACGCCCCCAATGGCTGCATGCGGATTACCGGTCCGACCAGATGTACAACGCGGCCAGCTTCACCTTCCATG
>CAXUHM010000052.1:0-23353 GCA_964250935.1 uncultured Terriglobus sp.
GCGCGGGAAAGTTTCGCAGGAGGTTTCGTTTCCAGTTGCACCGGCGATGACAAAGGAGCACTGGCGACGTGAACTTCTGCCTGCGTTTTGGGGGACGGCGCAGACACAAACGGCTCTGGTTTTGTCGCGGCCGCCATCGCAATCTGCCTCACAGGAACGGCCGCAACGGACGGTGAAACGCTCCCGCGCGCTCGCCACATCTGCGCGCCTGTCCGTCCTGCCTGCGCCAACAGTCGTCCACCTTCTACCGTCACAACCACGACGCGCTCCGCCATCTCGCAGGCGAACTGCAACACGTCGGAGGCCCCGCCCGTGCCTTCCTCCACCCACGCGCCGTTCACCCAGGCCCAGGAAGGTTCGTACTCTTTCCCGTCGCGTTTGTACCGCCACCGTACAAAGCTGAACCAGAACACAAGAGGGAACGCCAGGATCGCCGCTGGCCGAAACAGCAGCCGGCTGAAGCTGTCTCCGCCAAAGAAATGTTCCTGGAGAAAAGGAACCTGCGAGCCGCCCGAATAGCCAAGCGGCTGCAACCTCTGCGCCCCGGTCCAACCCTCCCGCAGCGCCTTCGGTGACAGCACGAACCCGGCCGCACCCTGGGCGGTTGCCACCAGGTCTTCGGCCTCAGCGATGTCGATCTTCTTCTTTGGTCCGGTCTTCACCAGCCACGCGATGCGATCCGGTTCCTGACCGTCGGTGATATGCAGTGAGCTCGCGACATACGCCGGGAAGTAGAAGCGCTGGAGCGGCGATAGCGTGAACGCAAACCATCCCCACAGCGCCAGACCGAGCACCACGCTCAGGGGCACACTGCGCCACACCCCCACCCATAGACGCCGGGCCAACAGCTCCAGCGCGTCGATCATTTTCCCGCCCGCTCGCTGTCCAGCCGTCGCAGGATTTGGTCCGCGTTGCCTTCCTTCATCTGTTCCACTCGACGCGCAACATCCTGCACCATGTTGGCGTTAAAGTCCGGATTGGCAAGCGCAGAAAACAGATCGACGGTGAGTTGCCGCAGACCTACCAGTTCCGTGAGCAGCGTCGGGTCCGGTGCCGACTTCCGGCTGCGGATCGGCTTCTGCAAGTGAGCGAGCACGGCCTCCCGCAGCCACTCCGATCGCGTTTTGCCCGATGCCTTCGCCGCATCCTCCACCGCGTGCAACTCCTGCCACGGCAGGCGCATGGAAAGCGTTCTTGCCTCATGCGACGGCGTCAGCCGCGCCTCCAGCGTGCGCGCGGAAAATGGCGGTGGGACCCGACTGCCGCTCATCAAAACCGTCCTGTTCTGGCTGAGAATCTGCGCGAAAGCAACTGCCTGCCCGCGACGAAAGTGCGTTTACAACGGATACACGGAAGTGAAAACGTGGGCAAACGACGTGCCGAGCTGCCCTGCTAACTTGTGTACTCAGCGTACACGACGTTTACGCCGGGAACCAATTTCGCCCTAAGTTCCTTTTCTACATACGTATACCTATGTAAACGACAAGGTTGCTAACGGGCACCCTCCGGGGATGACGTGTCACTGTCTCTTCCGATGCGAAGCAGCGCCTTTGCTCTTACGCGTTACCTACTCGGCGAGATGCTTTTGCGCTCGGTCATGCGATAGTCTTAGCTCTTCCGCCACATGCTCGGGAACACCAGCCTGTGCTTCAAGGATCATGGTGGGGCCACCCTTCATGGTGAGTTTCACGGCATGCTTTTGGAACTGAATGCGTGCGAACACTCGCGTACTTCCTTCGTGCATCACCTTCGCACGTAGGTCAGGGACATGCGTGGAGTAGAACTCCGTTGCAGGTAACGCCGAACATATCTGCTTCACCTCGTTCACCACAGGCAGAAGATTCAGTGGTACGACAACGTCCTCTTCCTTGGCAGCTGGAACGCTCTCTGAGAGAAGGATTGGACGAGGTGAAAAGAAATCGTAACCGAGGGCTTTCAGCATCACTTCGATGTGCATGGCGAAAGACGCAGTGCTCTCCGAATCGAACGTCTTGCCTGTCTGCTTCGGTGTAGCAACATTCGTCACAACATTGTTCCCGGCCGCTCGCGCTCGTGCTATTAAAAGTGCTTCCAGTTGCGCGGTCTGACCACCATGGAGATCATCTTTTCCTTCACGGTAAAAGGCAAACGCGGTCGACCAAAACATCTTGCCGTCATAGTGATTGCGCAGCCGCTCATCCAGAACATCGCTCTTGCCTATATAGATCCGCGAGACGAGTCTGGGCAACGGACCATCCATGTTTATTTCGGAGGGACCAACAAGAATGTAAACACCTGGACGCATGAGGTCTTCCACTCTCCGGGCAGAGGCAAAGTGTTCTCTTGAGATGACCAGACAGGCCCCTGACCAGTTGTTGGTTGTGAGTCGTCGCACTCCATCCGGAGACGACTCCAGAAACGTAATCGTGATCGATTCCATGAAGCTACGGATGCTCGGAAACGTTCACGCGTCTTCTACTTTCTCCATGGTCATGGCCACCGAACAGCGCCTCATCACACTGTACGAAGACATGCCGCAGGAGTCGACATCCTTGTTACGCATGGACCGCCTTGCACTATGTGTTCGGTACCTGCATGCAGCCGGCGGTCGCATGATGCAGCAGGGTCACACGACGTTCTACAACGTGGCAGCTTGCAACGATGCGTGCGCGCTGGTGAACCAGCCTCGCATCTTCGACGTGCAACCTCTACCGCTTAGGCTGGCTTCACAGCAAGGTCCAACGTCATGAGGAAATGTTCCCTCCTCCAATCCTGCACCATGCCGTTGCCCTGGAAGTTCCAAAGGCTTGCACTGATCTCGCCACGCTCCAGGTGATCGGCAAGCAGGCGTAATGCACCGGCAAGGTCTCGTCGGCACATCAGCTCCAGCGCCTCGGGATCGAAGACCTCACCAGCCATTACTGTTCCTCTGACATCACGCTGCCCCACTCACTTGTTCTACGTTCTATCACCGCCGCCGGTGCCTGTGGGTTTGTGGAATGCGCGTTCTTCGCATTCCAAGCGCACGCGGCAAATCCATAGGCACACTGTCGCTGGGTGAGGCTAAGCCGTCTCGGAGAACCACTTCATACCATTCGGCAGCAGCACGGAAGCGAAGTCCAGGTGCACGACGCGGCGGTGGCCAGGGACGCGCGAGGGCGACGAAGCATGCAGCAGCAGAGGCCGCATCAACAACGCTCCTCCGACGCCGACTGCGCACACGACCTCGGGTGTCTCCCGCATAGTGGGAATCTGTTCTTCGGGGATGCGGCCGTGTCGATGGGAACCGGGGATGACACGCAGGGCACCATTGTCTTCACCACACACATCGAGGTGAAGCCGGACGGAGACCATGTGCTCCAGCACCTCAGCCGGCGGCTGCACGTGCAACACGTCCGCTTTCATCGACCATGGGCCGTAGCCTTCCGCTTCGACACGTTCCTGCACGGCGATGGTCACGTCCTGGTGCCACGGCACTTTCCAGTTCGCGTCTGGAATTTTGTCGAACAGGATGCCCCGCACAAGAAAGAACCGCTCTTTAAGAACGGGTTCAACCCACGCTCGGACTGCCTGGGAGTTGGCCAGTTCCCTCACCTCCGGCGACACATCCAGAAGGTTGCGCACGGCGAACATGCCACCACGCTTTCGCACGGAACCGGTGTCACTGATTTGCTCCAGCGAAGTCAGTAAATGGTCTACGGTCGGGTTAGACAACACACCTTCGACAATGGCGAATCCATTCTTTTCGACTTGGCCCTGAACGTCTGTAGGAGCCTCTATAAGTTCATTGTCTTGAAGAGAGGTACGGCTAAGGCAGTGCATACCAAGTCCCCTTCCCTGTTCCATGCCTGGCGAGATGGCGCTTCTCGACCAGTTGCGCGAGATGCTCTTTGAGGGTGTTGCGGCTAGCTCCGGTTAGCCGGATGATCTCACCCATGGTGGCTCGGCCATGCTGCCGGACGTGATCGACGATCTGCAGGGAGAGGCTCGGTAGCGCAGCAACAATGAGTCTTTCGCGCTCGACCTTGGTAGCCAGCCGGCGCTTCTGCTGCTCGAGCGATCGCAGAAAGAAGAGCAGCCACGGTTGCCATTCGGGAGCTGGTTCTCTGATCGTCGCCTGGGTCTGCCGAAGCGCGAGGTAGTAGCCTTCCTTGCTGTTCTCGATCACGCTTTCAAGCGAGCTGTACGGCACGTAGGCATACCCAGCCTGCAGGAGTAGCAACGTGGTCAGCACCCGGCTCAAGCGGCCGTTGCCGTCTTGGAAGGGATGGATTTCGAGAAACACGACGATGAAGACAGCGATCAGCAGCAAGGGATGGAGCTGCTGAGCCTTGCACGCTTCCCCAAACCACTCAGCCAGCTCGGTCATCAGCCTGGGCGTATCGAATGGTGAAGCGGTTTCAAAGACGATCCCAATTTGCCTTCCATGCTCATCAATAGCGACGACGCTATTCGATTGCTTCTTGTACTCGCCACGATGCCGGGTGTCCTTCCCGCTGTGGCGCAGAAGATCCCGGTGGAGTTGTTTGATGTAGTTCTCGGTGATCGGCAGGTCTTCCCATGCACTGTAGACAGTCTCCATAACCTCGGCATAGCCTGCGACTTCCTGCTCGTCACGGCTGGCGAACGATCCAATTTGGAGATTGGCGAGCAGTCGCTCGACCTCTCGGTCTGATAGCTTGCTGCCCTCAATCCGGGTGGAAGAACCGATGCTCTCGATGGTTGCCACGTGACGGAGGGCACGAAGCCGCTCCGGGGCAAGCGTCCCTAACGCTCTCCAGGTTCCTTTGAACTCGTCGATCCCGGCGATCAGATTGAGGACTTCGGACGTGATCTTAAGGGTGGCAAGCGTGAACATGGCTTCACCATAATGACACCCATAAGCACCCATAGGCTCATAGTGCTTGTTGCGTCGGCGTTTATGCGGGGAAACGATAGCGTCTACTGGGACCACCTTTCTCCACAGCTTCCGCCACTGCTCATAATCAAAATCTTTAAAGCGTTCGATCCATTCCGCACTGTCTGTCTGGTTTGCGCGGTTTTTGGAATCCGTGAGACGTTCTCGGCATTATGAGTGACATCACCCTCGCCCCCTCGTCTTCGCCATCACAGAAACAACGAGCCGCCACCCTAATCGACTCCCTGGAACGGTGCCTAGAGGAAAACAATTCCTGTGGGCCCAATCCGCATGCTCTCCGGCAAGTGCAGGATATTGCCGGAGAGCTCCATCGTATGGGTGGGCCCTTCGGAGAAAAGCCCGGCAGCATCACCGGCTGGGCAGAGCTCCTCTGGAGCCATCGCAAACACGCCAGATGGGACACTGTTGCGGAAAGCGGAGCGGACCGTATCCGGCAATTCATGCTGCATGATCTCTTCAGCCTGCGGAGCCTGAATCATCAAATGCGTGACTAGAGTTCGGAAAACACAATTTCCTCTCTCCCCAGGGGCCCGCGCGATGGCGGGCTCCAAAGGAAGCATTTGCACTGGTTTCTGCTGAGCTGGACAAACAGGAAGTGCTCAGAGGGGAGGTAATGGCCAAAGCCGGCCAGGTATTGCTTGGTCAACTCCGCGATTCGGGGAGGGAGGCCACCCTCTTTCGCGAAATCGTCTTCGAACAGGAGAATTTTGACATCGGACTTCACGCCTCTCAGCTTGTCCAGCGCCCACTCGATGCTCTCTATCCCGCCCAGTTCCGATTCACACGCGATACGCGGCCCAAAGGTTTCGTCCATCAGCATGAAGTCGACAAGGTATTCTCCGCTGGCCTTCCCTGCCCCTTTAGCGATTGTTGAGGGGTAAAGGCTCCAGCCCTCGCCGAGGAGCGCCCGAAGGTCCGCAAAGCATCTCCAAACGGCTCTGGTGTACACCTCGCGGCCGTCCGGATGCGCATGCACTTGGGAGAGTTCCTTTGCCTGCTCTGGAAGTGCTTGGGCAAAATATTGCCCAAGATGCTGCACCTCTTCTAGCGTGGCTAAACCATTCAGCATGCAACAACCCCAATTGGATTACAGGCCAGCTTCCTGTCGGAGTGCCTGGTGGATGATGCTCTTGAGGTAGGTCTGGTACTTCAGGCCTCGCTTTTCCGCCTGCTCTTTGGCCAGCTCAACGTCTCCACCGTCGAGCCGTATGGTCGTCGTCGGTGTAAAGCCGCCCTGTTTTTGAAAGTCCCGCGCCGAAAGGTACCGTCCCGCTGGGCATCCTGGAAGCCCTTTAGGATCGCGGCGCGACCCTCATCGGAGTCCCACCATTCCGCCTCTTCTTTCTCGGACCTGAACTCAGGTGTCTCAAAATCTCCGGCACTGCTTGCCTCTTTCAGCTGCGCATAAAGCGCACGCATATTAGCTCTTCCTCCATTGCCTCCTAGGTGCCTCCGCCTAGCTACGGCGACGAGTCCAGCTAGGTTTGTGAGGGCGAGTGTTTCTGGGCCTCGACATACGCCCTGAGAACGGCATTCATGCGCGTTAGGTGGCCCTTCCCTGCGCCTTTGAACCAGTCCACCACGTCTGTGTCCAGACGAAGGTGTACGGAGGTCTTTCCGGCCGGCATGACGACGCGGGCACTGCTCCAGAAGTCCGCTCCTAGGGATTCAGCTTCGGGAGCATCGGGACTGGTCTGGTCCTCGCCCCGTTCACGCATGGCTTTGATCTGGCTAAGGGAGTGTCTGACGGTGGTAGATGTCTCGTTCATCTCTGCTCGCTTTCTGGGCGCTGATGATGCGGATGAGCCTGTCACCGCGCCAGGTGTACACCACGCGGAAGACTTCCGTATCCGCTCTACCGAGAGCAATCCAGCGAACTTCGCCATAGTCCTCCCGGTCGTCAATCCGCTCCAGAATCTCGTTGGCGAAGATCTCAGCAGCCGTCAGGAAGGACACTCGGTGTTTAGCGATGTTGGTTCTGGCCTTCTCTTAATCCCACTCGAATTCCAGTTCCACGCCGCACGCTCTCTAGGGCGATGATACACAAACGTGTACACGTAGCAGCTTTCCTGATTTCCTCGTCCCCAGGCTTCATCGACCACAGGACACAAGAGAACTACAGGTAAGAACTACAGGTAACTACAGGCTTCCTTATATGCAGCCAGAATCCGGCCCCGTTTCACCGTGTTTTCGGCCCCGTTTCACCGTAGTGCCGGCCCCGTTTCACCGTAGTAAAGTTAAAAATGGGCCAAAGTACCGGCCCCGTTTCACCGTAGCGGAACTCTGAAAACTTCAGACTTTTGCAGAGATGGCAGCAGCCGAAGGATGAATTATGAGGTCGGTTTGGGTGGTTTCCAGACGCAAAGCGGGGTAAACGAGCGCGATCTTCTTGAGCGCGACCAGGGCGCTTTGCTTGAATCGTCTGATCTCGGCGTACTCGGCCCCCATCTGCCCATGGAGCCCTTCCCAGGGCACCACCCGCGCCTCACGCTTCCGGCTGGCGGTGAACGCCGTATGGACCACCCATGCGTAAAGATCGAGGGCCAGAGGCGACCGCTTCAAGGCACGGAGAGCCCGCATGTCCACCGGAACTGGCGCAGCGGTGATGGCAGCATAGAAGTCCTCGCCCAGCTCGACCCAGCTCTCCCAGAGATTGTCCTGCTCCGAGCGGCTGGTGTCCCACCAAAGCATCGCCTTGGGAGCGACCCGCATATCGACCCAGGTCTTATGGGTCGGTCGCTGGTCCTCAAAGGAGATCGTGGAGCGGAAGAGACGTTCCATCTGTGCATGGAGGCGAGCGGCGTCGCCCCGCTTCCCTCCCCCGGTCCTCGGGTTGAGGCCAATCTCTCGCATGAAGGAATCGAGACTGTTCCCGAGCCGGATGTGCCGGGACTTCTTCTGGGTAGCCTCGGTCACAATCCAGAACAGCAAGAGCCGGGGGATGCTTCCGTACGGGTACTGGTGCTGGAGCGTCTTGCGGTCGGTGTACGGCTCAAGCGTGAGGGTCAGCGAGCCATTCGTACGTGTCCACAGAGGAACGTTGCCGGGGTCGGAGTGAGGCAGGGTGCACTGGACCAACTGACGCGCCATGTAGGACCGCTCAACCGCATCAGGGCTCATGCGGATATCAACCGCTGCGCTGATCAGTTTGTCCGCTGGGCTGCCTCCTAAAGCGTCGTCCTTGGGTTTACGGGCCATTCTGTTTCTTTCCGGCAACGCCGATGTGCTCGGGTGAAAATGTAGACGTTTGGATTTATGGACGTGCAGAAATCCACTGTTGCAACAGAGACTCGATCAGCTCAGATAAATCCTGCTTTACGCCTGAGTCTTCAAGTGTTCGATTGGCCGTTTTCTTCGTGGTTTTTCGTATAAAAATGGTCGTTGGCTCAAAGTCGGGGTTGCTCCGTTTGCCGGCTGGCCGTCCACGCATGCTAATGGGCGTGGGCTGAGGACGTGGGGTCGAGATCACTTCGTTCTCCTCGGTTTGTGAGGCTGGCTGTTCCTGGCGAACGGTTCTGATGGCTCCAAACTTACCCATTGGTGATCTCCTTCCCAACCGCCTCGTAGGCGTCCCACGCGCGAGCTGCGCGTTCGTCCTTGATGTCGTAGACCGGTACCCCTCCCGCCGCTGCCTTCTCAAAGGCTGCCAGCCTGGGGATCTCCGGTGCAAAGAGCGGGAAGCCCTCGGCGACCAGCATCTCCCGGAGCTGCTTGCCCTCTGTGCGAGGCGGTGGCGGCACCTTGGTCAGAAGCACCTTGTACCGCTCCACTTTGAGCGCCTGGAGCTTTTCCAGCGTGTGGATGAGGCCATCAGTTGCAACCGTCTCCGGCTCGGCGGGAATTACCATTAGGTCGCACCCCTCGGCCAGCTCCCGAAAGTCTTCGTCCGAAGGATTTCCCTCGGTGTCGATCACGACATGCTCATAGTCGCGCAGGTGCTTTGCCATCTGAGCAGCGGGTATGACTTTGAAGGGCAAGCCCTTGCCCGTTCCGCGCTGGCTCCATTTGGTGGCGCTTCGGATGCCGTCTCCGTCTACTAGAAGCGTCGGAGCAAGTCGCTGCAGGTATGCCGCAAGATGGATGGAGGTCGTGGTCTTGCCGACGCCTCCTTTGTAGCTAGTTACTGTGACAATCATTTTTAGGCCTTTGCAAACGTTCAGCCGCCTGTAAATCTGAGCATTCAGATTTTTGCACGTTCAAAAAACGCAGCGCTAGTACCTCGACAGGTGCCTCGGCCTCTCCGGTAATGGAAGTTCCACCCGATAAGGCGAGTTGTCGTGCCGGTTCACCGCTCCTCAATGTCAATGAGGAATGTCTTTGGACGCGATACTATGGTGGCCGGCGCTGGATGTTGCCACGAGTTGTAGAGGCGTTACACGGGGCGCCCTTCAAGGGTGATCCGTTATCAACGGTCCAGCGCCCACGACAAGCCCAATTGTCGGGGTGATTGATAGACTTCCGTATGCTCGTCCCTGCCAAGAGGACTACTTCAGCCAAGCTGTTGAATGTAATGTTCGCTTTCAGCTTAGTGCTTCCCGTGAGAGCCCAGCCGGCTGCCAGCAAGTCACGGCAAATAGTTACGGTCAAAGTGCGGAACGGCAAAACCGGGCTGCCAGTCTGGCTTGCTTCTCCCTGCGTGTATGTCGGCACGTTTGACCTTGCAAAGCGAGATCAGGCATGCCGGAGGACAAAGTTTTGGAGCGATGCTCGCGTGGATGTCAGTGGGGCTGATCCAAGAACTCTGAGAGTCGTCCTTGATTACATCCATCGCGATTGCCAGGATGCGCAGGCTACAGCTTCGGGAGCGGTTGGCGATTTTGATCTCGACACGATTCTGACCAAAGGGGTTGTAGCCGCAAACCTCTGCAGCGCGACAACTCAGCGGCCGGAACCAGGCGTCGTCGTGATGTACGTTATACCTTCTACGTTCAAAGAACTATGGAATGAGTAGAGGACGGTTGCCTACATACCATTGCAGCAAATCTATTCCTTTCGTAGAGGAGGAGGGTACCCCATTCTCCGTGCCGATTTGGAGGCTTGAGGACGTTTGATTGCCAGCTCATAAAAGAATCAAGGCCTCTTGTCGCTCTGGTATCGTGCTGCTGTGAAACGTTTAGCGCTCCTCCTTGCGTGTTTAGCTGCTTCGCAAAGTCGGGCTCAGCACACTGTTCGCGTTCGTCTGATAGATGGCGAGAGCGGGAAGCCCGTGTCCGGTGCCCGGGTCACAATTACAACATTTCGTGATTTCGGCATAAAACAGCTCCAAGCCGTGTCCACTGGATTCGATTACACCGTGCAGTTGGAAAACGACAGCGCGGTAGGACTCGGAAGCGTGACAGAGAGTGACGCTGCTTGGAATCAGTATGCCCAATGTGCCTCTGGAGAGAACCTGAGGCCCATCTACCCCGTTGCCACGATAGTAACGACTGGCATCATCGCACCCAATACCTGCCATAGGCATGTTGTTGAGGCTCTTGTACCCGGTGGAATTGTGTTTTTCGTCAGACACCTCTCCCTCTGGGAGCGGCTGACAGGATTCGTAAAAGCCATTCCTGATTAGGTGTTGACGTCTTTTGTAGTTGTTACATTCTTTCAACGGACGTTGATAGCCCGTTACGTACTTTGCTGCTCAGCGGCGGCCTCGGGGCGGAACCCTAGCCCTAGAGTGAAGAGTTCTACACTCTTTGAGTGCGAAGCCTGCTCACGACCGTGCTCGCCTTCTGTACGCCAGTGCTGGCGGTCGCTCAAGCATTCCTAACCAACGGTCATCAGCTCTACCTCAAATGTGAGGGCAAACCGAGTCCTTCGACCGTCGTTCTAATTGCTGGCGGAGGTGGTACCACCGACACCTGGAACAAGGTTCAAACTCCAATCTCCCAGTTCACACGAGTGTGCAGCTACGATCGGCAGGGTCTTGGGAAGAGCGATCCTCTCAGTCTGGGGAGTGAGCAAACCGTAAAGCAGATCGTGGATGACTTGGAAGTCCTGCTACAACAAGCCAAACTGTCACCGCCATACATTTTGGTAGGCCACTCGATCGGTGGCCTATACGCTCGGGCCTTTGATGCACGGTTTGACAGCCAAGTCATGGGCATTGTTCTTCTCGACTCCTCGCATGAAGAACAAATCTGGCGCTTTGCCCAGGGCGAACCTGAGGCGCTGAAGGAGTATCCGCGCTGGCAGGATCGGGAATACATGATGTCTCAGGGGTTCCTTCCACCCGGCCAGCATCTTGCGTGGCGCTTCTCCAAACCACTCATTGTGGTCGAGCATGGAATTCCACCTGAACCCGTGTGGCACGCGATGCAACAGGACCTGGCGAGCCGATCTTCCAGATCGCAGTTCATCACTGCGGTTCAGAGCAGCCACTATATCCAGAAGTTGCAACCGCAGCTCGTAATCGACGCTGTGCGTTCCATTGAAATCGGTCCTAGTCAAAGCCTCTCTCGAAGTGAAAACATCAAGCGGTGATCCATGGCGACTTCAAGTGACCATAGGAATGATCGAGTTCTCGCAGGCCTCCGCATTGCCATCGGAGTGTTCTTTTGCGTTTACGGCGAAAATAAGGTGTCTGGTACTGAATTCACCCTGCATGGCGGTTTCCAAGATGGGGTGCGCGGCTTCCTAACAAGTGGGAGCGCATATCCTTTCGTACGTCCCATGCTGACCGGTATTCTGGCCCACTGCGCAACGCCAGTAGCCTTTCTTGTGGCATACGGGGAGTTGGCTATAGGCCTTTCACTCGTTGCCGGGTTTTTCTCTAAGCTGGCTAGCATCTTCGGTCTTATCTTGATGCTGCTGCTTTGGTTTGCTGGCGGCTATCCCGGCGCAAACGCCGCGTTTTGGACCTACTGGGCCGCCTCAGAAAACTGGACGATTCTTGCTCTTTGCTTCATCGTCATGATCTTTGGCCGGACGGAGGAAGTCTGGACATTGAAACAGTTTAGGAAGGTTAGGCGAAGGAAAAGGCTGAATTCTAAGCAGGTTTAACGATGGCAGCAAACGAATCACATCGTCATCACTACGTTCCTTGTTGGTATCAAAAAAGGTTTCTGCCTTCAGGGCAGGAGTCGCTCTTCTACCTCGACAAAGCGCCAGAAGCAGTAAGAAACGGCAGTGTCCAATACCAAAAGCGCGCGCTACAGCGGTGGAGTCCAAGCCAATGCTTTTATATCGAGGATCTCTACTCGTTGCGATTCGGCGCAGAGTCAACAGATGTGCTTGAGAAGAAACTGTTCGGAGTAGTAGATCAAAAAGGAGCATCCGCAGCAGCCTTCTTCGCTAATTACGACAACTTCAAAGAGGGGACACACGGAGCGTACCAGGATCTCGTGTACTACCTGGGGGCACAAAGATTCCGGACTCCTCAAGGTCTCGACTGGCTCGCTAAACACATGAACTTAGCAGGCAAAAATGCAATGCTTCTGGCAATGCAGCAGCTCTTCCAGCAGTACGGGACGATGTGGGCGGAGGGCATATGGGAAATTGTTCATGCCCGCCACTCCTCAACAAAGTTCATCATCAGCGATGTTCCCGTGACCTTCTTCAATCGCAGCATCATCCCAGGTGGCTACCCCTATCCCGGCATCGATGATTTCCCGATGGTCGGGACACGCACCATTTTCCCCTTGAGCGCAGAATCCTGCTTGCTCATTACGCATCTGCAATTGGCACGAAATCCATGGAATGACCCAAAAGAGCGAAGGGTAAATGCGAGAGCTTTTCAAATGACGCTGGCAAACCTTACTGACCTTCAATTTGGCAGAGAGCTTGAAGAGGATGAAGTTATACGCATAAACCTGATACTCAAACGATGGGCGAAAAGGTACGTGGCTTCTGCGAACCAGGAATTCCTCTATCCCGAGAGGAGGATAGAAGACATTCACTGGACAAGGCTCGATCACGACTGGTTCCTTCTGCCGAATCTCTGGAAGGTCGGGTTTACCACAGGAATAATGGTCGGCTACGAGAAGGGCCGAAGCTGGGCCATGGATGAATACGGGCGCACGCCGGCTAACGTGCGCTATGAGGACGCAGTTCGTCGAAATTTTGAACGAGAGCGAAACGAAAAAAGCAAGAAGGAATGGGCTAAAAGGCGGATCGGCAAATCCCTAGCGCGGGTAGTCGATCAAATGCGAGAGAACACAGTCGCCGATCGAATGATGAGTCGCTTCCTAGAGAGCGAGGAAGACTCACGTAACACAACAACATAAAGGACGCTATGTTGTAGTCCTTTTTAGGGGATTAAAAACAGCCCGCGATTGCTCGCGGGCCGTTCAAATCTGGAGCGGGGTAGAGGATTCGAACTCCTAGTTGCGCATGGGAGAGCCATCACTTGGTGATTCAACGTTGTCTTTCGACTAAAGGAGAGCAGCCTGTACCACCATGGCCCCGCCGCAACACCGCTCCCATCCATCCGTTTTTCGCCTTGCCAAGTGAAGATGCAACCTTGGACAATCTCATCGTGCTGTGCCGTACGTCGTTTTTATTGGCACGGCGTGATGAATTGATCTTCTGGTGTGCCTTGGCACCGCTATTAACCGAAATCGTCATATGTCCTATCTCCTGTGCTTGCGCTGAAATGTGCGTGGTCACATGAGCAGTACCGCTGACTCCTCCAGTCGGGACCCACATTGAGACTAGTAAGACGACCTGTGCTCCCAAGCCTCAGATCACCAGTCTAGTCCGATGATTGTCAGCACTACGTTGTTCAATAGGCAATCCGCTCCACCTCATCGAGCGCGACCTCGTCGTTGCGCCGGTCGTAGAGCCCGGTGGTGCGTGCGGACTCGTGTCCGGCCATTTGCTGAGCGATCTCTAGTTTGCCGCCGTTTTGCAGATAGGTGGTGATGCCGGTCGCGCGGAAGCTGTGAGCGCTGATCTTTGTTCGCAGGCCGGCGGCATTTGCCCGACGTTGGATCATGAGATGAACGTTCGCCTGCGGAATGCCGGCGAGCTCGCCCTCGCTCAGGCGGCCGTGTTTGAGGGTTGGGAAGAGCGGGGCTTCCGGTTTGGCGGAGAGCCCTGCTGCCGCGATCCACTCCTCCAGATACTGGTCAAGATTGTGGTGGCAGGGAAGCTCCGTCACCTTGCCGCCCTTCTCTTGGAGCCGCACCCATCCCCGCCGCTTCTGCACGTAGTAATCCTCCACTTTCATGCCGGTCGCGGCTCCAACGCGGGCGAAGGTGTAACCCATTAGCGCAATGAGGGCACGATCGCGCAGGCCGAGCAGGGAAGTGGTGTCGATCGCGGCGAGCAGCTCGTGCATCTCCTCGGCCGAGAGCACGGAGGTCTTGCCTTTGCGGACGGAGTGCTTTGGTCCACGCACGGCATGGGCCGGGTTGGTTTGCATGATGTGGCCGGTCACCAGCCAATCGAAGAGCATGCGAATCGCGGCCAGGTGCTGCTTGACGGTGGGTTTGGAGTGGGTCTGGCCGAGCTGCTCGACGTAGGCGGCCACATGCATGGGCGTCACCCGCGCCAGGTCGTTGAGGCCTCGTTCCGTGCACCAGGCGGCGAAGATTCCCACGGCTTTTAGGTAGGCGCGGCGTGTGTTCGGATTACGGATGTTGACAGTGAAGAACTCCCAGAACCGCCGGCCTGCTTCGGGCGTGGCCTGGAAGAGTGCTAAGGGCGCACCAGCAGCCTCGACGAGTAAGGTGCTCATACGTCTTCTCCGACAACCTGAGTGGCGACAGGATCAAAAGCGATGAAGTGCGGCGTCCAGCAATCAGATCTCTTCGTGGCCACGTAGGTGCCGCATACTTCACATTGCAGATTTGGACCATCGCATCCGTCCAAACCGCAGCAACCAGCCAAGCGCCGAGTATCGGAGGTAAGCTTCACGTGCTCAACGTCAGCCGCGTTCGCGAGAAAGCTTCCAACCTCTCGCTTAGAGTAGGAGCCATCCTCTCGCATGGTGGTTCCTGGAGCAACCATGGGCTCTCCGCCCAAAAGGCGATCCGGCATGTTAAGCGGCACCAGATGCAGGTCGAGGGTCAGACGCGTGGAGCACTGTCTGCAGATCAGGTGCATGGCATCTCCATTTACATATGATAACGTCCTTTATCGTATGTATCTTGAAACGACAAAGGGAAGACGCAACTGCCTCTTGCATAATCGGTCCCAGAGGGTTTCAGAATGACAGATGATCGTCTGCGTGTCTCGGTAGAGAAAAGCTATGCCGAATCCATTGGCCTGGCGGTCTTCTGCTTCGCTGGTTTGGAGTGGAATGTTGTGTGGTCTTGTGAGCGGCTTAGTCCTGGCATTATCAACTCACTAGCAGATCAGACGGCCGGTTCTATAGCCAAGCAGTTTACAAAGCTAGTCGAGGCCGTGACTGATCCTCATGTGATGAATCGCCTGTCCCCGCTTGCGTCCAGATTTGAAGATCTGGTCAAGGTTCGCAACGGGCTTGTACACGCAATTCCGGCAACGGACACGGACGGAGGGCAGAGGATCTTCAGGGATGGGGTTCCTTGGACCATCGAGACGATCGATAAAGCTGCCGACGACTTCACAGCCTGCAGCATAGAGCTGAATGCTTTCGTTCACGCTCAAGCACCTGAATGAGGTGAAACGACCGTTTCAGTGAGTACAAGATAGGCGGGAACAACTTGGCAACGTTTAGGGTCTAATGATCTGAAACAGATAGGGCACCGCAAGGCTTATGATGGGCACCCTGATAGCGCTGTTCCTCGTACACGGCACTCTTCTAGCGCCTGATAGCCCGAACAGTTCATACCCTTCGATCTCCTACGAAGTGGCGCGGTCGCATGAAGTTAAGCCCCATCGTCGGACGATTTCCGTCGATGGGGTCAGGCCGGGCTTCAACCAATTGCATCTGACGCTCATCGTGTCCCCAACAGGTGATGTGATGAAGGCAGACGCAAGCGGGAGTGACGCCGACTTGAAGTATTGGCCGGCTCTGCAAGGGGAAGTTGGACAGTGGCGCTTTGAACCATTCGAGAAGAACGGTATGCCGGTGACAGTCGAGGTAGAGGAGTACATCGACTTAGTGCCGCCGGAGCGCTTGCCCAAAAGGCACGTGACCGCTCCAGCGATCCGTCCAGACTCCAAGGTGACCGTCACTTTGGAAAGAACGGGATGCTTTGGGAGTTGCCCTTCTTACACCGTGGCGGTGTCTACAGCCGGCATTGTGTTTGATGGTCGAGGCTTCGTAGTTGCCGAAGGAAAGCATACGGACACGGTAGACGCGGATGATGTCCGAAAGCTCGCTAAGCGCATCGTCGATGCGGATTTCTATTCCCTGGATGACAGCTACAGTGCTTCAGCAACGGATCTGCCTACGTATGTGTTGACTGTCTCGATTGATGGGCACCAGAAGCAAGTTGTTGATTATGAAGGGGCGTGGGAGGGCATGCCCGCTGTCGTTAATGAACTGGAAGAACGCGTGGACGCTTTAGCGCGAACCCAGCGTTGGATTGAAGGCGACGAGGGTCTTGTTCCGGCGTTGAAAGCTGAAAGATTTGATTTCCCGTCCTTTGCAGCGCAAACGATGCTGAAGGAGGCGGCAGCTCATGGCCAGACCGCTACGGTTCAGCAGTTTCTTCAAGCCGGCGTTCCGCTCAAACCCCTTCCACCGCCTAAGCTCGACAAAGAACAGCCTGCGGCTTCCTTTCAGCCGATCGGACTGCTGACCTCCGCCAGCCACCATCCCGCCATACTTCAAGAACTCATTAGAGCTGGCGCAAGCCTTACCGACCAAGGAGACAAAGATTTGGCGCTGGTCGGCGCTGCCCAATCAGGAAGTGTTGAAGCCGCGCGTATTTTGATCGCTTATGGGGCCAACGCCAATTCTGACCTAAAGAAACTGACGATTACGCAGGACGGCGGCAGGATGACACTGCAGGGACCTGGTTCCGGAAGCATCCTGATTTACGCTGCCGAATCCGGTAACCCTGCGATGGTCCGCGAAATTCTCCAGTACCACCCAAAGCTGGAAGTGCGTGACCGGGAAGGCAAAACGGCCATGTTTTCAGCGGGGGACTACCGATCTAGCGATCAGGATGGTGCACGTGTTGAGTGTGTACGCCTGCTGGCGGAAGCTGGAGCCAACGTGAATGCCCGAGATCATGACGGCAATACCCCTTTGCACGAGACCTTTCTTACCGATGTGGAGGAGGAACTGCTGAAACTCGGCGCCAACGTGAATGCGCGCAATAACGATGGGGAAACTCCTATTTTTACCACCGTGGACAATGATGCAATCCCACTCTTTATTGAGCATGGAGCCGATCTCAGCATCCGCAACAATAAGGGTGAAACTGTAGTGGAAGCAGCGCAGAGCACAGGACCGCTGCGGCAGGAAGCACTCCGCAAAGCCATGCAGACGGCGTCATCTCATTAGTCTTCCGGCCGGGTAAAGCCACGACAACACCGGTTGTCCACTCTAGTCTGACTTGTACCTGAAGCCCTCGGCAGCTGGATCGAAGCTGTGGCGTTGCAAACAGTCGAACCAGTCCGGAAGGGTTACGTTCATGCCGTAAAAGCAGTAGGTAAGAATGTCATGTAAGTAGTGGTGACAGATGAAAATCGCACTGTCGCCCACGTCGCGTTTGCCCGCTTTAGGCCGATGGATTCGGAACTCGGGGTCATCGCTAAAATAGACGTCCAAAGCTGGCTGCGAGCAGTGGACGTAGCAGCTCGGTCCAAAGTAGTCGACTACCTGCTTCATGGCCTTTTGTTCACTGCTGAAGTTCGCGTCGTCCGCCGGGTGGACGGTCTGAACGCTTGCTTTATAGGCGAACTGACCTTTTCCGGACCAGTGCGCATACGCGGCTTTGGCGTCAGCTGTCAGCCCAAACTCGGCGGCTACGCGAGAGGCATCGTCCTTCTGCTCTGGTGCCGTGGTTTGCGAGTGTTCGATCCACCAGAGCCACAAGCTACGCTCATGCTTGGTGAAATTGACAAACTGGGTCGCCATGGTAAAAACGCCTGATCTGTCCTTGGTGATCCAGCGTAGGTTTAGAGCACATTCCACGATGGATCGGGCCAGACCATAGGCCTCCTCTGGCTGGCCATTCTCCACAAGAAGAACCACGGACCGGATGAGAGCGAACACCTTTGAAAGAGTCTCGTCGGCTACGTGATCGAAGGGGTAGCGTTGATGGTTGCCGCGCTTGACCAGCCCTAGCCTTGCAATTTGCTGCTCAACGGCAGTCATGAACAGTCGGAGGTGCTCAATGCTCTCTGTAGCGTACATCTTTCGTTCCTTCTACAATATAGCAAATATGCTATAAAGGTACTTCATGGCACCCCCAGCCAGAGTCCGTAAAGCGCTCATCTCCTGGGAGGGGGATTCCCTGGAAATTGTGCGGGGCTGGCCGAAGCCGATCCGTGAGGATTTTGGTGTTGCATTGGGCGAGATGCAGGAGGGGAGAGCGGCCACCCTGGCTGTCCGTCCCATGCCGTCCATCGCACCCAGCGTCTTCGAACTTAAGGATGCGGATGAGCGCAAGTGGTACCGCATGATCTACCTGGCTCGGGTGAAAGACACCATTTACGTCCTGCATTGCTTTGAGAAGGACACGGCCAAAACGGAAAAGCGGGATTTGAATACGGCGGAGCAGCGCTGGAAACAGGTGCAGCAGCGGTTGCGAGAGGAGCAGAAGGATGAGAAGCAAAAGCAGCGAGCAAAGAACACCCCATCTGACGCGGGGAAGCGTACTCGATGATCTCGGCTTCAGCGCTTCCGAAGCTTTGGAGATTAAGGTCAAGGCCGAGCTGTATCGCGACCTACTGCAATACATCAAGGATCGAGGCTTCTCCCAGCAGGAGTTGGGGACAACGCTCGGCATTCATCAGCCTGATGTGAGTAATCTGCTCAACGGGAAGGTTTCTAAATTTAGCGTGGGCAAACTGCTGAAGTTCGCGGGAAAGCTCAATCTCGGGGCCCAAGTGAAACTCACTAAGCCGAAACCAGGGAAGCTGCCGAGCGTCTCGGCGTCGCGAAGAACGCAGAAGCAAGAAGCGGCTGCTGCATAGTGCTTCCATGAAGCGAAACGCACAAGGGGCGCTCTACTGCCGGTGCGGGCGAGAGAAGATCCGCGCCAACGGTCATTGTGCGACCTGCTACACACTCCGTCAGCAAGATTCCCGCTACTTCGGAGGCCTTCGCGAGCGTGTTCTGGAGCGAGATGGTTACAGCTGCCGCGTATGTGGAGCCTCTGGCCGCAACAAGCATTCCATTGCGGTCCATCATCGCGTCCCGGGCAAGTCGCTCCTGCAGACGATGATCTCGCTCTGCCCCGGCTGCCACGCGAAGGTGCACCATACCAAGGCCGTGCTCTCAGAGATGCCGCCGCTGCTGCTGGAACTGTGGCGTGAGCAGCATCCCTATGGCCATGAGCAAACAATGCTAGACTTCCGGGGCCAGCAACTTCCCGCAGTTCTGGTTCCACTGTTTGATAACTGAATAGAAGCTACCTACTCCGTGGAGATTAGAGCCTTGGGTCGATGGGCTCGCTTTCCAGAGCCAATACCCCAAAGACGCACTCGTGTGTGAGTCGTAGCGGTTCCTTGCGAACGAATCGCTCCAGGGCCTCGATGCCGAGCGCGAACTCACGGCTAGCGAGGGAACGCTTCCCGCCCACGTTCCTTGCACGGAGCCGCTCCAGGTTCTCGGGCAAGAGGTATTCGGGACCGTAGATGATGCGGAGGTACTCTGGGCCGCGACACTTGATGGCTGGCTGAGTGACTCCACGCCGCCCGTCCGTTATGAAGTTCAGCGGCTTCACCACCATGCCCTCGCGCCCCTGGGAGGTCATTTCTGTCCACCAGTGAGCTGCTGCTGCACAACTCTCTTGATCCTGTATCTCGACCAGGCGGTATGGCGTAGCAAGCAGGATCTCCTCATCGGCGGCGCAGAGCTTCGTCAGCATCTCCATGTGCCATGTGTGCGGCTTGTCGCTGTGTACCGCACCTTCGCTGGCCAGCAAATGAAACGGAGCGAGCTTCAGGTCTGCAAGCGAGGTTACCGTCCAGCAATACTGGCGATACTCGCGAACGTATCGTTTAACCGAGCTGAGGCGTTCGCCTGTGCGCGCCGCAAGTTCATCCAAGCCTCCGATCCGCAGCATCGCTTTTGCGAGAACGTCCCCTTCGGCTTGCAGCGCGTGCACTCCAGCGTTGCCGACAGGAGCGTACTGATCCCGAAGCAGATCCTGCGCTTTCGCCGACCACGGCATCAGCTCACAATCGAGACACATCCAGTCTGTCCCGAGCGCTTCCCACAGGCCGGCCCGGTCAGCCGCCAGCTGGAGGCGGATTAAGACCTGCTGCTGAAGAGAATCGTCCGTGAACAACTGGCGGCCGGTCCTCTTAGACACCACTCCAAGCGACGGCTGCACGACTCCAAAGCGCGACTGGGCTACGCTCTCGTCTTTACAGAGCACGACGACGGCGCGGGAGCCCATGTGTTTCTGTTCACAGATGACGGTGGGAATGCCCTCGCTGCGGTAGAACGCAAACGCCTCGTCTGGATGCTCCAGCAGATCCTTATGCTTGCTTGTCTCGGACGGAGACATGGTCGGCGGCAGATAGATCAGCCACTTCGGATCGACCGCAAACCGGCTCATCACCTCCAGCGCGGCGATGGCATTCTCTTCACGGATGGTGATTTTTGGCTTCAGGCGAGTGTCAATCAATCGCTTGCCGGTCACGTCTGCCAGATCGAGGACGTCATCTTGCTCCTGCTGGAGTGAACGGACCGCTTCGGGCTTGGACGGTAGGAACGGCCGCGCGGGCTCGTAATAGGTTCGGTGCGCGGCGACGGAGATGGTCTCACGCTCTGGATAGCGAAGCGCCGTGAGGTGGCCACCGAAGACACAGCCGGTGTCGATGTTGACCGTATTGTTGAGAAATAGCGCTTCCGGAACGGGCGTATGCCCGTATACGACCAGTGCCTTGCCCCGGTAATCGGCAGCCCAGTTGTAGCGGACAGGCAAGCCGAACTCGTCCGTTTCGCCTGTCGTCTCTCCAAAGAGGGCGAATTCCCGTACTGCCCCCGAACCACGGCCGTGCATGGACTCCTTCAGACCGGCATGAGCAACGACCAGCTTGCCGTCGTCGAAAACATAGTGGCTGACCAGCCCGTCAAGAAAACTGGCAATAGCTGTGCGGAAATCGGCCGGCTGTTTCTCCAGCTCTTCCATGGTCTCGGCCAAACCGTGGGTCCTCTTCACATCCTTGCCTCGGAGCGCACGGACCAGCTTCATGTCGTGATTACCGGGAACACAGAAAGCCTGTCCTGAGCCAACCATGCTGGACACAAGCCGCAGTACCTTCACGACACCCGGCCCACGATCCACGAGATCGCCTACAAAGACGAGCTTGCGTCCATCAGGGGTTGAGACGGCATACTCCTCGCCCTGGGGCTCCACTGAGTACCCGAGCTTGGCCATGAGCTCGACCAGCTCATCGAAGCAGCCATGCACATCGCCGATGATGTCGAACGGACCGTGCTCTGCCTTGCGATTGTTCCAAAGCGGCTGCCGCTCGATGGTTGCGGCTTCCACCTCCTCTGGCGAGGAGAACTTAAAGACGTACCGAATGCCCTCACGTTCCAGACCCCGCAGCGAGCGCCGAAGCTGCTGAGACTGATTCGAGATGACGTGACGGCCAAACTGGCGGTCAGGCCGAAGCGCATTGCGGTCCTGGCAGAGCCGATCCGGTAAGTCGAAAACGATTGCTATCGCGAAGAGGTGATACTCCTTCGCCAATCCGATCAAAGACTTGCGGGCTTCAGGCTGGACATTGGTCGCGTCAACGACAATTAGCCGGCCACGCGCGAGGCGCTTGCGCACAATAGCGTGCAGCAGATCGAAGGCATCACCGGTCGCAGACTGGTCGTTCTCATCATCAGAGACGAGTGCACGGCAGAAGTCGGAAGAGACGACCTCCGTGGAGAGGAAGTGCTTGCGGCCAAAGGTGGATTTGCCGGAGCCGGAGGGTCCGACCAGGAGAATAAGCGAGAGCTCGGGAACGCTGATCTTCACGCTGTGACCTCCTGCTTGGAAAAGATGACCATCTGGGTTGGTGCACCGTGTTCTGGATCTTGCGGCCCGACGGGTTCGAAGCGGAGAGCGTAACCGAAACGGCCACCTACCTCCATGGCCCAGCGCTCGAATTCCGCCCGCGTCCACTCAAAGCGGTGGTCTCCATGCCGAAACACGCCGGAAGGGAGAGAGCCAAAGACGGCGTTGTATTCGGCGTTGGGTGTCGTGAGCACCACGTGCTGAGGCCGGGCGAACTCGAAGAGATTGCGCTCAAACGTTGCAAGGCGTGGGGCATCCAGGTGCTCAATGACCTCGACTACGGCAGCGGCATCGTAGCCTCTCAGCCGTTGGTCGCGGTACGTAAGCGAGCCCTGAATCAGTTCGATCCGACCGCGCAGCCGCTCCGGAAGTTCGTCCAGCCTCAGGCGCTCCTTGGCGGTCTCCAACGTGCGCCATGAGACGTCCATGCCAAGAATGGTCTCAAACTGCTTTTCGGCCAACAGGAGGCGAAGCAGCTTTCCTTCGCCGCAGCCAAGGTCCAGCACGCGCTTGGCCCCAGTCTCTTTCAGAGTCTCGAAGACCGTCTGCAGACGCGCTTCATGCAAGCTGGGCTGACGCTCAACAGAGGACGGCTCTTCCCTCTCCGGCTCATCCACCAGCAAGCGGTCCAGCGCTTCGCGCGTCAGGCTGCGTTGCCGCTTTAAGTAGCGCGATACGATCAAGTCCTTTTCCGGATGGGAGCCAAGCCAGCCCTCTCCGCGCCGGAGGAGCTTTTCGATCTCGTCTGCCTCAACCCAATAGTGCTTCTCGTTGTCGAGCACCGGGATCAGGACGTATAGGTGGGTCAACATGTCCTGCAGCCGGGTAGTCCCGCTGATCGTCAGCGAGACATAGGGCGAGGCGCCCCATTCCGGAAAGCTCTCGTCCAGGCTGGAGCTTTCTACCTCGACGGCATACCCGAGCGGCTCGAACAGTCGCCGCACCAGATCCTCTCCGCCACGAGCAGCAATGACGGGCAGATGCGTGGTGAGTGGAATCGCTGTGTCGGCGAGCTCAGGCCGTTCCTTGCTGCGTCCGCTCATCGCCGTCGTGAACAGCCGTCCCATTGCCACGCTCAAGAAGGAATTGGCGGCATAAGGCCGGTCGTTCACATACTGCTCCAACTGGCCGCCCTCACCAGCAGGTCCGCGCCCACGCACCAGGGCCACGGGATCGATCTCAACGAGGAGCGCCACCGTACATAGGTCGTCGCTCGCCTCGGGGTAGAAGACGTGAGCCTTGCCAAAGGACAATTCCTCTGTCTGTAAACGAGCAGGATTCTTGTGCAGTAAGAATCCCAGATCCGTGGCCGGTTGGTGCGTCGTCGAAACGGTGAGGAGCATGCCTCCCTAGTCTAAGGGGCAGTCCGTCCGGGCATGATAAAGGACATTATCATGCG
>CAXUHM010000053.1:0-22377 GCA_964250935.1 uncultured Terriglobus sp.
TGCCAGCCGTGGCGCCCTTGTCCCACCCGCCATCCGTCCCTCCATCACGCACCGGGGGCCGCCAGCTTCAGGTGCCGGCGGCCCCGTCCGCGCCCTTACTGCACCTGCGCGATGAACGTTCCGTAGGGCGGCAGCACCAGGCCCTTTACGCTCGTCGCCGTTGCCAGCCCCTCGCCTTCCACCAGCAGCGGCTGCACCGTTCCGCCGGTCACCCCCGCCGCTGCCAGGTCCAGGTTCACTGTCTGCGCTTCGGTCGACAGGTTCAGGCTCACCACCACCGGCTTCGCGCCAGCCGGTGCCGTCCGCACCCACGACAGGACGTTCGGATTTGCCGTGTCCAGCATCACCACGCCGCCGTCGTGCAGCGTCGGGTTGCTGCGCCGCATCGCAATCAGCTTCTTGTGCCAGTTCAGCAGCGAATCCTGCTGCCCCGCTTCTACCGCCACGTTCAGCGTCACGTAGTTTGCCGGCACCGGCAGCCATGTCGCCGCGGCCGTGCTGAACCCCGCCTCTGCGTTGCTCGCATCCCACTGCATCGGCGTCCGCTCCCCGTCGCGGCCCTTTTCCTTCGGCCAGCCGGTAATGCCGATCGGGTCCTTCACGTCTCCCACCTTGGTCGGCGTTGTCGTGACCATGCCCAGCTCTTCGCCGTAGTACATCAGCGCCGTCGCCTTGCTGGTCAGCAGCACCGCCGCAATGGCCTTGTCAATCTGCCTGTCGTGGACGTCATCCCCATACCGGTCGTGGCTGCGCACATTGTCATGGTTATCGAACACGATCAGCGGCTGCGACCCGTGCAGCTGCGTCTCCGCCTCCGTCAGGTACCGCCGCAAGCCCGGCGCGCTCAGCATCTTGCCGCCATCGCGCGACGGAAACCCCACCAGCATGTCCATCGGCAGCTGCAGCTCGTCGTGCTTTGCGCCGCCGTACCACTTGTCCAGCTCCATCGTGTTTGGCAGGTAGGTTTCGCCAATCAGCACACGGCTTCCCGGGTACCCCTCCACCATCGCGCGCATCCGCCGCACCACACCGTGCACCTCGTCCAGGTTGCTCGTGTACACGTCTTTCAGGTTCGGATCGCCCTGCGCGTTCGTACCGCCCGTCTCCGGCTCGTCCCGGTTCTGCGGGTCTTCAAACAGCGTCGGCACCGCGTCCAGCCGAAACCCCGCAACCCCGCGGTTCAGCCAGAACTTCATCCCGTCCAGCATCGCCGCCTCCACCGCCGGGTCGCGGTAGTTCAGGTCCGGCTGTTGCACATAGAACTTGTGGTAGTAGAACTGCTTGCGCGCCGGCACCCACTGCCACGCACTCCCGCCAAACACGCTCTCCCAGTTGTTCGGCGGCACGATCCCGTCGTGCTCGAACTTCTTCTGGTACGCCCCCACGGACGGGTCCGTCGCCTTCTTGCCATCGCTCCACACATACCAGTTCGCCTTTGCGTTCGTGCGGCTGCTCGCGCTTTCCGCAAACCACGCGTGCTTGTCGCTGGTGTGATTCACCACCCAGTCCAGGCAAATCCGGATGTTGTGCTTCTTGGCCTCCGCAATCAGCCGGTCCATGTCCGCCAGCGTGCCATACTGCGGGTCCACGCTCACAAAGTCGCTCACGTCATACCCGAAATCCACCTGCGGCGACGGAAACATCGGCGCAATCCAGATCGCATCCACGCCCAGCCCCTCCAGGTAGTCCAGCCGCTGCGTGATGCCGTTCAAATCCCCCACGCCGTCGCCGTTGGAATCCTGAAACGACCGCGGATAAATCTCGTACACCACCGCGTGCTTCCACCAGGTCGCGTCGTGCGTCGGCAGGGCGGCGGCCTTCAACTCAGCCGCGGTCGCCGGCACCCCGGCCACACTTTGGCCCCTCGCCGCGCTTGCCAGCATGGCCGCGGCGCACACCGCCCACATCACAGGTCGACTCTTCATGACTGCTCCTTCAAAAGGTCTGGGACCGCCGCAAACCATAGCACATTTCTCCCCCGCCTGGCTCAAAGCTGTACACACAGCTTCCTCTCCAGCCATCCCCGCCGTCGCCCACAGGCTTCGCGCACGCCCGAGCCCCGGCCCGCATAAGTCTGTTTTTGCCAACGAATTGCACCTTTCCTGCAGGCGCCGCAGGCATCTATGGAAATCGGGAAATACCTCAATTCCCCTTCCGAAATGTGTAGTGCACTCCGGTGAAATTTGTCTCCATCTTTTGGTTGACAATCGATCCCGCAGTCCCTTAAAGTCCTGGTCGTTCCATACATCAGCAGAATCGCCGTTCCAGGCCACCACACTGCTCATGATTTTTCGCACAAGTTTCAACCTCTGGAGGACAGCAATGACGATCGCAAGAAAGGCGAGGGCCCTGGCACTCACCGCCGTTTTAGTCACGGCGGGGACCAGCTACGGGCAGGCCATTTATGGCTCCCTCAACGGGACCGTCACGGACCCGACCGGGGCCGCCATCCCGAACGCCTCGGTTACCGTCACGGACATCAGCAAGGGCACATCCGTTACCGTCACCGCCAACAGCTCCGGCGCTTACACCGTCGAGCACCTCATCCCTGATTCCTACGCTGTGAAAGTGACAGCGGCTGGGTTCACGACCTTTGAGACGACCGGCATCGCGGTTTCGGCAGACACCTCCCCCAAGGTTGACGCCAAGCTCACCGTTGGTGACACCGGCACCATTGTCGATGTCAGCGCTGGTGACATCCCCACCCTCAAGACCGACCGCGCGGACGTTGCCACCATCTTCAACGCCAAGAGCACGGAGGACCTGCCGCTGCCCAACCGTAACTTTACTGGTCTGCAACTCCTGCTTCCCGGCACCCAGCTGCTCGGCTGGTCGCATGCCTCGTCGGAAAATCCGCAGGGCTCGCAGCAGATTGTGGTCAACGGCCAGCTCTTCTCCGGTGTCGGCTATGAGCTCGACGGCACCGATAACGAAGACCCGATTCTCGGCATCATCGTCGTCAATCCCTCACTCGACGCCGTCGCCGAGTCTAAAATCTCCACGCAGAATTACGACGCGGAGCAGGGCAAGGCTGTCGCCGCCATCCAGACCGCGCAAACCAAGTCCGGCGGCAACGTCCTCCATGGTGGCGTCTTTGACTTCCGTCAGTCGGATGCGCAACAGGCCAAAAACCCCTTCAACAAGCCTGACTCCGTCACCCACCGTATCGTTCCCGTCGCCCTCCAGAACGACTTTGGGATCTTTCTCGGCGGTCCCATCCAAAAGGACAAGGTCTTCTTGTTCGGGGAATACGAAGGATTCCGAAACAAGGTCGGTACCTCCACCGGGCTCAACACGGTACCCACCAACCTGCTTCGCACCTCCTGCGCCGGTCCTGTCGGCTGCGACTTTTCCGATTACGTCGGCAGCACCAACAATGACAACGTTCATACCGCATCAGGGAAGGCAACGGCCGTCATCGCGAACCCTGCCACCGGCCTGCCCTACGCCGGCAACATTATTCCCAAAGCGCAACTCAATCCTGCGGCTATCGCTCTGCTCGAGCAATACCCCGTTGCCAACACCAGCACTTCCGGCACGCCCTACCAGAACTACTCTGCCGTCGGCACCGGTGTCTTCAACTACGACAAGGGCACCATTCGTCTCGACGCCCAGATCTCTGACAAGATCCACTACTTCAACCGCTTCAGCTACTTTGAGAACACCCTCTTCGGTGGTACTGCTTTTGGCGCGCTTGGCGGCCCGGGCTTTGGCACCGGCGGCTTTGGCGGGACCTCTCGCGGCCACAATGCTAGCTGGGCCACCGGCGCAGACGTTGTCGTCAGTCCTAAGTGGCTGACCGATCTCCGCTTCGGCTTCCTCCGTTACACCATCGCGACCTCCAAGTACGACGGCCAAACTGCATTCGCGACAGGGGCCGGCATCCCTGGCTTGAACTCTGCCATCGGCAACACAGGCGGCGCGCCGGAGTTCGATATCGAAGGTCCGCCGAACAACGGCATCAACAATGCAGGCGCGAACTTCGGTTCCGGCCTGGGTGTCAACCGCTGCAACTGCCCACTCACCGAGAACGAGCGCCAGTACCAGATCGTCAACAACTGGACACACGAGCTCGGCAACCACTCCATCAAGTTCGGTGTGGACTTCCGGCACGCCTACAACCTTCGTGTTCCGTCTGACGCCAACCGCGCCGGTGTTCTCGCCTTCCAGGGTCATACCACCCAGCAGGCAGGTGTCGGCGGTCTCGGCTTCGCCAGTTTCGCCCTCGGTGAAGTTGGTCAGTTTTCCCGCTACGCCAGCACCAGCACCAACGCGTCAGAGACCCAGAACCGCCTCTTCGAGTACATCCAGGACACGTGGAAGGTCAACCGTAAGTTCACCGCGAACATCGGTGTGCGCTACGAGACCTACTTCCCGGAAAAGGTGGAGCAGGATCAGGGCGCCATCCTCAACCTCGATACGGGAAATCTTCAGGTCGCACATGAGGGTCCGTACAGCGGCAGCATGGGCACCAAGAACAATGCTGCGCTTATCGCTCCCCGTATCGGCCTTGCCTACCAGATCGACAACAAAACGGTCATCCGCGCCGGCTACGGCCGCTCGTTCGACATCGGCGTCTTTGGATCGATCTTTGGCCACGCCGTCACGCAGAACCTGCCTGTTCTGTCCAAGCAGAACGTCACCAGCGCTGGCAACGGCTATGTCTTTGCCCTCGGTGGTACACCGCCAGCGGCCAACTTCGGCGGCCCGATCGTCAACGGAGTGATCGCCCTGCCGGATGGCGTCAACGCAAATGCCCGTCCGAACACCGACAGCTTCCCGACGATCGATGCCTGGAACGCTCAGCTTCAGCGTGATCTCGGCCACCAGTTCTCGGCTACTGTCGGCTACGTCGGCAACAAGGGAACGCACACCTTCGCCGGCGACGGCTCCACCACCGACCCGAACGAAATTGCAATCGCTCAGAATGGCCTGATCTACAACCCCGCGCCGACCGGTATTTTCCAGCCTGCCGCCAACGTGGAGTGCATCGGTGCCCACTTCCCAACGCTGCCCTGCAGCGGTGCGGGTGACCAACGCCGTAAGCGCTACTACCCGCGCTTTGGCTGGACGCAACCAATCAACTACTTCTCGTCGCATGCTGACTCGCACTTCAATGCCCTGCAGGTCACGCTCGATAAGAAGTTCTCCAACAACTACCAGTTTGTCCTGAACTACGCCTACCAGAAGTCGACCAACTACGCGACCGACTACTACGAAGTACAAAAGCAGATCACCTTCGGCAACCAGGATGATCTTCGTCAAAACCAGCTGACCTTCTTTGGCAACATTGGCCTTCCAATTGGTCATGGTCAGGCCTACTTCGCCAACATCAACCCTGTCGTCGACCGGTTCGTTTCCGGCTGGCAGATCAGCCCCACCTTCAACATTGCCAGCGGCCTGCCGTTCTGGGCAACCTACAGCAATGCTGGACTCAATAAGGACGTCGGTCCATCACAGCCGAATTACAGCGGTTCTGGTTTCTCAACCGGTCTGAAGGGACAGGACTTCAACGGAAACCTCAACTTCTTTACACCCGGTGGGACTGACCTCACCAGCGTCACGACCGCTGTCAACGGCTTCAGCAATCCCGGTTTCGCTCAATTCGGAAACCTGCGCCGCAACTCCTTCTTCGGCCCCGGCTACTACAACGTCGATGCCGCCGTACAGAAGAACATCCCGGTCAAGGAGAGCTTCACCATCCAGTTCCGGACGGACTTCTTCAACATCCTTAACCACATGAACTACGCCAACCCGAATACGAACATCGACATCAACGGCGGCCAGGTGACCGGTCTTGCACCCGGCAACAACCAGACCCGTCAACTCCAGTTCGCCATTCGCGCGAACTTCTAACCAACGCATCACTTCGGCGGGGAGGGCTTTGGCCTTCCCCGCTTTTTGTTTTCTCTCTGTTTGCGGTCGAACGCCGCGATCTCCTGTCAACCCCCCGAAGCTTTGCTGTCCGGCGTAACCCGTTTCGCATGAACCACATCGAGCGGCAAAATAGTTGGCATGTTTCCCCTCGCCGGTTCTCTACAATAGAAACAGCCGCAGCCACGTCCAACATCAGAAGTCGGCTCTCCGCTCCAGGAAAAACGAAATGCAGATGCGCCAGGATTCCGTAACTCCAACCAGAACAGGATTTTGGCGAAACTGCACCACCCGATCCTTTGTTTTCAGGATTTTAGCGATCGGGTTAGGGGTGGCACCCCTCTACGCTCAATCCAGCCTCGAACACGACATCAACACTGGAAAAGCAGAAACAGTTCTTCAAACCCTCGATGCAAATCCCAATCTCGCAAACCATGACCTTCTTCGAGGCCAGGCTCTTTACGCGCTGAACCGTTTGCCTGAAGCAGAAAAAGCCCTCGCAGCTGCACCTCCCTCCGACCTCGCTGCAACCCAGCTTCGAGGCCTCACACTTTTCCGCATGGGTCGTCCAGCCGACGCCATCCCCTTTCTCGAAAAAGCCCACACCTGGACTCCTGAAACCAAAGCCGATCCTGCTTACGTCCTTGCCCTCTGCTACATCGACGCTCGACGCTACGACGATGCCAGACACGCCTTTGCCGACCAGTATGGTTTTCCACAGGACTCCGCTGCAGCTCACCTCCTTGCTGCTCGAATGCTCCTGCGCAGAGAGTATGTCCCTGTCGCTCAGGAAGAAGCTCGCAAGGCCCTTGCTCTCGAACCTGAGCTTCCTGAGGCTCACATGCTCCTTGGTGAGGTCGCTCTCGCACAGGCTCACGTGGACGAAGCCATTGCGGAACTCAACGCAGAAGCAAAACGCAACCCGTTAAACGGTGCAGTCTACGATCGCCTTGGCGACGCTCTCAGCCGCAAAGGCGACTACACAAACGCTCAGCAGGCTCTGCAGCGAGCCCTCCTGCTGGAGCCAAACTCGACCGGTCCCTACATCCTTCTTGGCAAGGTGCTCCTCAAGCGCAACGACCCCGCGACCGCATCCGGTTTCCTCGAGCGCGCCGAACGCATGGATCCTGCAAACTACATGACACACAATCTTCTCGGCCAGGCTTACCGCGGTCTCGGACGCACCACCGAGGCTCAGCGCGAAACCGCTCTGTCGCAAAAGATACAGGCCGATACCGCACCCAAGTTCGAAACGCCGAAGTAGTACACACCATGCGTTTCCGCTCACATCTCGCTCTCGCCGCTCTGACGCTTGCCGTGCTCGGTTTTTTAATGAAGACGACCACCTCGGTCAAAGCCGCAACTGCGATTCCACACCTCGCCAACCCCGACAGCGCCTGTGTGCAATGCCACGCTGCCATCGTCACCAGCTATGCAAAAACCTCCATGGCACGCGGCAGCGGTATCGCCACAGACGCTTTGGACACCGGGACTTTCACCCACCAGCCCTCTGCCGTCACCTACAAAATCAACATTAAGGACGGTACAGCCCGCCTGCGCTCTACCCGCGACGATCAGGCGGCCCCGCTCGAGGACACCGAGCATCTGGCGTATTTCATCGGCTCCGGTCTTCATGGCCGCACCTATCTCTTCAGCCGCAACAATGGCGACAGCAAGCTCTGGTACGAAGCTCCCGTCAACTGGTACACCCGTCGCTCCGCGTATGGCATGGCTCCGGCTTACGACAAGGCATCTACCGCGCCTCTCGCCCTCCCTACCGATGCCAACTGTCTTCACTGCCACACCGGCGCCGTCGAGCAGCCACTCTCAACAGCGCCCAACGCCTTTCGCGACCAGCCCTTCCAACAGGCTGGCATCGGTTGTGCAAGCTGCCACGGCAACAGCGCAGAGCACGTCCGCACGCAGGGCAAGGCACCGATGCTGAAGATCGCCGATCTCGCCCCGGTCAAGCGCGACAGCCTCTGCCTGCAATGCCACCTGGAGGGCGACGCCATGGTGCAGCGCCCTGGCCGCTCCCTCAGTACCTTCACCCCCGGGCAGGATCTGTCCGACACCGCTGTCTACTTCGTCAATGCCTCATCCGAGAAATCGAACGCACGTGCAGGCAGCCAGTATGAGGCACTCCTTCGTTCCGCTTGCCGACGCGCCGTTGGTGACCGCCTAACCTGCACAACCTGCCACGACCCGCACAGCACATCACCGCCCGAGCAGCGGGTCGCCTACTATCGCGCGAAATGCCTGCAGTGCCACGGGGACTCGGCAACTTTCCACCCGGCGGCTCATCATGCGGAGCAGCAGGACTGCGCGACCTGCCACATGCCTTCTCGTGCCACTTCCGACATCTCGCACGAGCAAAACATCGATCACGACATCGAGGCCCTGCATCCGTCTCGCACAGCTGCCAAAGCCACACTCACCCTCCGATCGCTGGACGCACCAGAGCCCGCGCACCAGCTCACGCACACTGTCGATCTTGTGCCAGTAGGCAGTGCGGCTCCCACCGACCGTGAAACCGGCCTTGCCTACGCTCAATTTGCCGTTCGAGGCGACCGCGACAGCTATCGCCAGGCGCTCAGGCTGCTGCGCTCTACCGAGCAGCAGGGCCAGGCAGACAGCGTGGTCCATGAGCAGCTCGGCTACCTTGCACAGATCGCGGGAGACATCACCGCTGCGCGCCAGCACTATCTCGCCGCGCTAGCGCAAAATCCGCAAAGCCAACCTGCGCTCGCCAATCTAGCCGTCCTGCAGGCGCAAACAGGCGACAACACCGGAGCCATCCGCAACCTGACCACCATCTCCGCCAACGATCCCGGTCAGACCTCTGCTCTGCTCAACCTGGCGCTACTGCAGTGCCGTACCGGTGACGGCACCGCAGCCAGGACGACTCTCCGCCGCGCCCTGCTGTACAACCCGGACAGTGCAGACGCCCGCCGCTTTCTGAATACCGGCGATTACGGTGGTTCACACTGCGCCGTGCACTAGGCTGGCATACCCGCTTACCGCTCAAAGACGTCTTACAGTATGAGAGGATCAGACTATGACCGACTTCGTTCCTAAACCCGGCACCGTCAAAATCGGGGGCCTGAGTCGCGCGGCGCAAAAGCTGCAAGCCGCCAAGGAGAAGGCTGCCGGCAAGGCAGGCATCAAGCAACATGCCGGCGCCACCGCCAACGCCTTCAAATCCAAAGATTCGTTTTCGAACACCAAGAAGACGTCGTTCCAGCGCAAGGCCGTGTAGGCATCCAATTGCGGTCAGGGGAGGCGAACGGGTTCATGCGGGTCGGCTGCTTCCGCGGCGTGCTCGTTACTCTGTTTGCCTGTGTGGCCCTCTCTGCTGTACCGGCACGGGCTGCTTCCTGCGAGCGTTTTGGGTCGGACTCTGCGCCGCTCACGCTCGTCTTCTTACATGGCGCGTCTGGTGCCGACGCATATCGCGCACTTGCGCAACAGTGGGCCGCACGTGGGTTTCTGGTGCTGTTCCCGCACTTCTACGAAGCTACCCGCACCACCTCACCCACCGACGCCAACTACACAGCCTGGGTAGCCGCCACGGCAGACTGTATCGTGCGGCAGGCCCCGGCGGGCAGGCCAGTCGTTCTCTTCGGCATCTCGCTGGGCGCGTCTGTAGCGCTGGCGGCTGGCACAAGTTTGCGCGGCATCGACGCTGTCGTCGACTGGGCTAGCAGCTTGCCCGACACTTGGTTTTACCACCTGCAACGGCTGCCGCCGCTGCTCATCCTGCATGGCGATGAAGATACGAACGTGCCAGTCATCAACGCGCGACAGCTGTTTCAGCTTTGCAGCCGGCTTGGCACAACGTGCGACGGCATGATCTACAGGCACGACGGTCATGTCTTCCCCAACCACCGCGAAGACGCCACCACGCGCACGCTGGCTTTTCTCCAGGCTCGCAGGGACGCAGCGTCTCCCAGCAACGTGCCCGCGCGTTGATCCTCTGCGTCCATGCTGTCTCACAGCGGCACTGCAGGCCGCGGTCATTGCTACCGGACGATCTTGCCTTGACCTTCCACCAACCGGCTCAGGCGGTCGACTGCCGGTGTAGGGAAGTCCTCGCTTGCGCCACTCGGCCAGCGCACCGTGATACCCGTCAGCTGCGCCGTCGATCCCAGCCCGAAGTGTAGCCGCAGATCGCTGGAACTGTTGTAGCTTGATCCGCTGCGTACCTCATCCACCCAGCTCCTGGCAGCACTGCGTACCGTCACCCGCGCGCCAATCGCATCCCGATTCGACTGGGTGCCCACAAGGCTCAGCCCCACCCAGTGGTTTCCATTGGCCGCCTGGTTTACCAGCAGCATGGGACGATCGCTCAGGTTATTCACCACGGCGCTCAGCCGCCCATCGTTCCAAAGATCCGCCACCGCCAGGCCCCGTCCACTCAGCGGTTCGTTCATGCCCGGTCCCGCGCTCTTTGACAGATCCTTGAACTTGCCTCCACCCGCATTCCAGTACAGGAATCGCGGCTCGCGAAACGTCGCTCCCAGCTTGGCCGAATCCACTTCCGGATACACATGGCCATTGACCACCAACAGGTCCGGCCGGCCGTCATTGTCGACGTCCGCAAATGCCGCGCCCCAGCCGAGTGCATCGGCGTTGATACCAAGACCTGCGGCAAACGTCGTATCGGTAAAGGTGCCGTCGCCATTCGCGTGGTACAGCGTGCTGGTGTCATCGCTGAAATTGGTCTTGAACAGGTCCAGGTGGCCGTCGCCATCAAAATCCGCGGCCGTCGCGCCCATGCCTGCCTGTTCGCGCCCGTCTTCATTAAAGGCGGCGCCCACATTCGCCGCTTCGTCCTTAAAGGTGCCGTCGTGCCGATTGTGGTACAAAATCGCCGGTGTGGAATCGCAGGCGACGTAGATGTCCGGCCAGCCATCCTCGTCGTAATCCAGCGTCGTCACGGAGAAGCAGTAGTGGCCCTCGGTATTTTGAATGCCGCTGGACGCGCTGACATCTTTGAAGTGCACTTTGCCATCCGCGCCTTTGCCCTCGTTGTGGAACAGCAGGTTTGGTGCCCATGGCAGACCGCGCGGCCCGCACATCACCGGCGTCCCCTTCCATGTGCAGCCTTGCTCTTCGCCCGGCTTGGGGGTTTTTGCCAGATTAAAGTGCACGTAGTTCGCTTCGATCAGGTCCAGTTTGCCGTCGCGGTCGTAATCCACAAAGGCACATCCCGTGCCCCACTCCTTGCCGGTGCCCGCAACGCCTGCAGCCTCGGCCACCTCGGTAAAACGTACGCCGCCATCGTTGTGGAACATCCGGTTCTTGCCATAGGCCGTGACAAACAGATCGTCGTAGCCGTCGTTGTCGTAATCCCCAACGCACACTCCCTGACCCCAGCCGCTGCTGCCCATCCCGGTCGCCACCGTCACATCGGTAAACGTCCCATCGTGGTTATTGTGGAACAGGTGATTCGTCGGCGCCGTTTTCGGCGTGCCCAGCTCTGTGCCATTCACCAGAAAAATGTCCTGCCAGCCGTCGCGATCGTAATCCAGCATGGCGACTCCGCTGCCCGTCGCCTCCACAATGTACTTCTTGCTTTCTGAGCCGCCATTCACATTGCGCACCGTAATGCCGGCCTTTGCCGCGACATCCACGAACCACGCCGGCGACGGGTGCTCTGCACTGGCCGGATACGGTGACCTTACCGTCTGCGCGGAGCCTATTGCGCCGCAGCAGAAGAGAAACAAGAGCGAAAATCTGAGCAGTTGCACGCAGGTTTGACGATAGTCCCCGCCAAGTCGATTTGTCATGCCCAGCCCGGGGGAGCGGAGCGTCGTAGTTCTCCGCTGTCAAAACCAGGCTGCTGTCACACAAGTCGCTCGCTCCAAACACAGCCGATCCTCCCGCCGCCAGCACAGGGCAGGCGCTTCGCTGCTGCAGAACACCAAGAACAACCCAGAACAGCCACACGCTACCCTGAAGCTTAAGCGCACACCGCGCGCTCGGCCTCCAGCATCGCCGCCACCTTTGCCCGGCGCATGCGTTCTCGCAGCGCCGCCGTTGCCGTGCGGTGGCACGGCAAGCAAAGCGTGCGGATGTTCGTCAGGTCGCACTCGCCGCCGCCTTCCACCACCGGCACCACATGGTCGGCGTCCCACAGGCTTTTGCGCAGCTTTAGGTTCAACCCCCACCGTGCCATCAGTTCCAGTCGAGGCGCACCACGCGCTCGCCGCAATCGGTGCAGTTCCCGCGGCGTGTTCGCGCCGCAGTTGCTGCAAATCCCTTTGTCGCGCAGAAACACCTGCGCGCGCAGGTACGCCGGTTGCGACCGCAGCCGCCACTCATGCACACAGTACGCGGAGCAGAAGGTGAAGCGGCGCGGCGGCACTTCCATGGAACACCAGCGGCAAAGGCCGCGCCCATTCGGTCCGCGGGGCACCTCCGCCCGCTTCACCCGTCCGCCCTTCATCGCCCGCGCAAGCGTCATGCCACCGTTGTACCGCGCTGGCAAAGTACTGCAAAGTGCCCCGTGCGGAACACCTTGGTAAACGGCCCGACCTGAACCGAGCCTGTCTGCCATTGCTGAAGCTATTACGCCACCAGCGCCGGGTAATCCGTATACCCCGCCGCCTCGTGCGAGTAGAACAGCTCGGGCCGCTGCGGGTTAAGCGCCGCGTCCTTCTTCAACCGTGCCGGCAGGTCCGGGTTGGCGATAAACATCTTGCCAAATCCAATCGCATCCGCGACGCCTTCTTCCAGCGCGGCGTCCGCGCTCTGCAGCGTAAATTCCTCGTTCATCACATAGACCCCGCCAAATTCCCGCTTCAGCATCGGCCCAAGGCTGTCGGGACCTTGCTTTTCACGCGCCATCAGGAACGCGAGCTTCCGTTTGCCCAGCTCCCGCGCAACGTAGGCAAATGTCTCCGGCCGGTCTGCGTCGCTGATGGAGTGAATATCGCTGCGTGGTGCCAGGTGCATGCCCACGCGTCCCGGCCCGTACACACCGGCCGCCGCGTCCGCGCACTCAAGCATCAGCCGCGCACGGTTCTCCAGCGATCCGCCATACTGGTCTTCGCGGTGGTTTGACCCACTCTGCAGAAACTGGTCCAGCAGGTAGCCGTTTGCTCCATGCAGCTCCACACCGTCGAAACCGGCAGCCTTCGCATTCTCCGCAGCGCGTTCAAACTGCTCCACCACGCTCTGCACTTCGCCCGTTTCCAGGGCCCGTGGCGTTTCAAAGCCGGTCGTCGGCCGCACCAGGCTCACATGGCCTGCGGGCTGAATCGCGCTTGGTCCCACCGGCAGTCTGCCGTCCAGGTAACTCGAGTGCGAGATCCGGCCAACATGCCAGATCTGCGCGAAGATGCGCCCGCCAGCCCTGTGCACGGCCTCGACCACCGGCTTCCAGCCCTCAACCTGCGCGGCGCTCCAGATGCCCGGCACCTGCGGGTAGCCGACACCCATCGGGTCTACCGGCGTCCCCTCCGTCAGAATCAGTCCCGCATTTGCGCGCTGGCGGTAATACTCAGCCATCAGCTCCGGCCGGGGCAGGTGGTCGGTCGTTCCACGCAGCCGCGTCAGGGGCGCCATAAAGATGCGGTTCGGCAGATCAAGATCGCCTACGCGAATGGGATCAAACAGGGTCGGCATCGGCAAACATCCTCCAGGTACAGGCATTGGATGTCGAGCAGTACCGAAGGCCTCACGTCAAACCACGCTTGCCTCAGGCCACCGCGGCTCCCATCAGGGCAAGTGCTTCGGCGACGTCAGAGGCCACCAGCACCAGGTCCCGCGCTGCCGGCCGCAGAACGCCCTCCGTCACGCACCGGTCCAGAAACAGCAGCAGGCTGTCGTAAAAGCCGCACGTGTTCAACAGGCATATGGGTTTGGCGTGCAGCCGCAACACCTGCCAGGTCAGCACCTCAAACAGTTCTTCCATCGTGCCGAAACCGCCCGGCAGCACCAGAAAGCCATCCGCTCTCGACGCCATCTGCGCCTTGCGCGTGTGCATCGTGTCCACCACCACAAGCTCCGTGCAGCCGTGGTGCGCAACTTCGCGCTCCACCAGCACCTCGGGCACAATGCCGACCACGATGCCCCCGGCCTCGAGCGCCGCCGCTGCAACGGCACCCATCAGGCCAACCGTCGCCCCACCGTATACCAGGCCGATGCCGCGCTCGGCCAGGGTGCGTCCTGCCTCCACCGCTGCGGCCCTGTACTCCGTCCGCACGCCGTCCGCCGACGCACAAAACACACACACATTTCGCAAACCCATGCTTTGAGCATACGGCGCGCAATCCATCGGCGGCATCATCCGACGGCGGCATGACCAGGCAGCGGCATGACCCACCGCCCATCATGCCGCCCATCGTCCTCACCCGTCTTGGACCTCTACCGGAAAGAGATCGTGTTGCCGCCCAGCTCCGACGTCACGTGCAGGCGCACCGTCGTGCCGTCCGCATCCAGAATGTCCGAGCCCACGGCGGCCTTGATCTCCTGCGTGCCTCCGTTCGCTGCAAGCACCACGGGCTTGCCCTCCAGGTAAACGGTCAGCGGTGCGGCACTCTTGTTTTTCAGGGTGAGCTTCACCATCTTGCCCTTGGCGGTGCTGTCGGTCGCAGTGCCGGGTGTGCGACCGAACATGGCAGCGTTGGAGGCGAGCGGAGCGGCAAGTGTAAGGCTAAGGGCAACTGCGGAAACGATCTGACGAATCATGAGACTTCTCCTTGGGTACATCTGGGTAGTGCTGGCGAAGTCCCACTGCAGTTGAGGCATTCGTCGCGCAGATGGTTATACGCTTCGGTTCTAATTTCGTTCCGGCGATTTCTGAAAATAATCCGTGAACAGCTCAGGCACAAATGTCTCGTGTGTTTGCACGGCTTTCGTGCCGTCCAAAGCTGGACGCTGACTGTCCACAACAGGACGGAAAGCACTGCCGCCTACAATAGGTTGCATGAAGCGCACATGCCTTGCCGCCGCCCTCCTGCTCACCGCCGCCACCGCTTGCAGCGCCCGTGCGCAAGAGGTGCACAGCGCTCCCGGCCAGTTCGACTTCTACCTCATGAATCTCAGCTGGGCACCAGAGTTCTGCCATAACGTTGAGGCGCTACCCCTGACGGAACGCACCGCCAACAAGCGCGCTGACGCCGCCGACGAGTGCAGCACACCCACCGGCTTTGTGCTGCACGGCCTGTGGCCGCAGAACTTCAATGGCACCTATCCCGCCAACTGCTCCAATCGCCCCGGGCCAGAGAGCTACGCCCCCTACCTTGGAGACACGCCGTCGCTCACGCTGCTGCAGCACGAGTGGTCCAAGCACGGCACCTGCACCACGCTCAATGCCGACGCCTTCTTCGCCACCGCGGACGATCGCTACCACGACCTCAAGATCCCGGCGTCGCTGCAGAATGTCACCCATCCCCTTACCCTTGCGCCCAACACCCTGCTTGGCCAGTTTCAGGCGGCAAACCCGGCCTACCCTCAGGGCAGCATCGTGCTCAGCTGCGGCAATAACTACCTCACCGCGGTACAAGCCTGCTACAGCAAGGACACGCTCAAGCCCATCGCCTGCCAAAGCGTCAAGCCCTGTGGCGCAACCTCGATCAAGGTCGCGCCGGAGCGTGCCAGCAACAGCCTCCGGCATGGTCGTCATGGCAACGAACTGCCGCCGCGCCAGTATTAGCCTTTCGCCATACGGTGGAAAGCCGGGGGCGAAGGAACGTCGTAAACTGGTGGCTGGAGCCACCTGCCCGTGCCTGTTGAATCCCCCCTTCTGCAAAACATGAACCCCCAGCAGCGCGAGGGCGTCGAGCATACCGATGGCTCCGTCCTCATCCTTGCCGGCGCCGGCTCCGGCAAAACGCGCGTCATCACCCATCGCATCGCCTACCTCATTGAGAAAGGCGTTTCGCCCGACAGCATCCTTGCCGTGACCTTTACCAACAAGGCCAGCAAAGAAATGGCGGAGCGCGTCGAAAAACTCATCGGCCACTCCTCCCTCGCGCGCCCCACCATTGCCACGTTTCACTCGCTGTGTGTGCGCATCCTTCGCCGCGACATCGAAGCCCTGCGCACCAACGGCCAGGGCCTCACCCGTACCTTCGCCATCTACGACGAGAGCGACCAGCAGGCCATCGTCAAGTCTGCCCTCAAGCGCCTCGGCTTCGACGACAAGCAACTCAAGCCCCGCGTCGCCCTCGGCCGCATCAGCTGGGCTAAAAATCACATGATCGACCCGCAGGAATACTTCCTCGCCTCGACCAACCCGCTGGAAGAACGCATCGCCCACATCTTTGAGATCTATCGCGCCGAGCTCTCCAAGAACAATGCGATGGACTTCGACGATCTCCTGCTCGAAACCGTTCGCCTCCTCAAGGTCTCTACCGAAACCCGTGAGCGTTACAACCGCCGCTATCGCTACCTGCTCATCGACGAGTACCAGGACACCAACCGCCCGCAGTACGAGCTCATGAAGCTGCTTGGCGGTGCGCACGGCAACGTCTGTGTTGTCGGCGACGAGGACCAGTCCATCTACAGTTGGCGCGGCGCGGACATCAAAAACATCCTCGACTTCGAGAAGGACTTCGACAGCACCAGGATCATTCGGCTTGAGCAGAACTACCGCTCCACGCAAAACATCCTTGAAGGCGCGGGCGCCGTCGTCCGCAACAACCTCCAGCGCAAGGGCAAGGAGCTCTACACCACGCGCGAAGGTGGCTCGCTCCTCGGCTTTTACGAGGCGCCCGATGGCGAGAATGAGGCGCTCTTCATCGGCGACCGCATCCAGAAGTACCTGCGCGAAATGGGCCAGAGCGGCGGCGAAGCCAAGTGCGCCGTGCTGTACCGCACCAATTCGCAGTCACGCCTGGTGGAAGAGGCCCTGCGACGCTATGCCATCCAGTACCACATGGTCGGCGGCTTCAGCTTCTACGACCGTGCGGAAGTCAAGGACATCCTCAGCTATCTCAAGCTCGTCCAGAACCCGCATGACTCCATCGCGCTCAACCGCGTGGTTAACTCGCCACCGCGCGGCATCGGCAAAACCACCATGGAAACGTTGGAGCGCATCGCGCTGACCACCGGCATCAGCACATGGGACGCAATCGTCCGCGCAACGGAAGACCAGCTCCTTCCCGCGCGCGCCCTTACCGCCCTCAACGGCTTCCGCCGGCTTATCCTCGACGCCCGTGCCATGCTCGGCCCCGGCTTCGGCGACACGCTCGCCGCCGACGCCATCGGCGCTGCCCAGGCGCACGCCGAAGCCGCCGCCGACTACCTTGCCGCGGAGTTCACCGGCACCGAAGAAAACGCCTCCACCGCCACTCCCGCGGACGACGCAAGTTTCGACACCAGCTTCAACTTCAACTTCGATTTCGGCGGCGAAGAAGCTGCCTGGACCGAAGAGCGCAGTACCCTCGCGCCAGAAAACAGCAGCGTTCCCACCAACATCCTCGAGTTCCCACCCGCAGCTGCCGAGGACGCCGACACGGCCTTCGACTTCGCGTTCAACGCCGATGCCACCGAGGAACCGGGTGCCCCACGTCCCGATTCTGGAACGTGGGTTTCCGACGCAGCAGACGAACCCGTAGACGCCGACACCGCCTCCGCCGTGAGCACCTTCTTCGGCAGCGGCACCGCCTTCAACCCCTTCGCTGCACGCGACACCGCCGACACCGGCGCCGCAAACCCGGCGACCACCCCCGCGATCACGACCGGCAGGCAGAACGTCGGCATCGATAACCTCGGCATCGCCTCCCCGCCCATCGCCTTCAACCCGTTTGAAGCCGCCACCCGCGCCGACCGGCGCAACGGCAAGGTCACCTCGCTCGCCGACCGCTTCGACGACCTGCGTTCCAAGGCCGCGCCCATCGTAGAAATGCCAGCTCCCGCGACGTTGCCGCCAGAAACCAGCACGCGCGTCGACGGCTTTCGCGCGCCCGGCGATCCGGCGACCCTTCCCGAACTCATCAAGTTCCTCAACGACCGCAGCGGCTACATCAAGGGACTTGAAACCGAGGGCACGCCCGAAGCCTTCAGCCGCATCGACAACCTCAAGGAACTTGCCAACGCCGCGCAGGACGCCCAGGAGCGCGGCGAAACCCTTGCCGAATTCCTCGACCACGCCGCCCTCGTCTCCGACACCGACCAGATTAAATCCGACGCCCGCGTCACACTCATGACCCTGCACGCCGCCAAGGGCCTGGAGTTTCCGCTGGTCTTCCTCTGTGGCATGGAAGAAGGACTGTTCCCCCATTCGCGTACCCTGCAGGACCCCACCGGTCTTGAGGAAGAGCGTCGCCTCTGCTACGTCGGCATGACCCGCGCTATGGATACCCTGGTCCTTACCCGGGCCCGCTACCGCCGTCGCTACGGGTCAGACATGCCGGAGGCCTCCGTCGCTTCCCGCTTTCTTGAAGAAGTCCCAAGCCGGCTCGTGGAAGACCTGGGCTCCCCCGCCGACACCGGCGCGGGCAGCACCTCCTACGGTCATCGGTACGGTTCCGGGGCTTATGGCGCAGGCAACAACTTTGCCGGTGGATCGCGCTTCGCTGGCGGCAATAAGCTGGGCAAGTCCGCTGCAGACGACGGCGGCGAGCGCCACTACAGCTACGAGGATGAAGACCAGAGCGGCAGCCGCCCCTCCACTGCTGCGGGCAAGCCCCGCACCAACTACGGCCTGCAGTTCAGCAGCGGCAACAAGGCCGCAAAGACCCCCGACTCCATCGACAACATCGCCACCTTCTTCGGTGGCGGTGGCAACGGCGGCAAGTTCACGCGGCCCAAACTTGATGTGGAGGCACCCACCGGCGAGATCTCACTCAAGCGTGGAACCCGCGTCAAGCACCCCAAATACGGCGACGGCACCGTCGTCTCGCGCGAGGGTGATGGCCCCGACGCCAAGCTCACGGTACAATTCACAAGGCACGGCGTAAAAAAGCTGGTGGAGAAATTCGCCCAGCTTGAACGGCTCTAACCCTGCAATCACGGGCTTCAGCCCCCGACATAGATCACGGGCATCAGTGAAGGACGGGGCTTTAGCCCCCGAGATCCTGGCACCGTGTTGCAGTCAGGCAAACGCACAACGCCACATTTTCGCACCAAGAGAAGAGAACACCATGGCAAACACCAAGAACCTCGAGCACAAAGAGCGCAAGGCCGCCAAGCGCAAATCCCGCGCCGCCGCCCCCGCAAAGGTCGCCCGCACGACCCCGCGCGGCTCCAATAAAAAGAAGCTCAAGACGGCTGCGCGCGGCACCAGCAAGCGCTAGGCAGGTCAACCCGCATCCTCGGAAGCCCTGCGGCACTCCGCATGTAGGGCTTTCGTGTTGCGTCCGCAACATCACGCTGTCTTACCTGTCGCATCTAGGGTGCCGTCGCCACCCCCACAAAGCTGTCGGCGCACCCGTAATACATCCACCACCTGCCCTTGAACCACACCAGCCCCTCGGCGAACGTCGTTCCCGCGGCATACTGCCCGCTTTTCTCAAACGGCAACGACGGCTGAAATACCGGCGCATCGGTCCGTGCCAGCATCTTCCCGGGCGCATCCGCCGCAAACAGCGCCTCTTCCACGGAGTACGTTCCCGGTTGCAGCCCGGCCACTCCACCCGCACCCTCTGCGTTCTTGGCGTTGTACAGCATCACAATTCCTCGGTCGGTCAACACCGGCGGCGGCCCCGTCTCCGGAAACGCGCTGTCCGCCATCCCTGCCCGCGCTTCCAGCAGCACCTTCGTCTTGCCTGGCGCGTCCTCGACCGGCACCCAGTGCACCAGGTCGTCACTCGTCGCCAGCCCCACGTGGATTTCACCCCAGTACATCCAGAACTTGCCGTTGATCTTGGCGGCCACCACCTTGTCGCCAGCGCGTCGCGTCACGATGCCCGCGCTCTTGTATTTCAGCTCGTCGTAGCGCCCATCCAGCGCCCCCGCGAACGCCGGCCCATGCTTCTCCCAGTGCACCAGGTCGTCCGACGTTGCGATGCCCACCGAGTACGACTCGCGCGTCCGCGACCACTGTGTGTAGGTCAGCACGTACCCGCCCTCGGACCGCTCCACCAGCCGCGGATCCTCCACGCCGCCCGGCGACTCCCGGCTCTGCTGCGCATCCTTTGCGGGATAAAACACCGGCTGCGCCATGCGGTCGAAGTGCACCCCATCCGCGCTCACCGCCAGCCCCAGTCGTGACACATGCCCGCCAATCGCCATCGCACCGCTGTCGTCTTCCGCGCGGTACAGCACGTACACCTTGCCGCTGCGCACCACGGCGGCGGGATTAAACGTGTGCAGCGCCTCCCAGTGCGTCGCTTGCCCACTCACCGGGTCGTCAAACACCGACAGCGGTTTGGGCGTGATCACCGGCTGCTGTGATGCCCGCGTCCATGGCCCGATCACCCACGCAGTTCGCTCATCTGCCTGGATCGTCGCCGGTGGTTGCGCCGCCTTCTGCACCGTCTGCCCATGGCTGCTGAGCGCGCCGGTGTGCACCAGCAGCCCGGCCACTGCCAGTACCGGTGCCAGCCCAGACCGCGCGGACCTCCTGGCGGGACGGCCGCAGGGCGCTTGCCCCCTCTCCGCGGTTGCCAAATTCATGGTCGGGTCCTTCCTTGGCCGCAGGTTTGCCGTTCACGCGGTTGCAACACGCTAAACTACGGAGGATTCCGCGCGCAAACCAGCATTGACCGAGGACACCCCGCTGCCCCGACAGATTTTTCAGACAAAGTCCATCGACAAATTGATCACCGCGTCGGAACAGCCGGAAACCGCGTTAAAGAAAACGCTCGGCCCCGTCTCGCTCACCGCTCTGGGCGTTGGCGCCGTCATCGGCTCCGGCATCTTCACCGTCATCGGCACCGCGATCGCCGGCAATCCCGCAACGTCCGCCACCTTTTGGGACTCACCCGTCATCGACTTCGTCCTGCATCACGGCGCGGTTGCCGGCCGCCCCGGTGCCGGTCCCGCGCTTGCACTCTCCATGGTTTTGGTCGCCATCGTCTGCTGCTTTACCGGCCTCTGCTACGCGGAACTCAGCAGCATGATTCCCATCGCCGGCTCCGCCTACACCTACACCTACGCCACCCTCGGCGAGCTCGTCGCCTGGATCATCGGCTGGGACCTCATCCTCGAATACGCCTTCAGCAACATGAGCGTCTCCGTCGGTTTCGCCGCGCACGTGGTAGACCTGCTGGACTGGCTCGGCATCAAGCTCGATCCCAAGTGGCTCTCCCCGGCCTACCTGCCGCTTGGCCTCCAGGATCTCGCCGGCCACGATATCTTCGGGCAGGGTTGGCATTTCGGCTTCAACATCCCAGCCTTCCTCATCGTGATCCTGCTCACCTTTGTCCTTGTGCGCGGCATCCGGGAATCCGCGCGGACCAACAACATCATGGTGCTGGTCAAGGTGGTGGCCATCCTGGTGTTCATCTTCGCCGGCATCTCCTTCATCCATCCCGGCAATTACGTCCCGTTCTCCCCCAATGGCTACGCGGGTGTGCTCGCCGGCGGCTCCATCATCTTTTTCACCTACATCGGCTTCGACTCCGTCAGCACCGCTAGCGAAGAGTGCCACAACGCGCAGAGCGACGTCCCCATCGGCATCATCGCCACGCTCATTGTCTGCACCATCCTCTACATCGGCGTGGCACTCGTGCTCACCGGCATCGTGCCGTGGAATTCGGTCGCGGGCGACGGCGCGCCGGTCGTGAATGCGCTCAAACGCCTGTCGCTCGAAACCCACTCGGTCGAGCTGCACTATGTTCGCCTGGTCGTCCTCATCGGTGCCATTCTTGGCATGATCTCGTCCATCCTTGTCTTTCAACTGGGCCAGGCGCGCGTCTGGTTCGCCATGTCGCGCGACAGGCTGCTGCCCGACATCTTCAGCCGCGTCCACCCCGTTTACCGCACCCCGGCGTTCGCCACCTGGGTCGCCGGCATCCTTGTGGCCATCCCGGCCGGCCTGTTTGACGTCGGTACGCTCGCTGAACTCTCCAACATCGGCACGCTCTTCGCCTTTGTACTGGTCAGCATCGGCGTCATGGTCCTGCGCAGGCACCAGCCAGAGCGTCGCCGCGGCTTCCGCGTCCCCTTCGGCCCCGTCATCCCGTCGCTCTCCATCCTCTTTTGTGTCCTGCTCATGACAGGCCTGCCCATCCGCACCTGGGAGCGCTTCCTCATCTGGCTCGTCATCGGCCTCTTCGTCTATTTCTTCTACAGCCGCCATCGCAGCGAATTCGCGGGTCAGTAGTAAACTCCGCAACCGCGACCTCTGGTCCCCGCCTCGTGTAGGACATGGGCGTCCGCCGCTGCACGAAACGTGACAAAACACCTCTCGATCCCTCACCATCCAGACTGAAGCTGCACTCAGAGGTCCTCCCATGCCCCTCACCCGGCGAAAAATTCTCCACTCCGCCGCCCTTACCACCGCCGCTACTCTCCTTCCGCGCTTCATGTTTCCGCAGCAACCTGCACCGGGGCCCGACGGCGGCTTTCCCCCGCAATCCCGCATCGACGCCGACCCGCTCCGCC
>CAXUHM010000054.1:0-12485 GCA_964250935.1 uncultured Terriglobus sp.
GTGTGAGCCATGCCGTGCTGAGCGTTAGCGACCTCTGCAAGCAGTACCCCCTTGCCACGGGTCCGCCGGTGCTCCTCTTTGACCACCTCGACCTCACCGTCCCACCCGGCGAGATGGTCGCCATCGTCGGCGAAAGCGGCGTTGGCAAAAGCACCCTTCTCCACCTGTTTGCCGCCCTGGACACCCCTACCTCGGGCGCTGTCACCATCGACGGCACCCGCCTCAGCACCCTTTCCGCCCGGCAGCAGGCGGAGTTTCGCAACCGCACGATCGGCTACGTCTGGCAGGCGCACTACCTGCTGCCCGAATTCACCGCGGCCGAAAACGTCGCCATGCCCCTGCTCGCTCGCGGCGAACCTCCCAGGCACGCCCGTCAGGCCGCCCTCCGCTTCCTTGCCCAGGTGGAGCTCGCCGACCGCGCCGACCACCGCGCCGGCGAGCTTTCCGGCGGCGAGCAGCAGCGCGTCTCGCTTGCCCGCGCGCTCGTCACCCAACCCCGCCTTCTGCTCGCCGACGAGCCCACCGGCAACCTCGACGCCCGCACCGCCGGCGTCGTCTTCAGCCTCCTCCAGCGCCTCCACCGCGAGCACCGCATGACCACCGTCGTCGTCACCCACAATCCGGCCTTCGCGCACCGCTGCGACCGCGTCCTCCGCCTCCATGCGGGCCGCCTTCAGACCGAACATCCCGCTACGCCAAACACCGGGGCAACTGGTCGTTGACCGTGCTTCTTTTTGGAACGGGGAGCGTCCAATAGATACTGCAGAACATACCTTGTTCCTGATAGTGTGTTCGAGAACCAGAGTTTTTTAGGGCCATGACCGCGCTCCACCGGCGGCATAAAACACAGGATGTGGGAAGCAAACCGGCTCGCGAAGCACTTGCGGCGGTTTCGGCCTGAAGGTTCCTGCATCGCAGCGGTTTTGGGTGCGGGGACGAGCAACAAGCCATTGGCGGTCACACGGCTACCCGCCCTGTGACCGGCGCAAGGGGGAGCATGTTCGAGCGTTACACCGAGAAAGCGCGGCGCGTGATCTTTTTCGCGCGGTACGAGGCCAGCCAGTTTGGGTCGCCTTACATCGAGACCGAACATCTTTTGCTTGGATTGTTGCGGGAAGACAAGGCGCTGACCAACCGCTTCCTGCGGTCCCACGCCTCTGTGGAATCGATCCGCAAACAGATTGAAGGCCACACCACGATTCGCGAAAAGGTGTCGACCTCCGTCGACCTCCCTTTGAGCAATGAGTGCAAACGCGTGCTCGCCTACGCGGCAGAAGAGGCCGAGCGCCTCAGCCACAAGCACATCGGCACCGAGCACCTCCTGCTCGGTCTCCTGCGCGAAGAAAAGTGCTTTGCCGCTGAAATCCTCATGGAACGCGGCCTGCGCCTGCCCGCCATCCGCGAGGAGCTGCAGCGCACCACCCAGGAAAAGCCGGCCGCCCAGCAAAAGCAGCAGCAGCGTGGTACCAACGCCCAGCCGGAGCAGAGCATGCTCGCAGAATTCAGCCGGGATCTTACCCAGGCAGCCATGGACCAGCAGCTTGACCCGCTTGTTGGCCGCGACACCGAAGTCGACCGTGTCATCCAGATCCTCTGCCGCCGCACCAAGAACAACCCGGTGCTCATCGGCGAGCCTGGCGTTGGCAAAACCGCCATCGTCGAAGGCCTCGCGCAAAAGATCGCCGACGGCGAAGTCCCGAGCTTTCTCGCCGACAAGCGCGTGCTTTCGCTCGACCTGTCGCTCATCGTGGCCGGCACCAAGTACCGCGGCCAGTTTGAGGAGCGCCTCAAAACCATCATGAAAGAGCTGATGGAAAACCAGAACAGCATCGTCTTCATCGACGAGCTGCACACCCTGGTCGGCGCCGGCTCCGCAGAAGGCTCGCTCGACGCCGCCAACATCCTCAAGCCGGCCCTCAGCCGCGGCGAAATTCAGTGCATCGGCGCCACCACGCCCGCGGAGTTCCGCAAGTCGATCGAAAAGGATCGCTCGCTCGAGCGCCGCTTCCAGGCCGTCAAGGTCCCGCCGCCCAACGAAGCCGATGCCGTCAAAATCATCATGGGCATTAAGGAAAAGTACGAGAAGTTTCATGCCGTCAGCTACACCGATGACGCCATCGAATTTTCCGTCTCGCACTCCTCCCGCTACATCCCCGACCGCTTCCTGCCCGACAAGGCCATCGACCTCATCGACGAGGCCGGCGCCCGCGTCAAGCTCCGTCAGACCACCCTTCCGGAAGAGCTCACCGAGGTCCAGAAGCGTATCAAGTTCATCGTGCACCGCATGGAAAATGCCATCGCGAACCACGAGTTTGAGAAAGCCCGCTTCTACTCCGATGAGGAACGCAAGGAGCGCGACAACCTTCGCGCCCTTCGCGAGAAATACCACCTCGACGACTCCTCCGCCGGCATCGTCACCCGCGAAGACATTGAAGATGTCGTCAGTCGCTGGACCGGCGTTCCCATCACCTCCATCAAGGAGGAGGAGACCCAGAAGCTCCTCCGCGTGGAAGAGGAGCTGCACAAGCGCGTCATCTCGCAGGACAAGGCGATCTCTGCTCTCGCCCGCGCCATCCGCCGCTCCCGTGCCGGTCTCAAAAACCCCGCCCGCCCCATCGGCTCGTTCCTGTTCCTCGGACCGACCGGCGTCGGTAAAACGGAGATGGCGCGTACCCTCGCCCAGTTCCTCTTCGGTTCCGACAAGTCCCTCATTCGCTTCGACATGTCGGAGTTCATGGAGAAGCACTCCGTCAGCAAGCTCATCGGCTCGCCTCCGGGCTACGTCGGCTACGAAGAGGGTGGCCAGCTCACCGAGCGCGTGAAGCGTTCCCCCTACTCCGTCGTCCTTCTCGATGAAGTGGAAAAGGCGCATCCCGACGTTTTCAATCTGCTGCTGCAGGTCTTTGAAGATGGCCACCTGACCGACGGCCTGGGCAACACCGTTGACTTCAAGAACACCATCCTCATCATGACGTCCAACATTGGCGCCAAGCACCTCATGAAGCGCGAAGGTCTCGGCTTCCAGAGCAGCAAGGAAGACGTCATCGCCGAAAAGGTCGAGGAGCTGGTCAAGGGCGAGGTCAAGCGCACCTTCAACCCGGAATTCCTCAACCGTATCGACGAGATCATCATCTTCACGGCCCTGTCGGACGCGGACCTCATGCAGATTCTGGAGCTGCTCGTCCAGAGCCTCAATACCAACCTGGTCCACAAGGCCATCACCATCAGCGTCACCGACGAAGCCAAAAAGTGGATTCTGGACAAGACGCTGGTCGACCGCAGCTACGGTGCACGGCCGCTTCGCCGCGCACTCCAGCGCTTTGTGGAGGACCCGCTCTCCGAGGCCCTCATCGCCGGAACCATCACCCAGCGACCCGCGTTCCTCGAGGTCTATCTCGGTCCGGACCAGCTCTACTACCGCCCCATCTCCCAGGAGGGAGAGGAGCAGCTCGAAGGCGCAGCCCTCTCGCTGGTCTAACCCCTCACGCAACCCACCCACAGGGAGCGGCCTCGGCCGCTCCCTGTCGCCTTGCCGTTGCAGAAAGCATCGGCTTCTCGGACAGCAGCTTCAGCCGCCCAGATCGAACGCATTATCTCCGTGGACAGCATCTCCAGCCGCCAAGATAGAACCGTCGCTTTCCTCAACAGCAGCTCCAGCCGCCGAGATAGACCGTCGCCTTCGTAGAAACCGGCTCCAGTCGCCGAGGGATTATCCAGTCGTCCACAAGCGGCTTCAGCCGCCGAGATAGAAAGCATCGCTCCCTCGGACAGCGGCTCCAGCCGCCGAGGGATCATCCGGTCATCCACAAAGCGGCTTCAGCCTCCGAGATAGAACTCATGCTTCGTAGACAGCAGCTCCAGCAGCCGAGGGAACATCCGGTCGTCCACAAAGCGGCTTCAGCCGCCGAGATAGAAAGCATCATCCCCTCGGACAGCGGCTTCAGCCGCCGAGAGAAAACCATCGTGTTCTTGGATTGCGGCTTTGCCACCGAGCAAGCATGCGGTGGCAAAGCGGCTCTAGCCGCCGAGATAAAACTGTCGCCTTCGTAGACAGCGGCTTCAGCCGCCGAGACAAAAAGCATCATCTTCTCGGACAGCGGCTTTAGCCGCCGAGATAGAACCCCGCCTTCCTGGACATCGGCTTCAGCCGCCGAGCTCCGCGCACGGCCACCGAATTTCATTGCCCCAAACCGCTCCGCGCCCCTACCCTGACACCACGCCCATGGCCAACAACCAACTCGCCTACGTCGAACTTCCCACCAAAGACATCGCCACCCTGCGCACGTACTATGCCGACCTGTTCGGCTGGACCTTTCTGAACCTTGGCGACGACTACGCCATCTTCCAGAATGCCGGCATCGACGGTGGCATCAATCCCAACCCGAACGACCGGACCAGGTCCCCGCTGGTCTTGATTGAGAGCGACAACGCCGCAGCCATGCAGGGACGCGTCCAGCAGGCCGGCAGCACCATCACCATGCCTCTATTCGACTACCCTGGCGGCAAGCGCTTCCACTTCACAGACCCGAGCGGCAACGAAATCGGTGTCTTTCAGAACGTGCCGTAACCGGGCCTGCCCATGCAGAACGGGGAGGCATCGGCCTCCCCGTTCTCCCTTGCGTCCAAACGGACCTACACCATCGACTTCGCCTTGTTCCCCCATGCCGCCGCCTGGTCACCATACTGGCTGGCCTTTGCCGTGGTCTGGTCCGCCACGTCCGCGGCCTTGCTCGCCGCCGCGCTGTAGGCGCTGGTCACCGCATCCGCCGCGGACTGGTAGGCCTCTGCCGCTGCATCGCTGCCCCGCGCATACGCTGCCTTCGACTGCTGCGCCAGCCGTTCCGCCTGGTCCTTCAGGTAGTCGCTGGCGTCGCCCACGTAATTGCCCGCCTCGTCATAGGCCTCCAGCACCTTTTTCCCGGCTTCGTCATAGGCATCACTCAGCTTTTTGCGGGTTTCCTCTCCCGATTGTGGCGCGTACAGCAGGGCAATCGCCGCTCCCGCGGTCACACCCACACTAAATGCGATCCAGATATTCTTTGTGCTCATCCCAGGCCCCCTCCAACATCTCAAATGGCATTGCGGCGCATTCGTTGTACCTGCGCTGTGATTCCGCCCCCCGCAGCCGGGGTTGTTTGTGCCTGTGCTTATTCGTTATTGTTGTCGGCCACCGCGTAGTAGCCCTTGCGTGCCTGCACCTTCGCATCCTTCCCGCAGGAGATGTTGATGTTGCGAAAAGTTCCATCGAGTTCCGCGTTTTTGGGCACATAACTCACCAGGTACTGCGTCCGCAGTTCGTCGGATATTTGCGCAAACGCATCGTCCAGCTTGTTCCCGTTATGGCCCACATTGATCACCCGTCCGCCTGTCTCCTTCGCGAGCCGGTCCATCTCGCTCGCGCCCTGCAGGCCGAAGTTGAAGCCACCCTGGTAAAAGCCGGCATCGCTGATCAGGATCACGTAGATGATCGCGTTTGACTTCTGCCCCGCCTCAATGGCCTCCCTCAGCTTCACCTGCGAACCCTGGTCGCCGCCATCGGTCAGCAGCACCAGCACCTTGCGTCCGGCTTCCTGCCGCAGCTTGTCGTGTGCCGCCAGGTACACCGCGTCGTACAGCAGCGTTCCCTTGGGCGTGCTGTTCCCCGTCACCGACCCGGTTCCGGCGCCGGTATTGATCTCGGCTTTGTCCATTGCCCGGCGCAACTCGCGCGTGCTGCTCGTGTAGTCGCTGAGCAGGTCCACGTTGATGTCGAAGCTGATCAGGAAGGCCTCGTCTTTCGGTGTAATCATGTCCTTCAGAAAGGTCGCTCCGGCCTCCTTCTCCAGCGGCAGTACATTGGTCTGCGATCCGCTGGTGTCCAGCAGAATGCCGATCGTCAGCGGCAGCGTCTTTTCCTGCGTAAAGTTGCGGATCGCCTGCGGCTCCTTGTTCTCAAATACCTGGCAGTCTTCCTTGTGCAGGCCGGTCAGGTAACCGCCCTTGTCGCGCACGCTGAAGTAGGTGTTTACCAGGTTGGCGCGCACGCGGATGGTTTGCTTGCTGTCCAGCGTTTTGTCATCCTCCACCGGCGGTGGAGCCGTGCTCGCCGGCGGCGGTCCGTTAGGCGACGGCGCCTCCTGCGCGTGCATCAGGCGTGGCGCGGCGGTGAACATACAGGCAGAAAGGGCGAGTACCGCGGAGAGTGGAGGTTTGCGCATACCCTCGTTGGACGGATGAAGGAACTCATGAGTCTACCGCATGCAAGAATGTCCCGAATCCGCGATTGCCAGGGCTGTCACAACAACGGACGGCGGACCGCCTGCGTCCAACACGGTAGTCGCTGATAATCTTCAGGGAGACGATGCCACGGCCGAACCAGGGTCTGGCAACGGTTGCGGTTCGCCGCAGGCAGAAGGAGCAAACGGGTGAAGTCAGGGTGGACAGCAGGAATTCTAGCCGCGGCAGCGGTGGTGTGGGTGCACGGTGCGGGCAGGGCGCAGGCACCGGCGTTGCCGGATAATCCGGCTGCGCAGACCTCTGCACAGGTCGCCGCCATCCCGGACAATCCCCGGCCGCAGACACTGCCAAGCACGCAGGGCGTCACGCCCGGCCGCGGCTCCAGCGCCAGCACGGACGCGCCCGCCGACCCGGACGAACCCGGCGCAACCCTTCCCAACAAGCCGTCCACGACGGTCGATCCCGAGACAAAGGCTGCGGACACGGTTGCGCCCGACATTATTCCCGAGACCGGCCCGGGTGGACGCGTCTCCCTTCTGCGCACCAATGTTCGCTTTGTAGAAGTCCCCTTTACCGTGAAGGACAACAAGGGTCAGCTTGTCCCGGGATTGACTTGGCGCGACGTGCACGTCTTTGAGAATGGCGTGCGCAAGCAGCTTCGCCTCTTTACCGTCGATCCCTACCCGCTTTCCGTGGCCTTTGTCGTCGACCAGTCCTTGCCCTACCAGACCATGAAGACGGTCAACATCGCCATGGGTGCGGTGCAGGGTGCGTTCACGCCGTACGACGAAATGGCTGTGTTCACCTACAACAACGGCACCAACATGCGCACGGACTACACCGGCGCGCAGAGCCCCCGCCTTGCGGCTGTGCTCGAACAGGCGAAGTCCGAGGGGCGCGAGGCGAACTTCGCCGCGCTCGGGAACGGCCCGCTTGAGCAGAATATCTATTACAACAGTGGCGCGGCAGGCAACATCGATCCCAATACCAATGCCCGGCACGGCACGGCCCTGCCCGGCTCGGTAAACAACCTCCCCAAGGAACAGCATCCCTTGAACGACGCCATCTTCGAGGCGGCGCATTCGCTGTCCACTCGGCCCAATGGCCGCCGTCGCGTCATCTACATCGTGAGCGATGGTCGCGAGTCCGGGTCCAAGGTCAAGACCAAGGACCTGATCCGGTACCTGCAGACCAACAACATCGCTGTGTATGCAACAGTTGTAGGCGATTCTGCAACGCCTTACATAGGTTTCCTCGATAAGTACCACATTCCATTCACGATGCGGGAAAACCTTCTTCCACAGTACGCCGCCGCAACCGGGGGCGAGGCCATTTCAGAGTTTAGAATCAAGGGCATAGAGACCAGCTTCCAAAAAATCGCCGAAGAAGTCCGCATCCAATACACCGCCGGCTATTACAGCAACGAGCCATTTACAGACGGCAAATATCGTCCGCTTGAAGTGCAGGTTTTGCGCCCGGGGCTCGATGTGATCGCGAAGAAGGGTTACTACCCCTCACCAGAGGCAATTCCAGCAGCATCGCAAGGACGCTGAGACTGGCTTTGACAAATTGGGCAGCAGGACTGCTAGGCGGCAATACGACGTTCGGTTTACTCGCGGCTGGGTTATGGGGGAGTGGCGACTTCTCTGGATCAATGGCAGTGAAAGACCTAGGCGGTTCTGTACGCGGAGCGCTGCAGGTTGTAGTGATTGGGCATGGTGTCAGCCTACTTTTTCTATCACTACTTGCATTTTCACTTCATGATGCCTTGCCGCATGGAGCTTCAGTCACGTGGAGCATGTGTGGCGGCGCGATTTCTGGTGTGGCACTGGTGGCCTTCTATCTGGCCCTCGCGAGTGGCCACATGGGGTCGGCAGCGGCGGTAAGCGGCCTCATTTGTGCAGCTCTCCCGGCCATTGTTTCAGCACATACTGAGGGTGCGCCTGGTGGACGTCAACTGTTGGGCTTCCTCTTAGCGGGCCTAGCCATCTGGCTTATTGCGAGTTCCGGCGGCGGCGCTTCTCGGCGTGCAATGACTCTCTCGGTACTTGGGGGCATAGGATTCGGAGTCTACTTCGTCGCTCTAAAGCAGGGTGGCACAGCCGGCCTACTCTGGCCGACGGCGGCTGCGCGGGTCGGAAGTTTAGCGATATGCAGCCTTTTGCTGCTGACGCTTGTCTTTCGTCAACAGAGTGGTGCGGTTGCGTCAGTTCCACTTAACCTCCGGGCCTTGGGCTGGACTCTAGGCGGTGCAGCGCTGGATACGGGCGGCAACCTGAGTTTTGTAGCAGCTACGCGCGCCGGCAGGCTGGATGTCGCGGCTGTTCTTGCATCAATTTATCCCGCGGGCACGATTCTTTTGGCTGCATGGGTACTGCATGAGAAAACTTCGCCGCAGCAGAAGATAGGTATGTGGATGGCAGTGCCGGCCATCATCCTAATCACGATTTAGTGGCACCTGGGTCCGACATACATGGTTCCGTGTCGAGATTGCTACACGTGCAGCGTACTAACGTCGAGCGTTCCTTTAGGGTATTCCAGTTTTGGATCCTTCAACTTATCGACGATGATGGTAGAGATGGCTGCATTCCGATGCCATTTGTGGTCCGCAGGGATGACGTACCAAGGCTCATTTTTGGTACTAGTCTGCTCGAAAATGGCGTCATACGCCTGCTGATACTGTTGCCAAAATTTGCGCTCAGCGAAGTCTCCCGCAGACAATTTCCAATGCTTGTCCTTGTCGTCAATTCGAGATTGGAGGCGCTTGCCCTGCTCCTCATACGAGATATGCAGAAAAAATTTCAGCACGGTCGTGCCGTTATTAGTAAGTAAGCGTTCGAAGTCGCAAATGGCCTGCATACGCTGTTTTGCAACTTTGGGCGAAATGGTGCCATGCACTACCGGTGCGAGCACGTCTTCATAGTGAGAACGATTGAAGATTTCAATCATCCCGCGAGCGGGAGTAAATGGATGCACGCGCCACAGGAAGTCATGCCTAGCTTCAAGTGGTGTTGGCACCTTGAACGAAGCTACGTTGCACCCCTGCGGGTTGACACCATCAAAGATCCCCCGGATGGTACCGTCCTTGCCCGAAGTGTCCAGCCCCTGCAGCACAATGAGCAAACTCTCTTTGCTGGCGGCGTACATCACTTCCTGCAGCTTGCGCAGATGCTTGTTGCTCTCTGTCAGTGCTGCGTCCGCATCGTCCTCTCCCTTGTACGGGCCGGTGCTACCGGTTGGAATCTTTTTAAGACGTACAGGCTTGTCTGCGTCGATGCGATAAGCAGAATGCTCTTTCACGGGCGGCTCACTTTCATGGTGCTGTCACGACAGACGACAGAACTACCAAGAAAGGTGCCTAGGTCTCTTTCGGGCGCACATAAGACGGCATCTCTGCCGTCTTTGTGTCTGAAGGGTAAAGAAACTATTTGGAGACTGTGTCGTTTACCGGCTTCTCAGGCGTCACTGGAGTCACAATGTGCGCGTCATTCTTAATGTCGTCGTTCACACCCTTCATACCCTCTTTGAAACCGCGCAGACCTTCACCCAGACCCTTGCCGAGTTCCGGCAGCTTGCGGCCACCAAAGAAAACGAGCAGGACAACACCGATGACAAGCAAATGGGTCGGCTGAAACAGATCATTGAGCATGAAGTCTACCTCCGGGTACGGGCGCGACGGAACCATCCACGCAGCAATATGATTGTCGCACGAATCATGCTGTCGTTGTCTGGGGCGTTCCTGCGGTGCGTACACGCCACGCTTCTTGTGCGCAGGGCAGTAACACTTCACCCGCGGAGCCAAGACACGCTTTGCCCACGGGGAGAGTCGAACGGTATATCTTTACAAGAGTGCCGGCCGCACCATTTGTCGCGCGGCGCACCACTCTTTGGAGGACCATGTTCAAGATCCGCTCCCGGCGGAACCGTGCCGGGCTGTCGCCTGCCGTTTCCCCCACTGCTCTCTTCCGCTTGTTGCCGGTCGCCATAAGCGCGTTGCTTTGCCTGACAACGCCCAAGCTGCAAGCGCAAAAAGATGTGTTCAGGCCGCCCCTTCCCGTGACCTATACCGAGAAGTACGAAATCTTTGGTGCCGCGAACTTCCTGAACGGTCAAGCTGGCCAGAGTCTGCCCAAGCGCTACGACTTAGGTGGCGGTGAAGTCATGGCCACCTACTGGATTACGCCAAAGTACGGCGTAGCCGGCGATTTTCGCTATGACATCGGATCAACCCCGGTGCTGCCGGCAGGTCAGGCGACCAATCCGCAGATACAGACTCGGCCCTATGCGTCGCAGGCAATTGGTATGGGCGGCGTCCAGTATCACTTCCGCGGGAACCACTACGCCGGCATCAACTTTCATGCATTGGCCGGCATTACTCACGGTACGTTCGACCATAGCAATCCGGGTTTGCCTGTCGCGACCTTCACTGCGGCGACCGGGCTTTACAGCAATCGCACATCCTTCATGGGAACAATCGGTCCAAGCATTGACTTCAACCGTTCCGCCCACTTCGCCGTTCGCCTTAGTCCCGAGATTGTGTTTGAGCATTTTGGTACGGAAGTACGCGAGTTCGTTTCTGTCTCCGGCGGTATTGTCTACCGCTTCGGAGAACGGTAAGGTGCCCAAGGAACAAAGCACAGAAGATACCCAGTGCGTCTGTTCCAGCTGTTTTTCACATCGTTTGCAGAAACTCACTTGACACCGGATTTTCGTACATCGAGCCGTCGCGCGTCACGACTGTGAGCCCACTGGGCGTTACGAAATAGCGCTCCTTGTCAGCACGCTGATCGTAGCCGATTACTGTCCCGTCCGGGATCACCACATCTCGATCGATAATGGCGCGCCTAATTTTGCAGTGGCGTCCCACCACCACGTGCTGAAACAGGAGCGAGCTATCGATGTCGGAGTAAGAATTAACGCGTACATCCTGCGATAGCACACTCTGGCGTACAGCCGACCCTGAAATCACACAGCCGGGTGAAACGACCGAGTTGATCGCGGTGCCAGTACGCCCCATCTCACCGAAAACGAACTTTGCCGGCGGATACTGCGTGGGCCGAGTTCGCATCGGCCACTCTTTGTCGTACAAATTGAAGACTGGCGACACGGAACAGATGTCAAGATTGGCTTCGTAGTACGCATCCAGCGTGCCTACGTCACGCCAGTACAGCGCCTCTTCCCGACGATTCTCGTCGACGAAGTTGTATGCAGAAACTTTGTACCTGCCAAGTAATTTGGGCAGAATGTTATGACCAAAATCGTGCTTGGAACCTTGCTCGTCCGCATCCGCGATCAGCTCAGGGATGAGAACGTCGGTATTGAAGAGGTAAATACCCATGGATGCGTCGACCTTGTCCGGATTGAAAGGCGAGCGCACACTCGTGGTCTTTGGTTTCTCCTCAAATCCAGTAACTTCGCCGCTGCGCGAGACCTCGACCACGCCGAAACCGGCGACTTCTCCAGGGTCGACCGGCAAGGTGGCGATCGTGCATGCGGCACCGCTGGCTTCGTGCTGCTCCAGCATTTTGCCATAGTCCATTTTGTAGATGTGGTCCCCCGACAGGATGAGCACATACCTGGGCTGTTCTGACCCGATCGAGTAGATATTTTGGTACACGGCGTCTGCCGTACCCTGGTACCAATTGCGGTTAACACGCTGCATGGGCGGAAGAATTTCAATGAACTCACCGAGTTCGTTTGCAACTACCGGCCCCCAACCCTCGCGTATATGGCGATTGAGAGACAGCGCCTTGTACTGGGTCATGATGTAGACCTTGCGCAGGTCGCTGTTGATGCAGTTGGAGAGGGTGATATCAATGATGCGGTATTGGCCGGCGAAGGGCACAGCCGGTTTTGCACGCTCACGCGTCAAGGGGAACAGACGCTCGCCTGCGCCGCCAGCCAGAAGAACTCCTAAGGTGTCTTTCATAACCGTCCACTCCGGTCAACCGCATGCGATGCGCGAGATGACAACTCGCATTGGATGCTGAAACGGGCGGACTTGGCAAGCGATTATTTGGGAAGACCACTAACTAGGATTGTGGAAGTGGGGGAGCTTACAGGGTTAAAGTGCCACTTACGCACGAGCGAGCCCCCCCCCAACCCGTGCGGGCTAGCTGCTCCTTGACACAAAAGGAGGAGAACCCCGTATTTCTCCAAGCATCTTACTACTTGACGGCTTAATCCGAGACCATCACCCCTGAGTCCCCCAGCCTCTTCTTTGAGAGAAGCGAGTTTGAAGTTTTAAGCAGAGTGCTCACACTGCAGCC